>DAISYQ010000027.1:0-48399 GCA_036825195.1 Syntrophales bacterium
TCCTCGAAAAAACACTCTGGCCGGCTCCGATTAGCGCAACTCTACTCATAGTAATCTTTCCTCCTGTCTTTTTACCCCTATAGAAAACCTCGTCATCACTCTTTTATTCACCCGTAAATTCAGGTTTCCGTTTCTCCAGAAAAGCCCCTATACCCTCCTTGGCATCACGGGTAGTATACACATCCCCATACAGCTTTGATGAAAGTTCCAGGGCTTCATCCATTTCTAGATCGAAGGCCCTGTTGATGGCCCGCTTTGCAAGGGTAATGGACGCAGGCCCCTTTGAGATTCTCCCGGCAAGTTTCAGTGCCTCATCCATCAGCTGTTCCTTTGAAACAACAGAATTCACCAACCCGATCAGTTGCGCCTCCGCAGCGTCTATGATGCGGCCGGTGTAGATCAATTCCTTTGCCCTTCCCGCACCGATAAGACGGGGGAGTCTGACATTCGCCCCATAGCCGGGAAGGATGCCAATCCTGACTTCGGTCTGGCCAAACATGGCATCATCACTGCAAATCCGTATATCACACGCAAGCGCCAGCTCACAGCCGCCACCCAGAGCCCATCCATTGATGGCAGCAATCACCGGAATCTTCATATTCTCGATGAACAGAAAGATGCGGCTGCCGTGCTTCGATGCCTTCAGAGCATCCTCGACGGTATAGTCTTTCATCGAAGCGATATCGGCACCGGCCACAAAGGCCTCTCCGGCACCGGTGATAATTGCCGCCCTGATGTCTTTCCTGGAATCAATCTCCTGCAGCTTTTGATACAGGTCCTCCCGGACCTCGTGGCTGAGTGCATTGCGTTTCTCCGGACGGTTTATCGTTAGTACCGCTACCCTATCCTGGATCTCTAATTTGACCGTATCCACAGCGTCTCCTCCTTACTCTTTCACTGACTAAAAGAACTCTCTCAAAAAACTAAAACTTTATATCTTTCCGTGGTTTCTTTTCCCCGGAGGTATAGTCATACCAGCCCTTGCCCGTCTTCCTCCCCAGATCGCCGCTGATCGCCAGCTGCTCCATGGTCCGGTTCGGACGCCATTTCACATCCTTGTACCCCTCATAGAGCGTCTTGGATACGTTCAACGCCACGTCCAGCCCTACAAAGTCTTCCAGCTCAAAGGGACCCATGGGGAGTCTCAGTCCAAGCTTCAGGGCCGTGTCGATGTCCTCGATCGTCGCTACCCCTTCCAGCAGACAGGTCTTCGCCTCGTTCCGCATGGCGTTGTTGATCCGATTCACCAAAAACCCCGGAACGTCCTTGACCCGCACGCTTGTCTTGTCCATCTTGGCGGCCAGCTGTTCCGTCATGACCATGGTCTCTTCCGATGTCTTGATCCCTCTAATAATCTCGACCAGTTTCATCACCGGTGCCGGATTGAAGAAGTGCATGCCGATACATCGCTCGGGACGCTTCGTGGTCGCGGCCAGCCGGGTGATGGGGATGGACGAGGTGTTTGAGGCGAATATGGCCTCCGGCTTACACAGGGCATCCAGCTTCTCAAAGATACCCTTCTTTGCCTCAAAGTCTTCAAAGATGGCCTCGAGAACAAAATCCGCTCCCTCGCCGTCTTCCAGATTGGTGCTGGGGGTAATACGGTCCAGTATCGCCTGCCGCTCTTCGCTGCTGATCTTCTCTTTGGCTACCTGTTTCTCCAGATTACCGGATATGCCGGCCATCCCCTTGTTCACGAATGCCTCGGCAACGTCGTTCAGGACTACCGTATATCCCGCCTGGGCGGCTACCTGGGCAATGCCCGATCCCATCGCTCCCGCTCCGATTATCATAACTGTGGCTATTTCCATTCCGCTTTCCTCCCGTAATTGTTAAGGATAGGTTTCGTACCGGGGGCACACTACCGTACGACAAGCGCCTCTTCCGGGCATTCGAAGACAGAGATGTCGGCCGTCCTGATCAGATCGGTCAGCATAAAGGCGGTGGGCAGCACCTGACTGATATAGTATCGTGCGCTGGCGATCTTACCCGTATAGTAGCCACGCTCATAATCGCCATCCGGCAGTTCTCCAAGCCTCTTTTGCGCAATCAGTGCCTGTTCCATCAGACACTCGGCAACCTGCAACTGAGAGCACACAAAGAGAGCCTTCAACGAATAGAAGGGGATGAAATGCCTCTTCGTATCCAGTTCCGCATACCACGAATCGAATATATCCCGTATCCCTTCGACACACCGGTACCCCTGCGAGAGGACTTCCATCTCATGTCCGAAGCCGGGGTTATCCTTATTCCCGTCTATAAAATCCTTGATCGTTGCCATCCAGTTGGCAAAGGGCACACCGTCTTTCATCCTCATCTTGCGGCCCACCAGATCGTTCGCGTGGATATAGGACGTCCCTTCCCAGATCGTGAGTATCTTCGAATCACGCAGGTACTGTTCGACGGGGTACTCCCGGGAATATCCCACGCCCCCGAATACCTGTATCGCCTCCGCTATCAGATTCAGACTGGTTTCGCTCCCATAGCCCTTGACCATGGGGGTGAATATCTCCGCTATCTCGCCATATTCCTTGGCCTTTTCCTTATCGTCCGAGTTTGCCTGAATGTCGAGATAGTAAAGACCCTTGAAGGTCATGGCCCTGATCCCCTCCGTCTGGGCCTTCATATCGAGGAGCATCCGCTGCACGTCCTCATGCTTGATGATGGGCACTCTCTCAGCCGCAGGTTCGCCGAAGGGCCTCCCCTGAATGCGCTCGGTGGCATACTGAGACGCAAAATAATATGCCGCAGCCGCCTGTGTATTTGCATTATGCCCGGTGCCGATCCTCGATTCGTTCATCATATGAAACATCATGGGAACCCCCTTTGACCTGCCTTTTTCATCCGGGGGAGGACCGAGCCTGATCCCGTAGCATGCATCGTTATCACCAAAATTCAAGAGCGCCGTGGCATGGGCACTGAGCCCCATCTTGTGTTCAATCGAAACGGTCGTAACATCATTCACCTTACCCAGGCTTCCGTCCTCATTCACCCATATCTTCGGAACGATGTATAAACCGATACCGGCGGAACCCTGGGCTCCCCCTTCAGGGCGTGCCAGAACCATATGAATCGTATTTTCACATATCCCCGCATCGCCCCCGGTGATAAACATCTTCGTCCCCTTGATCTTGTAAATAAGCGGATCATCGGTAGGATATGCCCGGGTAATCGAATCACCCACATCCGATCCGGCATTCGGCTCCGTGATGCACATGGTGCCCTGCCAGTCACCGCTGAACATCCGGGGCAGGAAAAGCTCCTTATCTTTTTCCCTGCCGAATCGTATTATGAGATTGGCCGCCCCGCTTGTTAGTTTGATATACGACAGCAAAGCCGGACAGGCTGCCTGATTCATCTCAAAGATTGCCTTGAAGATCGTCAAGGGCATGCCCCCTTCCGTCTCGATACACTCACTGGTTGAACCCCATCCGTTTTCCTGCAAAAATCTGAAGGCCTCCCTATATCCCGGCGCGGGCGTCACCACTCCGTTTTCAAATCTGGTCCCGACTTTGTCGCCTTCCGCATTGATCGGATGCACAACCTCGCGGGCCACCTTGTATCCTTCATTCAACAGCATATCTATGTCGTCCATGCTGTAGTTATCTTTAAACCGATTGCAGCCGAGAACCTCCTCCATCGGCAGCCACTCCTTCAGAACAAACTTCAAATCCCGTACGTCGTACTTAAACTCCATCGAATCAAACCTCCCTTTATTACCTGTCGTTGAACTGGGGTTTTCTTTTCTCGATAAATGCCTTCACTCCTTCTTTCCTATCTTCGGTTGCGAAGAGTACCTCAAAGCAACGGGCCTCGTAGGCAATGCCCGATTTCACATCCATGTTGATCCCACCGTTGATGGCCAGTTTAGCCGCTTTGATGGCCTCACCGGAATACCCTGCCATCTTCAGGGCAACCTTTTTTGCTTCATCCATCAACGATACGAGGGGGTACACCTTGTTGACCACGCCTATTCTCAGAGTTTCGTGGGCATCAATAGTATTACCGGTATACACGAGTTCCTTTGCCAAACCGGTACCGATAAGGCGGGAAAGTCGTTGTGTCCCTCCTCCGCCGGGTATAAGACCGAGCTTGATTTCAGGCAGGGCAAAGACGGCATTTTCCGCGGCGAGTCTTATGTCACAGGCAAGGGCAAGCTCGAACCCACCTCCTAATGCGAGTCCGCATACGGCCGCAATGACAGGTTTCTCCAGATCTTCAATCCTGTTAATAACATTCTGAACAAGATGTATGAACCGATGGACATCCACCGAATTTTCAATAGTGTCGATTTCGGTAATGTCCGCTCCTGCCGCAAAGAACTTCTCGTTGCCGGTCAGAATGACAACTTTGATCTCTTCATCACATGCTATATCCGCAATGGCACAATCCAACTCTTCCAACAGCTGGCTGTTCAGGGCATTCATATTCTTGGGGCGATTGAGGGTAATAACAGCGATACGATCACTCTTGTCACATATAATTGTCTGGTACTCCATCTTCACACTCCTTTCATTGTTCTCGTCTTCAGAATGACGCAATCGTCCCCCATTCCGTGACCGGGCATCGCCGCACCCATAGGTCGATAGGAGAATCCATCTGCCATGATCCGTTATCGATACCGAGAAGAGGAATCGCACCGGTTCCTCTTCTCAGTACGGTCGATTCTATCTATTCTTTGAAATCTTGCGCCGCCCGTTCCTTGATAACGTAATGCAGCTTCTTGCCCGCAGGGTTGTAAGGCAAATAGGATTTGTCGACAATCTTGTATTTCCTCGGCCGTTGATATCTCGCCAGCCTCGGATTGTTTACACAAAAGGCTTCCATATCTTTTTCCGTCACTGTTGAGCCTTCTTTTAACGCCACATAAGCGACAACCGTTTCACCCCATTGTTTACTTGGGGCACCGGTAACAAAGACATCGACAACATCCGGATGTTCCATGATGGCATTTTCCACTATCACGGGATGCACATTTTCGGCACCCGTTATGATCATATCATCCATTCTACCTCTGATCGTTATATAGCCGTCCTTATCCCATGTCCCCGTGTCGCCTGTTTTCTGCCATCCCGGAAAGGGAAATGCCTTTGCCGTGTCCTCAGGTCGGTCATGGTATCCGTAGGGAGAATGCATGGTTCTCAGGCAAATTTCACCCTCCGTTTTACCGTCTTTCGGAACCATGTCGTCTGGATTGTTCGGATCGCCCGGACGATCCAGATCAACCCTGACCAGCACAACCATGTCCTCGGCGATAGGCCGGCCAATGGTGCCTGCCCTTTCCGGCAATTCGAAGGGCCAGATCATCGTAACCCAATGACCGTCGGCTGTTCCATAGCCGTTCATAACGCCGGGACAGAGATACTTCATCATTCTCAGGCATGAATCCGGCGAAAGGGGAGCTCCCATCGAAGTAAGACATCTCAGACTGCTCACATCTCTCGGTTTTGCTTCCTGGGTATTCGTCATTCGTTCATAAATCACCGGCGCACTTACCATATGGGTAACTTTGTATTTTTCGATATAATCAAGGGCCATATTTTCATCAAAGGACCTCATGACGACCACAGACCCTCCGGCGTGCAAAACCGGCAGGACACCCGTTGTGTTTCCTCCACGGTGGAACAGGGGATTCGTAGCGAGGCTAACACATTGGTTATCGAGCTTCTCCATCGCCGAATTCATCATGTTGTCGAAGAAGATGATGGCATGATTGAGGGTAAATCCTTTCGGAAGTCCGGTTGTTCCTGAGGTGTAGAGACCGAGAATGGGATCGATCCACCGTACATCCTTTTCACATACCGGCGGTTTTGTCGATTTACCCTCCATGAACTTCTCAAGACTGATATGTCAGTCGGGCAGTTCTCCCTCACCGCACATAACACACAGCTTCGGTTTGTTTTTCGCCAGCTCAATCGTCTTCAGACAAACATTCGTCAATGCCGCGTCGTAAACAAATACGGTTGGTTTACTGCCATCCATCAGCTTACAAAGCTGCCCTTCGGGAAGCATAAAGTTCAAAAGCGGCAAAACGGCTCGTGCCTTCGCCGCACCCATATAGACAATAAACCACTCGTAGGTATTGAACATATCTGCCATTACAACGTCCTGTGGTCCCATACCGGCGTCGATAAGGGCATGAGCAAACCTGTTGGATGCCTCATCCCACTCTTTGTACGTCAGTGCTTTATCCCGATACGGATCGATAATAGCCACCTTGTCGGCATACTTAACCACATTTCTATAGAGTTGCCTGGTCAGGGTGTATTCTTTTTCCCATACGTCTTTGAATACCGTGTAATCTACGTTAAATGCCATCTCTTCCCCCTCCTTGTTGATTATTTTCTCCATTACTCCATCGATTTACTTGCCACATCGACCGGGAGTAATCTGAATCAAACAGTACCTCGGAAAAAAAGACCTGCTATTTATATCGATAATTGTACGGTAAATATTCTTTCCCGAATATCTCACGCATTGCCACCAGCTTTGAAACCTGTGACGTACCATCGGCAATCTCTATGGCCAGAACATCTCGAAGTCGTTGTTCAAAGGGAAATTCATCCGTGTATCCGGGATGACCATGAAGGGTTAGACAATCACGCAATGCATTCGTCGAAAATCGCGGAGCCATCCATTTTACCATCCCTGCTACCTTGGTGCTCGATTTTCCTTGATCTCTCAACCAGAGACCTTGGTAACAAAGCAGGCGTACGGCCTCAAGGATACTGACATGCTCTACTATGGGGAAACTCACCCCTTCAAATGTTGCCAAGGGCCTGCCGAAGGTATTCCTCTGTTTCGTATATTCAATCGTTTCCTCCAGTGAAACCATGGCAGCCGCGATCGCTTCCAGGGCCAGAAGGATTCGACTGACATCAAAACCCTCCATACCCATCTTGAAGCCCATCCCTTCTTCGCCTACCAGATACTCTTCCGGTATCTCCACATCATCCATAAACATGGAACCGCGTTTTACCGCCCGTACCCCCATATCTTCATAGGATTGCAGGGTGACACCGGGAAAATCGGTAGGTACTATGAAACAGCTGACCCCTCTCGCTCCGGCAGTCGGATCTGTCTTGGCAAACAATAAGGCAAAGTCGGCATCCATCATTGCGGTAATACCCGCTTTTTCGCCATTGAGAATATAGGACGCGCCTTTCTTGACTGCGCGGCTGGTCATAGCAACGGCATCCGTACCTGAGCCAGGTTCCGTAATCGCAAAGGCGCCTATCTTATCCCCGGCAAGAAACGGTTCAAGAAATTCCTTTTGTAGTGTCTCATTACCCTGAGCCGTTATCTCGGCAATCAGATGTCCGGCAACCTGTGAACACATGGTGATACTGCAATCCCCCTTCGAAGCTTCTTCACATGCAATCCCCTCGGCAACATACGAAGCACCTAATCCTCCCTTGTCGGCCGGAACTGTCATGCCCAAGATACCGATCTCTCCCATTTTCTTATGTAAGTGGCAGGGGTATTTTCTTTCCTTATCCCACCTCGTGTAATAAGGTTTGAGTTCTTTTTCAGCAAATTTGGCCACCATATCACGCAATGCATTTTGTTCATCATTGAATTGAAAATCCATATGCTTACTCCTTTGTTGTGATTACGATACCAACTGCTTACGACATAGTGAGACCGCCACTAACGCTCAAAACCTGACCGGTAATATAGCTTGCCCCATCGGAGGCAAAAAAGGCAACGGCATCTGCAATGTCTTCGGGCTTGCCGAGACGACGCAGGGGGATAGCCTTCTTCAACCCTTCTCCGATCTTCGGATTATCGCCCGCCACCTCCGCAAAAAACGGCGTATCTGTGGGACCGGGCGAAACACAATTTACATTGATCCCGTACCGGGCCACCTCCCGTGCAATTGTCTTGGAGAAGGCGATGATGCCGCCTTTCGTGCCCGAATAGACAGCCTCGCCGGAAGAACCGACACGTCCCGAGTCTGAAGCAACACTCACTATCTTGCCGTACTGCCGCTCGATCATGTGAGGCAATATGGCACTGAAACAGTTTACGGGACCTCTGAAATTAATGTTGATGACCCTGTCCCATGTCTCCGGTTTGCTGTCGACAAACAGCTCAACCTTGTCCCACCCGACATTGTTCACCAGAATATCAACGGCCCCAAAGGCATCAATGGCCTTCCGGATCGCCTCTTTCACTTTCTCCAGATCCGTAATGTCGACCTGTGCAACCATAGCTTCATGGCCCAGGTCTTTAATTTCCCCTGCCACCTCGGCTGCTGTTTCCGGGTTTAAATCAACCACACATACCTTGGCTCCTTGACGGGCAAGTTCCAGACAAATAGCCCGCCCAATTCCCTGTCCTCCTCCCGTTACAAATGCCGCTCTATTTTTCAAAACCATGATTCCCTCCTCCGTAACAACGTAAATATCTTTTTGTTCTCTTTTTAACTTTATGTATTTACTGAGTAACCGATCCCGTATCGGTCAATTCAATCAGAAGACCCTTGGCACTTTTAGGGTGAATAAAGGCGACCCTATCCGGTCCATCGTACATCTTTCCGATAATCTTCAGTCCCTTCTGTTCAAGGTCATCAACAAGGGCCTTGAGGTCATCGCAGAGTATGGAGATATGGTGGTATCCCCCGCGTGGTGAATTTTTCATAAACTGTCCGATGGCGCCATCCGGTCCCGTCGGTTCCATCAGCTCAAAATTCGTCCCCTGGATACGTACCGTTGAGGACGTCTGCTGCATTTCGGGATACTCGTTCCGGGCCAGTTCCTCGGCACCGAAACAGTCCTTGAGAAAAGCCAATGTATCGTCAATACGTTCAACTGCTATACCAATATGATCTATTCTTTTAATCATCCCGTACCCTCCTTTTTATTTATTTGCGATTCAATGGTCGCCCCAAAACACATCAAATCTGACGGGCAATTACTGCTGCCTCTCTAATGGCCTCCATTGCATTTCTCGGCTCCTTGGCATCTCCCAAGACATACAGATCCGGCACCATTCCCCGAAGCCGGTCATACAGAACATTGTCGGATTGAGTACCTACCGATAGTACCGCCGCATCGGCTTGAATAGTATGCGTCTTCTCCCCTTTCGTGAATTGCACGCCATCATCGGTAATGGCGGTTACCTCGGCCTCAGTAACAACATTCACACCATACATGACCAATGAACGACGGAGAAATCCCCGTCGTGTTATGCCTATGTCGCGGGCCACCGTCGGCAGCATCTCCAGTATTGTTATCTCCCTGCCGCTTTTATTCAAATCCGGGAGCGACTCTGATTTGAGTTTGCCCCAACGCATCAGGAATGTCATAATTTCGGGGGACATGGCACTCTGGTAAGCCAGGTATAAAGCGGTCTCACAGCCGATGCCGCCACCACCGATAATCACCACATGTCTGCCCACCCTGACTCTCCCCTCCAGGATATCAAAGGCGGTACATACATTTTCCCGATTCACACCGGGGATAGAGGGGATAACGGGCCTGGCCCCCGTTGATACGATCAGGATCTGTGGCTTCTCCATCTGGACCACCTGCGGGGTAACCTCTGTGTTCAACACTACCCTGAGGTTGAGCCTGTCAAGCTGGCCAGAGTAATATTTGATAGCCTCGGAAAAATCACTTTTCCCAGGAGGCATGGCACAGGGGATTAACTGACCACCAAGTCGCGAATTTTTTTCATACAACACCACGTCGTGGCCCCTGGACGCAGAAATCCTGGCAGCTTCCATGCCACCGGGACCGCCCCCGATGATCATTACCTTTTTTCTTTCTTCGGCAGGGCGGATTACAAATTCCCGTTCCTTCAATGCCTCCGGATTCATAAGGCACGTCGCTTCATCACCCACCCATATTCTGTCGAAACACCCTTGATGACAGCGGACACAGGGACGGATATCCTCAAACCTCCCTTCAAGGACCTTTTTTGGAAACTGAGGATCGGCCAAAAACGGCCTAGCAAAAGCGATGAAGTCGGCTTTCCCTTCCGCCAGTACTTCTTCCGCCAAAAACGGATCTCCTATATGGGCGGTGATTACGGGGATATTGACCTTATTTTTAATCCTTTGGGCAAGATGAACAAAGGCTCCTTTGGGCACAAGCCCCAGAGTTAAGGGCAGGCTGGCCTCGTGACCCGCGGGAGAGACGTGCAGACCGTCTATACCATAGCTCTGCAAGGTCTCGGCTATTTTCTCAGCCTCCTCAATCGTGTTACCGCCAGGCAGAAATTCATCGCCGGATATCTTTGCGACTAAAGGATAATCTTTTCCTACTTCTCGTCTTGAAGCATGGATTATTTCTTTAAAAAATCGCAGCCTGTTTTCCAGGTCACCGCCATACCTGTCGTTACGTTTATTGGTGCGAGGAGACAGAAATTCACGAACAAGGTAGCCTGAGTAGGCATTGTATTCGACAAGATCGAATCCGACCTCTTGAGCCCGCTTCACCGCCCTGGCAAAACCGGCGACTATTTCCTCTATCTCGGCGATGGAAAGTTCCCGACAGGTTTCCTTTGTTTCCCAATTGGTAAAAGCCGAAGCGGATACTGCCTGTCTTCCATTAAGTCGAGAGGGAGCATACGAACCACCGTGAGCGAGATGAAGGCCAATCTTTACGGAATGTTTATGAACTCTCTGAACCAGCCTGCTCAAAGGTTCTATGAATCCGTCATCCCATATGCCCAGGGTTGAAACTGTACTCTTCGCCTGTTCCTCAACGTACGCTATACTAGCAGTAATGAGCCCCGCGCCTCCGGCGGCTCGTTCTTCATAGTAATCGAGAATCCTGGGATTAAGTTCGCCGTCAATAAAATCAGGTTGTGGATTGACACTCATAGCCGACATGACGATCCTGTTGTCCAGCATCACTTTCCCTAAAAAACCTTTTTGATTGAGGTACCAAATTTTCTCCATGCAACTTCCCCGTGTCAATAATACCTCTACCCAGTATTCCGACTGGTCCCCTTGCATAAGATTTCATCCCGTATCTGCATCTTTTCTTCTCTAAAGATCCGGTCATCCATCTCTCGGAGGGTGTCCGCTATCAATGGCTGAAATTCCATTTGGTCAAGAATTTCCCTCTGCAAATCCACACCCGGAGCAATTTCAATGAGGGTCACGCCTTCTTTCCTCAGTTCGAACACCGCTCTCTCGGTAACGTATAGTACCTTTTGCCTTATCTCCTGCGCATACTCGCCACTAAAGGTAATTTGTTCCACGTTGTTGATGTATTTCTTTTTCTTACCCTCCCGTACGATGTGTACTCTCCCGTTTCGAACTTCAACTTCAGCCCCGATGGTCAATTCCCCGGTAAACACGACCTCTTTTGCATTCTGTGAAATATTGATGAAACCACCGCAACCGGCTAACTTTGTCCCGAAACGGCTGACATTGACATTACCGAATTGATCAATTTGAGCCGCGCCTAAAAATGCTATATCCAAGCCGCCGCCATCATAAAAATCGAATTGGTATGGTTGATCGATAATGGTATCCGGGTTCGTAGATGCCCCGAAGCTCAGGCCACCTGCCGGGACGCCACCCACCGGACCGGATTCGACGGTAAGGGTCATTAAATCGCTTATCTCTTCTTCGGCTGCCACCATCGAAACCCCTGTCGGCACTCCATAACCGAGATTGACAATAACACCCGACCTCAGCTCTTGTGCGGCTCTGCGGGCCATAAGCTTTCTAACGGTAAATGGAAGTGGTTCTATTCTTCCGATGGGAATGAATACCTCACCTGAATATGACGGATTGTATTGCTCCATATACGTCTGCCAGTGATTTTCCGGCTTAGCCACAACAATCGCATCGACATAGACTCCGGGTAATTTCACATCATAAGGATTAAATCTTCCGCTCTGTGAAACTCGTTCAACCTGTACGATCACGATACCGCCTGAGTTTTTAGCTGCCTGGGCCATGGATATCGTGTCAAGGGTAGCCCCCTCCCGTTCCATCGTAATATTACCATTCAAGTCCGCAGTCGTTCCTCTCAAGAAGGCTACGTCAATGGGGAATGCCTTGTAGAACAGTTTTTCCTGTCCCTCGATCTCTATCAGTTTTACAAGATCCTCTTCTGCTTTTTCGTTTACTTTTCCTCCCGTTTCACGGGGATCCACAAATGTCTTGAGACCTGTGTGAGTAATGAAACCGGGCCTTCCCCCCGCTATCTCCCTGAACAGGCCGCAGATGGCTCCCTGAGGAATGTTGTACGCCTCTATCTTGTTCTCCAACGCCAGCCTGCCCAGCTTGGGGGCCATGCCCCAATGTCCAGCAATAACCCTCTTGACGAGTCCTTCATGAGCCAGGTGGTTAAACCCTCTATCCTTTCCGTCACCCTGCCCCGCTGCTCCGACAACCGTAAGGTTTGTAGGTGTCCCTGTTGCTATAAACATTTCTTCCAACGAAGATGTCAGATTTTCAGGATGGCCCATTCCAACGAATCCGCCGATAACAACCGTATCCCCATTTTTTATTAATTTTAACGCTTCCCCAACATCAACAATTTTCCCTTGCATATTCCCTCGCTGCATACTCTCTGTAACTTCACACACTGTATCATCGCTCCATGTCGCAGAGTCTTTAATCAAAAAATATTTACAAATGTCCCCCCAGCATTAGTTACCAACGTGCCATTTTCCGAACTCACCGCATTACTCAATTTCCTTCAATACTCTTTCCTTCAATTCTCTTTTTAAAATCTTCCCAGTGGGCCCTTGCGGCAGGGAATCAACAAATTCGACCATCCTGGGAGCCTTGAACTTAGCCATTCTTGCCCGCACATAATCAATGATCTCCTGTTCTTCAGCAGACTCACCTTTTTGAAGGACAATGTAAGCCTTTGCCAATTCACCCTTGATCTTATCAGGAATACCGATGACGGCTGCGAGAGCTACTTTAGGATTCGTATATAAAACCTCTTCCACTTCAGACGGATAGATGTTCTGGCCCCCCGTAATGATCAACTCCTGCTTGCGACCGGCAATATAGAGATAGCCATCGGTATCCACATATCCCAAATCACCGGAATAGAACCATTTGTCACGATAGACTTCGGCATTCTTCTCCGGGGCATTGATGTACCCGTGAATAGAAAACACATTACCATATTCGATGATTTCACCTACCTGACCGACAGGAACTTCATTGCCATTATCATCGACAATCTTGATATAGATGTCGCTGATGGGCGTACCGACCGAATTCTCCTTCCGAACGCCAACTCTCGGCTGAAGTGTTGAAAATCCGCATCCTTCTGTGTGGCCAAAGCCATCCATAACGATGCAGTCGAACGTTTTCTCAAATTCTCTTAGAACTTCCAGGGGAAAGTTGGCTCCGCCCGAATTTACAATCTGCAGTGATGAAACATCGTCATGTCCCTCTTTGTATTCACTCAGCAGATATGAATACATGGTTGGTGTACCGGCAAAATAGGTGCATCTGTGTTCTTTGATTGCGTCTAAGACTTTACGGGCATCGAACCGATCAATGAGAACAGTAGTTGCCCCGCAGTAAAATGCCGACATCATCACCACGCTGAGGGCAAAGTTGTTGTAGATCGGAAGAGCCAGAAGTAATCGGTCTTCTTGAGTAAACTTATTTCGAGTGCAGCACCCCTGAACATTCGTGAGCACGGAACGATGCGTCTGGGAGGCTCCTTTCGGTCTCCCTGTCGTACCGGAAGTGTATATAACACAGGTAATATCATCGAGTTCCGACTCAATAGCGGGGTAGTTGCTGCTGCCTGTCAGCATATCTTCGAATTTGGCGGTGGCGTTATCAGATATGCCGTTATTCACGATGATGTGCTGCAGCTCCGGAAGACTTTCGGCAACCGATCTCTGTTCCGCCCAGAGTCCCGCGTCGGCGATAATGGCCTTTGCGCCCGATTCCTCGCCAATGTAACGTATTTCATGGACCTGATACATAACATTCAAGGGAATCGAAGTTGCACCGATTCGGATAATGGCGTTGTGGGCTATGAGAAACTCAACTGAGTTTGGCATAAGAAGCATGATAAAATCTCCCCGTTTCAGTCCGAGCTTCAGAAGACTATTTGCAAGTTGATTAACCTTGGCATTCAATTCGCTGTATGTAATTTCGGCACCCTTATAGATGACAGCCGTATTGTCAGGCATATAATGCCCCACACTCTGCAACATTTCACCAATGGTCTGCATGCTATCCTTCTCCTTCCATTTAAAACGGTCTATTTTTGAGGAGCGACCTCACTTCAAAACGATGTATAGCAAGGACAATCTCCGAACTTTCATTTTCATTGTATTAATCTCAACAACTTAACAATACGTTGTGGGCAGCAATCGAAAACAGTTGATAATGTGTATCCCCGGTACTATTGCAACATTCCGGGAAGCAGCATGATTATCTGAGGAAAAATCGAACAAACAATCAGAACAATCAGCTGCAGCAATAAAAAGGGCATGGCACCCCGCCATACGTCCTTCATGGAAATTGAGATCGGTGCAATGCCTTTGACAAAGAACAGGGCGTATCCAAAAGGAGGGCTTAAAAAACTCATTTGCATGTTCAGCATAAAGATAATCCCAACATATACAGGATCAAATCCCAGGTTCACTAAAATGGGGCTGAAAATCGGAACAATAAGAAGGCAGATTCCTATCCAGTCTATAAACATCCCGAGGATTATGTAGACGATTTGAGTGAATATTAACGCACCCCATTTGCCGCCGGGCAGATTCATAACCAATGTATTGACGAATTCCTGGCCATCACCCATCGCATAAACACCCACAAAACATGTCGATGCAAACGTTATCCACAGTGCCATACCGGTCGCGGATATGGTTGAGTAGAGTGATTCACTAATGGCCTTCCAACTGAGATTTCTTCGTAAGGCAAGGAGAACTATGACTGCAAATACTCCGACACCCGCGGCTTCGGTCGGAGATGCTATACCGGCCAGTATTGTCCCCAATACACATCCTATAATAATGGCCGGGGCTACTATATTCTTACCCAATGCAAGTTTTTTCCAGAATCCTACGATCTGTTCTTCCGCTGTAATTGAAGGGGCATATTCAGGTTTTCTCAGGACCAATATCACTATATAGGCGCAAAATGCGAGACCGAGCAACAATCCCGGCAACATACTGCCGGCGAACAGATCGATAACCGAAACCTGTGTTGCTGCAGAATAGAAAATAGGCATGATACTGGGTGGTATGAGGATTCCGAGTGTTCCGGCAGCACAAACGGTACCAACAACCATATGTTTGTTATATTTCCGCTCCATCATGGCTGGTAATGCAAGAAGACCCAAGGTAATCACCGAAGCACCAACAACTCCTATCATGGCGGCCAGTATGACTCCGGTAATGATCGTAGCTATGGCAATAGAGCCCCTGATCTTACCGGCCCATTGGAATATAGCCCCGAACATCTCTTCGACAATACCGCTCCGTTGCAGCAGATTCGCCATGAGAATGAACAGTGGCACGGCTACCAGGGAGTAACTTACCATGAGCCCATAAACACGCATGGCAAACATGGGAAAGATGATGGGTCCACCGACAACTAAACCGAACACAATACCGACAGAACCGATCACTGCAAAGAGAGGAGCACCGGTAAGTAGCAATGCTATCATTGATCCAAACATGGCAATATTAAGCAGTAGTGGACTCATCGTGTTTCACCTCCCAGACTGTAAAGTTCCCTTAAAAACTCGGCAACTGACTGAAAGATTAACAGCAAGCTTCCTATCGGGAGAGTGATCTTAACGGGCCACAAGATAGGTGCCCACGATGTATAGCTTCTCTCGCCCATCTGTATCGATGTCCAAGCATATTTGGCCCCCATATAGGTCAAGGCGGAGGCAAAGATCAATATGAGCGGAAAAACAACAACCAGGTTGAGTATTTTTTGAGTCTTCGGTCTGAACCGCTGGCTGACTATATCTACACTCACGTGTGATCGATGGAGGAGACAATACGCCCCCACAAGAACATACAGTGCTCCGCAGGTAAACATCTCGACTTCATAAGACCAGACAGTCGGCGCATTGAAGATATACCGTGCAACAACCTCTATGACAGTAGCAGCAACGGTGATAAGCAGGATATAACTGATTATTCTTCCCGTCCATTCACTGACACCGTCGATGACAGCGATCAGCGATCGGGTTGCATGCAATGATTTCGTCATGTTTCACCACTTCCTTTTCAATATCGCATCGGCAGTAATACCGCAGATGACTACTCAGGATTGGTATTTGTCTGGGGTGAGGTTTCAGCAGATGCAAAGAAACTTCCCATGTTAAATAACCTCACCCCAAAAAATGTTGCTTTCCACTAACCTATTTCAACTTTTAACACTAAAAGAAGGCTATTCGATCAAGCCCAATTCCTTCATTACCGATAACTGACCCTCCATCATCTTTTTCCCAAGTTCCGTCTTCTTAGCCGTTTCTTCCCAAGCACTCAATGCCAGCTTCCGTACCTCTTTGACTTCAGATTCAGGAAGGGTGTATTCCTTCAAACCACCTGCTCGCATCTTTTTCAGTGCTGCCAAGTCCATATCCACATTGTATCGGTAATTTCTCCACGCCAAGTCATATGCTTCTTCTTCCAGAATAAATTTTAAATTTTCGGGTAGCGATTCCCACAGTTTCATACCCATGGACAGTTCAAGGGCAGATGATGGTTGATGAAGTGATGGCCGTAACATATACTTTGCTACTCGATCAGCCCCAATGGCAACTGTTGTGCTCGGTACGCCGAGATCTCCGCCATCAACAACACCCCTTTCCAATGCCGCCGGTCTTTCACCCGTGGGCATAGACACTGTCGAGGCACCAAGTTTGGTAAACAATGCGGTAGCCATTGCTCCTGAGAAGACAAGCTTCTTGCCCTTTATATCGGCTATTGATTTAATCGGTACACGAGATGTCAGATATTCGGCGGGATAATACGGGAGAGAGAGACAATAGATATTGTATTTTGCATATAGTTCTCTCACCAGTTCAATGCCGCCTCGTTCATAGAGCCAAAAATCATGTTGTATAGCGCTGTCGAAACCACCGGGTAAATATGTCACGAAGGCAAATGCCGGATCCTTTCCTGCCCAATATTCACCGGTTGTAAACGCCATATCTATAACCCCTTTGCCGAGGGCTTCAAAAACCTCTATAGTTCCCACAAGGGCTCCAGGCGGATAAATCTTGATCTTAACCTCTCCATTTGTGGCCTTCTCAACCCGCTCGGCGAACTCATTACCTGCTTTCCAGATAGCCGTTCCGGGACCAAGCACACAGGCGCATTTCAATTTATACTCTTTCGCCAACGCGATTGACGTTTGATTACCAAGAGAAAACAAAAAGATCACCATGACTGCTGCACTAACTGCCACTATTGCCTTACATTTCTTACTACGATTAAACATTTCCTATTTCCCCCTTTCATTGTTATCAAGTTATTATCCTGATGTCCTCCCGTTGACTTTTTCACCTCCCTTACGTATCGTTTTGCTTTTCACCATATACTTACCGAACTACCTTCTCATTCTTTCGGTAAACCCTTGTCCGTCAATTCGATTAACAGCCCGTGAGAACTTTTGGGGTGTATAAATGCTATCCGGTATGGACCCTCAAATACCTTGCCGACAATCTTAAGCCCCTTTTCCTCCAGATCTCCTACGAACTTTTCGAGGTCTCCACATAGAATAGAAATGTGATGAAACCCCTCCCCTGAATTTTCAATAAATTTACCAATCACACTCTTCGGTCCCGTAGGTTCTATGAGCTCAAAATAGGTTCCACTAAGGTGTACCGTGGAAGAAATCTCCTGTAATTCAGGATATTCATTCCTCGCCAGCTCCTCAGCTCCAAATGTTTCTTTGAGAAATTCTAAAGTCTTATCGATGCTCCTCACAGCAATTCCAATATGTTCCAACCCCTGAATCATCATACCGTGTGGGCATGTTAAGAAGCATTGCGATGTACCGTCAGAATCGCTTCGTCTTCCCAGATGCCTCTCCTCCTTTCCTTTGTATTGATACGTATAAATGTCATGGACTGCACCTACTGCGAATCTTTGGTTGGCTATGGCACGTCTTCATCAATTATGGACTACTCATATTCGTCCGGGAGGGCCCTGGTACGATCACATAAGAACATAGGGAGCCGGAAACGAGCCGGTGTAATCCCTCGATATATTCTTACAGGCCAAATATCCGTTTGGCGTTTCCGAAAAGCATTTTCCCCAACGCTTCATCTTTTAATCCCATCTCGTTCATCTGCTCGAGGTACCGTTTCCATGAAAGACCGTTGGAACCGAAGATAACCTTTTCCGCCCCCATCCGCGTCTTCAGGAAAGTGATCAACGACGGGTGAAAGTACCGGGGAAGCCATGCGCTGATGCTGAGGTAGATATTGGGCCATTTCATGGTACAGGAGATCATCTCATCCACCCAGGGATACCCCGTATGGGTGCCGATTATTGTGAGTCCAGGGAAATCGCAGGCAATCCTGTCGAGGTAGATAGGTCGGGCACCTTCACTCGGCATGGCCTCTGAAACGTGCCCCGTCTGCATGGAAACAGGCAACCCCAGTTCCTCACACTTGGCGTACAGGGGATACATCTTCCGATGATCCAGGGTCATGTCGTATCCGTAGATGTGAACATATACCCCTTTGTACTGGCGTTTCTTGACGTCTTCCTCAAGCTTGAGAAGACTCTTCCGGATATTAAAGGGATCGTAATCTGCCAATCCATAGATCCTCCCCGGATATTTTTCAGTCATACGAGTAATGGTTTCCGTCATGTCCAAGGCAAAGCGTGTTTGCCTCCGGTACGACCAAGCAAGCAGATCGGTTACAAGGGCCGTCTCAATGCCCGCATCGTCCATGGCCTTGATAATCTCATCGGGTTCTCTGTAACCATCTCCCCATGCCAATTCGACTGAACATTTCAACTCTCCTTGCGAACTGGTGGCATTCACCCAACTCTGCTGCCATTCTTTCAAAAGCAATGGGAAAAGGGTATCGATCGCCATAATTCGTGACTTGTTTGTATCTGACATAATGATCTCGGCATATAAGCAAGTATGGTGATTGCGCATTAGAACCACTCAGACTTTTTATATACCACCCTCCTTTCTGCTGGTTTCGTTGCTTTAGCGTTGGCTCTCAGAGAGGGATATTGCCGTGCTTTCTCAGCGGCCTCTCTTCAACCTTGTTCCAGAGCATTTCCAATCCCTTTACAAGATATGGCCTTGTCTCGGATGGTGAGATAATAATGTCAACGACCTGTACCGATGCCGACCAGTACGGTGTGCTGAAATGCTCGCGATATTCCTCCGCCTTCTGTTTCTTAAATTCATTCCGATCTGCTACCGATTCCATCTCCTTTTTATACAGAACACTTACGGCACCATCGGCACCCATGACTGCAATCTCGGCGGAGGGCCAAGACAAGACCATATCGGCACCCATCGTCTTTGAACCCATGGCGAAAAGGGAACCGCCATAGGCTTTGCGTATTATGCAATTTATTTTGGGAACAGTGGCTTCTCGATAGGTATACAGCATCTTCGCTCCATGCCGTATGATCCCCTTGTGTTCTTCCGATACACCGGGCAGATACCCGGGCACATCCGTAAGGGTAATAATAGGAATGTTAAAGCAATCACAGGTTTGGTAGAACCGTGCGGCTTTATCCGAGGCATCACAATCAAGAACTCCCGCCTTCACCTTGGGCTGGTTAGCCACGATCCCTACGGAATATCCCCCGATTCTGGCAAATCCTGTTAGTATGTTCCTGGCGTAACCGGCCTTGACCTCAAAGAAGTCGCCGTTGTCCACCACGCTTGCAATCACGGCACGCATATCGAATGTTCGCTTGGGATTTGAGGGAACTATGTCAATCAAATCCTCATCACAGCGATCGGGTTTGTCGCCGGTGTGAATCCGAGGAGGTTTTTCCTGATAGCTCGACGGAAGGAAACTCAGCAGCTTCTTGATTGCCTGCAGGCACTCCTTGTCGTCTCTAACAACAAAATCACAATTGCCGGCTATAGTGCTCTGTGGTTTGCTGCCGCCAAGGTCCTGGGCCGTGATCTCCTCACCCGTTACCGCCTTGATAACACTGGGTCCCGTAATAAACATCTGACTCGTGCCCTCTATCATAAAGATAAAGTCACCGAGGATTGGAGAGTACACGCCCCCGCCGGCACAATTTCCCATAATGGCAAATATCTGGGGAACGACTCCCGATGTATCGATATTCTCCGCAAAAAGCAGACTGTACGTTCCGCGCATGCCTTCCTGTATCCTGGCTCCGCCGGAATCTATCAATCCGACGATGGGCGCCTTTGTCTTCCTCGCCATGTCCATTATGTGGCACACCTTCTGGGCATGCCTCATGCCGACCGTACCCCCCAAGACGGTGAAATCCTGAGAATAGGCATAAACCAGCCTTCCCTCTACCTTGCCGTATCCCGTTATAACCGCATCACCGTAGGGTCTCTTTTCATCCATCCCGAAGTCATGACACTCATGTCGCGCGAATAAATCCAATTCAACAAAGCTGCCCCTGTCGAACAAGAGGTCTATTCGTTCCCTGGCAGTCAGTTTTCCCGCCTTATGCTGACGTTCAATAGCCTTTTCCGATCCCCCCCTCTTGACTTGTTCCTCGAGCTGCCTCAGGTTTGTGAGACTTTCCCGCATTCCCACTTCCACTCTTTCCACCCCCTCCCAACAATGAACCCGCCGGAAACAAAGTTGATGATACTGGGTCGCCGATTCTAACGGTTCACACCTTCCATTCCTTCAAATCAACTCCCGCCCTTTCCAGTTCTTCTCCCAGGAAATTGACCGTATTCTTCCAGAGGGTATTCTCCAGCACCCCTTCTCGATACGGAAGCTGCATGTGCTGGAAGAGTATTCCATCGAGGGGGAAGAGATTGAATTCGGAGCCGAACATATACTTGTCCTTCTGGCGCCGATTAAGCTCAAACCAGGTATGCGGCGAAGCCTTTGCAATATACTCGGGCCATATACCGGAAAGTTCACGAATGATATTGCCTTTATGTCTGTTCAGAAGAACTGCATCCTCGTCTCTTCCATCGGACACGTGAAGCATAACGATCTTTAGATTCGGAAAATCGGCCGAGATATCATCGATATCGGGAATGAGCTGCATGGTGTACTTTATCTTTGTTCCCAAGCCGCCCGGAGCGCCACTTCCCAGGCCGGTAAAGCCGGTATGAAGCTGAATGGGACACCCCAAATCCTGACACAGATCCCAGAGGGGATAAAACTGCTTATCGTTCACGTGAAAGGCCTGTCCGACCTGCTGGAATTTGAGGCCAATTAGTTTTAATTCTTTAATACACCGTTCGGCTTCAGCTAATGCTTCGTTACCCTTCCATGGATCAACAGAGCCCCATCCCGTGACCACCACATCAGGGTACTTATCTCTCATTGCCGCTATCTCATCATTGGTATTACTCCTGTACAGAGGGTCTCCCGGGGCCATCGCCGTTTCGGCATCCCAACCACACGGCATAACCGCGACACCAAGTTCCCTGAACGGTTGGACCCACTCGTCTTCCGTCGGCATAAGTGCCGATATGGCCTCCGGTGACACATCCTCTCTTTTGTAAAGATATTTCTCTAGGTGAACACGAAATTTTCCCAGACTTCGCCACCCAGTCTTCGTATAGGGATGTGTGTGGACATCGAGGATTCTGGGTTTACCCTCTCTCCACTTCCGTATGATCTCCTTAACTTCCGGGTCTACGGAGTGGATGGGCTTTCCGCCTTTTATGATTTTGTTTAATCTTTTTAACTCCGCAGGTTCCATTTCCAACATACCAAACCGTTCTTTTTCCATTTTGCTTCCCCCTCCCTTAAGAATTATATTGGTTTTACCCTGCATGAAACGACGAACGATATCCGGCCCAAATTCGTTTTTTGTTTACTGAATAGTATTCGAGCAAATAACAGGCCAGTCACTGCTTACCGGAGCTATCTTGCGGACTATAAAGAATTTTCCATTTTGAGATTGAAGGATGGATTATGGCTTCCCTGAAAGGAGGAAGTGAAGTGTAGATGTTCATCTACATGAAAATGGGCAAACTAGTACCTATCGACGAGAATACTACGGGATACAGTCTTATTTAAGATATTCTACATGTATATGATGCTATACACCAATATGGTACTTCTTGATCTTCTGATACAGCCCCGTTCTATGGATTCCAAGTCTTTTCGAAGCCTCTGCCTTATTACCTTCGGCTGATCGGAGTGCCTCTATTATGGATACCTTCTCGGTATCTTCCAATGTCCTGCGTAAAGAACAGGGCTTGCCTCCGGCAACACATCTTTTTCCCTGTTCCCTTATTCGTCTCGGGAAATCATCGATACGGATTGTTTTGCCTTTCCCCGTAATCATAGCACGCTCCAGTACATTTCTCAGTTCACGGACATTACCAGGCCAATCATATCCTTTCAGCACATCCATTGCATCATCTGAAATCTTAGTCGGTCCATAGGCAACCTCTCCTCTCAGGTGAGACATAAGATAGGAGCTAATCAGTGGAATATCTTCCGGTATGTCACGGAGGTTCGGCGTGGTGATATGAAAGATATTGATACGGTAAAAGAGATCCTTTCGGAACAGGCCATTGTTAATCATACTCTGGAGATCTTGATTGGTTGATGCAATAAGACGGAAATCCACTTTGACAGGCTGTGTGCCACCGATTCGATCGATTGCATATTCCTGAAGAACACGCAAAAGCTTAGCCTGCATTCTAAGCGGCAGTTCGCCAATTTCATCCAGTAAGATAGTGCTCCCGTGTGCAAGCTCAAATTTGCCTTTCTTTCCGTGTGAGGACGCCCCGGTGAATGATCCCTTTTCATAACCGAAGAGTTCACTCTCGAACAGCTCTTCTGGGATCGCTGCGCAATTAACCCTGATAAAGGGGCAATCTGCCCGTCGACTTTTCTTATGGATGTAGTGAGCCACAATTTCCTTGCCTGTCCCCGTCTCGCCGGTAATGAGCACGGGAGCATCACTCGTGGAAGCGATAATAGCGCTTTTCTGAACCTCCAGTATCGGCTCCGATTTACCGGCAAGAAAATCACCAGTCTTCGTGCTGTTCCGGTACAGTTCTATTTGTGTCTTGAGTATCTCTATCTCGTGAAGAAGTGTTTTAATCTTCGAAGTTTCGTTGAACATGCCCTTCCCCAGGGCTCCAATTACCTTTCCGTTATGATCTTTGAGGGGAATATTGGCGATAATCTGTTGTTTGCCGCCGATATATATCGATTCTCCGATTCTTGCCTTCCCCGTCTTAAGTACCTCATGCAAATGACTGTTCTTGATAACCTCATTGAGGGGCTTCCCTATTACATCAGAGGGGTTAATGCCGATAAGTCTCGGGCTGAATCGGCTCATAAAGCAGATCTTCCCCTGAGAATCGATTATCATGGGACATTCATATGGATTCTCCAAGGCGGCGGCTATTAAATCTCTGCTAAGGTAAGACAAACTATCAACCGTTGTTTCATGGGGCATAGCAATCTTCTCCCTCCTTTTGAGATAGACAAATGTACGTTTGCCCGAAGAATATTTATGTGATAGCCTAGATTATAATAAGTGGGGTGTGCCCACATTTCTTATTTTAGAGTTCAACCATGAAACTGGGTTTACTCATCATCGATGTATATCAAAGGAAGGAACACTAAATAAGAGATACTCTCCGTGAAAAACAATCTTATGGAGCGTAACCGGTAGTGTATATTATCTATCGTATTACCTTGATAACGATTGAGAAACGATGCGCTTCCTTTAAGGAGCTGTATCGAAACCATTTCTACAAGAAGTCATGCTATCTGAAGTTGCGGTACTATTCAAGAAAATTCTGAAACAGAAAAGTTGTAACATCCCTCTGACATGATTCAAGCCCTCCACACCATGCTACGAAGAATCTCATGTTGGTATAGAATGTGCTTATTATTTATTCGATTGCCAATCCCGTAACCTCTCATTACCTTGATGAGCGGATTGACCAAGAACTACATTTACCCGATTTGAGACACAATATCGATTAACACATATTTGAGAAACCCTATTTCAGAATAGCCATTCATGCAGGAGGGTACGGGGAAGTAATCATACCGGCGCAGTAGGGGGGTGCAAGAAAGGAAAACTTATCTAACCCAAACAAGGAGGGAAGAGATGGCTATTGAAAGCAATGTGACAAAACAACAGATTGCTGAGCACACGAGATTGGGATTTTGGGATAAATGGACTTTCTGTGATTACATTAAAAGATGGGGGAATACCTTTCCCGACAAGGAGGCATTGATTGATCCGAACACACGCCTCACGTGGTCTCAATACAAGACCATGATGGACAGAATGGCCCTTCATTTTCTGAAGCTGGGCATCAAGAGGGATGATCTGGTTGTAACCCAGATTCCAAACCGTGTGGAGGCCATCATTATCGAAATGGCTTTGGCACGAATAGGGGCCTGTATCGTTCCCCTCGCCATGCAATGGAGGGAGCATGAGCTGAATTACGTCATCGGGCAGACGGAAGCTCCGGTGATGATCGTGGCCAAAGAATACGGAAAATTCAAGTACGTTGACTACGCAAAATCGCTCCGGTCACAAAATGCATGCCTGAAACATATCATTGTTATGGGCGATGAACCTTCCGAGGGAACACTTTCTTTTCAAAAGATGTGGGATGATAGCATAGAAGAGCAGTATCCGCCGGACTATCTGGACAAAAACTGTACCATAGATGCAAATGACGTCCTTACGATGTGCTATACCTCCGGAACCGAAGCCGATCCGAAGGGCTGCCCCAGAACGCACAACCACTGGAAAGCCTTTGAACGATCTTCCTTCCTTCACCACCTCACCGAAAACGTACACGACAAGGTTGTCATGGCCCTTCCGTGGATCAATCTGTTTGGTCAGAGTGTCGGAGTCCTGTCGATGGCAATGGTGGGAGGCACGCTGATTCTGCTGGACGGCTTTAATCCGGCAACGATGGCGCAGACGATCCATAAAGAAAAGGCAACACTGTATGCCGGAGTTCCGGCGATGCATGTCGCACTCCTCAACTATCCCGAACTGGATAAGTATGATTTGAGTTCCCTGAGGGTTATCGCCAGCGGCGGGGCTCCGTGTCCCAAGTCGGTAATTCTCAGACTCATGGAGAAGGGGTGCCTTGTGTGGAACGGGTTCGGTTCGAATGAGGGGACGTTGAATACCACGGAAGTCGGCGTGGATCCCGAGATCGTGTCAACGACTATCGGTCTCCAGCAACTGTACAGCGAAGTAAAAATCGTTGATCCCGATAATAACAGACTGGGAGTCGGGATTGCCGGTGAATACTGCCAGAAGGCACCGTTTATCATTGCCGGGTACTATAAACGTCCCGACCTGAATAGAGACAAGTGGGACGATGAGGGGTTCTATCATTCCGGAGATGCCTGTTATCTCGATGAAGACGGATTTTACCATTTCTCCACCCGGCTTAAGGATATTATTATTCGTGGCGGCATGAACATCAGCGCCGAAGAGGTCGAGTTTATACTGTATAAGCATCCCCAAATCCTCAACGTGGCCATCGTGGGCATGCCCGATGATAAACTGGGAGAGAGATGCTGTGCTTACGTTGAAATCAAACCCGGGGAAAAGGGCCTGACAGTCGAAGAGGCGCAGGCATTTATGGAACAGGAAAAGGTGGCCAAGTACAAGTGGCCGGAGCGGATCGAAATCGTAGAGCAGCTGCCCAGGACACCAACGGGAAAGGTGCTTAAATACGTTCTGCGCGAGGATATTGCTGAAAAGCTGGGGGCATAGCAACCGGGTGCCCTCCAAACGATGGATGAATTGAACACCGGGGACATCGTGCGTGTAAAAACGGTCGGGATCGTCCTTTCCGATCATCTTCTTACACGCACGATGTCCGATTCTCGCGTACCACCATGAACGGAGATAAAAGGTGAGGTGTCATATGAAGATTGCAGACGTTGGCCCAATCTCGGACAGTCTGATTCTGTTAGGTGATAGAAACGTATGCATGTATCTCCTGAAGGGCGATCGATATCTCCTGCTCGGAGGCGGCATGTCCTATGTGGTACCATCGGTAGAAGAACAGATGGACCGCTTTGGAGTCGACCGCGATCGCATCATGGGTCTTTTGATTCTCCACTCTCATTTCGATCACACCACCGCTGCCCCGTATTTTATGCAGGCATACCCCGAAATGGAGATCATGGCCTCAGCCGGAACGAAGAAGGTGATGGGGATTGAAAAGGCAGTGAAAAACATTGCCGCTCTGGACAGGGATACGCGTCGACTGTATGGTGTGGATAATCGCTTCAGGGGCATCTCCCTTGAATTTAAGCCACCTGAAATCACGCGGACACTCGGTGACGGAGATACTGTTGATCTGGGCGGTGGAGTCGGCATCTCCATACTGGAGACCCCCGGTCACAGCAAATGTTCCATTACCGCTTACGAACCTGCTCTTCAATATCTCTTCCCCTCCGACGGAGTACCGCTTCCCGTTTTGGATGAAGGCCAGCTAATGCTCATGGCCAATGACAACATTGCACAGTACCTGAAATCTCTGGAGCGGATGGCCTCTCTGGAGGTAGCGGCGGTTTGCTGTGAACATGGCGGAGCTGTTCATGGAGAGGATGCGACATCATTTTTACAACAGGGCCTGGAATTGACCCGCTCAAAATACACAGACTACCGGCGGGCCATGCAATCAGGAGCAGATGCCCGTGAACTGGCCCGGCATGAAGTGGATAAGATTCTTAAGAGTCGCGCATTCGGTCTGATTCCTGAGGATGTTCTGTTGAATGTCGTTACCGCCATGATTCTCAGCGCAGCCTGATACCACGATTCGCCATGAGCTCCGTACCGGAGGGTGTCTTTCTACCCGACATCCGACCTGCCTTTTTATATACATCGGCGTATAATGGATATCTGCTTTCGGGATCACGGGATTTTCAGTATTAACAAGTTGACGTTTGATACTCTCTGTGTTTACAATTACACCATTACAGATGCTAATGTTTGCCATCAAAACAGGATAGACCTCCGGAGGCGCGAAGAGGAGACACTGTCCATTTTTCCGTACTCCGGATGGCCTATGGGAACGATGTAACGGGAGGAATCAGTCATGGCCACAGTCAAGATTAACACCCCTGCCCCTGACTTTACTTCGCTCGATTCCAACGGAAACAGTGTGTCACTCTCGGATTTTATCAACCGAAAGCATGTGCTGCTCGTCTTCAATCGCGGATTCTTCTGACCTTTCTGCCGCAGGCATATGGCGCAGTTGCGTCATGACTACCAGCAGTTCGTACAATTGGATACGGAAATAATCGCTGTCGGACCGGAGGAGGCCGAACCGTTCCGCGATTACTGGTCGAAGGAAGACATGCCCTTTATCGGTATACCCGACCCGGAACACAGGATTCAAAAGCTGTATGGACAAGAAGTTAAACTGCTAAAGCTGGGCAGGTTGCCCGCCCAGATGCTTATCGACAAGTCCGGCATTCTTCGATATGTACATTACGGCCGTTCGGTAGCCGATATCCCCTCGAATAAAGAAATTCTGGATCTGATAAAATAATAGATTTCCGTACCGACATCATAGTATCCTTACAGTTTATTACGATAGCTGACAAGCCGGATACATTCGGATGTGAGCAAAACAGAAAGGCAAAAACAGGGAATAGGAGATACATCATGGAACAGGTTATTGTCAAACTGCAGGAATGGATCACACTGTACGGACTGAAGGTTATCGCGGCGGTGATTATTCTTATTGTCGGACGCATTGCGGCCGGTGCCTTGCGCACACTTGTCAGACGGCTTCTCCAGAAGAGCCGCATGGAAGAAACGCTGATCTTGTTCACGGTCAAATTGACCTACATAGCCGTGATGGTCTTCGTAATCCTCGCCGCGCTGGGCCAGTTGGGCATACAGACCACATCATTCATCGCCGTGATCGGTGCCGCCGGTCTCGCCATCGGTTTGGCGCTCCAGGGCTCTCTTGCCAATTTCGCGGCCGGTTTCCTGATGATTATATTCAAACCGTTTAAGATCGGCGACTACATCGAGGCAGGCGGTATTGCGGGAACGGTGGAGGCGATAGGCGTCTTCACGACCGAACTCACGTCGCCGGACAACAAGAAGATTATCATTCCGAATGCGAAAGCCACGGCCGACAGCATTATCAACTATTCGACAAAAGACAAACGCCGCGTTGATCTTGTCGCCAGCGTCAGCTACGGCGACGATCTGGGCAAGGTGCGAAAGGTCCTGGAAGGGATTCTCTCCGAAGACGAACGCGTCCTCAAAGAGCCGGCACCGACAATCGGCGTTCTGGAACTTGCGGACAGCAGCGTGAATTTTGCCGTGAGGCCCTGGGTCAAAACGGCAGACTACTGGAATGTATTCTTCGCCCTCCAGGAAACCATCAAAAATCGGTTTGACGCCGAAGGTATTACCATCCCCTTCCCTCAGCAGGATATTCACCTGCACAAGGAACAATAGCGCATCACCGACAGTTGTATCAATCGCTCAAATGCGGTTCGGCGAGCTTTTCCCGAGCCGCATTTTGCTTTCACTGAGAATACCTTTTTTCATTCTTGACAGGCAATCTCTCCTTTCCTTATACTCCTTTTCAACGGAACCGGTTCCGTTGCATCACATCATTCCATTCATCCTGAAACGGAATCGATAAAGGAAAGGGGCTCGCATATGGCCACGCTGGCAATTGAAGAGTTGGTATCGAGAATGAAGAGCAACAGGCGTTTCATGGAAAACGTCACGGCCATGCGTGAGATTCCCTCCAACGAAGGCACCTTTCGCCCTTTTCCCGAGTGGGTCCGTCCCGAAATCGCTTCCATACTGGGAAAAAGAGGAATCAAACAACTTTACTCACATCAGGTCCACGCCATGGAATCCGTCAGAGAAGGACGGGACGTGGTCCTGGTGACGCCCACTGCCAGCGGGAAAACGCTCTGCTACAACCTGCCCGTCCTCCAGCGCATTATGGAGGAATCCGAGACGAGGGCGCTCTACCTGTTCCCCACCAAGGCGCTCGCCCAGGATCAGATGCACGAGGTCCACGGTCTCATCGGCGACCTCGGGGTGAATATCAGGACCTACACCTATGACGGGGATACGCCGGCCGACGCGCGGCAGGCCATCAGGAAGCAGGGGCACGTGGTCGTTACCAATCCCGATATGCTCCATACGGGGATACTCCCCCATCACACGAAGTGGCAGAAGCTCTTTACCAATCTGAGATACGTGGTGATCGACGAACTGCACGTCTATCGGGGCGTCTTTGGAAGCCATCTCACCAATGTCATCCGCCGTCTCGTGAGGATCTGCCGGTTCTATGGCTGCGATCCTGTTTTTATCTGCTGTTCCGCCACCGTGGCGAATCCCCGGGAACATGCCGAAAATCTCTTGGAACGTTCCGTGGAGCTGATCGACAAGAGCGGGGCCCCGGCGGCATCCAAGACTTTTATCCTCTTCAACCCTCCCATCGTAAACCGTGAACTCGGCATCAGGCAGTCCGCCCTGACCCCTTCGCGCAAGATCGCCGCCGACCTGATAGGCAACGACATCCAGACCATTATCTTCACCACGAGCCGACTGAACGTGGAGGTGCTGACAAAATATCTGAAAGACCAGTTTTCTAGGAAAAAGCCCCTGGGCGATCAATTTGTCACGGGCTACCGGGGCGGCTATCTTCCAAACCTGCGGCGGAAGGTGGAACAGGGTCTTCGCAACCGGGAAGTCATGGGCGTGGTCAGCACCAATGCCCTCGAGCTGGGGGTCGATATCGGAGACCTCGAGGCATGCATCATGGCTGGGTATCCCGGCTCCATCGCCAGCACGTGGCAGCAGGCGGGTCGCGCCGGACGAAGGAAGGGGCACAGCCTCGCCATGCTGATCTCCCGCAGTTCTCCCATGGACCAGTTTATCGTCGAAAATCCCGATTATTTCTTTGCATCGTCACCCGAGCACTGCCGCGTCAACCCGGACAATCTCCTCATCCTCCTCCACCATCTGAAGAGCGCCGCCTTCGAGCTCCCCTTCGAACGGGGCGAAAAGTTCGGGAACGAAAACATCGAAGAACTCCTCGACTATCTGGAGGAGAAGGGTGTCCTGCACCGGGTCGACGACCGGTGGCACTGGGCGGCCGAGAGTTATCCCGCCGACGAGGTGAGCCTCCGGAGCATCAATCCCGAAAATGTGGTGATCGTCGATACGAGCAATGCCGGAGATCATCAGGTAATCGCCGAGGCGGACTGGGACAGCGCCTTCACCACCGTCCACGACGACGCCATCTACATGGTCGAATCGCAGCAGTATCACGTCGACCATCTGGACCTCGAGAGGAAGAAAGCCTACGTGAAAAAGGTGGATGTGGATTATTACACCGATGCCATGACCTATACGAACGTACGTGTCATCGACAGTTTCGAGACCGGCCGTCACGGAAACCTTATCGCGGAACACGGCGAGGTGCAGGTGGTGAGAAAGGTCGTGGGGTATAAAAAGATCAAGTTTTACACCTCCGAAAATCTCGGATACGGCGACGTTACCCTCCCCGAAAAGGATATGCACACCACCAGCTACTGGTTCACCATCCCGAGGGACCTCCTCTCGAACCTCCCCTACACCCAGGCCGAGATCATCGACGGACTCGCCGGACTCGCCTACAGTCTCCACCATCTCGCGGCGATTATTCTCATGGCCGACATCCGCGACATCGACCGCAGCATCGGGGACAAGAGCGGGGAATGGTTCGTCAGGCACGGCAGGGACAAGCGTATGATTATCGCCGGGCCCCACGCCGATCAGGATGAGGAGGGAGTCAGGACGGACTCCTTCGATCCCACCATCTTCATCTTCGATGCCTATCCCGGCGGCATCGGCTTTTCCGATCTTCTCTACAGGGAGCACGAGGAACTCCTCACATCGGCTGGGAACCTCATACGGTCCTGCCCCTGCGCCCACGGCTGCCCCTCCTGCGTGGGACCGATCCTCGAGGTGGGAACGATGGCAAAGGAAGTGGCGCTGGCTATTCTGAGACTGGTGGGCAGGGCATGAGCATACGGAGAAAACTCGAACGACTCACCGGCGAAACCGGATCGAGGGAAAAGGCCCCTGATCGATCACAAGAGATCGGTGCGCTGCGCAGGCGTATCGATATAATCATGAGACGCCGTCCGGAGGTAGCGGCTCCCCTCAGAAGCGGATTCGACGGCGAACGGGTCGATCTCGGGGATGTGGTGCGGGGCGACGAGGTGGAAAATGACCACGGCAGATTTTTCCTCGTCCACGACGAGATACCATCATCATCACGGCACGGATCGCGCCGCATCGAAGAGATCTCCTCTCTCGACATGCGAAGGGCGGCCCTGATTGCAAACGAAGACGAGATAGCCGGGTTCCACTGCACCGACGGGCTCTTTCTCGACACGGAGACCACGGGCCTTTCCGGCGGGACGGGAACCATCGCCTTTCTGATCGGGATAGGGTGGTTTGACGGTAATGCCTTCGTAACGGAGCAGTTGTTTGCTCGGGACTTTTCGGAAGAGAGGGCGGCACTGGCATACCTGAGCGATCTCGCACGCCGGAAGCGATTTCTTATCACCTTCAACGGAAAATCCTTCGACGTGGGACTCCTGTCGTCCCGTTTCATCATGAACCGCCTTCCCGATCCCCTCTCCGTGCTCCCTCATCTGGATCTCCTCCATCCCTCGCGCCGACTGCTGGGACACCGGCTGGAAAACAGCCGTCTCGGGACAATCGAACAGGAGGTCCTGGGGTTCAGACGCGAAGGAGACATTCCGGGGAGCGAGATCCCCCAGCGGTACTTTGACTGGCTTCGCCGGAGGGACGGGCGGCTGGTCGGTGATATCTTCGAACACAACCGCCTCGATGTCATCTCCATGGCGACACTGACGGTTCATCTCACCGGGCTCCTCGGCTATGAACCGGTGAGGGATGACTGCCTTCATGAAGACGCTCTCGCCGTGGCGAGACTCTTGTTGGACCGCGGCTGTGAAGATGAAGCTCAAGGATTCCTTTCCTCCCTGTTCTGTTCGAAGAACCGTGGGGTTGCAGACGAGGCGGGAAGAATCCTGTCTCTGATCTGCAAGAGAAAAGGCAACTGGACGGAGTCGGTCAGGATCTGGGAAGAGATGATAACCGGAAACGCATGCCACCTCTTTGCCGTGGAGGAGTTGGCCAAGTGGTGCGAGCACCGGGAAGGCGATTTCGACCGGGCCCTGAATCTCGTTCAAACCGTTCTTGAGAACGGACATTATCTTTCCATTACCGAACGGAACTCCTTCACCTACCGCCTTGACCGTCTGAAGAGACGGGTTGGGAAATAACGGCGGCGATATGAAAGTCCCATCCCGATTCATATAGATTTCGACTCGAACCGAGCAACAGTTTCGGTTTATATCTTTGCAGTCGGGTGGGATGGCACCACGATCGCGAGACACCGTCCAGATCTGGTCACTCTGCGCACCAAAGTCCTGCCGCGGGTATTTATTTACCTCAGGAAGAACGGCTATGCGTAGCAAGGACTGCCTCAAGGGCTCTGATGAAATCATCCTCGCGACCCCGGTCGATAAGCGACGCTGCTGCGAAACGGTGACAGCCGTCCGCGGTTCCGTCCACGAGAGCAGTCGCGCCGGGGACAAGGACCATGAAGTCGGGCAGCCTACCCGCTTCTATCACTTTCCTTAGTTCCGGATGAACACGGGAGGATATCTTTGTCAATGCCGTGCCGATGCGGCCCACACCGGGCACTTCGGCTGGAAGATGCTGAAATCCGAAGAGGTACTTATCCTCCACAACCAGTTCCTGTGCGATAAGGTGCTGCAGGAAGAGACCTATCGCTTTCACACCCATGGGAATGAAGCGGTCCTTAACATCGATCCATTGAAAGTGGTCCGATTGTGCGAGACCCTCATGCCTGATCTGCTCCGACTCTCTTGCGAACAGAGTCGTCTTTAACTCTTCGAGCTGTGCCGCCCGCCTCATCGCTTTATCAGGGTCTCCTCCCAGGAGCAGTTTTATCGCCGTGGCGGCGTCACCGGAATAAAACCCCACAGAACCGAGGAGGGTGACGATCTCCACGATCTCTTCGACGGTCTTTTCGCACAGGCGGGGAATGATCAAGCCGGTCCCGACCTCTTGAACCATTCCCTGCTTCGTCGCCGCCTCGAAGAAGATCTCGTTCACGCCGGTGAATATACCGTTCCGTTCTTGTCCGTCACCGACGGCACCGATAAGATCCAGCATTGCCAGCCGTCCCTCGCCGTCCGGGGTGTCGAGCTCGGCCTCTCTGAGAAGCTCCCGGGCGAACAAGGCGCAGACGGAGGCTCCGGAGGCGTCGTCATCTCCGCTGATTCCGTACAGTTCGGGATTCAGATGAATCGTGTTACCGGGAACGGGACCGCCGGGAAGATGATGATCCAGGATGATGACCAGGCTGTTCCGGGTGGCGTAGCGACCGATCAGTTCCGATGACTGGCCACCCAGATCCGCATAGATAATGATACCATCCGTGCCGGCATGGAGCTTCTTTATGAGCGGTTCATAGATCTTTTCGATGGGGAGGAGGCGGTAATCGAATGCCAGCCGTTCAAAGGCCGTTGCCAGGGCGGCCCCGGCGGCGATTCCGTCGGCGTCATTATGATGGACGACCGTTATCGATTCATGTCCTTCCCGCATCGATTCGAGAAATCTGACGGCCGCCCTTCTATTTTCACGTATAAAATTGGCTACTTTGTCCATAACTCTCATCAATCCAGCGGCAGGAGGTTTTCCGTTTCCTTGTCGAAAACCAGGATCTTTTCCGGGGGCAGGCTGAGGTGCACCTTCTGGCCCGGCGAAAGGGTCACCTGTTGCATGAGCAGCAGGCTGAAGACATATCTTTCACAGCGAACACGGAGAATCGTTTCCGGCCCCGACGGAAGAATCGTTCGAACCTCCCCCTCCAGAGTGTTCACACCCTCCGATGGAACGATGGAGATGTTTTCCGGCCTGATGGCAGCCACGACGGAACGACCAGCTGGAACCCCACTGCAGGATGTCTTCAGTGAGAACAGCTCATTTCTGACGGACATCTTCCCGTCATCCTCCCCGGCCTCCGTTGTGCCCTCTATCAGGTTTATCGATGGACTGCCGATAAAATCTGCAACAAAGAGATTGGCCGGTCTGTTGTAGATGGTCTTGGGAGGGGCTATCTGCTCAATAATCCCCTTGTTTATCACGGCGATATTGCTGGCCATGGTTTGCGCCTCGACCTGGTCGTGCGTCACATAGACCGTCGTCGCCCCCGTCTGGGCATGGATGTTCTTTATCTCCGCCCTCATGTCCAGTCTGAGTTTCGCGTCCAGATTGGAAAGGGGTTCGTCCATGAGCAGTATGTCCGGTTGGCTTACCAGCATCCGAGCCAGGGCGACCCGCTGCTGCTGACCGCCGCTCATCTCCTGGGGGTACCGGTCTTTGAGACCCTCAAGCTGCATGTACGAAATGATATCGCTCACCTTTTTTTCGATCTGCGGTGCCGTCTCCCGCTTTACCTTCAGACCGAAGGCTATGTTCTGAAAGACCGTCATGTGAGGCCACAGGGCGTAGCTCTGAAAAACGAGCCCGACGTCCCGTTCCCGGGCGGGTATGAAGACACCCTTTTCGCTTGAAAAGACAACCCGCCCGTTCAGGCGGATCTCACCTTCCGTGGGGATTTCCAGCCCCGCAATCATCCGGAGAATCGTGGTCTTGCCGCAGCCGGACGGTCCCAAGAGGATGAGAAACTCCTTTTCGTTGATGGAAAAGGTTACATTGTCCACAGCCACGACGGACCCGAAAACTTTTGTCAGATTTTCAACCTCGATGATGGGGCGTTCCATGAATTCCTTCCGTTTCTCATGCATTGTCAACCGATGGGCCCGATTACCTCACGACCCGCCGGGGTCATATGCCGTTCTTCTTGCCGAACCTCCGTGAGAGCGACTCTCCGAATATGACGATTATGATTATCAGCACGCTGATGGCGCTCGAAAACTGTGTATACCCCTGCTCCTGATACCGAAAGGTCATGGTGGTCAGGGTTCGTGTCTCCGGTGTCACGAGGAGTATGATCAGTGATAATTCCCTCATGACGGTGATGAATACGAGAATAAAGCCCGAGATGGCCCCCTGTATCGAAAGGGGCAGGATGATCCTTCTGAAGCGGGTCACCCATCGCGCGCCGAGGGTTTCCGATGCCTCCTCCAGTTCACTTCCGATCTGGAGCATGGAGGTTATCCCCGCCCTGCCCGTGAAGGGAAGATTTTTGGCGATGCACACGAGTGCCACGAGCGTGAAGGTGCCGTACAACGCCGGGAGCGGCCCGAAGCGATGCGAAAAGAGGGCGAGATAGAGGGCGCCGAAGGCGATACCGGGGACCAGATAGGGGAGAAAGGACATCTGTTCCACGGCGGAGGCCAGTTTTGTGTTCCTGCCCTTCACCACGGCGTAACCGATGAAAATACCGATGAATCCGGCGATTACCGAGGATACCAGTGCCAGCTTGATGCTGTTCCAGGCGGCTCCGATGATGGCGGGATTCCTCAATATGCCCGCTTCACCCTCCGCAAAGGCCGTATTTGCCTTTCCGATCCAGAAGAGCAGCGTCAGGTGCTTGATGGAATAGTCGTTCGGGTAGAGGGTGAGCGTCTGCCAGACAAGCAAAACCAGGGGGAGAATGACTGAAGCAACAAAGAGCAGCCCTATCAGGCATAACAGCGGATAGCGCAGCTTCTCCAGCGGGGTCTCCGTAACCCTGAACCCCTTCCCCGCTATGGTCACGAAACTCTTGCTCCTTCCGATCATCCTCTGATTGATGTAGATAACGGCCGACGAGATGATAATGAGCACAAAGGCCAGGATATACCCCACCGAGGGGATTCGGTTGATAATATTCGAATAGATCTGTGTTGAGAGCGTGTAGTATCGCACGGGGGTGCCCAGAAAATAGGGTGTTCCGAAGGTTCCCAGAACCCGGGAAAAGGTCAGTATGAAACTCGACAGCAGGGCCGGGAGAACCAGGGGAAAGGTAATCCTCCGCAGGATGTGAAACCGCGTTGCCCCCAGAATTTCACCCGATTCCTCCAGACGTGAATCGATGCTCGTGAGAGCCGCAGAAACCAGCAGAAAGGTAAAGGGGAAATAGTGAATCGAAAGCGTCACGACGATGGGGAAGTAGCCGTAGGACAGCCAGTCCGGGGGCGTTATGCCCGTCAGATACTGAAAAACGCCGGCAGCCCCGCCGATGCGGCTGTTCTTGAAAAGATTCAGCCAGGCCAGCGCATGGATATAGGAGGGGATCACGTAGGGCAGGACCGCCATAGTCGCGATTATCTTTTTAAAGGGCAGGTCCGTCCGCGATACCAGCCACGCCAGGAACGAGCCGATGAACATGGCGACCAGAGAGACACTCAGAGAGGTGGAAACCGAATTTATCAGAGGACGGTACAGGATGTTTTGCGTAAGCGCGCTCGCAAAGACGCGCTTCCAGTGAAACAGCGTCAATCCCCCCGGTTCGGCGTTTCTCGACAGACGCGTATCGGCGAACTGCCACACGAACGAGTCCTCTATCATCCTGGCAAAGGGGAGAATGACGATGATCAGTAGTATGACGAGAAGAACGAGGGAGATGACGATATGGGGCTGTCGGACATAGTTCTTGATACGGCTGAAGCGAAGTGTGGTTTCTCTCTGTTCCATACAAACGGCGGTGTTCGTCATAACGACCGCCCCCGGACACGATCATATCCCGACGACGGTCCTCCGATCTGCGGCATGCCGGAGGACCGATTCTCCCGCCCCCCGGCATGCGATCAGTCTATTTCAGGTGGGCCACCCAGAAATCAAGGACCTTCTGGCCCTCATTCCAGACATAGTCTGCGTCTGCTTTCCAGAGCTTCAGCTCCGAAAGGCTTGCGGAACCCTTCGGTGGCGGAACGTCCGTCCTCACGGAAAAGTTACCCAGAACGAAATAGGGTTTATAGCCTTCCCCGCCCTTCGTATCTCCCATCATCCAGTGGATCAGCAGCTTGGCGGCATTGGGATGGGCTCCTCCCTTAACCATGGCCACAACCACCTCGGTGGCAACGCCCATGACCGGTTCCAGTTTCGTTATCACGTCGAACTTCAGATTCGGGTTCTTTTCCTTGTCTCTCAGCCGTGAGTATGCCGTGAGTCCCACGGGGGGATTCGCCTGGTCGGAGAGACCGACCGCCTCGGATACGCTGTTCGTCGATCCCAGTATAATGAGATCGTTGTTCAGCAACCTCAAGATCCACTCGAAACCGGCGTTCTCGACACCTGAGCTCAGGGTGATGTCCTTCCCGAAGACCCGCTTGTAATCGGCTGCCATCTCATCGGAATGCTGGACGATCGTTGCCAGGACCTCGACGAATTCTGACATCTTCTGGGGATCGGAGAAAATAACCCGGCCCTTCCAGGCATCCGTCGTCAGATCCCACAGCGATTTGATCGGGAATGCATTCATCTTCTCGTTATTGTAAACCAGCGCATCCACACTCGCGTGATGCACGAGAAGTGGTTCCCGGTACATGGCGGGGATTAGCGCTACGAGATCCGACGGAACGTAATTGTAGACGAGCTTTTTGTGGTAGAGTTCGTTGACGACCGTGGAAGGGTCTTTCAGGAAGATAACGTCAGCGACATAGTTCTTTGCCGCCTGTTCAGCCAGGACCTTGGTTACGATTTCCGGTGAATCCATATCGAAACCGTTCACCTTGACGCCGGGATACTTCTCCTCAAAGGTCTTTCCGAATTTGAAGACTCGGGAAGAGTAGGAATAGATGTTTACTTCTCCTTCGTTCTTCGCGGCCTCATAGAGGGCCTTTTCATCGAAGGTTTCGGCGGTGACCGTTACCGTAAAACCGAATACCAGGACCAGGACACATAAAACCGATAATACTTTTCTCATGGTTATCCTCCTTTCTTGGAGAACAGGGGACACGGTATACCCGTATGCATGTTCCACGGCCTGCCCGGCGGGTTCATCCCAGAACGGCATACCGGGCAAAGGCTGTTTCTGAAAATAACCTGACGAACAGACAGATAGCACTCACTATACCTGCCATTCCATCAGAACCGATAACGACCTTACAAAGGATAAGCATTGACAAGAACTTCTTTGCTGCAAAGCCAGTATATGAAGTGAATTTTTATGTGTCAAGTGGTTTTGGGATTAGAGTATCCGATGGATGATATTGTTAAACGAATTTTTGTTTCATTCGTCGACTTATATACAGGTGGCCGATCCGCTGCGAAAGAGTGACATGATCTTGAAGTAAAGAAAATGCTGAAAAATAAAGCCACATAATGCTATCTATGTACTTGAACAATCCTGAATATCACTCTCTCAGAGAAGATTTATCTCCGGATCACATTTCCCCCGTTGATCGCATGCCTTAATTGAACATATTGACATAACACCAAAGTTACTGTAACGAGAAGTCATGGTGATTTTCCACAAAGTTGAAGTTGCTTCATAGTTCGCATTATTACATGTATCAACCGTAAACAGGAGGCATTATGGCCGAAGGACGTCCTGATTCGACACAGTACCGGTTGGGGGATGACGCGGTCAAGACGTGGTTCCTCTTCTCCGCTCTCTGGTTTCCCCTCTTCGCCAGCTTCGGATTCATCCTGGCTATAAAATTCTTCTTCCCCGCCTTTCTTGGGGATTACCGCTGGATCACCTTCGGCGTTCTGAGACCAGCCCATGTAAACGGAGTCCTCTTCGGATTCGTCACCTCCGGTCTTCTGGGAGCCATGTTCTGGGTCCTTCCCCGGCTCTGTAAGATCCCTCTCTCTCATCCCTCTCTTGTCAAAACGCTGGCCGTTCTCTGGAACCTGACGGTTGTCATCGGCATTGTCCTCATTCTTTCGGGAAACACCCAAGGTCGGGAGTATGCCGAATTCCCCTGGATCATTGATGTGGCGGTCATGATCGCCCTCCTTCTGATGGGGTATGTGATCTTTGATACCCTTATTAAAAGGCAAGAAGGGAAACTCTACGTCACCCTCTGGTATTACGCTGGAACATTTATCTGGTTCCCCGTCGTTTACTTCATCGGAAACGTCATGTGGCAGGTTCCGGAAGGTGCCCTCAACGGCGTCAGGGACGGGATCTTCAATTGGTATTACGGACACAATGTCCTGGGGCTCTGGTTTACCACCCTCGGGATTCCAGCCTGGTATTATTTCGTGCCGACGATCATCAGACGGCCCTTGTACAGCCACCTCCTTTCCCTTATAGCCTTCTTCAGCATCGCCTTCTTTTATACCGGCGTCGGAGCCCATCATCTCCTGCAGGCTCCTCTCCCGGAATGGCTGAAAACCATAGGGGTCCTCATGAGTATTCTCATGCTTGTCCCCGTCCTCGCCTTCGCAACGAATATTATGCTGACCATGCGCGGCTCATGGAACCGACTGATGAACCACGTGCCGTTTCAGTTCATCATGGCCGGCTTCATTATGTATATTCTGGTTTCCCTGCAAGGTTCTTTCCAATCCACACGCATTTCCAACGCCTTCCTCCATTTTTCTCAGTGGCCTGTAGGACATGCCCATCTCGCCCTTCTCGGTGGATTCGGCTTTCTCGCCGCAGGTATGATCTATTTTCTCGTACCGCGCATCACCGGCACGAGGATTTTCAGTCAGGCCCTCATGAAGCTGTCATTCTGGCTTGCCTTCCTCGGCTTCGGAATCTTTTTCTCCGCCATGACAACCGCCGGGCTCGTTGCCAACTCAAACTGGTGGCAGCATATCAACGTGGTCGAAACCCTGCCGACTTTGAGAATCCATTTCATCGTGAGAGCCATAGGCGGGGGAACCATCGTTCTTGGCGCCATCTTCTTCGCCATCAATATCCTGACGACCCTCTCTCTTTCACGTCATCCCCACGAGGAGACCGAGGTAGAGGAACTCACGGATGTGGCTAGCACAAGAAGACACTCCCCATTCCTCCGGTACAGCCAGGAAAGACTGAATCTTCCCATCATCACCATAGGCGGCACGGCCGTTTTCGCCCTCATGACCTTCATGGTCATCGCCATGCCTTATATGTTCGCGCCAAATGCCCCCTCCGGCCGGGCTCATGAATACACGGGGATTGAACGGGACGGGATGGAATTGTACAAAGAAATGGGATGCTTCTACTGCCATTCACAGTTCGTACGGCCCCAGGACTGGGCACGAGGGGAAATCTCCCACCCCGGGGATTTCTTCTATTCCATTCCTCACTTCCTGGGAACAGAAAGAACGGGCCCGAATCTCGCACAGATCGGTGGTAAAAGACCGTCCGTATGGCATGTGGAACACCACAGAAATCCGAGGGCCCTCTCCCCCCGCTCGGTCATGCCTCCCTTTGCTTTCCTGACGGACAGGGAACTTACCTCCCTGGCAGAGTACGTTCAGAAATTAGGGGGATACGACCTGGAAACCCAGGCATTCCAGCCCCTTGTACCTCCCGAATTCCGCGACCGGAAAAATCCTCACATGCCTCTCATGGCGGCCGTTTCGAAAGGGTATAATCCGAAAGACCAGACCTATTCGGGCGACACAAAGCAGGGAGAGGACTGGGCGGCCCTTTTCGAAGAGGGAAAGAAAGAGTATGCCCAGAAGTGTATCTCCTGCCATGGCTGCTCCGCGAACGGTCAAGGGCCCTATGCACGGAATACGTTGACCCGTCCGGCCAATCTGAACGAAAGGCTGAAAAACTATCCCGATCCGGATGCTCCTTTCCAATTCTGGCGGGTCAGCGAAGGAGTACCGGGAACGGCCATGCCTCCCTGGGGATGGACCCAGAGCGAGGAAACCATCTGGAAGATAAACACCTACGAACTGAGCTTCAACGGGGGATCCATCAGAACCGTATCCGGCGATATTTCAGACAAAGAGGGAGATCGCTTTGCCAATGACACAAAAATAACCCCTTCGATCAATGGGACAGAGAAGGAATACGGACAGGGAGAACGAATCTACCGGATGTACTGTGCCCAGTGCCACGGTCTCAACGGATTGGGCGACGGACCGGCTTCCATCGCCACCCCCGGCGGCTACATCCAGCCCGAACCGGCCAATTTCGAGGAAAGCGGAAAGGACTTCACCCTCTACGGCCGCTATGTGTGGAAGGTGCGGGAGGGCGTGGAAACAACCAATATGCCTCCCTGGAAGGAAGCTCTTACGGATAATGAAATCTTTACGGCGATTTTTTACATCCAGAGCTTTTCCAAACCCGAGGATTACCGTACTAAATGGGGACCTCTTTATAAAGACAGGTTCGCTCAGGATCTGAAAAAGTGAGGTAAGAATGGACGGAGCCACGATCGCACAAACCGTATTAACTCTTATCCTCCTGCTCGTTTTCCTCGGATTTCTGGTCTGGGGTATCCGGACCGGTCAGTTTCGCAATGTCGAGGAGCCGAAGTACCGCATGCTGGAAAATGATGAGGATTTGCCTGAAGATCAGAAAGAGAAAGGAGATTCTGCGTGATGACGAATTATATGGAACTATTCTGGATTGTCCTGGCGGTTATCCTCGGTTTTTCCTGGCTTGTCCATCTGGCCCTCAGGAGCGGCCGTAACTACACGGTCCGCGACACCGAATCTCACGCCACGGAATACGCAGGAATCGTCCGCGAAGGCCATGGAGGGATGACGGTTTTTCTGTGGATCACCTTTTTCGCCATCGGTGTCTGGACTGTCTATTACCTGATGGAACACTGGTTCGAATTTTAGCCCTGCGGCACATTTTGATAAAAACGATCGAGCCAGCCGCCAATCTCCACCGATCTTCCGGCGTAACGCTTCCGATTTCAAGAATGCGACATCGTACCCTGACTTTGCACAAAGAGCAAAAGTCAGGTAATGGTGAAAGGCGTGGAACTCGGTTATTGATTAATAACAATCTTAACCCTTGACAAATTCCTTGAATGCCGTGAAAAGAATATCATTCAACATTCACCATAAGATTCAGCGGAAGATTCTCTGAGTTATTTGCGGTTCCAAAAAGTTACGATACGGTTACATCGATCATAAGGAGATTCATATGAAAAGAGTATATCGGGGATGTTTGGTGGTTTTCCTGCTGTTTCTGTCCTTGTCCGCGGCATATGCCCAGGGACAAACACAACCGATCGTCCAACCCGCACAGGAGACCGCAAAGAAGCTGAAAGTCGGCTTCGACCTGGACGACACCCTCATATTCAGCACACCTGCCTTCAACAAAGGCTTTAAAAGTGTCCATGAACGGTTTTCAAGAGGATTCTGGACCCTTGTCAACAAAAGCGACAGAGACAACAGTACCGTCAAGGAGGGTGCTAAAAGAATCCTTGACGAACATAAAGAACATGGCGACGAGATTTTCATTGTTACCGCCCGCGGGCCTTATGGCACACAACCACTGCTGGATTACATCGCTGAAACATTCAACGTCAAAAAAGAGAACGTCTTCTTTGAACCCAGAGGGAAAACAGACAGGATCAAACGCCTCGGGCTGGACATCTATTACGGCGACGCCGATTCCGACATATCCGACGCCATACAAGCAGGGGCAAAGGGTATAAGAATCGAGCGATCCGAAACGTCATGGAACACAAGAAAATATCATCCCGGCAAGTACAACGAGCAGGTAATTGAAAACTCCGCGGAATAGGAGAGAAACCATACGACGAGTTAAGTCAAAACAAAGACAGCATCGACCGGAAGAAATACCCGAATAGGCACGTTTCCAGATCACCGGACCGAGAGGCGGCTATGGAAAAACCTCAGGTACTTTATCAGGACATTGGGGATGCGGCACTCTCATATCTCCATTACGAAGGCACGGGAGAGACGATCATCTTTCTTCACGCGACGGGTTTTCTGCCCTGGTTGTGGCATCCCATCGCGCGAGCCCTCTCCCCCGCTTATCGAATCATAGCCCCCTACTTCTGCGAGCATCGCGAACGGGGTCCCGAAGAGGGAGGTCTTGACTGGATGACCCTGGCCCGTGATCTCTCCATGCTCTGTCAAAGGCTCGACATCAAGAGGCCTCTTCTGGTGGGTCATTCCATGGGCGCAACGGTTCTGACCATGGCCTCCGCAGCCTGCGGATTAGACGCCAGGGCCATGATACTGATCGAACCGGTCTTCCTGCCACGGGAATTTTACCGAATACGACTGAAAGTGGAGGAGCACCCCCTTGCCTCCAAATCCATCAATCGAAGGAATCACTGGGAAACTGAAGAGGAGGCTATCGACTACATCCGGTCGAGGCCCATCTTTGCGCGATGGGACGACGAAATGATCAGACTGTATATCCGGTACGGAACGGTCGAGGGCGAGACGGGCGGCCTCCGGCTCAGCTGTTCTCCCCTCAAGGAGGCATCCCTCTTCATGGGAGGGATGCTTTACGATCCGTGGCCCCTTCTCCCCGCGATTTCGTGCCCCGTCCTCGTCCTTGAAGGCGAATCGAGTGAAAACAGACGGTACGTCGATCTTGCGAAGGTTGTCTCACAGTTCCCCCACAGTACCCACCGTATCGTGAAGGGGGCGGGTCATCTCATCCCGATGGAGCGGCCGGGAGAGATAATAGAAATCATAGATACGTTTTTCGGATCACCGGACCGGGAAGCGGACTACATAAAACAATCGCCATAACCGTCACGGGAGCATATCCACATCGACGGCATCTCCCCCATCGTACGTCACAAGCGCCCCTCCCCCTCCCTTTCCCATGTTACAGTTTACCACGAGGGTCTTTCCCAGATGCTCCCAGCCCGGCCTTTCATGGATGTGTCCGCAGATACAGAGCCGCGGCCGGCACTTTTCAATCACCTTGCAGAGGCCGGCCGATCCCGCATGGAACCTGCCGAAGGCCTCGTCAAGCACTCCTCTGGGCGGGGGATGGGCCACCAGAACTGATTGGTCATCCAGGAGGGTTTCAAGTCTTTCGATGGCGCCCCCTTCGGTCCAACATATGCGTGAATAAAAGGGCAACGGTATGGTGCCGCCCACACCCACAAATGAGACGCCCTGTATCGTATGGTTATTCATGTGAAGGGGAAAGATATTGGAAGCGTCCTCCAGCAGGGTCTCCACACGCGGAAGATCGCTGTTTCCGCGAACAGCCAGGACAGGCACGGGCATGTCGTTCAACTCATCTATAACGGGGAGTGAATCGGTATAGTTTGTAATATCACCGGCAACAACGAGCACATTGGGTTCAAGCTCCGACACATATCGTCTGATCCGTCCGATACGCTCCCTTTTCCCGTGAATATCGGCCACGGCGTATATGCGCATTGTCCCCCCTGCCCCGATGTGTCGGCCCGTTCTATTTTTTTGAGCCGAATTCTTTCACCGACTTTTCCCAGGCTTCGCTGAGGGCATTGTACGTTTCCGAGAACCCCTTCTTCATGTGCCCCCAGGCCTCACCGGTGCTGTTTTTCAGACTTCCGTACCACTCGGCTACCTGAGTCCGCTGTTTGCGCAGGGCCTTGAGGCTGGCCCGTGCCTTTTCACGGGCGGTCGCATCCATCTTGTCCCAGCTTTCATCGATACTTTCTTCCAGGGCATCGATACGTTTATCGAGAATATCCAGCGACTCTTTCGCCCTGCGGACCGCTTCGTCTCTCTGATCGATGGTATAGTCACCGAGCGCCTTCAGCATATCCTGGGTTTCTTTCTTGACCCCTTCCATCGACACCGCCATGGAGCACAGGGGCATGAAAACAAAGATACACACCACCATTATCGCAAAAAGAATTTTCCTGTCACAGTTCATCCGTCCTCTCCTTTCTCGCTGTGAGTCTCACGAATTTCCCGGCGGCGGGACAAACGAATCCACCGGGTAAAATCGAGTCAGCTCATCTTTATACAATCGCCACTCGGGCATAAATCCGGTCATTAATGCCTTGAATCTGTCACCATGGTTTCTCTCAAGGAGATGAGCCATTTCATGGACCACAACATATTCCAGACATTCGGGCCGTCGCTTGGCAAGCTCCAGATTCAGCCAGATACGTTTCGCCTGCCGGTTGCAGGTACCCCACCGGGTTTTCATCCTTTTGATGCCGAATTCCCGGACCCGGACACCCATCTTCTTTTCCCACTTCCCGATCAGCGGCGGCACCGTCTCTTTCAGCCTCTGCCGGTACCATTCGTCGAGAACGGCTTTCTTTTGAAGGGTATCCGTATCTGGCCTGACATAGAGCTCCATCTCGCTGTCGTTCAGCACCACCCTTGCCGCGGCATTCCGTTCGATCACCTTCAGCAGATAAGGTCTGCCGTTGAAATAGTGACTTTCCCGATTGACAAATTCCCTCGGCTGCTCTTTTTTCCGGCCCTTCAGTTTGACCTGCTGCCTTCGAATCCAGTCAAGTTTCGAAACGACAAACATCCGAATGGCGTCAAGACTCATCCTGCTCGGTACCGAAACCCTGACCCCGCCCGCAGGCGGATACACTCTCAGATACACATTCTTGATGTTTTTCCGCACCACATCAACCGTAATATCCTCTACCTGCAACTGCTTCATGCCAGTATTCAATCAGCCCCTGCACGATCAGAAAAATTCTTAAGAACACCACGAAAAGCAATCTTCTTGTAGCATATTCAGATTTCGTTTGCGATAGGGTTTTGATTCCGGAATCTCGGAGTTCATAATATGCTATAATTTCTGATATTGTTTTAGACACAAGGTTAAGTCAACAACTACTCCGGCTGAGTGATCTTGAAAGTTATGCAGGTGGGATGTTTTCTATTGATGCTTTGCTGAAGTCGCTAGAATGGTTATGATTTATTGTATACTTCTTTCTATAATCAGTAATGATTAAATTAAAGGGCGCTGTCCCTCATTTTAAAAGGGCGCTGTCCATCATTTTCCCTACCTTCTGAATCTGTTCCGCACCGCCAGGATGAAGAGGGCCGTCTGGATGGGAATGAGTATCTGTGCTATCAATCGTATGAGTTCACCCCACATATTCCGGGGGACGAATAAGACATCCTTCTGGAATGTCGCGTATTTTAGAGTGTTCATCAGGAGGGCGCCGATGCTCTTCAGATCGAGGGCTCCGAGCGTTATCGACGTGATCCCGTGAAAATCTGTGGGATTTAACCCGGAGACGCCCGCCGCATCAAGGCCGGTCCACGCAAGGCCAAAAGACAGGAGAAAAATCAACGCTGCCAAGACAACACCAGCTCTTACATACCGCTCTCCATAGCCACTGGAAAGCCAATAAAGGAAGGAAAAACTAGGTAAATACCTCCTGAATGCGTTTTCTTTCCGGTACATTTCCTTCTCGCCATAGTGCCAGTTGGAAACCTCGGACCAATTCTGGAGGGTTCGATACTTATTTTTCATCCTGCGGTACAGGATTCCTACCTTGCGAATTTGATCGCCGTATTTTTTTCCATAGGAAACAGTTCTTTTTATCCAGTTTTTAAAATCAAGATAATCGGTATAAAGCGTTTTTAATCTATCATCATTGGGCGTCAAATTGTTCTTTTTCATTTGTTCAAAAAGATCGATCTCATCATACAAAACATTTCGCCAACTTCTCAGCCCTGATCTTGGCCACTTGACATTCACAAAGTCTATTTTTTGTATTTGCGTATCGGAAAAAGAAACCTCTGAGAGATCTGTTCCTTCAAATAAAAGAGACCCTTCGATATTAAGGTACCAGAACCTTGCTTGGTTCAAAAAAGTGTTTGTCCCGGCAAAATCTTGAAAGATGATTTGTCCCTTTTTCATAACATTGAGAAAAGCAAAACTTGAATACCCGTTGAACTGGGCATCCATAAATCCACCTTCTTTGTTGAATCGAGCATTGTTAAAATTTGCATTATTGAAATGGGCGTTCATAAAAGAAACAAGTGATCTAAAACAAGTATCCTCAAAGCGTGCTTCCTTTCTGAAGAGGGCATTCTGAAAGTTTCCTTCTCCACTAAATTGAGTCTTTACAAAATATGCGTGTCCATTAAATCGAGCCCTCTCAAAGTTTGTCGCACTAAACTGAGCTCGACTGAAATATGCACCTTCACAGAATAATGTTTGCATAAAAACTGTAAACCTTCTGAATCGTGCACCTATAAACGTTGCGTTCATGCTGAACTGGGCTAACATAAAATTTGCGTCTTGTCTGAATCGGGTTTCTCTGAAATCAACATTTCCACCGAAGTGTGTTCCTTGAAAAACCGCAAAACCATTGAAGTAGGCTTTAAAACACTCCATACTAGGAAGCGGATTATTTTTATCAAACTGATTGAATGCTATGTTACCCTCGAATATAGTTCCAGAGAGATCGCACGTTTTTTTCTTTTCTTGTGCTTCTCGTATCCTTGCAAAGACGAGTTCGTTGAAGGCATCAAGCAATATTCCCTTCTTCCCCTGCGGCGCGTGAAAAACGCAGTATTCTTTCCCCGCATGTTTGTAAACCGTTTCGAGGTGCTTGCACCACCCGTTTCCATCTTCATAACAGCACGGCATGGATTTCCTCCTTGCCTGGGACTAGATAAATATAAATAAATAGGGACAACTGTACATGCTCAGTAATTAGGTAACTCATTTGGATTGTGTTATAAAGGCAAAACCACCAAAGGAGTCACCTATGAAATATGCCGATATCGTCATCGTAAAGCGCTGGATTCCGATATTGGAAGAGTATGAGCGCACAAAAGCAAAAGTTAATCCCCGTCCCTTTCGGTTTGTCAAAGATTTATGCGAAGCACATCATATATCAGAGAAAGAACTGTCACGGTACTATCATAAATGGCTTGAAGGGGGTAGAACGCCGGAATCGCTGTTGCCCGAGAAGCGGGGAGCCAAACCGGGGAGCAGGAGAACCCCCAAACCCATTGAAAGAAACATCGTCAAAGCCTATCGGCGTTTTGGTTCGAATCGATATGAGCTTGTACTGCTCTTTAAACCGTACTATCTGGACAAGACACCGTCACCTGCTACGATGGACAGGATCAAGGCACGCTATCCTCTCAGCGAATCTGAAAAGAAGATAATCAAACGATACGAGAAGAAAGCACCGGGAGAGCTTGCCCATATTGATCTTTCGAAGATCCCCCGGGATCTGCGCTGTTCGTTTAAAATCAAAGAGCAGTATGTCGCGGCCCTCTGTGACGATTGTACCAGACTGGCCTATGCTGAAGTTATAAAGGACAAGCGTGCCTCCACCTTGACCTATTTCATGGCGCGATCATTGTCATGGTTCAAACAGATATACAACTTTGAATTCGAAGCCATCATGTCTG
>DAISYQ010000028.1:0-44583 GCA_036825195.1 Syntrophales bacterium
TGACGGGAGATGGGGAGTTACTTACCTTCAGTACCCTGAGTTACGCGCCCACGGGCTTTACGGAAGAGGTTCCCTACACCATCGCCGTGGTGGACTACGGAGAATACCGGGTCTTCGGCCGGATCGACGGGTCCCTGCCCGTGGATGAGCTGAAGGTCGGGATGAAGTTGAAAGCGGTAGTCTCCAGGACGCCGAACGATAAATTGACCTATGCCTTTCACAAGGCATAAAACGGGAATAGACGAATTGTCCGATAGGACGTCGTAACGATCGGGGACTGACCTTCCCTCCTCAAACAGAGGAAAGGTCAGTCGGTCCCCGTCATGTCTCCGATTTTTTCTTCCGTCTCCGTCCATGTCTCGTACAGGGAATCGAGACGAGCGGTGATCCGGGAATATTCAATATTGAGAGATTGTATCAACGTTTCGTTGGCATAGGTGCCCTGATCTGCAAAGGCGTTTTCAATCTCCAGTTTTTTCTTTTCACACGCGGCTATCTCTCGTTCAATAGTCTCCAGCGTGTCCTTCAGAGGCTTCAGCTTCTTGTAGAGCTGCTGTCTGTTTTCGGCGGCCGCCCGTTTCTGCGTCTTTTTATTCTGTCCCGAAATGCCTTTATCCTGCAGGTCTTTTCTCCGGGAGATTTCTTCCTCTTCCCGATGCTGTTTATCAAGATAATCGTCAACGGTGCCATGGTATAAAACCAGACCGTCCTCTCTCAGGACGGCGACCTTGTTCACCAGGGGCGCGAGAAAATCCCTGTCGTGAGACACGATGACATATGCCCCTGAAAATCTCATCAGGCTGTGCTGAAGGATGGCCTTTGATTGTACATCGAGGTGGTTTGTCGGCTCGTCCATTATCAAAAGATTCGCCGGTTGCAGGATCATCCGGGCGAGGGCGAGTCTGCTCTTTTCACCTCCCGACAGGACGGAAACCGGCTTGAATACGTCATCGTCCTTAAAGAGAAAAGAACCGAGGAGCGTTCTCAACTCGCCGGGGGATTTGAGGGGAGCCACCATGTCAAGCGTTTGAAGGGCTGTCTTGTTCGGATCCAGCTCTTCTACGATATTCTGGGCATAGTACGAGATAAGCGCATGAGGACCCTGTTTTCTGGACCCCCCCTGAAAGGTATCGACATCGGCAATGATACGAGCGAGCGTTGATTTGCCGGACCCGTTGACCCCGAGGAGAGCGATCCTGTCTCCCCGTTCGATGGTCAGTGATATCCCGTCCAACACAGTATGATCGCCGTAGGATTTTGTGAGAGCATCCAATTCCATGATCACCCTGCCCGTGTGCGGCGGATCAGGGAAATCAAAAAATATGGAACTTTCCTCTTTATCAATCTCAATGCGTTCGATCTTTTCGAGTTTCTTGACGCGGCTCTGGACCTGTTTCGCTTTGGTGCTTTTATATCGAAAGCGCTCTATAAACCGGTTCGTGCTGTCGATCATACGCTGCTGGTTTTTGAGAGAGGATTCCAATAACTCCTGACGCTGGGCCTTCTGGATCAGATACGATGAGTAATCACCGGTGTATTCGGTTGCCTTTCCCATGGATATTTCGATTACCCGCTCGACAAGATTGTCAAGGAAGCGGCTGTCGTGAGATACCAGCACAAGAGAACCCTGATACGATTTCAGATATCCTTCAAGCCATTCCAGAGATTCCATATCGAGGTGATTGGTGGGTTCGTCGAGCAGCAGGATGGTCGGTTCTCTGAGGAGCAGTTTGGCGAGTGCTATGCGCATCTGCCAACCGCCGCTGAATTCTTCTGTCATCCGGGACATGTCCGTCTCTTTGAAACCGAGACCTGACAGGATCTGTTGTACCCGCATCTCTATATTGTACCCCCCCCGGTGTTCCAAGATACTTTGAGCCTGACCCATCTCATCGAGACGTTCCTGCAATCTCGGCGAGTTGCCCCCCTCCTTGGATGTAATATCCTCAATCTCATTACCGATGTCCCTGATTCGTTCATGGAGACGAATCAGGTCGTCGAAGGCGGTTGCCGCTTCTTCGAACAAGGTGTGTCCCGTGTGGTACACGCTGTCCTGAGGGAGGTACCCTACGCTGTTAAACCTCGATTGAACGATCTTCCCCGAATCCGTTTCGATTTCTCCCAGGATTATCTTCATGAGGGTGGATTTACCGGTTCCGTTCCGTCCGACGAAGGCAATCCTGTTCCCGTCGTCGATATGGAGGGAAAGGTCCCTGAAGAGATATTTTCCGCTGAACTGTTTCGATATGGCCTGAAGAGAGATCATCTGTGGTTGAATTATCGGGTGGAACGATCTGATATGGGATAGGGATTTGACTGAGACGTTGAACTCACGGTCAAATTACACCGTTCCTACCGGTGATATTTCATGCAACCTCCTAGAGTACTGGAGGGCTGATTATCGGTATATCAAAGGGCTTTGTCAATGATTGTTTGTGTCGTCGCATGGGGATTTTTTCCTAGGGTTCCGAATCACCCGGTTCCCTATAAAAATCCCATTATTTCATAGAGACACTCACCGGCTATCCTTTCCTTGATACCCTTCGTTTCGATGGTTCCTTCATAGTCGGCGATTACACGGAAGTAATGCGGCCGGACAATGAAAGTTCGTGTTATCCACTGCGTCACCCTGTTCAGACCGGATACCCGAAGGAGGTCGACGGCTTCGACAAGATGTTTATAGGTAATTGTAATGTGAGCCTTTACATCGTCGTCTTCAAAATCTATGGAGACCCGCTTCGGGTAGTATCTCTTCAGAAGGGGATGTCCGGCAAAATCCCATTGACGGATGATGGGGCTGCCCGTCCCCGTGATGATCCTGTTCCCCTGTGCAATGTAGAGAGGCCGGGAGGCAATGGTGGGATTGTAGTAATCTACATCGGCGTAAATAATGGTATAGTCATCAGCGATGATACGCCCCCAGACCCATCGACGTGTTATTTCGTTGAGCCGTTTACGACCCCAGTTGTGATCTGCGTACCCTGTGCCGGTTACCTGGGTGGTCACACCATCGCGGGTGATAGTACCCTCTATGCGGTTCCGCCCTTGGTGAACAGCCCAGAAAAAGTCGAGATGAGATTCGTTGACGCCATCCCCGCCCCGCGGGTACCAGCCGGGTGCTTCCGTGGTCAGTCGAAAATCAGCCGTGATATCGGCCATCTCCCATCGGACATGGTAGGTTTCATCATCAAGACGGCGTATAAATCCTGCGCTTGTCTCTACGTCGACATCGTTGGTGGACGATCGTATCTCCTCCGGGGCAAGTGTGAGCAGGTATGATTCTTTTGACCAGTCCGGTGCGTACAGGGCAAAGGTGACACCGGGCTTTCCCGTCGTGAAGCTGGGATCGAGAAAGGATCCGACAAAGGTCCGGCCATCATCGAGGTGTCCGTCGAAATACCACCATTCAAAGGGGTGTTTCCCTGCTATAGTATGTTTTGCACGGTCTGCCGCGGAAGGAGGGGTTTTCCCCCAATCCATGTACGTGGGCGAACGACCGATGATCTGATCGGGTACGTCGATATGCGCGCAAGAGCCAAGAATAAAAATGGTGAGGATCGAGAGTGCACAGGCGGACATTCGGAGGGAATACGGTACGGACTTCGCAATCCGTGAGAGGACAGACCGTAAATTGGCAGGAGTCAGAATCACCGATCCTCTTTTGAAAATTTCCCCGGAATAAACCACGGCGCTACCCCCTGCTCATCCGGTTGCCGCTTGTTTTACCGCGTCTGCGATTTTTTTGTGTACTCCAAGATTCATGAAGTTCGGCACGATATCGTGTTTTCCGGCCAGAGATGCGAGGGTTTCGGCGGCACTGAATTTCATGGGAAAGTTAATTCTGGAGGCGCCGGCATCGAGCGTGCCGCGTATGAGGCCGGGGAATACCAGACTGTTATTGATCGTCCTGCCGTCCAGCGCGACAGCCGCCCCCGCATTCAATGCATCTTCGAGATGTATTTCAGGGATGGGATTGGCCAATGCGAAGATAATAGGGGCGCTGTTCATGCTTCGCACCATGTCTTGAGAGACCAGATTTGCTGCCGATACTCCGATAAAGACATCTTTTCCCCGCATGATTTCCCGTAACGGACCGCTCTCCTCGGTTGCATTGGTAATCTCGGCGATCGCATGTTTGCACGGGTCCATGTGCCCCGGTCGGTTTCTATAAATGGCTCCGTTCCTGTCACAGATCGTTATGTGTCTGAATCCGTATTCCAGGAGCATCTTTGCGGTGGCCATCCCCGCCGCTCCCGCACCGTTGATGATGATTTTTACCGTTTCCTTTTTTTTATCAACAAGTTGTATGGCTTTGATGAGTGCTGCCAGGATAACCGTCGCCGTCCCGTGCTGGTCATCGTGGAAGACGGGAATAGGTATTCTTTCCTGCAGTTTTTCTTCAACTTCGAAACAGAGAGGCGCCCTGATATCCTCAATCATGATAACACTGAATGTCTTGGAAACCGCTTCGAGGGTGTCGACGATCCTGTCTGCGTCGTCGCTCTCTATCAGCAGAGGGATGCAGCTGACGCCCGCCATCTTGTGCAGGATAACCGATTTACCTTCCATAACGGGCATCCCGGCAAGGACGCCGATATTACCGAGGCCCAGAATGGCAGAGCCATTCGTGGCAATGCATACGCAATTACCGATGGAGGTATATTCCCGGGCGGCATCGGGATGTTCCGCAATATAGGTGCAGACCTGAGCCACGCCCGGCGTATAAATCATTCTCAGGTCACTCAGCGTGTCCACCTTTACCGTCGGTGTGATGGCGATCTTGCCGCCCAGGTGTATATGCATGACCTCGTCTTCAATGGAGAGTATTTTATATCCTTTTAACTGTTCCAGGTGGGCGATAGTTTCCAAAAACTGTTGTTCATCGTCGAAAAACAGTATCACATCCCGGGTAATGTACTGAGACGTAAGATGTACCTTGGTAATGTCACCCAGAACGGCCCCCTTCTTTCCAAGTTCCGTCGCGACGATGCCCAGTGCGCCGGGAACATCGGGGATCCTGATACGTATCTTCTTGACTATTTTATAGGAGTATTTCTCTATTTCCGCCATGGTGCATTCTCCTCGACCTTTGGGGTCTTTTCTGAACGATCGCATGCGTTGCCCGCTCTATAGGCATCTATGACAGAAAATATCCAGCAGCAGAGGATAAAGAGTAGAATGGGTTTATAATACACCGATGTATGATTCACAGATGAGGCGAGGGCCAGATTTGTTATCGTGTTCATGTCAACTCGGTCAAGCTGGCTTTGTATCTGCTTGAGAATGGCAAGAGCCCTCATGGTAGCCATCCAGACGATGGCTCCGACACCGGAAAGGACAAAGACCATGATGGTAAAACCTCGCCAGTATCGTTTCAGGTAGATCTGTCCTGTTCCGGGAAAGGCGAGTCCAGATAGAAGGGCTGCTTTGAGTGCTGTCTTCATGACGCTGCCTTCTCAGGATAGTCGGGATGGAAATTGGCAACGATAATTTTTCTGGTCGTATGGATCAAATCTCCCAACTCTTCGTGGGTATAGTTTTCAGTACGGATAGGTTTGCCTACCACTACCTCCATGGGACCCGGAGTGAACACAACACTGTTCTTCGGCAGAACTTTTCTGCTCCCGTTCACGGTTACGGGAAGGATGGGGAGGCCGCTTTCCACGGCCGTCGCAAATCCTCCTTTTTTGAATGGATGAATCTTCCCGTCGGGAGATCGCGTTCCTTCGGCAAAGAACATGACGCTGACCCCCGCGGGAAGGCGTTGTATCCCTTCACGGATACTTGTGATGGCCTTCTGACTGTCGGACCGGTCTATAAATATGTTTCTCGATGTATAGAGGGCGTATCCGAAAAGGGGTATCTTGCGGAGTTCCTTCTTCATGATCCAGCGAAACTGGATGCCGAGTTTCACGACGAGGGCGAGGATGTCGAACTGTGATTGGTGGTTTGATATGATGATATAGGATTGTCCCGGTTGGATATGCTCTCTGCCTCTGATTTCGGCGTGCACCCACGTTACCTTCAGCATTATCCATGCCCATGCCCGTGAAATAGTAAACGCGAGATTTCCCGTGGAACTCAACATGGCGGACACCACAATCGGTATAAAAATCAGAACAGTGGCAAATCCGATCCAGAAACCGATCCAGAGCACTTTGCATATGCGCAGCAGAGCATTCATGGTATGATTCACCCCCCGAAGCGGATGTAATGATGAGGTATTCAGCCTGCCATGATAACGACGGTTAGTCAAATGATATTTAAGGGTCAGGGAAAAAGGGGTTCACTTTTTCTGAAGATTTGCTTTCCGATCGGAAAAGTGGATAGGCTCCGCTGAGGAACGAAGGGAACGGTAAGCGATTTACTCCCCTTGAGATTTAATGAGTTATGGTTTAGTATCCCCTGCACATCCCTCGATGCGTCCGGGTGCTGGCCGGGGAAGGGCAATGAAAGGAGTGAACGGTGATACGAGATTTGATTATCAAGAACAGGAGTTATCGAAGGTTCTACGAGGATTATTTCGTAAGTCTCGACACATTGAAGGAACTGGTTGATCTCGCCAGACTCAGCGCGTCGGCGGCGAATAAACAGCCGCTGAAATACTTGCTGTCCTGTGATCCGATCAGAAATGCTAAAGTTTTTTCAACCCTTGCCTGGGCCGCTTCGCTGAAAGACTGGCCGGGGCCTTCCGAGGGAGAACGTCCGTCGGCATATATCATCATGCTGGAGGATAAGGATCTGAGCAATCCCTATGTAAAGTATGATGTCGGAATAGCGGCTCAGAGCATACTCATCGGGGCGACCGAAAAGGGCCTGGGGGGTTGTATGATGGCTGCGATACAACGTGAAAAGCTTCGAAAAAAGCTCGCCATACCGTCCGGTTATGGGATAGAGCTTGTTGTTGCCCTCGGCAAACCGAAAGAAAACGTGGTGATCGATACGGCTCCTCCTTCCGGTGATACAACCTACTGGAGAGATGGAGACGGTGTACACCATGTGCCGAAACGATCGCTTGAAACGATTATTATCGAGTAGAGGATTTCGATGAAGACCTTTGATGTAATGAAAAAGAATCTCTTCCATATCAATAGAGAGATCCAGGATCTATTTGAGGTTGCGAAGGAGCTTCCCGCTATATCACGCCTCCCCTTCGATGAATGGGACTCCACATGCAAATCTATTGTAGAGCAGGTAGATGAGGGGATACTGCGCATCGCCGTAGTGGGGGCCATCAAATCGGGGAAAAGCACGTTTGTAAATTCCTTTTTAGGGGGCGATTATCTCAAGCGGGGAGCCGGCGTGGTGACATCCATCGTAACGAAGGTACGAAGAGGGCCTACCTTGAAAGCGATTCTCGATTTCAAAACCTGGGATGATGTCAATGCGGATATGCGTCAGGCAATGGAACTCCTCCCCTCTTTCGATAGACGTTCAGGCGATGTCCAGTTCGATATCAGGCGTGAGGGTGATCGAAAGGAGCTGGAACGGACACTACAGAAACTCGGTTCGGAACATATTATTGTGCAGGAGCAACTTGATGCCAACCGCGTTTTACTGATGTCGTACCTGAAAGGGTATGACCGGGCACAACAGATCGTCTCTGTTGATGCAGGAACGAGGACTTTTGAGGGACCGGAGTTTGTCAGACACAAGGATTTTGTGGGCGATGACTCTCTCGCGGTCTATCTGAGGGATCTTGAGTTGCGGGTTCCTTCGACGGACACGTTCTATGATAATATTGAGATCGCGGACTGCCAGGGAAGTGATTCTCCCAATCCCATCCATCTTTCAATGACCCAGGAATACCTTGTCAGGACCCACCTTATCATATACCTCCTGAGCAGCCGAACGGGCGTGCGGCAGGCGGATATAAAATTTCTCTCCATGATCAAAAAAATGGGTCTCATGGAGAACATATTCTTCGTCATAAACTGTGACTTCAACGAACATGAAACCATCGAGGGGCTCACAAGGCTTGTCGATAGAATCGTGGAAGAGATATCGGTACTCAAACTCGATCCGACAATATTTGCGATCTCCACGTTGTATGATCTTCTCAGGAAGATGGAGAATATATCTCCCAGAGACAGGGCCAGATTGGAGCAGTGGCAGGGTGAGGAAGCATATGTGCGGTACTCGGATAAGGAGAGAGAACGGTTTGAGTCTGAATTTCGAGAGAAGCTTACACGAGACAGATTTACACTCCTTCTGAAGAATCCCCTGGAACGGTTTGCAATCATGATGGCATCTCTGAACGATTGGGCAGGCGTCAACAGCGACATCCTGATGAGAGATGCGAAGGATGCAGGGGCTGTCTATGAGAAGATGAAACATGCCCGCAGCCAGGTGAATGAGCTGAAACCGGTAATAAAAGACACGATGGGCGGGGCGTCGCAAAAGACAAAGAGCGAGGTCGGCAAAGACGTGAACGGATTCATGGATGCTCGCTTTGGAACCGTGATGAATACCATACAAGGGTTTGTGAGAAAATACGAACCCGATTATGAGAGAAATGAAAGCGATATCGAAGGGATGGGATTTTCAACGGCCCTGTATATGCTGTTCCAGGATTTTAAACATGACCTCGATTTGTTTATGACGGGGACGGTCAATCCCCGATTGATACAGTTTATACGACAGGAGGAGAAGAAGATTTTTGATTCTCTCAACAAGACCTCAAGTTCCTATGATGCACTGGTACGCGATACTCTTCAGCGATATAAGGAGACGACGCAGAGTCTGGGCATCTCTTCAGCGGCATACGCACTGGAGGCAAGGGAGGCACTCAATATCGAAGACTTGAGAAAAAGGACCGGTATCAATGCCCCCCCGCTCGTTTCGCCGCTTCGATACACTGCAAAGATTCGTGCCGAGGCCGTCGTGCGTCTGGGGTTCTATAATGCTATCAAAATAGTAAAAAGACTGTTCGGACGGAAGGTTCAAAACAGAAAAGAGGTGGGGATCCTCGCCTTGAGAGATGGTGTGAAGAGGCTCAAGCAGGAGACGGAACGATCGATGATATTTCATCTGGGCGATTACAAAGAAAATCTCAAATTTCAGTACCTGTTCAAATTTGTCGATATGGTTTCCAATACACTGATGGATAATCTGTTCGACCGTTTCCGTGTTTTTACGATGGATATATCGGAAATGGCCGGTCTCATCGACAGAGACCAGGCCGAAAAGGAATCCATTCTGGCTGTACTCAACTCCGTGGAAAACAGATCACAACAAATACTGGAGCACGTAATCCATCTGAAAGCCGACATGGGATAACATATATGGTGCATGACGGAAGCGCATGCTCGTCGTGCACACGGTATGGTTCTCTCGGTATGAAGCTTGTAACGGTTAGGCGAATATTGTTCCCTAATACTCGATTCCTGCCCGGCTTTTGATGCCTGAGGCATAGTGGTGTTTTATCTCCCGTATCTCGCTTACCATATCGGCCATCTCCACAATTTCTGGCGGGGCATATCTGCCGGTCAGTATCAGAGTGAGCCCTTCGGGTTTGGTCGTGATCATATTCAGGACGTTGTCAAGAGGTACCAGTTTAAAATCGAGGACCACATTCATTTCATCGAGGATCACCATATCGTACGCGTTCGATGCAATAATTTCTCGTGCTCGCTCAAACCCGTCCCGTGCCAGTTCGACATCCACGGGAGCGGGATTGTCTCTCATGACAAAACTGTCCAGACCGTATTGCTCGATGGTCATATTGGGAAGATATTTTTCTGCGGCAAGCACTTCGCCATATTTTTTCCCCTTCATGAACTGAATCATATATACCGTGCAGCCGTGACCAACCGCTCGCAGGGCCTGCCCGAGAGCCGACGTAGTTTTCCCCTTTCCATTTCCGGTCAGAACCATGACGAGGCCGCGTTCTTTATTCTTCGTTTCTTTTTCGATGGGGACGCTCATTTCTCAACACCTTTCAATGATTGCGGCTTCAGATATTTTTTTGCTATATCCTCGGCACAGGAATAGGGATCGGTTTCTTTCCTCAATACTTTATCGATAAGCCTATCAAATTCACCTTCGGAAATCAGTTTTTTCAGTATTGGGGCAAGTATGGAATACTGAAGCGCCTCATTCAATTCGGCCGTTACCTTACGACGGACTCGGTTGCCGAGAAGATCCTTTTCCACGAGATTCCGGTAGTGTGCCTCAATGCTGTCGGATAATTCTTCGATGTTGTCTTCGAATATCTCTTTTTCGAACAGGCTGCCGACTCTGATGACCGGGGGACGCCATCCACCGGGAAAGGAATCCACCATATTGAGCATAGAGGTCAGTTCCTGGTACAGCCGTTCGGTTCCTTCACGTTCGGCCTTGTTGATTACGAATATGTCTGCCACTTCGAGGATCCCGGCCTTTATCGCTTGGATGCTGTCTCCCATTCCCGGAACGATGACGACGATGACGGTGTGCACATAATTCATGATCTCCACTTCCTGCTGCCCCGTCCCGACCGTTTCAACAAAGATGATCTCTTTTCCCATGGCATCCATCACATGAACGGCGTCGCCTGCTGCCTTTGACAGACCGCCGAGGGCACCCCGTGTCGCGAGGCTTCTCACAAAGACATCGGGATCTTCAGCGTGACGCTGCAGTCGTATCCTGTCTCCGAGTATCGCTCCTCCCGAAAAGGGACTGGTGGGATCTACAAGAAGTGCTCCGATTTTTTTATTTCTCTTTCTGTACAAGGCGATCAACGAATCGATCAGGGTGCTTTTACCGGCACCGGGGGCCCCGGTTAAACCGATAACGCGCGCTTTCCCGGTAAAGGGGAAGAGGGTCCGTACCGTCGATCTCGCCTCGGGAATATTATTTTCGATATTCCGAATCAGACGCGTGGCAGTGCGAACATCCCCTTTTCGTATTTTATCGGTATTGGTCATTATGATCCTGGCTTGTGTCAGCTCGGTTTTACATTATTGCGTATCCACTCAACGATAGAGTCGAGAGATGCTCCCGGTGTAAATATTTCCTTGATGCCTGCGTCATACAGCAGTTGGAAATCCTGATCCGGGATGACGCCTCCTCCTATGACCGTGATATCAGCGGCTTCTTGTTCTTTCAGCAATTCTACCACCCGTGGAAAAAGGTAGCGATGGGCCCCTGAGAGGCAACTGAGACCAACGACATCGACATCTTCTTGAATAGCCGAAGCCGCTATTTGTTCCGGTGTCTGATGGCAACCGGTATAAATTACCTCGAAACCAGCGTCGCGAAAACACCTTGCGAGCACACGGGCCCCCCGGTCATGCCCGTCGAGCCCGGGTTTGGCAACCATGATACGAAGTTTTCTCTCCCCCATCAACAGTTCCCTCCTCTGTGCTATTCCCCCGACATCCCTGCATCCGGAAAGAAAGGGCTAATACATTGCCGGATCCTGATATTCGCCGTATACCTCGCGATATACATCACATATTTCCTGAAGGCTGGCGAGATTTTTGACCGCCTCAATGCAGTGAGGCATCACATTTTCGCCCTTGTTACACGCGGTTCGTACGGCATCGAGACTCCTCTTGACCGCCTTGCCGTCCCTTTTTCTCTTGACCGCTTTCAGCCGTTCCATCTGTTCGGTCTCGACACGATCATCAATATCGAGAACCGGTATGGCATCCGCTTCCCCGGTTGCATATTTGTTGACGCCCACCATCACCTTTTCACCCGATTCCAACTGCCGTTGATATTTGTAAGCCGCATCGGCGATCTCCATCTGCGGGAATCCCTTTTCAATGGCGGCGATCATGCCTCCCATTGCATCTATTTTTTCTATATATTCCCAGGCTTTTTCCTCCATTTCATTAGTCAGGGACTCAACGAAAAACGATCCGGCCAGCGGATCTATCGTATTTGCCGTACCGGTTTCCTCGGCTATGATTTGCTGGGTTCTCAGGGCGATCTCCACGGCGTGTTCGGTTGGCAGGCACCACACCTCATCGAGTGAGTTGGTGTGCAGCGATTGAGTGCCGCCCAAGACGGCGGCAAGGGCCTCGATGGCGGTCCGAACGACATTGTTGTACGGCTGTTGCGCCGTGAGAGAACATCCGGCTGTCTGGGTATGGAACCGCATCCACCATGAACGCGGGTCCTTTGCCTTGAATCGATCGCGCATAACGGTGGACCAAATCCTTCGAGCAGCCCTCATCTTACAGATTTCCTCGAAGAAATCAATATGGGAGTTGAAGAAAAAGGAGAGTCGCGGCGCAAAAGAATCCACATCAAGCCCTTTGCGTTTGATCACATCATCCACGTATTCGATGCCGTCCCTCAGGGTAAAGGCAAGTTCCTGAACGGCGGTGGACCCCGCCTCTCTGATATGGTATCCGCTGATGCTGATGGTATTCCATTTGGGGACAAACTGGGTGCCGAATTCTACCGTGTCACTGATTAACTTGACCGATGGCTTCGGAGGGCACATGAAGGTCTTCTGGGCGATAAATTCCTTCAGCATGTCGTTCTGAATCGTACCGCCTATCTTTGTGAGAGGGACCCCCTGCCGATCTGCCGCAGCGCAGTACATGGCCCAGAGAACCGTAGCCGGCGGGTTGATGGTCATAGATGTCGTAATTTTGTCCAGCGGGATTCCGTCGACGAGTTGCAGAAAATCTTCGAGGGTATCAATGGCAACGCCGCATTTCCCGCATTCGCCCCGCGCGTGCGGATCTCCGGTGTCGTATCCCATGAGTGTGGGAAAATCAAAGGCGGTACTGAGACCCGTCTGCCCCTGCTGAAGGAGCATATGCCAACGCCGGTTGGTGTCCTTGGCGCTTCCCATACCCGCAAACATCCGGAATGTCCAGTACCGTCCCCGGTATCCCGTCACCTGATTGCCCCGTAGATAGGGAAACTGCCCCGGATATGCGATATCCCTTTCGAAATCCATATCCTTGATATCTTCGGGACCGTAAATTCTTTTTATTTCCAGATCGGATACCGTGGACCAGAGTTCTTTCTGATCAGCCTGTTTTTCTATGGCTTTTTTGACTTCATCTTCCCATTGCTTCCTCAGTTTCGGAGTCTGTTCGAGAACGTCATTACTGAAATACACACCTGTTCCCCCCTTTCCATTGAGATACGGGCATAGTGCATGTTGTGCGGTGATTACAGACGCTCGTTACCGTCCGTTATCCTCTTCCCAAGAATTCCCTGGCAATAACGATTCGCTGAACCTCCGAGGTTCCCTCATAGATAGTCGTAACTCGTGCGTCACGGTAGAGACGTTCTACTTTATATTCAGACATATAGCCGTACCCTCCGTGAACCTGAAGGGCCTTGTATGCGGCCCTGTTTGCCAGTTCTGATGCGAACAGTTTTGCCATGGACGCCTCTCTCGTGAAGGGGATACCCTGGTCTTTCCGGTCGGCCGCCGACAGGACAAGCCAGTATGCCGCTTCGATATGGGTGGCCATATCGGCTATCATCCACTGTATCGCCTGAAAGGAACCGATCGTCCTGCCGAATTGCCTGCGATCTTGAGAATAGTGAACGGCTTCTTCCAGGCACGCCCGCGCGATCCCTAATGATTGGGATGCGATGCCTATTCGCCCGCTGTCCAGCGCGGTCATGGCAACCTTGAATCCCTGCCCTTTCCTCCCCAGTAGATTTTCCTTTGGAACTCTACAGTCATCAAAGACAAGTTCCACCGTGTCTGACGCACGAAGGCCCATTTTCTCTTCTTTTTTACCGACGGAAAATCCCTCCATCCCTTTTTCGATGAGAAAGGCCGATAATCCTCTGTTGCCCTTCTGCGGGTCGGTGCGCGCAATAAGATTGATAAGATCGGCGTAACCGCCATTGGTGATAAAGATTTTTCTCCCGTTGATAAGGTAGTGATCGTCTTTTTCTTCTGCCCTGGTTGTCATGCTGCTCGGATCGGAGCCGGCATCAGGTTCCGTAATCGCGAAGGCACCGAGTTTTTCTCCGGCGGCAAGGGGTAGTAGATATCTTTCTTTCTGCTCCTCGCTGCCGAAGCGAAGGAGCGGCTCCGTTGAGAGATTCGCCACGGACATGGTGACAGCCGTGGACGCGCACGCGTAGGCAATTTCCTGCAAGGCGAGCGAATAGCTCACCGCTCCCGCGCCGGAACCTCCGTATTCCGGAGGAACCATCATACCCATGAGGCCGAGTTCACCCATTTTCCTGATGACATCAGCGGGGAATGTTTCATGCCTGTCCCGTTCACAGGCATAGGGTTCGAGCTCTTTTTTCGCAAAGTCCCTGGCCATCAATCTGACCATCTCCTGCTCGCTTGTCAGTTGAAACAAGATACCATCCTCCTATGGAACATAGACGATGACCATCAGTTCCGTGGTCTCTTTTGAAGGGTTGCTCAGGGTATGATGGAGGGCGGAATTGAAATGAATGTTCCCGCCCTCTTTCAGTGTTGTCACATTATCACCTATCTGAATGGTAAGGCCCCCCTTTAACACATAGATGAACTCTTCACCTTCATGGTGGTACTCGACACCCTTATGCCCCGTTTCAGGATCAATCGTCACAAGATACGCTCTCAGGTGCTTATCTGAACCGGGACGGGTCAACGGCGTGTACGCATAGGAGTCGACCCGCTTTTTGTGGCTTTTGAGTCTCCGCTTGGAGGCCTTTTTTTCTTCCGCGCTTTCGAGCTGGTCCACATCGATCTTGAAAATATGACTGAGCTGTATGACCAGCGACACGGGAGGAACCGTTGAATTATCTTCTATTCTTTCCAATATATCGGCGGAATAGCCCGTCTCATGTGCCAGCTCCTCCAGGCTTAATCCCTGTTCTTTCCGCAAGGCCCGTATCCTCTGACCAAAGGTCTTCCACTTTTTATCTTTTGTGGGCATGCAACTACTCCATTTCTATAACCATGGTGACCGCTTCTCCGCCGCCCAGACAGAGCGATGCCTGCCCCAGTGCAAGCTTGTTCCGCTTCATTTCATGGATGAGCGTTGTCAGAACCCGGGCACCCGATGCGCCAATCGGATGGCCGAGTGCAATCGAGCCGCCGTTTACGTTTAACCTTTCATGGTCGATACCGAGTTCTCTCATGACGGCGACCGTTGATCCAGCAAAGGCCTCGTTGATTTCGTGTCTTTCTATATCGGTTATGCGAAGGCCCGCCTTCTTGAGGGTCCTCGGGACAGAATTGATGGGCGCCATGAGGACATGTTCAAGCTCGATTCCGGCTGCCCCGCACGCGTATATCTTCGCGAGGATCGGAAGACCTCGCTCTTGTGCCGTTTTGCGGGAGGTGACCACGACGGCCGCTGCCCCGTCGCTGATAATAGAAGAGTTCCCGGCGGTCGCGTACCCTTCTTTCTGGAAGGCCGGTTTCATTGTGGAAAGGGTTTCCATGGTGGTGGGTTTGGGGCCTTCATCGGTATCGATGGTGATTGTTCCCTTTCGTCTATCCTGATAGGTGACAGGTACGATTTCCTCTACGAACACGCCTTGTTCGACTGCTTTGATTGCGCGTCTGTATGACTCGCAGGCAAAAGCGTCCTGGTCCTCTCTGCTGATCTTCCATTTTTCCGACACGATGTCGTTGGTGAGGCCCATGTGATAGTCATTGACGACATCCCAAAGCCCGTCATGTACCATATGGTCAATGAGGCTGCCAGTTCCCATGCGAATTCCGAGACGAGAATTGGGGAGATAATGTGGTGCTGCGCTCATGTTTTCCATACCACCGGCTACCACAAGATCCGCAAACCCTGTCTGGACATACTGTGCCCCCAGTATCACCGCCATAAGACCGGAACCGCATACCTTATTGACGGTGATAGCGCCTTTCCCGACGGGAACATGTGCCTTCATGGATGCCTGTCTTGCCGGATTTTGTCCGTATCCGCATGGGAGGACCATCCCCATGACGATTTCGTCAATATCTTCCGGCTGAAGGCCTGCTCGTTTGATTGCTTCTTGAATGACGACGGATCCGAGTTCTGTAGCTGAAATGCTGCTCAATCCGCCCTGAAAGGTACCGAGTGGTGTCCTGCACGCGCTTGCAATGACCGTATCAGTGCTGTGTGGCATAAACCTTCCCTCCTTAGATGTTTATAGCCCCGTATTCGATTGTCTGCTGAGAAGGATAGTGCCCCCGTTATTCTAACCTTCCCGAGTGAAAATCACCATATTGCCTTTATCGGGCGCTGTCAACTGTTTTATAAAAAATTTTCAGGGACTCGAAAAAGCACCAGAAATGGGAGCGGTACATGCCTGTTGCCGCACCGTGTATGGGGCGAAGGGTCGGTCTTCCACTATCGATGAATAGGTACGCTTTTCGGAAAGGGGGTAATAACTGTTTGAACACAGTCGCATGAAAGTGTATAGTGCGCCATCACATGACACAAAGGATTGTATCTATGACGCTTGAAACAACCGTTTTGGTAGATGGTTTGGTTTTTCCCGAGGGTCCTCGCTGGCATGATGGAAAACTCTGGGTTTCGGATATGAATGCGTGCCGGGTTTTGACCGTCGATCCGGACGGGAGAGTTGAAACGATTGTCACCGTACCGGGCCATCCATCCGGTCTGGGGTGGCTTCCAAACGGAGATCTGCTCATCGTATCAATGATTGATCGGTGCCTGCTTCGACTTGATGCCAGAGGGCTCAGCATGGTGGCGGATTTATCGGGTCTCGCTTCGTATCACTGCAATGATATGGTTGTCGACGGCGTGGGCCGTGCCTATATTGGAAACTTCGGATTCGATCTCAGCATACCGGAGTCTTTTTCACCGGCCGAAATTATCCTGGTGACACCGGACGGTAAAGCCCGTATCGTTGCGCGGGACATGGCATTCCCGAACGGAACGGTGATTACACCGGACAACCGTACGCTGATCGTCGGTGAAAGCCGCGGCGCGTGCCTGACCGCTTTCGACATAGAATCCGACGGTTCGCTGGTGAATCGCCGCGTGTGGGCGGATCTGTTCCCCGCCACCCCCGACGGAATCTGCCTCGATACGGAGGGCTGTATCTGGGTCGCATCGCCCCATACGGCGGAAGTGCTGCGGTTCAGAGAAGGGGGATTCATTACGCATCGTGTCAGAGTGACGACAAGGCCGTATGCCTGTATGCTGGGCGGACATGACGGAAAGACGCTTTTCGTTTGTACCTCCGGAGCCTTGCCATGGAACAGTGGCCGCATTGAAACAATCCGGGTCGAGTACGCCGGTGCCGGGTTCCCGTAAGCCCTGTGGAGAAAATTAGAGGGTAATTATCATTCCATCTTCGGCTGTTTCATACCCTGACAGCTCTACCCGGTTGAGCATGTCTTCACTCATGTGTGTGAGCACCAGTCGTTTTGGCTGTATTCGCGACAGGTTGTTTTGCAATGTGGCCAGATCAAGGTGGTGCTTAACCTTCTTTTCGAAGCAGTAAGCCTCCGATATGAAGAGATCGACACCCCCTCCGGCTGCGACAAGTTCATCGGTCCACTCCGTGTCCCCGGAGTACGTGATAAAACGACCGTCCACCTCGAATCGGTAGGCGAAGCATGGTCCTCCGGAAGGACCGTGATTCACCAGGAACGGACGAACGACCGTACCGTTGACCGTTTCGGAACGATTGGGATCAAGTTCAACCAGAGACAGATCGAATGAATGTTTGGTCTGGGATGATCCCGTGAATGCCGTTTCCATTACACGCTCATACCATTCCTCCAGCCCTGGCGGGCCTGCGATCGTTAATGGACCCTTCCGCTTTGAAAGTAATTGCGCGTCAAGGATGAAGAAGGGTATTCCACCAAAGTGATCTGCATGAAAATGCGTGACAAATATCGTTTGGATGCTGTTGAGGCCGACGTTGTTGACCTTCAATGCGATTACAGACGAGGAGCCGCAGTCGATCAGAAAATCCGCCTGATCGCCGATGACGTGGAAACAGGTATTAAAACGCCCGCCACTGCCAAAGGCATCTCCGGTTCCAATGAATTGTACCTGCATGGTTCAATACCTCTTTCCGAAAGGACATTTTCTCTGTCAGAAAGCCCCCCATTTTTGCTGTCCGGGTATATAGTTCGAGGGGCATATGAAACGAAACATGCGGGCTATTTTTTTTGCCTTTTCCACCTTTTCTTCGCTCTCATCATGCATCTTTTTAAGCTCAACGCCAAATATCTCATCGAAATACTCGTTTGCCACTTTGCGTTGTTCCTCTTCGGCAGGGTATTGATTTCGAATCCGTCCCAGTTCTCCATAATCCAGCCAGAATCCGCCGCAACTGGGGCATTCATCAATCTCCACTTCTTGTTTTACACTGAAGAAGTGGCGCATCATTACCATGTCGGTACACTTTGGGCACATACGCCTTTTAGAATGATCAATCGTTTCTTTTCTGTCCATACCGATCTGCAACAGGCTCTCGCCGGCAGACTCATGCGGCTCGTCAACTTTTTGTAGTTCAAACCGATCAAACCAAAGCCCCCCGCAACCATGTTTACAGACATCTATGGCGATATCCTCAACAATCACTTCTTCCATTGGAGCGTCACAAGCCGGACATTTCATAGTTTACCTCCTTGTATGTTTTTTCAACGGTCTATAGAACGGAATATTGAGTGGCCCTCATCCACGCGGGTTCGTCGAATGCATGGGTATGCACCTTATTCGTTTCCTGTCGGAATAATACCCGCTGTCTCAATCATGAGTATCACCGTCTTTTCAGGGGCACGTGTTCGATGCACAATACCTTGTGGGACAACATACCCCTGATGCTGCTTGAGAATAACGGTTTCCTTTTCTTCGATATCGATCAGCAATTCGCCGCTTAAGGTAAAGAAAAACTCGTCTTCGTCATCATGTTTGTGCCAGTGGTATTCGCCCTTGACAATGCCTAAACGTACAACCGATTCATTTACTTTACATACCGTCTGATTGTACCACTGGTCCGTGCATTTTTCTACAAGCGCAGGGATATCTACAAGTTGAAGGGCGTCGCATAGAATGTTCATATGGTTTACGTACGGGTATTTCCTGTCGTTCATATTGTTACTCCAGTTCTCTTACATACCGCTGCGGTTCACAGGTGTCGAGGTGCGAGTGGTCCCTTATAAAACCGCATGTTGGATTTCGATTTATTTCTCTGATAAAGCCAGGCGCACACCCAACGCCATAAAGACAGAAGCGAAGCACCATCTTATAGCCTTTAAGATAAAGGGGCTGTTTAAAACTTTCCGGCGTAATAGCGATGCAAAAAGACCGTATCCTATAAAAATAATAATGGTCATCCCCATGAAAAGAGTTCCTAAAAACAAAGTTTGTGAGGTGGTAGATGTTAACCCGGGATCAATGAACTGCGGTAAAAAAGCCAAAAAGAAAATCGGAAGCTTAGGATTCAGTATATTTATGAAGATACCCTGCCAGAAGATAGACGTTTTCGATTTTTCATTTTCACTTACAGGAGTTACTATCTGTTCTTTGCTGACCAGCGTCCGGATTGCCAGGTACATAAGGTATGCTGCACCCGTGAATTTTACCACAGTAAAGGCAATTGCGGATGTTTTTAAGATAACCGCCAACCCAAATGCAGCACAAAAGAGATGAAATGAGACACCTGTCGTTGTTCCGAGGGCGGCGGCAACACTTGCTCTCGAGCCTCTCGTTAATCCGTTTGAAATTACAAATAGCATAGCGGGTCCGGGCATTAATATTACGGCGATAGAGGTTATAAGAAACAACGTAAAATTAGAGATATCAATCATAATATCCTCCTGGATCTAACGATACTATTCAGTTGTATGGTTTTCTACATCAATTGAACTACCCTGGCCGGAACGTAAAACTTTTACCATGAATGCGGAATTCAGTGGACACAAACTCGAAAATTCCGATGTGGCGCAGATCGACTCGGGTGCATTCCCTCGCTCAGTCGCTGTGTATCCTAATCTTTCAAAAAACTGTTTAGCGGTTGTGGTGAGCAGGTACAGGTGCTTCACGCCTCGCCTTTGAGCATACCGTTCAGTTTCTGCCACCAGCGCCTTACCATAGCCGTGGCCTCGATTACCTGTTTCAACGGCGAGTGAGCGCAGGAGGGCATTGGGCCCGTATATCTCCAGTCCAATCACGCCCTTTAAGCCTTGCTCCGAGCCGAGTCCGAAAAAATGTTCAAAATTTTGGGTTTTCAGGTCAGTAGTTGGTAAATCTGCTGCGTTGAGCAGACGATGGACCTCTGTCTCGGCCGGTTGACGAAAAATGTGCATTATACTCTCCTCACGTGGGTTTCTATCGACTTTATCATGTGTCCTCTTCAGAGCGCAACGGCAGAGAAGGACAGATATATACGTATGTCGAAAGTACCGGATTGTGTGATGTGCAATCATGGCTTCCGATGCCACGATGGCTACTCTTTTTGAAAGTGTTCTCTGAAATGCTTGGCAAGCCATTGATTTATCGGTGAAAGTGCAGAAGGTCTTATACGGTATACCCCCCAGAACAACCGATCCACTGCCTTGACCAATATGATGCCTTTATTCCTTGCCACTCCACGCACCATCCGTTTGGCACATTCATGAGCTGTTATTGCGCCGTGTTCTAACGTCGCATTTTTGACTTTGTTTCCATCTATGTTACCGACAAAGTCGGCTGTATCGTATATGGGAGTTTTGACAACTCCCGGACAAACAACACTGACATTGACACCATAGGCCCGCGCTTCTTCCCGTAACGTTGTGGTGAGACCCACCACAGCATATTTTGTCGTTACATATACCGACGCCATTGGTTCCGGTATCAACCCTCCGAGTGAAGCCGTGTTTACGATGTGTCCTTGTTTTTGTCGTATCATATGCTTGTACGCAAGCGTGCTCCCATAGATTATGCCCCATAGATTTACCCTGATTATTTTCTCCCAATCGGCAAAGGTGTAATCTTGAAATTCACCCCCAGCGGCTATGCCCGCGTTATTGAAGACAATATCAATTCTGTCATGGCGCCCGATACAACTCTCAAACAGCGCGTTCATCGATTCTTCTGAAGAGACATCAACCTGATACGTTTCAATGTCGGCATATCGCATACCGTCTTTTGCTGTTTGAAGCGACTCTTCGTTGATATCTGCCAGAATAAGCTTTGCCGGTGATAGATTTGCTATTTCCTCCCCAAGTGCTTTTCCAATGCCTGAACCTGCGCCTATGATTAGAATAATTTTGTTTCTATAGTAATCAGTGACTTTCATAGTCCCCCCCTATGATAATCTGTTTAAAAGTTCGCCGGACACGGCTTGTGCCGCAATGAAAAAGATCTGTTCATTGTACATTCATCGTTGGTACCCCTCGACGATGACAGCCTGTGCATCGGCACCCTTTTCACGCAATGACGCAATTGCGGTATATTCCGGCGACGTCAGCCATTGTCGAATCTGTTCTTCATTTTGGAATTCAATCACGATCATTCTTTCAGGTCTCCAGTCACCTAATGAGCGTATCTTTTCACCCCGTACATGGTAGCGACCACCGTACTTTTCGACAATCGGCGAAACTTGTTCAATGTATTGATTGTATGTTGCACTATCTTTTATCTTTGATTGAATAATCATATAGAGTGACATATTTCCCCTCGTTTTGAATGGTTGGTTATGAGCGGTACTCCATTATAATTTCAGTATGACCGGTGTGATTATCGACGGTTTCCTTGGTAATCACGAATCCACATTTCAGGTAAAAATCAATCCCCTTGGGATTCTCCTGATACACAGCAAGATGCAATGTACCTCGTAAGGATTTTGCTTTATCCATTAATTGTTGTCCGATACCTTTACCCTGAAAATCCGGCGAGACGAACATGGCCGCCAGCGTGTCCCCATGAAGGGAGAAGAATCCCTTCGTGATTCCATCTTCGATATATACATACGTCTCCGAAGCCGGAATGTATCTGTTCCGCATGTCGTCAATCTTGGACTCCCAAAATTGACTGCCGACAAAGCTGTGTGCCTTTATTGATGCTTGCAGCCAGATATCGACAACATCGTTCATATCCGATAATTCAAAAGCGCGTATCATATCAGACAATACCCCTCAATCATCCCGTATCCGTCGTGGTGAATGTGTTGTTTAATCTCCGGCAACAAGCGCCACTCGTCCTTCGTCATGCTTTGTGCCGTAAGGTATAAGTTTATGAAAATTCAATAGTTGTTCGTAAAATCGGTTACAAAATCGATATTGAACAATACGGCTTCGCACGTGAATTTCTCACAAAGGTGGGGTGGGTTATTCCGGTGAAAACCTTCCGGGCGAAGTTCCCTGCATAGTAAGGTTTGAAACTTATGCTCAAACTGTCGTGCAAATGCATTGCAGGAGTCTATGATCTTTTCATCGGAGATGCCTTTAGTTCTTCCGATTATCCCTAAAAACATTAACGTTCCTTCCACTAAACCGCATTGTGCCCCATATTCCCCTGCTCCGTGCATCCCGAGAGCCGCATCTGTTACCTGATCGGACAGTGGAATAGAAAATACTTCCGATAAAATCTTCAGGTTTGTGGTGGCGCAATTGATATCGTCCTGCCAATAATATGTATGTACCCTGCTCTGGATTAACTCTTTTGTTTCCATCTTTTCTTTCTCTATCGTACGTTCGTATCGCTGTGTCCACTGGTGTGAGGCATAACGGCATTCGTATGATCGACGCCAACTATCCCCGGGACCATCGACCTTGTCGATACTCGAGTAAGGCGGATCAATGCCAGCCAGATCCCGGTTAAAAAAGAAATCTTTTTCTCTCAGAATCAGTATCGCTGCCAGAATGAGCAATAACCCCGTTTGTATAATCTTGCTGTCTGGATGGGTAGCGAAGATCTCGTTAAAATATCCGGCCGTAATATGGAATATAATGGCGATGAAAATATTCCTGTTAGTCTTGTAGTAAAGCCAGTTCATCAATAACACATACGGAACGATGCTGACCAGAAAATTAACACTGTAGATCCAACCGGTTTCCACCAGGTTGCTCTGATAGTAGTCTCTGATTGTGGAGAGCGGAATATGCCAGATACCCCAGAACACCCCGAAGAGAAGGGATGTTTTAAAGAGATTCATCCTATTGCGCAAACAATCGGTCCCATATGAATGCCAGGCCAGTTCTTCGATGACCGGGGCCATGATCAGCATAAACCATACAGGGAAGATTCCGGATGAAAAGGTGAAATGTCCCGTGATGACGAATTGTGATGCACTATACCCGAACAGTAACGAAACGGCCTGTGCCAGTAATATACTCGCCGGCATCAGGATGAAACTCAGAATGAGATAGATAGGCGGAAATGATGAAAAGTTACATATTCTTCCAAGAATATCGTAGCGTAAAGCTGAGTCCCTTGACGCAAACCAGTACGTAACACCCATAGGACCCAGTAGACCGATAAATCCAAGTATGCTGGCAATTCTCAAATTCTGGTCGCTATGGGGAGTAAGATGGCTGATATAACCGGCGGTAAACCAGAAAGCCCAGGGAATAAGCGTTGCAATGGAATAAAACAGAACGGGATTTTTGTATTTTGTGATTATCATGATACCGCCTATGTGTCATTATTGTATTATAATGCTGCTGATCAGCCCTGCGGCCATGCCGCATCGGCCCGGATGCGCCGATTAGGCATTCTCATTGCTCAGGATTTCAAAACGATCGCCTCCTGAGAGCCGGTCCCGGCAGACACAGCTGAATCCGCATTTTTCAAGCACCCTTCGAGATGCATGGTTTTCAGATGTGGTATGGGCGATAACCTTTTGTATGCGAAGATCGGAAAAGGCGTTTTCCACAAGTACCGCAACCAGTTCTGTCGCATAACCTAAACCTTGCCATGAAGGCATTACCGAAAAGCCTATTTCGACGATGCCCTCTTCATTCGGGGGACCGAAATATCCTCCTGCCCCGATCAATACGGAGGGTTGACAAGCATTCCTTCGTCTGATTGCGTACCATACGTACCATCCAGCGACTGACATACCTCCCTCGGTCAGACGATCCAGAAAGAATTCTTGGGCGTCCCGGTCATATTCACCTGGCGGCCATCCCGGTTCCACGTGGGCTTCAAGTAGCGCCGCCAGACGTTCAGGGGCTTCCAACTCTGAACGGATATATTCAATGGTAGCTGCCCTTACTTCCAGACGATCCGTCTGCATCCTTACGGATTTTATTCCATCCATGGTATTCGTCTTTTTCCTCCGGTGTGGCAAGGCCCATAATCATACCGGTAAAACCGCAGACATCCTTGACAGGCGTCAGGTGAGCCGTTTCATGGCTTATCGTTCCGTGGTTGCCAGTTTCAAGGCGATTCCGAGAAAAACGGTGCCGGCGACCCTGTTTAAGATTTTCTGAGCCCGGTCCGACCGATTGAGTACCTGTCCCAGGGTGCCCCCGAGAAGGGCGATGGTCCCAAAGACCAGTATGGTGGCTACAATGAATAGCCCCCCGAGCAGTAGGATCTGTATGGACATGGGTCCCCTTTGGGGATCGGTAAATTGCGGCAGAAAGGCCAGAAAGAAGATCGATACCTTCGGGTTCGTAATGTTCATGATGATGCCGCGGCAATACAATCGTCGGTAATTGATACCTGTGGTGGATTCGCTCTGAATTTTTTCTGCAGGGGCTCTGAAGGCGTGCCATGCAAGATAGAGGAGGTAGCCTGCGCCGATGAATTTGAGCGCGGTAAATGCGATGGCGGATGTCTGAAAAATTATGGCGACGCCAAAGGCAACGGCAGTGGTGTGTACGACGAGCCCCGTACACAAACCGAGCATAACCATGAGTCCGGGTCCTCGTCCGCGTAAGGCGGACTGTGTTAACACGAATATATTGTCCGGGCCCGGTGCCAGACCAAGGAGCAGTGAAGCTGTGAAAAATGTTACGATGGTTTCAAGGGATAACATCTTGTCTCTCTGTTGGATTTTACGCCTGAAGCCGGTTATAACCCTGAAGGGCGCGTGCAGGCAATGGGCGGTTATGAAATAGGATCACGGTCTCCTGTTACGTCGTTATCTTTCGACTCGAAACAGAGAAGAAGGGTCCTTTCATGGGACCGTGTCCTGTGGCTCACCCTCTTCGGTATGGTGATCATTTCACCGGCATGAAGCTCTTCGGTTCTGTCTTCGAGGTCCACCAACAGTGTGCCCTGTATGACATAGAATACTTCGTCACTTTTCGAATGGGAATGCCAGTGAAAGTCACGCTGGAGAAGACTGAGTCTGACGACATGATCGTTTACCTCACTGACGACGAAATTCTTCCAATCGTCATTGAGTCCGTCAGTCAGATCATAGACGTTGCATTTAACCAACAGTGTTTCACTGTAACTCATTCCAAATTTCTCCATATGCTTATATTTTGGTGGTCTGTCATATGATACATAACACCGGACCCTCCATATATACCTTTTTCACCCGATTTCAACTCTTTTCGGAACCCACGCTCTCGGCGAGACGGGTTGGGAAGATTAGCGACTATATGGGAATCAAGATTGATCCTTTTGCATTATGATGGCCTTGAATACAAGGTCCGCCTTTGTTTTGTCACCGCTATCAATGAGAATCTTCTGCTCTTTTGTAATAGAGAAACCGACTGTACCGGCCGTTTCCCATATATAATCATCCGAGTGTTGGTATATCGGTATGCCCCACATCGTAGGAACCTGTATGTAATCGGGTATTTTATTGGTTTCACCCCGCAGTTCACTATCTTGCAGAGAGGCAATGGTAAACCCCATGATCCCCGAATCGTTCAAGAGTCGATAGGACTCTTCGATTGTCGGTCCCAGCGTATCAAAAAAATGAAAGACTCCGCAGCAGATCACGAATGAGAAAGCAGCATTGGCAAAGGGGAAGGGAACATTTCGTATATCATACTGATGTAATTGTTTGGCGAATCCCTTTTTTGCACATTCCTTGAGCATTGCTGTCGAACCATCCAGACCGATCACATCGAGTCCCGCCTTGGCGAACAGGACGGAGCTTAACCCTGTCCCGATTCCTAGATCGAGGAGTGATTCTTTGCCCGTGATGTACTCATAGCTCATCCCGAACAGGACTTCCGCCCCGTAACTGTGAAATTCCTTAACCTGACGATCGTAATCGGCGGCAAACCGGTCATGAGCTTTAAGGTGGTCAATGTCACTCATGGTAATAATCTAACTCCTTTGGTCTCGGCAATTTAAACCCGAGCCGGGTGTTAAGATCTCAATTGAACGGGATAAAAAGGCACCTGTTTCCCGGTTCGTGTCCGCGCAATGGTTCGATGAGATTATTGGTTCCAGGATTGAATCTCAATAACATTTCCTTCCGGATCTCTGAAATACACAAATTTCAGCTCGCCAACCCCGTCAACCGTTTTTTCAGTAACGGTGCCTAACAGGTGCCCACCATGTTGTATGGCCTTATCTAATGTCCGTTCAACATCGGGTACCTCAAATGCAATATGAGTCAGTCCGACGTGGTTTGCCATGATGGGTTCTCGTTCACGCATTTCTTGGTATGAAAAGATTTCAAGGGTAGGGCCATTATCGCCGTGACCGGGAAGCAGCAAGTGGATGCCTTCCAAGGCTGCATTTTGTAAGCCGGTCGCGCGATCCAGCCAATCCCCTGAAAGTTTTCGTTCCGGAGGCTTGATCGTACAATCAAAAACCTTGATATAGAACTCCGATAATAATTTCCAATTCTTGGCAGCTATATTTGTGTGAGCAAACCGAATTTCTCCTCCTTTTGAGATCGTCCTCAATGCCGCTGTTTGACATCTTGCAGCAGATCCTTGACCATGCGGATGCACTCGAGTTGTGATCCGTTCGGCAATGTGTGAAAGGTCAAATCCTGCTTTGCATAGCCGTGAGCCGCATAAAAACCCTTTGCATTAAGGGTGGAATAAACGGTGATTGTTGCAATATTTTTGTTGCGTGCGGTCTTCTCCAGTTCATTGAGCAGCTCCGATCCGATTCCCTTCCCGGCCGCATTGGGACGGATGTACACGGCGCTGACTTCTTTGTTTTCAACGTCCAAAATTCCTATTCCCAGCAATTCATCTTGAGAATCGCATGCAACGAAAAACACCTTTTCTTGCAGAGCCTGATCGTAGACGGAAGGAATCAGGACACCGGTCCAGGCATGTAACTGCTCGCGGGTATAGTGATTGGCGCACAGCCCCCTGATGGATGCAACGTGTAACCTCGAAATAGTCTCTTTATCAGCGTCGGATGCTTTTCTGATTTTCATATGATATCACTACGGTTGAACGTCTTGATGGACGAATCATAGAATTACACTTATTTTTATAACACCTTGTGCCGTGTGTGCCAACTCATTAATGTGCCAGTTCATGCTCCAGGATGCGATAAAACTCGTTACGTCCATGACGCTCCAACCACGGTTTGTGCCCGCACCGTTGGATAAGATGGCATGTAAAACTGGAAAGATGCTCCTGCAACGGTTGCTGAACTCCTTCATAGGGATGGGGATCTTGAACCCCGTGAATGGCAACCACCGGACAGGTGATCTTCTTCGCATAGCGTAACAATTCACCCGACTTCCGCATTTCCGTCGCCTCCTGAAGTAAGCCGGGAAAATACAGGGGCTGCATATTCAGAATGGCCGGATCGATGGCCTCAACATCCCCCGCTTCCTCTTCAAGTAGATCAACGTTATCAACGCGGGAGAACACAACACCCAGTTGGCGTAACACATCCCCTGTCGCATTGTTCTTCGGGTCTGAAAGCATTGCCGTGAGACGGGCGATTCGGCGTTTCTCTTCGTCCGTGAAACGCTTATTCCGTCGCTGCTGCAAAATGGGATAATAGCGATGTTCGTAGGGGCCTGAGCCAACCAGAATGATTTTGCGTACCCATGAAGGGTAGGTGGCCGCAAAGATCACCACCAGCCATGCTCCCCACGAATGCCCGATTATTACCGGTGGATGTGAAACGAGTTTTGTTATGGTTTCATGCAGGTTATGAACTTGTCCCATGACCGTATGTGCGGTCTGAAAGGGTTCTACTACGCCATATTGGGCTGATAAGGTCGCGGCAAGTTGCATTACCCCGCCGAAATCGCCCGGTCCTCCATGCACGGCGACAATCTCTATCGGTCTGGCTCCATGTATTCTGTATGTCTTCATGATATATCGCGCCGCTGAAACAGCAAAGGTACATCTTTCCCTCTTGGTGCCTTAGAATCTCAAATGGAGCTTTAAGACCTTGGAGTTGGTTATTTTTTGAGTTTTGCAATCATCTCTTCGACTTCTTCATAACCCTCTTTATAGAAGTCTTCTTCTTTGGAATCCAGCTCGCGTAACAACCGTAGGAACTCTCCGGCATGCTCCTTTTCCTCGTTGGCGATATCCAGAAGCACTTCTCTTGCAAGTTTATTATTCGTGCTCTCCGCCGTCTGTTGGTAAAGTTGAATCGCTTCGTATTCCGCAGCAATCATGAATCTGATTGCACGGACCAACTCCTCCGATGTAAGTTTTCGATCACCTTTCATTACGGTAAATGGACTGCAAAATTCCGGCATTTCTTGCCTCCTTCCCTCATTTCAAATGAGATAGCTTCTTTTTTCCTACAATACTTCAAATAGATATAATACTCAAGTTGAGCGGAACATCGACGTAACATAACAATACATAGTATGGTTCGTATCGTTACGACCAAGCCGCCTTTCTTGAAAGGGACAACATGAGGTCGCCGAACATTTAAAAATTAAAAACTTTGGCTTCCGCAGCCAAATCTATCAAATGGGGTCCGCCGTCTAACATCATGTTTGAAAAGAAATTTGACTCGTCAACCTGACGATTATTGGCACAGGGAATTCAGACACCAATCGGAACTTCGTTTTCTACCAGGTAGGGTAAATAATCATTCGGACAATCACCGGTTCCCGTTTTCTGTGAGAAATCTCTTTCCTTGTTTGCCCATAGCACACCACCGTCTATCATGAAAAGATCGACACCGTGTCCTTTTGAGTGAGCAATTTTGGCGAATTGAAAACACCGGGTCGCCTTCTCATTGTCATCCTGACTTAACACAAACAAAAAATTGGCCATTTTTTCCTCCTTTTCTTTTTCAATACCATCATTTTTGCTTTCTATAGTACTAACGTCAACTTATCCGGATTTACGAATACCTAAGAAATTTTCGCCTGTCGGTATGAAACGGTAACAGAAGGAAAAAGATATCAAACCGAGGCTATCTTTGTGGCAACGTACATGATTGCCAGCACCAATATCCCGGCTCCTGCAATACACCACAACGCAGTTTTCCAATGGTTTCCAAAGTATTTTTTCGAGGATTGAACAACCCAGTTCCAATTTAACCAAATATGAAACAGCAGCAGCAATAATAATAGCAGTGAAAGGAAAAGATGGATATGCCCCCAATCGTGTCTATGCAGCCCTAAAAAGTATTTGGAGGCCCGGCCTGTCCGCCCTTCAGGAATAATGAAGGCGAGCAGTGATCCAGTTATGACGATGGAACAAATATCTACAAATAAAATCAGATCGATAACATATTTTAACCCATTCTTTTTCATTCGCATTGATGACACTGCTAATCAGCCGCACGGTTTTTTGCGTCGGTTGCAATAGCTCTGGTATACGGTTTGTTTTCTTCCTCTGAAAAAATCACTTCCTAACCAGAGGAATAATAAAAACAATACAGGAGATTAAAAAGATGACACTACCAATTAAAGTAAGAGGATCTCTGTTCTTCACGCTTGCCGCGATAAAAAAAATAGCACATAAAACAAAAAGTATCCACCCCGCTAAATGGTACCTGTTCTCTTGTTCCTTATGATTTTCTTTCATGTGATCGATTCGTATTACTCCTTATCATTCGCTTAACTTTTTGTCTAAAGTAAAAACTTTTTTCTCGCCAGCCAAGGGGAGGCGTCCCACGTCTCATGAAGCGGGATTGCTGTTCGAACGGTTTGTTCGCGCTAAGTCTGCTGCAACTGATTGTTGGGCAGCACATATCTTCTAATGTGCAGACTTTGAGAATCTAAGTCCTCACAGGGTTAAAACGGTTATTGCTTTGCCGCAGTCTTCCTGTTTCAGGTAGAGAATAACACCATACCCTGCATTGATATCGGCAATTCCACATGCCTCGTCCACTTGAATCCCGGCCCGGGATAATTTTTTATAGATATCCGCCAGAGCCCCCGCTTTTTCATCACCCTTGATTAATAAGGCAAAGTAAGGACCATCCAATACCAATCCTGCTTTTTCAGCTCCGGCAGTCATCGTGGAGCTGTTTTTCGCAAAGAGCGTGAATTGTGTCCGGGCAGGGTCCACAGGGATGGCTTTAAAAGCATGAAAGTCGACACCCGCACCGGCTATGGTAGAAAGCAATTGCGAGGCATGGGTAATCTGACCTTCGATCGTTACGTTGTAGTATTCCACCGGTAAAATTTCAAGAGCCATAGATTCTCCTTATGAAGTTGAATTGACTTATTATTCTGCTATTCCATAAATACGTGTGATGCTATCTGCCCAAACAAGAACTCGTATCGCGCCGGACTCAGCACCCGTAGCGGCCAGGTTGCCTCCCGCGAGTGGTTAGATATCTGATCGTTCGTATAATCCAGAACGCTTACCCATGGGACTCTTTTCTCTGAGGAGAAATACGGCTCCAATGATCGCGGCAATACCCCAAAACAGATAAAAATACCTATATGGATAATAGATCGCAAACGCAAGGAAGTTCACTGATCCATGAAATAGGATAGCAGGAATCACACTTCCACGAGATTTACCTACAAATACTGCCATCGGAATGGTCCAACAGGTCAGTAAATAGATGAATGTAATCAACGAGTTACCGTATTGCGATGAGCCGGGCATCAAGAACAGAGGCAAATGCCATAGCGCCCAGAATACGCCTGTGGCAATGCTCCCTCCGAGTGGTCCCAAGATCCGTTGAAACCGCGGTAGCGCAAATCCCCGCCAGCCGATTTCTTCACCAACCCCGATATATACCAATAGGAAGACCATGAAACCGAGCGGCATGGATGGCGAAAACCAGTTATCAGCTATTTTGACTTTGTTAATCCACACGGCTGCTGTTCCACTCACGAAGGCTACCAGCAATGGTGTCAGTAATGACGCGAGATACCACCATGGAGCAAAACGCCATTCCAGTGAATGTCTGAACAGTTGACGAAGCTCTTCCTTTCCAGTCGTTATCAGAGTTACAAAACTCACCGCAATCAGGGACGCAGGGACTCCTATAAGGACAAGAATGCCTCCCGGCTCTGCTGGATTGTAGGAAAATTGTATGTCGAATAGCCTGCCAATTCCGAACAAGAGCCACAGGTGAGCATACGAAATTACTATAAATAGAATGAGCTGCAATTCTCGGTTGTTTTTGTTCATGGTTCATTACCCTTAACTGTGGTCTCTGCCTTTGACAAGTTATACACCTGAAAAACGGCCAAGGGCTTCTGTCCGGTGAAGTAATTTTATGAAACGATTTATTCTAAAGAAACAATGTCCTATTCTCCCACGGTTCAAACCATCTGCCAAATCTACGGTATGTGGAGCCGGCAATCTCGCCATTATATTAGTGCCGCAATTTGTTCAGTTCGTTACGCGTCTGTTCCAAAAGGATTTCAGGGCTGATCTGTCGTAACATTTTCCCCCGGTCCACATACATATGTTTGACGAAATAGCCGTTTTTCGCCTCAATTTTGGCCTTACATTCATCAATGTATTCTTGTTTGAAACGGCCATTGTGGGTGGTAAACAGTACAACATTTTTCCCGGTAAAGTCATTGCATTCGATAAACTGCCATACCGCAGGTGCCGGGCTGTACAACCAGATTGGCGTTCCGATAAAGACGGTTTCGTATTGAGATAGGGCGACTTTTTCCGGGGTGATCGTGGCGTGTTGAGACTGTGAATCTTTTAAGGCATTCATAAAACCACGGAATCCGATGCGGTAGTTTTCAGCTTCCAACTGTACAAGTGAGGCTTGATAGCGTTTCGCGATTTCCATCGCCATCAGTTCGGTATTGCCGGAACGTGAAAAATATATCACCAGATCCTTACTATCCGGTTTGATTGCCGGCATGGAATGCGCAAATTTTGCATTACGACGGAATTGTGCCTTTTCCACCTCGATAAAAGAAATGGCAGCTATCACGATTGCTAAGATCACCAAACCTATAAGGATTGTAATCATTTTCTTAATCTTGCCTCTTGCCATTGCTTGATACCTTTATAAACTCATCCGCGCGATGGACACGCCGAAACTGACGAGCAAAGGGAATTTCGTACGGTATGTATTTCTTATAAAGTTCGACTTTCGATCCTGAGATAATTTCTAGCGTCCCGGTTCTGAGACGGGTCGCGTAGCGGACCATCCGCTGCGACCGATTGTTTGGTGCTATATTTCCCGACTGTCATACGCCCAGTGAAGGAGAACCTGTCTTTGCTTTCGCCGGCATGACCAGTCACCCGGTGCGCAATGCTTTCTAATCTGGGCCACATGACGCTTCATTGCCTTCCACCGCTTGATCTGTCGGGCGTCATCGGGGCATCTCCTGCCCATGTAATACCTGCAATACCACTGAAACCACCCCCGAGGATCCTCCCAATAGATCCAGCCCTTCTTTTTCCAGTACCATAATGGCTGGGATGCGTTAATCTTAAAAAAGTTCAGTTCTGGATCATGCTTCTCGCGACACAACTTCGCATTCGTATACCAAGACGGCGGAAATTCATCCTGGCAATCTGTCATGTACTTTCCACCAAAAACACCGAGTTCCAACATTTGGGCCGGCGATAGTTCCGGCTTGAATTCAGGGCTAAAGTTTTTGCCGGTCGGCTCGGACAGGATATACCCATAGCCGTTCTGCATTAAGTCATTAACAACTATCTTCTTCATAGAAAAAGCCTCACGTTACGCTTAACTGACGTCCGGCCGCAGGGTGCTGCTCTTTGTGAACAGTATGTTAACTGATTGTTAGCACAATAATTTTTGCATCGGAGTAAAGCGCATACCTTCTTCGTCGATTTCGTCCCTCAGAACTTCAAACCCAGCTTCTTCATAGAATGCTTTGGCATTTGGTGATGAACTGACGGTAACTGCCGATAATGCAGGATTACGATTCAAACAATTTTTGATCGCTTCATCGATAAGATTCTTACCGATACCTTTACCTTGATACAGTGGATCGACAAACAGTAGGGCGATATGGCTATCGTTAATTACCGATAGCATCCCGATTATTCTTGATTGGTCCTTCGCCACAATGACAAACGAATTGTTCCCATTGTTCATCTCGCTCAATCTAGTTGGCGAGAGTATGCCGAGGAACTTGGAAACCCCGTTTTCGGAATAAAAAGGAGCAACATACTCATGAAAGACACGCACGATGAGTCCATATGTCTGCTGTTCCTCGCCTTCGTGCATTGGAGATATAGTAACCATGATTACCACTTTGTTGACAGTTAACGCTCGCATCACCTGCAACCCGTTATGCTGGAGCAATTCATGTGAATGCAGGAATCGTGACAGTCGGGCTGACTAGGTGCGGTGCGTGCAAGTGTAATATTTCGATATGTTTTGAGTAAGTTATATTGTTTTGTAGATTATTATACGTAACCTGTTTTTAATATAATGATTTCCTTTTCGCATGGTGCCTTGCTATTTTAATGTATTCAAAAAAAGTATGATGAACGGCAATAGCTTTTTCAGGACAATTTTCTTTACATAAACAACAGTGTATACAATCTTCTTCTGTAACGGGAAATGACTTCCCATCCTTTACAATATATACTTTAAGTGGACATATATTTACGCAAATTCCACACCCAACACATTTGGAATTGTTGATCTCAATATGTTTGCCATTTCCTGTTTTGTTAGTATCCGTGCAGTATTGGGGTAATATTTTGTTTATGAATTTTTTTGCACGTAACTGATCTTTCCGATTCGGCCGACCCAATGCGGCACCGCCGTAAATATTGAAAGGCCCGGTGGAATCAAAACCGCGACAGGAAAACTCGCCGACAATACCAATATTATTTTTTCTCAGTTCCCCTTTAAGCGTTTCATGGTATTTTCCAACAAAAGGCGCGCCATGACTTGAAAATATAAAAACTTTCTGTGCCGGTGATAAATTCGAAACTATTTGAACTATTTCGGGATGATGTGAAGTAAAATAAATACCGCTACCCAATCCGATATATTTATATGATGATAAATCTCTTTTTACAGCTTCCGTAACGGTTATTGACAGGCATCCAATCTCTTTTGCCATTGCATCGGCAAGTTTGACACTTGCTCCGTTATAAATCGTCTTATATATTATTAGAACATCGTTATTCATCGTAACCTTCTTTTATAGAGTATATAGTACAATTACAATCTTCTTCGTAGTGCTGTCTATTTGTATCTTTAGGTTTTCAAAGCTACCAGGCACTCCGCTGCCATTCCAATTTGTTATTCCTACAGGTTCCTTCGGAATACCAAATAACCCTGTTTTACATTTTCCATCATTATCCAAATCTTGGTAGAAGCTGATCAAATATGCTCCAACAGGCAACGTTATATTCTTCGAAATTATTTCTCCTGTCGTATTATATTCCAATGGGATGTCATGAATTCTGTTTTTGTAGGATTTTCCAGAACAATAAATTCCACCATGTATTTTCCCTTTTTCAGGTATAACATTATGAATTTCCAATAAAAAAGTTATGGAAGTGTTTTCCTGTGAAAATAAAAGTATATGAATTCCCAGAAAAAAAGATATGAATAAAAGTATCTTTTTCATTTTTCTTTGATTTATTTCTTAACTCAATGAAACAGTACTATTTTTTATATTATAAAAAGTTGTGACTGTTTTGACTTAGCAACATCCCCTCAATAATAACCATGTGCACACCTTTCGCGCTCTGGTTCATCCACAGGTTCGCAATTTAGTGACGTGGTGTGTAGCAATATATTGTTTTGTCGTTAATTTCGTAAAAATGCTTGATTCTATCTGGCCCAATAGGTTTGGTCACGCGAATACAGAAATCAAGTGGAGCTGTCGGTGGTTCATTTCCAGCTTCAACTTGAAAAAAACACGTAGAGAAGCGTCTCCAAAGTTCACTGCGAAAAGTGATATGCACATCGCGTAAAGGAACATCGCATTCAATCAAAAATGCTTGACCTTGAGACGCGAGAATCCCTCTTGAATGAATATTTAATGCGATTGCCAGAGCCTGAAGGCTCTCGCTCCCTGATTGCAAGTAATGACTACACGATCTATCTAAAGGAGATTTTAAATCTGTAAAAAGGTAAATACTTTTTTCAAAAGCAGGGATTTTGTATTTATCTACCGCAATATCAATATCTTCCCGACTCGCATAGTCCTTAAATGTAATTTTTGCAAGATCACGAAGCAAGTTTCGTGATAGTTTTTGTATTCCTTTCTCTTTGTAAGAATTAAGGCCCATAAAAATTCTGCATGCATGAAATGCCTTGATGTGTGTGTATAGAGCCGTAAATGCATCATCTAAATCGGTACACCACTTTTCGTAATTCAGGAACTGACCGAATTGATCGCAGCACTCTAAGAGAAAACTCATTGTATCCGAATACATTTCTTCCGGGTCATAATATTTAAGTTGTTTTCGAACTTTTTCAGAAACAAGTTCTGAACAAATCTTTGATGTTGTCTCCATCCACGAAGGAATATTGGAGATATCAAGGGTATTATAAATGATCTTTTTTTTCATCTTTTTGGTCGTGCGCACGGCTGGAGTCAGTGGCGTGCCCTGTGAATGACCGCTTAAGCCCCAGAGTCTCTGAACCCCTTGGTTAGATTTTAGGGTCAAACATCATGAACAATCGATCGCTATTACTGGCATATTCTGTCTTACATGTACACCCAGCACAACATAATCGCCTTTCAATTAGTACGTCAAGGCCGCTATCTGTCATGGCGAGGCGTAATGCACCAACTGCCATACTATACAAATCGATTTTATTCTCATCTTTAAATTGTGGGTCATCGAGGATTATTTTTTTTAGATAATTTTTGAATGGCAGTTCTCCTCCACAGTGTCTGAATAGCAACATTTGATCAAAACGTCCTTTGATGAGATTTTGATTTAAATCATCCTTATCTTGAAACCATCGCTTTTTTTCTGATTTTCCTGCCCACTTTGTTGGATTTAATTTGGTAACCCAAATTCTACCTGTGTATGATTGTTTAATAAGTGTTGTGTCAAATATGAACATAGCAGGTCCATAAACGTTAGCTTTTTTTGCACGATGGTGAATGTCAACTGTATCGGCGAAGACATCAAACCAAATTCCATATCTCTTATCAATGTCATCGGAATTTTGGGGCGTCTGATTAATCCCAAGTCTTTCAACGGTTCCCCTAGACATTAATGACTTTGACCTCAGAAATTGACAGGCAGTTGCGACACTATTGGCATGGTATATTTCATCAATACCCTTTTCAATCAATGCGTCATAAACATGCTTAGATGGGATATCCATGTATTCTCCATTAAAACCTAATGCCGAGTTGAAAGAGACCCCGACTTGACAGGGAAGGAAAGCATAAAACTTCCCTTTCATGTCAACCAAGAGGCGCATTCCCGTGAAACGGGATTTATATCCGCCCAATTTGTTCGCGCCGCGTGTGGCGCGTCAAATCGGAGAGTGCAGCTGAAACGATTGTTAGCCGCCATTATGCACTCAATAAATGCTCAGTCGTAATTACCGTGCAAAATTCATTATGCAGGCTAGATAAATGAACAGAAAAAATTGTTTCAGCACTATATTCTTTGCCATCGGGACCTATTCTATTAAATGTTGCTGTAGCGTCAGAAACCAGCAACACATTGAAGCCAAGATTTCCTGCCATACGAGTTGTTGTTGATACACATTGGTCTGTTGTAAAACCGATGATAACTACATTTCCAATTTGTTCAGACCTGAGATGCGATTCTAGTTTAGTACCGATAAATGCACTGTGAACAGACTTTTGAAAAATTATCTCCCCTGGAAGTGGAGCGGCCTCAGGCTTGAATTCAACTCCGGGTTGGTTTGGACGTAGTGGGGAATTGGTTTCTACAGAACAATGCTGGATGTGAATTACAGGACGTTTGTTGTTTCTCCAAAAGGAGATTATACGTGATATATTATCTTCTGCCTGTGGATTATTCCTTTCTCCCCAAATAGGATCGTCGAATCCTTTTTGAACATCAATTACAATAAGCGCTGTATTCGAATCTGGTGTATAATCCATTTACCTTCTCCAGTATTTTTTCACGGCTAACATGAAAATCACAGGCTTCAGCAATTTGGTGTCCTGTGTATTTTGTCGTTCGGCAAAGCTGTTTTTCCCAATTCTGTCAAGAATGAAGGCCTGACCCCGCTGTTTTCACAATTTATATTCTATCTGTTGTTGCCAATTTGATGCCGAGTCCAATAAACAGCGAACCAAGACAGCGATCCATCCAACGCGACACCTTTTTGTTGTTGTTGAGATACGATGTTAATTTGACTCCGATAAGGATTAATGGTGGTTCGATAAACGCGGCTACTAAAATAATAAGGGAGCCATGGAGGAATAGCTGGGCGCTCATCGGACCAGCACCAGCCTCGGCAAATTGCGGGAGAAAGGCCAGAAAGAACAACGCAACTTTTGGATTTAATACGTCAACCAATAAGCCTTGCTTGAAAATTTTTTTCAGATCTTTCGGTGAGGTCTGATCATTGACAGATACATTGGCTCCATGAGAACGAAAAGCCTGGATACCAAGCCAAACAAGATAAGCTGCTCCTATCCATTTAACTATCAAGAATGCCCTTGCGGATGTCGCCAGAATAGCTGATAGCCCAAGAGCTGCAAAAATGACATGAACAAATGCCCCGGACCAAATGCCAAACATTGCTGAAAAGCCCGATGGTATACCTCTTTTCGCTGTTTGGCCGAGAATGAAGGCCATATCCGGCCCTGGAGACAAGTTTAATAAGATGGCCGCCGTAAGAAAGGTGGTCCAATGTGCAAGAGGATAGTCAAACATAGTAAAAATCCTTTTTGGCAAAAAGGGGCGCTGTTGTCCCTATTTCCCCTATTTCCCCTATTTTCTATTCATAACGCCAAGCTGTGCAGCGAGAGAAGCGAGTCCGTCACCAGCGACATGTGTGGGCCTCTTAGGTATTTGCTTGGGCTGCTTTCGCATGTAACTTTAGCCCAAGAGCACCAATAACCTTAATTATTGTATCAAAGCCTGGGGATCGTTCCCCCGATAGTGCTTTGTAAAGGCTTTCGCGGGAAAGCCCGGCATCACGAGCAACTTGTGTCATGCCTTTGGCCCGTGCAATATCGCCCAGGGCTTTAGCAATAAAAGTAGCATCGCCATGTGCCTCCTCAAGACAGGCTTCAAGATATGCCGCCATTTCTTCAGTAGTTCGGAGATGTTCCGCGACATCATATTTAGTGGTTTTGGTTTTTGCCATGATTTACTCCTATAAATTACGCGATAGACGCAAGGCAGTTTTAATATCTTTGGACTGGCTATTTTTGTCTCCGCCAGCCAGCAATATAACCATCTTTTGACCTATCTTTTTAAAATACACCCTATAACCAGGCCCGTAATCAATCCGCATTTCCGACACTCCTTCACCTGCAGGTTTGACATCTCCAGGATTTCCAGCCGCTAATCTTTCGATCCGGACAAGTATGCGAGCACGAGCGTAGATATCCTGTAATCCATCGATCCATTTTGCAAAAGTATCGGTTTTGCGAATTTCGATCATGGCAATATCGTAGCCAATGGGCTACACTTTGTCAACGAGTTTTTATGCTATAGCTGCGGCCCAACATGAAAATCACAGGCGCCAGCAATTTGGTGTTCTGTGTATTTTGTAGTTCGGCAAAGATGTTTTTCCCAATTCTTTCAAGAATGAAGGCCTGACCCGGCTGTTTTCTTCATCTCCTATTTCTTCATTGGTATAACGTAACGTGCTGATCATCGGCGGTTGAAAGCCGTCCCGTCCGCTGGATTTGATGGTTAAGTCTATTTGGGATCAAGGGAGCCCTTTCTGTCTCTATCAATCCCCTTGAGGTAATTTTCAAGTCTGGACAAAACCCCGTCAGGTGATACTGTGCTCTCAATCACGTCTATAGGAGGCTGTTGTTCTTGTAGCCATTTCTTGTCTTCTTCTTTTACTTCGCTGTTTGTTACTAAAACAAAATGTGAAAGGTTATCCGCTTTTTTAAAAGCATTGACTGATTTGATTACCTGTTGGATCTTGTCGCGCGACAAATAGCGCCTATCGGAGTATGCTGCTTCAATTCCTATGACCCTGCTCCCTTTTGAGTCAACAACAAAATCCACGGAGAATCTATTTTTTCCAATTGCCCCAGACAGATTTGTAATAAAGGGGATATCTAAGTCTTTCAATGCATAAAACACTAATTCCTCGTAGAACCGTCCCTTATAAGCAACTCCCGAGACTTGGTTCAAAGCCGCTTCTGTGACAGTGTCGATTTCGTCAGTACTTAAACCAATTCCACGGTTTACAACATCTTCTCTGACTTTCTCCTTAACATGTTCTCTTTCTGATTCACCAAATTCTATACCGAAGATTTTCTTTACGTTCATGTCAAATATCAGTTTCTTTATCCGGTCGAAAGTGAAGAAAACGAAAAGAACAAGGAATCCGATGAGCATTCCAAGGTTGTATTTCACTACAATGGAGATCACCGTAAATGTTATGACAATCAGTACGGCGACGATATCCTTCCAGTTGTTCCGTAGTCCGTTAAGAAATCTGTTTTCCATCTGGGGCTGTCCTCCAATGAGACTTAACGCGCTGCTCAGGGGCAGCGTGGTCGTTACGCTGTCACCTGCAGCAGATTGTTAGATGCCTTTTTTTATGAATTCTTCCAAATTACTACATACAAGCACCGACCCTTGGTAATTGCACATGTCCTTTGCACGAGGGACTACTGAAGTATCTGGATTTATCACACATAATTCTTCAAGGTGGTGCTCACAGAATGCTTCTCTAAGTAAACGACGAACATGGAAATCTGTTGGGGGAAACGAATAACCTCCAATCACTAGTCTTCGACATTTCTCAAGTTCTTTCCGAGCTTCCGCCCAAATTGTTTGAAACACTGGGTGTTCATCATATGGTTTATTGAGTACAGGAGTGAGGATCAAGGGTAATAGAACCTCAGCATAGGAATAGTCAATCTCAGGCATATTAAAGCGTGCTGAAGATCTTCTAAGTACAGTCTTCCCCTCTTTAATATTTTCATTATTAGTAAGACGTTCACCATCTATACGATAGCCACTATGTATAAACCATCCAAGTGAACCGTGGAGTTTTAGAAAAGGCATATGTTCCAAAGTGTTACTCGGATGATTATAGTATTGGGTTCCAGGAACTATACGAAGAAGCCCTGGAACGCGTAAAGCAACTTCATCAAAACGGACTCTATACGCTAAATAAGAATTCCACTGGTGGAATGAGTAAGCGATATGCTCATCGGTAATTGCATCGTAATCGTAGACATTGTTTGATATCTCCTCCTCACTTAAGCCCTGTTGCCTCATAATATTGCTTGATTCTACTCTCTTTTGAGCCATACTATGCTCTCGTTTTGTTAGTGCCTCAAGAGCATTCTTATTTGGTGGTGAAACATTTTCAATCACAGATTCGAGTAAAGTGTCATAGTTGAATGTAAGAACGCCAGAGTTTGTTTGCAGGATTACCCGACCAAGTTCGATAAAAGCAGGAGCATTGTAAAACCAGTGTTCGCATTCTGAAAGATAATCAAGAAGAAGTGAAGTAAGTAGAGACTGGATGCGTGACATCTGTGCTAGGCCATCCGAATCACCCTTAAAGTAAGATTCACGGCGTTGCAGTTCAATGAAAGTATAGCACTCTTCAAGATCGAAATTATTAGTTTCCAACTGACTCAGATCCAAACGCCAATATCTGAAAATATAATCCAGTAGAGGCGATAACTGACCCTGCTTAAAATCCTCAGCCAAACGTGGATGGCGCAGAACCTGACGAAAGAAATCATGTGCGAGAGGTGGCATAATATTATCCGGTCCTTGGACCGATCTATTTATTCCTGCTCCTATTATAAATATTGTATCCATGTATCCTTTATATTGCATCTAATGCCGAGTTAAGCGGAACCCCGACTTGGCGTGAAAGGAAACAATAAAACTTTCCTTACACGACAACCTAGGGCGGAGTCCCGCAAAGTGGGATTTTCGCCCGAACGATTTGTTTGTGCCGCGTCAAATCGGAGAGTGTAACTGAACTAAGCGTTCGTCCCGCCGCAGGCGTGGCGAACCATTACACGTTAAGAAATAAATCGTTGCTATTATCTATTATTGATATGTCATTTCTGCTATCGATCTTGCATTTGTATGCCCAATTCATAATGAAAATGCAATAATTTTAAAATCATACAAACAGAGACCTTTTTACCAGATCCTGTTCTATGCTCACATAAAATTCACCGGGTCCACATTCGCCCTGATACGGAGGCAGGGTTCTGGAGTGGTTTTCAGTATGGTTCCCCAATACACTTTTAATGCAAACGTAGCTTATGTCTCGAGCATCGGGATCGATTCTTGGAGATTCAGTAAAAGGGATTACCACGTCGTGTACATGGTATCCATCATCCCTTCGGTTTTTCCACAAGCTGTAATCTTGATCCGCTTTATGTACGGAATTGTCCTACAACGCTGCTATAAATCAGTTGTAAGGATACAATATGGCTTTAGAACTTTATACGTTCCAATTCTGGTTCTTTTAAAGCGTCCGCCATTGTCCAGAAATGGATCTCTCCTGTATATATTCTGAAAACTTTCGTAATAGGACCTATTGGTCTTCCAATAATCTGTTCAAGGAAGGCTCGTTCTTCTGTAACTTTTTTTATAAGAGCTCCATCATCGGAAAATTCGATTTTGCCCTTTACTCTCATATATTTCGCATCTATTAACTCTGCCGCATTATTATAGAAACAAACCTCCACTTTAGGATTATTCTGCAACTGTTTATAAATGTCTTTGGGTGAAAATGTTGCGAAGTAAAATCCATTTTCATCAGCAAACCACATTAATAGGGGTCTGACCCTCGGTTGATCTCCATCTGTTGTTGCAAGGAAGCACACAGGATTCTCAGTTGAAAATTTGATACAATCTTGTAATTTCATCTTTGACTCCTTTCACTTAGATTATTTATTGTTTTTGTAAATAACCCGGCTTCTGTTTTGTGTTGACGCGCGAATCACAGGCTGCTGCAAGCCGTCCTGTGGATTTGCTGCTGGTTATACATCACATATTCTTCAAGGTGCTCTCGATCGCCAGTTTGTGTTTGGAAACGTAATTACAGCTTGGTTCCTGGCCGCATTTTCTACATCTTAAATCGTACGCGGAATTAATGGTCTGGCACATGGGACAGGTATAATGTTCTTTGACTTCCTTAAGCCAAGATTTATAGCCAACGTCCCTGATCCGATTCAGGTTGTCCCAAAGCTCTATCCGATGAGGTCTTTCAGATTGAAACTGTTTTAGATCATTGCAAGGATAATCCTCACACTCCACACAGAAATCGATTCCTCGTTCAACAGCGCATGAGAACATTTTGCATTTTTCACAATAGGGTCCTCTCTTGTCAGACCGACATCCGTAACATTTGACCGCTTCTTCTGAAAGTTGAAATCGTGCCGCCAGTCCCTTGAGTCTCGCCGGGTCTTCCCTCGTAGCGATGAATAGAGTGCATGCCTCACAGAAAAGGCCACATACAGCGGCTAAAGTTTTGTCCGGTTCTCCAGAGCAATTATCCTCTTTTTGCATGACGAAACCTTTCATTTATTTCAATGAATACTATGCGCCTATAGTCGCACAACAGTGCGCTTCACACACGGGGGACAAGAATACCATGCGGCAGGGTAGCTCCTCGCTTACCGATAGTGCTTGTACATTGCCGCTGGATACCTCGGTCGGCTGTGCAGGTGCTGGTTGTGTCGCTATTCTGAAATTGATTGGGAAATAAAGTATATCAGCCTTTTCTAAAACTCGCTGTCGTTCCATGAATGATAACAATTAGTTCCTCATCTCATTATTAAGGATTCCACTCATGCAAGGATTATCATTTCCATCACTATATATGTCGAACCGGTTTCTGCCATTTGTTTCTACGCCTTTGATAGTAACATTCTTGTCATAATAGAACTGCCCCTTGAAAGCAACGCTGAGGGAAATAGTTCCATTTATCTCACTATGGTTTAAATACTTTAAGGTGTTCCCCAAAATAAGAAAGGGCTGTGCAAAATCTCTTTCAAAACCGAATAACCGTGCATAAAACTTGGAATAGTGGATACCATTTCCATCACCAGAGATCCGTGCGAAACCGAAACCGTTTCCACTAGGCAGAAACCATTCGGCAAGGATCTTTGCATCGGAGATAGATTCGAATGCGTCCTTTTCAAGGTTTTTATCAGGTTCTCCGAACTGTCCGCGATAAAAGAATGTTTCCGTTGCAGTCCACACCGTTTCTTCCGCGATTTGAATGACTGCAGAAAGATCTAATTCCAGACCCTTTGAAACGATTCGAATACTTGAAATTTCACAAAAAATATCAAAATTTTCTTCAAAGCCAAAATTTCTGTACTGGGTGATTTTTAAATTTTTACCTAATACATTGAACATGGATAAAGGAGCTTGTTTCAGACTGAGTATTCTCTGAAACAATGGAAACACTAAGGTTATCGGGTAGATTAAGGAAATTTCATCACTATTGTTTATAGTACAAATTTTATTGAATCGAGATAGGTGTTTTCGATTAATTTTCAATCCGGTCATCGCCGCAGATATCGGAGGAATAGACTCTTTGCCATTGAAGTGTTTCGTTTTACCCCACAATGCATAGAGAGGGACTCTTAAAAAGAAGAGAGATGGTATCTTTTTGTACTGTACGTGTATTGCTCCTGTCATGATTCACACCTTATAGATATTGTATATCCACGGCGATATTCTCTATGGCCTCATTTTATTCCACAGATTGATATTCGAAATCAAACAAGATGCATTAACATGATTATTAGACATAACCATTACATATTAAGAAATGAATCAGTGTTATTGTATATTGAGGTGTCGTTTATTGACGTTGATCTTGCATTTATATGCCCAATCCGTAATGGAAATGCAAGAATTTTGTAACTATTCAAGACCAATCCCTTCCCTGAACCCCGTTTTTCACTTACATAAAATTCACCGGATCCACGTCCGCCCTGATGCGCAGGCCGGGTTCTGATGCAGTTGCCAGTATGGTGTCGGCCAGGGTGTGGAGGGCGTGGATATCGTTTCCCTTCAGAAGCAGGTGCCATCGGTGACGACCTTTGACTTTTGACAGGGGTGCCTCGGCGGGTCCCAGGACGGAGACGGTTCCGCCAACCTGCCGAGCAAGGTCTCTGGCAAGGGTGTTGAGCTTTTTGACACAGTCGGTGATGCGGGTTTCGTTGGTGGCGGAAATGACGAGGTTGATCATGCGGCTGAAGGGAGGATACCCCAGATCCAGGCGCGTTTTAATTTCTTCATGGTAGAAATCGACGTAGCTGTGTTCCCGG
>DAISYQ010000029.1:0-44149 GCA_036825195.1 Syntrophales bacterium
ATCTGTCCCAGCCGTCCTGGTCAGCCAGAACCATTTCAACGACGTCGTAGCCAAGGCGGACGAAAGACGCGAGAAGTTCCGGAAGCACGAGAAAGTCGGAGATTGCGTGGGCAAGACACCCCTTGGCAACATCTTCCGTCGGCGGTAACTGACGCCAGTAGGGCTCGCCGATGAGGATGATCCCTCCGGGGAGGAGGCTTTGCGCCAGAAGCTCGATAGTTCCGCTGACGCCCCCGCCGATCCACGTGGCACCAACACAGGCTGCCACACTGACCTTCTCGTCAGAGACATAGCCGACGGCATCGCCATGGATGAACGTGACTTGATCGGCGACGCCGAGTTCTTCAGCGCGGAGTTTCGCTTGCTCGGTGAACAACCGGCTCATGTCGATGCCGGTGCCGATGACGCCGTGATCGCGTGCCCAGGTGCACAGCATCTCCCCCGAACCGCTGCCGAGGTCGAGCACTCGGGTCCCCGGTTCCAGACGCAGCGCTGCGCCGAGAGTGGCGAACTTTTTGGGCGTAAACGGGTTATGGATGCGGTGAGCACTTTCGGTGATGTTGAAAATCCGTGGAATATCCAATGCAGTAAATCTCCTTTCGGGTGTGAATTGAACAGCGAGCGCATTCCCCGCTGCTTGCGGCGGGGTTAGCGAGCGAATATAAAATAATATTTTCCTTAACAATCGGAGATTCCCCGCAACTTGTTGCGGGGAGCTTCAATAGATTCGGTCACTGCCTAACACAAAAATCAGCGGCGGCTGTATGACGTCCGCTGGATTGCCTCGTTATACCGGTTTCTCTTGTTCATCTGCTCCCCCTCACCGGCGACGCTTGCGGATCGCATCGATCCAGTTTTCCAACGCCTCGATATCAGCCTTAAGGTCCGCAGGTTCAGGCACAGGCACACGCGCCGCTGCGGCCTGATCGTGGCCAGGGAGCCATTTCGAGCATTTTGTCATAGAAGTATCGACCGTCAAACAATCCTCGGGCATGATGTCCGCTAGTGTGCCAATGTGCTGCGTCTGAACGCCAGGCCGGAACCGTTCGACAATGCCGCCTAAAAGCACTTCCTCAACGGCACGCTCCCATGCCTCGCGCAACAAGCCGTAGAGGTACTTAGCTTCCTTCTCGTAGTTGGACTGATGGCCGTCACGAAAGAGTTTTTCCGCTGCTTGCCATTCGTTCTTTAGGTATCCGACCTTCTTCTTGACCGGCATCGCAACCCACGGCAACTCCTCTGCGCAGACGCCTGCACCCTTCTGGAGCTGGCGAACGTGCTGGTCAAGCTGCTCAACGCCTTGTTCCGCCGCGAACTGCTTAAGCAGGAGGAGGAAGACAACGTCGTGCGTAAAAACAATGACCTGCCGGGCCTTAGCTTCCTGCACCAGCTTCCTCGCAACACCATCGCGCCATCTGTAATCTAGGGAAGACACAGGATCATCAAACACGATGCCGGAGAGATCGTCAGCAGTGCTTAGTTCCGCAAAAAATGCTGCTATGGACAGGCATCGCTGCTCGCCTTCGCTCACCACCTTTGGCAGTTCAACTCCGGGCGCACGTGTTAGAATGAGTTTGTGATAAAGAACACCTTCTGCTCCCCCGGCCTCTCTTAGTTCGACCTCGACATGGCGGAAGGCGAGATTGTCCAACTCGTCCCCAAAGCACTTTTTGAGCTTCTGCGATACCGCAGTCTTTGTCACGGCCGTGCTCTTTTGTGTGATCGCTTGGGTCTTGGTATCGTCTATGCAGAGACCATAAGCCGCATGCCTCTTCTTACGTTCAATCTCACCGAGGACGCTTTGCTCATGCCTTGCCAGCACTCTACGAGCGCGTAACTCCTGCGTTTCGGTGGTCATTCGCTTCTTTACGTCGTCGGTGGTGCTCCCGCGTAGTGTCTTGATGCGTTCTGCGATCTGTTCTGCTAAAGCATTGACCTCGTTCGTAACGGTCGCCTCCGCCGGACAACCGGCGGCAAGCTCCTTGTCTTCGGTGAGCGCGAGGGAGACGGCTTTTCGGCGACTTTCGTTCGTGTCGAGTGCTTTGATAATAGTATCCGCTAGGTCCTCATGTTCGATCCTGATTTCCTTGATCGCTTCGTCAATGGCTTCGGTCGTCGTCTTGAGTTCGGCAAAGTTTGTCTGCAGGCGCATCAAAGTCTCACGGACCCGTCGAAGCTCCTTCTCCGTCGCCGAGGCAACGAACGCCTCGAACCGCCTGAGCCTTTCGCCGGTCTCCTTATCAAGATCCTGTTGGCACAGGACACAACGCGCATCGCCTTCGATTACTGGAAACGTATGGCCGGGATATGCATACTCTTGCGAGAAGTGGCGTGCCGCCTCCCAAAGGGCCGCCCATAACTCCGAACCCGTGCCGTCCAGTATGTCCGCCGAAAACGTCACGGTGCTGAGTCGCTTGGCTTCCTCGCTCTTCCGGCGAACTTCGGTTCGTGCATCAAACGCGGCGGTGACGGCCTCTGCCGATAGAGCCGTTTCAACGGACTTGAGATGCCCGGATAAGGCCTGTACACGACCGGCACGAAGGATAAGTTGCTGGATTAGTTTCTCAGGATCATTCGTCTGCAAGTCGAGAAGTGATTTTTCCAGAAACGCGAAGCGGGTTTCCTCATCCTTCGAGAGACGCGCGAGTGTCTGCACAGCCTCCGGCTTGGTGAGCGACGTAACGTTTGCCAGCAGTTTCGCGACTGCCGTTCCTGCTGGAATCTCATTCTGAACCGTGACCAACGCGCTAGAAGCCATTGCCCTCTGTTCTTTTTCAAGCTGGGTACGTACGGCCTTGCAAGCCTTCACCAGTTTGTCGAACAGGTCCAGACCAAATGGACGAAACGCGACATCGGTTTTCTCGGTGAGATAGACGGCGGCGCACTGTGTGTCGAAGACGCTCACGCGAGAGATGAAGTCGTCCTCTCCGTTCCCAGTCCACTCCCGCGCTGTCGGTTCGGTTCCAACCTTATATTTTATCGACACGGCAGAAGTGGGTGGAGCCGCCCCGGAGATGACGTTGCCCAGAATCTTCTCTTGCCCCCGCGCACGGCATGCGCTCTTCAGGATGCGGATGTACCCGGTCTTCCCGGCGGCATTATCGCCATAAACCACAGTGAGTTTTGGCACGAACTTAAGGGTCTGATCTTCCGCGAGAGCGTTGACGCCTCTATGATGGAAGATGGACACGAGCGAGACGGGTGCTGTTCTGGCCCTTGTGTCGGGCACGTGTTCTTTGGTCAACGGTACAAAGCCTTCTTCGGCCAGGCCGTGCGCGCTCTTGCAGATTTCTGTGAGATCGCGAAGGTCGTCGTCCGTTAGGTCGCCATTTTGCAAGAGTCGGCGCAGGGCGTCACGCTGCCAGGATGGGCGATCTTGTGACCATTCAAGGATCTCTTCGAGGACGCTCATTTCAAATTACCTCGTCAAGGACAAATTCAATTGCCGGTCAAGCGGCATAACAAATTATTGTACTGACCTGTATAACTCCGAAAGAAAAAACCTTGACACGTTTTACCTGGTATATTAGCAACATATCCTAAAAGCATATCGCTCAATATTGAATTGTACGCTGCCAGCAGGATAACATAACATGCTGGAGATACCTGAAAGCATAGTCGCACGGTACGGTTTTTTTCCTTACTAAAAGGAATGTGCCTGCCACATCTCACGGTTATTATAAAAAAGGCTTTGGTATTATTTGGATTATTGCCATAAATATCGATTCTATTACATGAATCGGTACATCTGTTTTATGAACCGGCAAGCCAAGAGCCAGGCATTAAAGAAGTCTTAGGTCTGATAAGTCAACAGAGCGATGGGATCGGGGGCAATCTAAACCTCAATATTCGCGCTGATAGTTTTTTTCGGAAAGAAAATTTTCGCAACTATACCAAATTACCGACAATTAACAAAGGGAAAATTAATATCATTTGATACAGGAGCGGATCGATGAAGATTGAAGAGGTGAAAAAGGTCCTCATTCTCGGTGCGGGAACCATGGGGCAGCAGATCGGGTTCCAGTGCTCCCTTCATGGCTATGACGTCGTTCTCTACGACATAACGGAGGATGTGTTTGAGAATGCCCTGACCAGGATCGGAAAGATCGCGTCGGGACTGGCACGGAGGGGAAAGATAACGCGTGAACAGGCAGAAGATGCATTGTCGCGCATAACAACCACAACCGAGCCTGAAGAGGCCGCCCGGGAGGCCGATATAGTCAGTGAATCGGTGCCCGAAGATCCGCAGCTGAAGGGGAGGGTCTTTGCCCGATTCAACGAACTCTGCCCTTCGCGCACGATATTTACCACGAATACATCGACACTGGTGCCCTCCCTGTTCGCAAAGGAGACGGGAAGACCCGACCGGTTCGCGGCATTCCATTTCCATGATATCAGGACGAATAATGTTGTCGACATCATGCCGCACCCGGGAACTTCACCGGAGACGGTCGATCTGATAAAGGACTTCGCGAAGAGTATCGGGCAGATTGCCATCGTTCTCCATAAGGAGCAGAACGGATATGTCTTCAATACCATGCTGACGAAGTGGTTCGAGGCGGCGTTGACGCTGGCGGCGAATGGCGTCGCGTCGGTGGAAGACATTGACCGCTCCTGGATGGGTGTGATGAACGCGCCGACGGGCCCCTTCGGAATCATGGACCAGATCGGTCTGGACACCGTATGGATCATCATCGAGTACTGGGCGAATGAAAATAATAATCCTCAGGCGAAGACCAATGCCGATTTTGTCAAGGGGTACGTGGAGGAGGGATTGCTGGGTGCAAAATCGGGACGGGGATTTTACACCTATCCCGATGCTTCGTATCGACAGCCGGGGTTTCTGAAGTAAACGCGATATGTACTATCATCTGCGATTCTGGCTGGAATTTCACCGGTGATCGGTGTATGGGTAAGACATGAAGGAATCAAATCTAACATGCACACACTGTGGAAAGATCTATCCCGTTGACAGGGTTGATCCCCGCTGTGATTCATGTGCTGAGCCGCTGGAAGTCGAAGGGGTGACGGAGGGACGAATCAGAGAGGGTGACGTCTTTCATCAAACCATTCTGGAACGGTATGCCGATTTTTTCCCCTTTTCCGAAAGCGAAAGGATGATATCCCTCCGGGAGGGTTTTACCCCCCTTGTGAGATCATCGCGTCTCGCCTCCGAACTGGGAGTAAGATCGGTCTGGTTTAAAAACGAAAGTCAGAACCCCACCTGGTCCTTCAAGGACAGGGGTACCGCAGCCGGCGTTAATCATGCCCTGAGCCTGGGGTACGAGAGCATAGGGACGGTATCGAGCGGCAATATGGCTGTTTCCGTGGCCGCCTACGGCGCACGGGCGCAGCTCAGAACCGTAATACTCGTCGCCGCGAATATTCCACCGGAAAAGCTCGGCCCCATTGCCATATATGACCCTCTCCTGATACGGGTTGATGGTGATTACGGGGACCTCTACTTCCAAAGCCTCGCTATCGGCAAGGAATGCGGCATCTACTTCATCAATTCCGATGTGCCCTTCAGGGTGGAGGGGTCGAAGACGATCGCCTTTGAGATATGTGAAGAGCTGAATTTTGAGACACCCGATTTTGTCATTGTTCCGACGAGCTCGGGAGGAAACCTCCGGGGTATCATGAAGGGCTTTGAGGAATTTTTCCAGTGCGGCCTTATACGGCACGTTCCCCGCTTTATCTGCGCCCAGGCAAGGGGTTGCGCACCCATATACAGGGCCTATTCGGAACATGCCGAGAAGGTGAGTCCGTTTCATGATCCCGATACGATCGCCCATGCCATAAAAAATCCCTTTCCCCCCAGCGGGAATGAGATCCTGAGGAAGATCAGGGAAAAGGACGGTATCGTTGTCGCCGTCGGAGACGACGAAATCCTTCGGGCCCAAAAAAGACTCGCGGAGGAGGGGATCTTCGGCCAGCCGGCCGGGGCCGTTCCCCTTGCGGCACTCACACGATTGAGAGAGGATGGAACGATTGACGAAAAAAGCACCGTTGTCTGTATCATGACGGGGGGCGGGTTGAAATACACCGCCGCATTGGAACTGCACGATCTGAAGGTGGCCGAGTGCGGGATTGAGGATCTGTCCGATTATGTCAAGCGGCATGCGGATAAGGGATAACAGGCGAAGAAAGACCACTATATCAAACCTTTTATACCATGTCTCATGTCGGCAGGCGGGAACGCTGCGGTACTGTTCTCTAACTACGGATAAGGGTATTCGATATCATGGGCTCATACACACGTCAGCAGTTGGATGCGTTTTTATCGGCACGCGATATAGCCGTTGTCGGTGCATCACCCAACAACCGGTGGTTCGGGAACATACTGTACAATGCCCGCAAAGCGGGTTTCGAGGGGCGGTTTTACCCGGTTAATCCCAAGGTCGAAGAATTGAACGGCATCAGAACGTACCGGAGTATTGGGGATCTTCCCGACGCAACGATCGATCTTGCTATGCTCCTCGTAAAGAGTTCAGTCGTTATGGAATCCATCGAAATGCTCAGGGCAAAGGGAATCACGAATGTGGTCCTTATTTCATCGGGATTTGCGGAGACGGGTGAAGAAGGGCAGCAGTTGCAGGAGCAGCTGAGGCAGTACTGCACGAAACACGGCATTGTCCTGATGGGACCGAACTGCCTGGGATTCATAAATCTGACGGAGAAGGTGGGTGCGTTCTGCGGCACGGCGGTGGAAGGAAAGCTGATTCCGGGAGCGGTCGGCATAGTCGGTCAGAGCGGCGCAATCTCCGAGGCGATTATCACAAAAATACTGAAAAAGTCGGTCGGCGTTTCGCTGTACCTGACAACCGGCAATGAGTCGATGCTTCAGGCGGAGGATTGCATCGAGTACCTGTTGCATGATGAATACACACGGGTAATTGTCTGTTTTATTGAAGAATTCAGAAACGTTCAAAAACTGAAACAGGCGGCATCCGAGGCTGCCCGCAGAAAGATACCCATCATCATCCTCAAGATCGGGCGCTCGGCGAAGGGCAGTAAGGTGGCGGTCTCCCATACCGGGGCGCTTGCCGGAAACGACACTATCGTTGACGGGCTGATCAAACAGCTTGGAATCATACGGGTTGAGACTATCGAAGAACTCACTGAAACGGCCACCATCTTTTCCCGGTGCAGGCTTCCGGAGGGAAAAGGCCTGGGGATCTGCACCTTCTCCGGAGGATTGTGCGGCCTCTATGCCGACCTGTGCGAGAAGTACGGTATCGAACTGCCGTCGCTGCAGGAGAAGACCATACAAAAATTGACATCGCTTCTTCCCGGATATGCCCGGCCGGATAATCCTCTCGACGTAACCGGCTCGGGACTGAATCGGGAACTGGATAAGATCGTTTTATCCATGCTGGAAGATGAGAACCTCGATATCGTCGCCCCGATTTTCATTCCGCCCCAGGGTGACGAAGACCCCCTCCGGTTTGTCAACGAATCGTACCTGCCCCTTACCGGCAGCACCGTGAAGCCTGTCATTCCGATCATCTTCAGGGAAATGACACAATCCGCCGAAGAAGACCTGCGCGACAGGGGATTGTACTTCATCGAAAATCCGGGCATCGGCTTCAAGGCCCTGTCGCATTTGATCAGGTATGCGGAATTTATACAGCGGTCCCGGGAAGGGTCTGAGTCTGCATCCCCCGACTGATTATGACCGATACAGAGGAGCGAATTGAATCCACGAACCCTCTCTCATTAATCTTTTGACAATTATTGCCGTACATGTAATATTCACCGTTTTCGCGCATTCAGGCATGTTTATTCGGGTATGTTTCATCGTATGCATACTTCAAATCGGTAACAGGGGAAGCATGTATGGCAAAGACTCTTACACAAAAAATACTTGAAAGGCACCTTGTCTCGGGTGACTACGAACCGGGCCGTGAAATCGGCATTCGCATAGATCAGACCCTGACTCAGGACGCCACCGGAACAATGGCCTATCTGCAGTTCGAGGCCATGGGGCTTGAGAAGGTACGGACAGACAGTTCGGTGAGCTTTATCGATCACAACACGATACAGATAGGATTCGAGAACGCGGACGACCACCGGTATCTTCAGACGGTGGCAGCCAAGTACGGCATAGCCTATTCCAGGGCGGGGAACGGTATCTGTCATCAGGTGCATCTGGAGCGGTTCGGAAAGCCGGGAACAACGCTTCTGGGCTCCGACAGCCATACCCCCACGGGCGGTGGCATCGGACAGATAGCCATCGGTGCGGGCGGCCTGGATGTCGCTCTGGCCATGGCCGGTGAGCCCTTCTTCCTTACCTGCCCCCGGGTAATCAGGATCAACCTGACCGGTACATTGATGCCCTGGGTCAGCGCCAAGGATGTGATTCTCAAGATCCTGGAGCTGTTTACCACAAAAGGCAATGTAGGGTGCGTCTTCGAATACGGAGGGCCCGGTGTGGAAAGCCTGACCGTACCCGAGAGGGCAACCATTACCAACATGGGTGCCGAGTGCGGCGTGACGGCATCCCTGTTCCCGAGTGACGAAGAGACACGAAAGTTTCTCAAGGCCCAGGCCAGAGAAGAAGACTGGCTGGAGCTCTCTGCCGATCCCGGAGCCGAGTATTTCAAGGTGATAGATATCAACCTGTCGGAGCTGGTCCCTCTGGCGGCAACCCCGCACAGCCCCGGCAACATATCCACGGTGAAAGAGCTTGAGGGTATGGAGGTCCATCAGGTATGTGTGGGTTCCTGTACCAACTCATCATACCGGGATCTGATGGTGGTCGCGCGGACCCTGAAGGGGAGAAGGGCACACCCGAATGTAAGCTTTATCTTGGCGCCGGGCTCAAGACAGGTGGTGGACATGCTGGCCCGGAACGGCGCCCTGGCCGACCTCATTGAAACAGGCGTCAGGCTGGAAGAGAATACCTGCGGATTCTGCATAGGAAACAGCCAGTCTCCGCAGTCCGATGCCGTGTCGCTGAGGACGAGCAACAGAAACTTCCTGGCCAGATCGGGAACGAAGAGCGCGAATGTGTACCTGGTAAGCCCCGAAACGGCGGCAGCGGCAGTCATAACGGGAAAGATCACTGATCCGAGAGACCTGGGATTACCCTATCCGCAGGTCGATACCCCCGATGCATTCATCATAGATGATTCGATGATACTTCCTCCTGCCGATGATCCGGGGAGCGTCGAGGTCTACCGGGGACCCAACATCGGGGAGCCGCTCACCAACGACCCCCTGCCCGATGCGGTGACTGGTGTCGTAACCATTAAGGTAGAGGACAATATCACGACGGACCATATCATACCGGCCGGTTCGAAGATGAAGTACCGGTCCAACGTGCCCAAGTACTCCGAGTTCCTCTTCGAAGTCCTTGATGACGGGTTTTATGCCAGAGCCAGGGAAATTAGAGATTCCGGAAGGCATAACATCATCGTGGGGGGATTCAGCTACGGGCAGGGTTCCTCCCGGGAGCACGCGGCTCTCTGTCCCATGTATATGGGGGTGAAGGCGGTACTGGCCAAATCCTTCGAGCGGATACACACGGCAAACCTGATAAACTTCGGCATCGTTCCGGCGACCTTCACAAACGGAGACGACTACGACACGATCGATCAGGACGACAGGTTGGAAATTCCGGACATACGACAGAAGATCCTCCGGGGTGAACCGCTGGTTGTCAGAAATATCACCAAGGGGGCAGAGTACGAAGTTGCCTGTGATCTGTCCGAACGGGCGAGGGATATCGTTCTCGCCGGCGGCATGCTTTCATATATCAAGACCAAAAGGGGTAACGAATAAGGAGAAGAATTGATGCCTGAAAAGATAAAGGTTAAAACGACGATAGTCGAGATGGACGGAGATGAGATGACCCGGATCATGTGGCGGATGGTGAAGGATAAACTGCTGCTGCCCTATCTCGACATGGAAATTGAATACTATGACCTTGGACTCAAAAAGAGGGACGAGACGGACGACCAGGTAACCTTTGATGCGGCCAACGCCATCAAAAAATACAAGGTAGGAGTCAAATGTGCCACCATCACCCCAAATGCGGAACGAGTGGAAGAATACGGTCTGAAAAAACAGTGGCCGAGTCCGAACGGAACGCTAAGAGGAATTCTCGATGGAACCGTATTCAGGGCACCGATTCTGGTTGACAATATTCTGCCGGGGGTACGGAAATGGAAAAATCCCATCCACATCGGCAGGCACGCATATGGCGATGTGTATGCAAATTCTGAAATAGAGGTGACGAAACCCGGCGTGGCGGAACTGGTCTTTACACCGGCTGACGGAAGCGAACCCATAAGAAAAGTAATCCATGATTTCAGAGAACCGGGGATCCTGCAGGGGATTCATAACCTGGATTCATCCATCAGGGGCTTCGCCACCGCCTGTCTCACCTATGCCCTGGATCAGGGGATAGATCTGTGGTTCGGTACGAAGGATACGGTCTCCAAGATATACGACGCGCGGTTTCGTGAAATCTTCGATGAGGAGTATGAGACGAAGTGGAAGAATCGGTTCGAAGCGGCAGGGATAGAGTATTTTTTCACCCTCATCGACGATGCCGTTGCGCGCGTGATGAAGTCCGAAGGGGGTATGCTCTGGGCCTGCAAGAACTACGATGGAGACGTCATGTCCGATATGCTCGCTTCCGCATACGGAAGCCTTGCCATGATGACGTCGATCCTCGTATCACCGCACGGGTATTTCGAATACGAGGCCTCCCATGGAACGGTTCAGAAACATTACTACAAGCATTTGGCGGGTGAGAAGACGTCAACGAACTCGATGGCGCTCATATTTGCCTGGACGGGATGCCTGAAAAAGAGGGCGGAACTCGACGGTACCCCTGAGGTCGGTGACTTTGCCCGGAAGATCGAAGATGCCGCGTTAGAAACCGTTGAAAGCGGAATCATGACGGGCGACCTTTTGCTGGTTGCAGAGCATGACCCACGAAACAGGAAGGTGTACACGGAAGATTTTATAGATCATATTCGGGAAAATCTCGAGAAGAAATTATAGGTGGATAGGCCACTCATCTCCTGCATGCTGATGCCGCCGACCGATGAAACGCGACAGACAATCGTAGAGGAGACGGGATGGAAAAGATCAAGATTGCATGTATCGGGAATTACCCTCCGCGTGAATGCGGGATTGCGACCTTTACCAGGGATCTGGTCGAATCCATGGAAAGGACCGGTCGGGCGGAATGCTCCGTCATCGCGATCAATGACCAGGACTACTCCTATCCCGAGAAAGTACGATATGTTATCCGTCAGAATCATCAACGCGATTACCTGAAGGCGGTCACATTTATTAATTACAGTGACGCCGGTGCCTGTGTGCTGGAACATGAATTCGGGATATTCGGCGGTGACAGCGGTATTTACATCCTTCCGTTAATTCATCGACTGAAGATTCCCCTGCTTGCAACCCTGCACACGGTGCTTGAAAAACCGTCCTACAACGAACGGGCCGTCATCCGAGAGATCGGTGATAAGGCCGAGAGAGTGGTGGTGATGAGCCGGCGGGCGGTCAGGTTCCTGACTAAGATCTATGGGGTACGGCCCGATACAATTGCGCTTGTCGAACACGGGGTTCCCGATCTCGATCTTGTTCAGAGAGATCTGTATAAACAGAAGTTCAACCTGGAGGGGAAAAAGGCCATCTTAACCTTTGGCCTGCTGAACCGCAGCAAGGGGATCGAGACGGTGATCCAGGCCCTCCCCGAGGTTGTCCGGAAACATCCGGATGTCGTATACATTGTATTGGGGAAAACACACCCGGCCGTGTTCCGCAGTTCGGGTGAGGAGTACCGGAATTATCTGCGACGACTGGTTGAAAAGAATAATCTGAGAGAACACGTCTATTTCCATAACCATTTTGTCAGTGAGGCGGAACTGTTCGAGTATCTGTCCGCCATCGATATCTATATCACCCCCTATCTGAATGAAGCGCAGATCACCAGCGGAACCCTTGCGTTTGCGGTTGGCGCGGGAGCGGCCGTGATCTCCACACCCTACTGGCACGCCCAGGAACTCCTGGCGGACGGGAGGGGAAGGCTGTTTGGTTTTCACGACTCAAACGCACTGGCCGGCATCCTGAACGAATTGCTTGACGATCCGTCCGCTCTGCACGAACTGCGTCGCAAGGCCTACACCTATGGGCGGCAGATGATATGGCCACTTATCGGGGAACAATATGCCGATCTTATAGGTGATATGGTTCGCTCCTATACGGAGGTGACAGTCAAAGAGGGGGCTATTGTCAATCCGCTGGTTCTTCCGCCCTTTGATCTGTCCCATGTGAGGCAGTTCACCGATGATACCGGTATTATTCAGCATGCAAAATACAGTGTGCCGAGCCGGAAACAGGGATACTGCCTGGACGATAATGCCCGGGGGGTATTAATGGCGGCCATGGCCTATCGCCAGAAGAGGGATCCGGTGGCACTGCAACTTCTGCCCACGTATCTCAGCTATATCGATTTTATGCAGCGTGACGACGGCCTGTTCAGAAATTTCTTAAGCTACAATCGAAATTTTCTGGACGAGGTCGGGTCGGAAGATGCTTTTGGCCGGACCATATGGGCCCTGGGATACCTTATCCGATTCTCACCCAATGACGCCTTTTTTCAACTGGCCAAGGAGCTGTTCTTCAGGGCATATCCGCATTTTCAGAATATGCGCTCCATCCGTGGCATTGCCGATACGATCATCGGTATCTGTCATTACCTCCATTGCTATTCAAGCGATGAGGGGATGCATGAAACCGTCAAGGAGATGGTCCGGCGGATCGTAATACAGTATGGAGACGAGGCGGATGACGATTGGCGCTGGTTTGAACCGACGGTAACCTATGACAGCGGCATCGTTCCCCTGGCCCTGTTCCACGCCTACGAAATAACCGGCGATGAAACAGTTCTGGCTGTTGCCCGTGAGATGCTGGATTTCCTGGAAAAGATCATTTTTAGAGACGGGTATCTCGCTCCGGTCGGGTCCAACGGCTGGTACCAAAGGGGTGAACAATGCGCACAGTACGCGCAGCAACCCATCGACGTGATGGCCATAGTGATGATGCTCTATCAGGCCTCCGTCGTGATTGGCGACAGGCACCTCCTTGACCGGATGGTTGCGTCCTTTATGTGGTTCCTGGGTGAAAATGATCTGCGGATTCCGCTCTATGATTTTGAGACATGTGGCTGTTGCGACGGTCTTGAAGGCCACGGAGTAAACCGCAATCAGGGTGCGGAGAGCATTCTCGCGTATCTCATCTCCCACTTGACCGTCCTTCTGGCCCATGAGCAGGAAACCCAATGGCTCTAATGTATAGGTGATCGAGACGTACCCATACCCGCCAACCCGGCGGTGCGCGCAACCTATGTTTCCAGCCTTTGTCCGTTCAGAAGTCTGTCTAGAAGTTCATCCAGCCGGACCGTAACGAAACTCGAGGCGTAATCGGACATGCCGTACGGTATCATCAGGTCGCCGTTATGAATGAGGGAACCGCAGGAGTAGACGACGTTCGGTACATATCCCTCCCTCTCTTCCTCATTGGCCATAAGGAGTGGCTCCTTCAACTGACCGATAATCAAGGAGGGATCCTCCAGGTCGAGGAGGACGGCCCCCAAACTGTACCTCCTCATGGGCCCCACCCCGTGGGTAATCATCAGCCACCCCTTCTCCGTTTCAAGGGGCGATCCACAGTTCCCCAGTTGAATAAATTCCCAGGGGTACTGGGGCTCCTGTATCTTTCGGGCATCGTGCCAGACATGGATATCATCGGAGAACATCAGGTAATTATTGACCCCGTCGTAGCGGGAGATCATGGTATACAGTCCGCCGATTTTTCTTGGAAAGAGGGCCAGATTTTTGTTCTGGACATGTTCGCCGTGGATTGGGCTTATCTTGAAATGATAGAAGTCTTTCGTTTCTATCGATTTAGGCATGATGGTATATCCGTCGTAGGCCGTATATGTTGCGTAGTAGGTGATGGATCCATCATCGTCGGTGAATTTCACGAAGCGGGCATCCTCGATCCCGTTGCTTTCATGGGCGGAGACCGGGAAGATGACACGTTCCGACAGATCGGTATCAAGGGAAAAGGTGATTTCATAGTGTGAACTGGCCAGCCAGTTCATGGAATCGAGCACCTTCTTTTTGGTATAACTCAGAGTCACGGACTGGGTGCTTTCCTCGATACTTTCCTGAAGTTCATGATAGGTAAAGCTGTTTCCCAGCCTGTCCATGACGGCGCCGATGATATCCTTTTCTATATGCATCTCGTGCAGTTTTTTAAGGAACTGATCCTTGTCATACACGTGAAGCTTCAGGGCTTCAGGCAGGTCGACGAATCTTCCGGCCGGTTTGAAGATCAGTTCGTTGTTCTGGGTAATGGTTCCGCTCCTGAAAACAATCGATGAGATATGCCCCTCCCCGACCGCTCGAAAACTGACGATGATGCGTTTCTGTCCCTCTTCCAGGTTTCCCTGGTTCGGATCCTCGATAATCGATGGGTTGAAGAAGGCGGCAGCTTCGATGGCGTATTCCGAGGTGAAGTATGAGCCAATCAGCAATTTTCTCTTGTGGGACATCCTGTCCGGAAGTGGATCAGCGACCGATGCAAGAATATCTCGTACGGTGTCGAAATTTTTCTCGAATATTTTTGTAATGTTGCGGTGTCTATTTGAAAAATCAGCCAAGACTTCGTTGAGCGCTCTGCTGACCTCCTGCTCGGAGAAGGCCAGTATTCGATTGATGATAATTCTTGCCCTCTTACCGTCGCTCGACCCGGGCAGGTAGAACCTGGCGATGACCCGTGTTGGGTCCGGATAAAATTTATTCGGCAGTCGCTTAACGCTTATGGCCATGACTTTCTCGCCTCCGGGATGATTCCATATCCTTTACCGTTCCGGCAATAGATCGAGGCTATTTCTGTCCCAGTTCCTTCGATCGTCGTGTGGCGGCCTCCACCGCCGCCGCAAGGGTATCACCGATCCTCCCGGCCGTGAGTGCCTTGATGCCCTCTATGGTGGTACCCCCGGGTGAGGTGACCATATCGGTGAGTTCGGACGGTGTCTTGTCACCCTTGAGGCAGAGCTTTGCTGCGCCGAGCATGGTCTGGGCCGCGAGTCTCAATGCCGTTTCGGCCTCAAGCCCCTGGCTGACGCCGGCCCGTGCTAGTGCGTCTATGATAATAAATCCATAGGCCGGACCGCTTCCACTCAGGCCTGTTACCGCATCGATGAGTTCTTCCTTGACAACGACCGTGATTCCCACGGAGTCGAATATACGGCGGGCCATAGTCATATCGCTGTCCGTGGCATTCTTCCCGCCTGCAAGAGCCGCCGCGCCTTCGCCGATCAGGGCGGGTGTGTTCGGCATGACCCGGATAGCGCGTGTTCCTCCGCCCAGGTGTCCTTCTATGTACCCGAGAGTGATGCCCGCCGCGATGGATATAACGAGTCTATCTGTGACGGTATCGGCGATATCCTGTAACACGGTTTCCATATTCTGGGGTTTGACCGCCAGGATAACAATGGCGGAATTTTTGACGGTATCCTCTATGTTCTCGGACACGCTTACCTGGTATGTGTCCCTGAAGTATGCGAGTCGTTCCGTGCGGATATCGTGTACGGTTATATCACTTGCCTGTGCCAAACCGCTTGAGATGATCCCCCCGGCCAGCGCCTCACCCATATTACCCCCGCCTATGATGCATATCTTTTTTTCGGGCATATTGATTAAAAACCTCTCTATCTGTAAGGAATCGCCTGTCTTTCCGTATATCCCGGAACATAAATCTTGACTTTTAAGGTGGCAATTATTATTGACATACACACGGAAAGTCAAGGAGAAGATGAGTCGGCATGGCTGCCACCGTCTATCAACGGTTTATATGTAAAGGAGTGGAAATGTTTGTTATTGGGAATTTTATAGAGGCTCTCGCCAGGATTGTCGATATGGGACTTACCTTGTATATGTGGCTCATCATCATACGTGCCCTGCTCTCCTGGGTGAATCCGGATCCGTACAATCCGATCGTCAGATTCTTATATCGAGTTACCGAGCCGGTGTTGTACTACGTCAGGAGGCTGATTCCGCTGAGAGGAATCGGCATAGATTTTTCTCCGATTATTGTGATCTTGGTGATAGTGTTTTTGCAGAGTTTTCTCGTAAAAACCATGCTGCAGATCGCGGTTAGTTTGCGATAAATGAAGGGAATCCGCTTATGAGAATTACACCGCTTGACATACATAACCAGAAGTTTCAAACGAGATTCCGGGGCTTCGATATCAGAGAGGTTGATGATTTCCTTCAGACGGTGTCGGGGGAACTGGAACTGCAACTGAAAGAGAATGCTCGGCTGAAAGAGAGGGTTGCGGAACTTGAATCCCAGGTAGAACGGTTGAACGATATGAGTATTGCTCCTGCGGGTAATGAATCTCATAACGAAACGGATCTGATAGAGACCTCAATGCTCCGGGAAGCCGAGACTGTGACGGAAGATATCCTCGCAAGGATGAGGGCGGAAAAGGATACATTGAACGAAGAGATCAGGCATCTGGAAAAGACGAAAGAGCACCTGGAGACTTATTTCGAATCGTTTCTCAGATTTAATATTGAACTCCTGGATACGTGGAACAAGAGGGAGCGATGATCCCGGTCGGTGAGACGGCGGAAGGGGTCGTGTTCAATATCAGGGTTATTCCGCGTGCGTCCAGATGCGAACTTGCGGGTGTCCAGGGTGACGCTCTGAAGCTTCGGATAACGGCACCTCCAGTCGAAGGAGCCGCCAACAAAGAGTGTGTCAATTTCCTTTCAGACATACTGGGGGTAAAAAAATCTCAGATAAAGATCATAGCCGGTCACCGGTCCAAGAATAAGAAGGTGTCGATTTCGGGCATTACCAGAAAAGACATTGAAATGATGATGTAGCAGAGAACAGGTATATAGTTATCTTCTCACCCGTACGATGAGGGCATGAATTTGTTGCGAGATATCTTCAAAGAACACCTGCAAAAACGCCTTATATTAGGGTTTCTGGTCGCCACCTGTCTTACCGGCATGGTGGCAACCTTCGTTGGTATAAAGATCATCAGCAGAAATACCATGGATGAGGCCCAGAGAAGGGTGCAGCAGGATATCAATACTGCGAAACTCATCTTTGATAACACCCGGGAACGGCTGGCTTTCCAGATCCGCTGCATGGCATTGCGATCAGAGCTTGGCGATGCCATTGCTTCCGGAGATATGCGTACCCTCGAAGAGTTACGAGGGATAATGTGCACGGAACCCGAGGTGAAAAGCGGACGGGGAACCGAAGGAATGTGTCTTGACATGCTTTTCCTGGTGGATAGTGAAGGCACTGTTCTGTACAGGGCTACTAATCCGGCGGCTAGGGGAGATAGGATCTTGTGGGATCCGATTTTACGGGAGTGTCTTAATAAGAAAGCGCCCCAGTCGTCGACGGAACTGATTTCTTCGCAGAGGATAGAAAGAGAGAATCCCTTCCTTTCTGAGCGTCTTGAGATACCCATCATAAAGACTCCCCGATCAGTAGAACCGGAAGAAACCCACCTGTCCGAAGGTATGGTTCTGAGAGCGGCTCACCCCATCTTTGACACGCACGGCTATTTCAGGGGTGCCATCGTTGGGGGTGTCTTGCTGAACGGAAATTATGCCATTGTGGACAAAATACGGGAAACCGTATATCGAGACGAAAAATACAAGAATCGTGATATGGGGTTTGCCACGATATTCCAGGGTGGGATTCGCATATCCACCAATGTGGTAACGAAAGATTCCGAGAGAGCGATCGGCACCATTGTATCGAGGGCGGTGTATAAAAAGGTTGTCGAAGAGGGAAGGGACTGGGTTGGAAGGGCGTTTGTCGTCAACGACTGGTATCTCAGTTCATATGCCCCTCTCTATAGTATGGACAACAGTATCATAGGGATGCTTTATGTCGGCATACTGGAAGCAAAATACAGGGACATGAAACTGTACACCATGTGGGTGTTTCTCGGTATCACGACCATCGGCATGATCGTTGCCTTCTTTATTTCCTTCCGCATGGGACACACCATTATCGAGAGGATACGGATACTGAAACAGGCCACGGAGGCCATAGGGACCGGCGATCTCGATTATCAATTGCCCTGTAAAAAATCATCCGATTTCGGAGTGCTCGACGAGGCGTTCAACGATATGGTCAGGTCACTCAAGGATCGAGATGACCGGCTGAAAAGAACCCTCCAGCAAGTGACGCAAACGGAACGTCTGATCTCTCTTGGACAGATAGCTGCCGGTGTTGCTCATGAGATGAACAACCCGCTCGGGGGCATATTGCTTTACAGCAATCTCGTGCTGGAGGAACTTCCGGAAGACAGCCCGGCACGGGAGAATATGAAGAAGATCGCATATCAAACAAACCGGTGTAAAGAGATCGTCCAAAATCTTTTGGATTTTGCACGGACCCCTTCAGGTGAAATGACGCCGCTCGATATCAATGAGGTACTCGTAACGTCTCTCAGTCTGGTGAAGGATCAGTCCATGTTTCACAGCATAGAGATAGAAACAAAATTTGCCGAAGGTCTTCCCAAAGTGAACGGTGATCAATCACGGCTTGAGCAGGTCTTTCTGAATCTCTTTATCAATGCCTCCGATTCCATGGCCGAAGGCGGGAAACTGACGGTCGCGACAAAGCTGATCAGCAGATTCCCCTCCGATGTTTCAGAGAGTACGGAAATGGAGAAGATATGTCTTTTGGCCAGTCCCAATACCGTCAAGATCACGATTGCGGATACCGGCAAGGGGATAGACAAGGCCTATCTGGCACATATATTTGAACCTTTCTTTACCACAAAAGATCCGGGGCAGGGAACCGGACTGGGTCTGTCCATTGCCTACGGCATCGTGCGTAAACATGACGGCTTCGTCGATGTGGAGAGCGAAGTCGGGCATGGCACGACGTTTTCGATTTTTTTACCTGCAAAAGGGTTTGACAATCCTGAGAACTACGAATCCAGGGAGGATATAACGGTTGGCTGAGAGAGTTGGAAAGATACTGATTATTGATGATGAAGAATCGATACGTGATGGATGCCATCAGATATTATCGCGGGAAGGGTATGATATAGAAGAAACAGGCAGTTCGGTTCAAGGCCTCGAGATGGCCCTGAGAGATGTCTACCATGTCATCCTCCTGGATGTGCAGATGCCGAAGATGAACGGTCTGGATGTCCTGAGAAAGCTGAAAGTGGAGTCCAGTATCTCCGCGCATATCATAATCATCACCGGATACGGAAGCATAGAAATAGCCGTAGAAGCCATGAAGAATGGCGCATTTGATTTTCTGACGAAGCCCTTCGGTGCGACTGAACTGAAAAAGGTGGTAAAAAACGCTCTCAACGCATCTGACACGGTGAGATCGGACGATGATATACCGGAGTTGATAGGAAAGAGCAGTGCCGCGTTGGAATTAAAGGATACGATCAGGAGGGTTGCCTATACGGACAGCACCGTGCTTATTACCGGCGAGAGTGGAACAGGCAAGGAACTCGTGGCTCGGGCAATACAAAGACTCAGTAACAGAAACGGCAAGCCCTTTGTCCCCGTTGATTGTTCTTCACTGGTGGAAAATCTGATGGAGAGCGAGCTCTTTGGTCACGTCAAGGGCTCCTTCAGCGGAGCGACGGAGTCGCGTGAAGGGCGCTTCCAGATGGCGGACAAGGGCACACTCTTCCTCGATGAGATATCCAATATCAGTCTTGCCACGCAGGCCAGACTGCTCAGGGTTATCCAGGAGCAGGAAGTTCCGCGGGTCGGTAGTTCAAAAGCCGATAAGGTTGATGTGAGGCTCATCGTGGCGACTAACAGAGAGCTGACAGACCTGGTGGATTCCGGTCAATTCAGGGAAGATCTGTTCTACCGGATATCGGTGGTCCCGATAAACATAAAACCCCTGCGGGAACACGGGGACGATATTCTGCCGATTGCCCAGCACTATCTCAACGTATATATGAAAAAGCACCGGAGCAAGGTGAGGCGTTTCTCCAAGGAGGCGGAGAAGTCTTTGATGCTGTACAACTGGCCGGGCAATATCAGAGAATTGAAGAATACGATTGAACGGCTCTGTGTCCTGTGTGAAAATGAAACCGTCAATCAATCGGATATCCTGTATTTCGGGCAGTATAAGAGTACAAAGGTTCCCGTGGTGGATTCGTATTCGGGAAGGGTGACGCTTGTGGATGTCGAAAAGGAGCATATAGAACGGGCATTGCATCATTTTAATTTTCAGATAGGCAAGACCGCAAAATTTCTCGGGATCGATAGAAAGACATTGAGAACGAAGATACGTAACTACAACATTCAGACCGACGGGTAGAGTGCCGTCTCTTCAAAAATCCACGACCTGTTGTACCCGCACTTCGGGATAGATCTGCCCCGGTTTTGGCGGCATGGAGTTATACACCCATTCCAAGTCTATGACGCCCAGTTTTATACCGCGGTGCCACTCTGTGCCAATGAACGTTCCGCGTGTCAAGATGTCTTCCATGTCCATGGTAAGGCCGAATACCGCCACGCAGGTTCCTTTCCGTATCGCCTTCAGTTCCTTCCCGTAGGCAGCCGTCGAAAAGACGAGCCTCCTGCTGTCTGAGGCCCGGCATTGTATCAGCGGTGTGATGGTGGGGAAGCCGTCTTCCCCCACCCAGGCTATGAACTTCAGGGAGTCCAGCCTGTTAAAGAGTTTCTCCCCCCAGGGTTTCAGTATTCGCCCTTCATCGCCTGTCTTGGCGCCCGATTTTGCAGCTCCGGTGAGCAGGGACGCGAGGGCGATATGCAGCAGCGGCAGTCTTTCTCTGCCGTATGTCTCAACAAGATCCATGTAGTACACGGTATGTATGCCGAAATAGGCGTTATACCTGAACATGGGTTTCTTGTTGAACATGTCAAAATCTTCCCCTCCTTTAGCGAGGTGCGTCCACCTGGCTTTTCCTCTCCAGAGGGCCTTATCCAGAGTCATGATGAGGAATGCCGTACGGGGATTTATCACGACGTTTTTCTTGCTCATCCCTTCCGAGAACTGAGCCCAGATAATCTGTGAGGGGGTCTTTGCCTGCAGCGCGGTGATCAGCGTGATATGGGGAAGGCCTTCGGGATTGATGGTTGCGATCAATCCGACCTTTGCCTCCGGCTCAAACTCTTTCATGTCGTTGGCGTCAAATTCCATGAATGATTTCATGTGGTGCCCTCCTCCATCTTTATCGGTCCGCTCCAGTGCACGATAGCCGGATCTACCCCCGAAGCTGCGGCACAGTCGGCAAGATGCTCCATGCGTTCCCTGCTCATCAGGGCGGTATCCTCAAAGGACCAGTCCAGATCGAGGCGTTTGTACTTGCTGCTGCAGAGGTTGTTGAAGGAGCAGAGTTCCCACCTGCTTACCGTGTTGCCCAGTCTGGATGCTATGAAGTTTCCAATTCCCTTGATATTTTCCTCGTATGCGGTGGCTCCGGGAATAACCGGGGTTCGCACCCACAGTTCAGCAGGGGTTTTATGGCTGTTCATATACTGGCACAGATAGATAAGGTTGTCTAATATCTTCTCATTGGAAACGCCGGTAAAGGCTCTGTGTCTGTCAGGATCTATTTCTTTGATATCGTACAATACCATATCGACATAGGGCAGGAGCGCATCGAGCACATCGCGTGTACACTGTCCCGAGGTGTCAAGCGCCGTATGGATACCCTCTTTCTTCAGCCTTTTGAAAAGGAGGACCGAGAAATTCGCCTGCATGGTCGGGTCTCCCCCGGAGAGAGTGATGCCTCCGCCTGACTTGGCGAAGTATACCCGGTCCTTTACCGCTTCGTCGACCAGTTTCTCCAATTCCCATCTCATCCCCAGCATCCTGATCGCCGTCGATGGACATTCCCGGCAGCATAGTTCGCAGGATGTGCAGAGATGTCTGTCGATTGTGATTCCTCCGTCCCCTGACGAGAGGGCATGTTCCGGACAGACACTGATACAGGTGCCGCAACCGATACAGGCTGTCGATGTCCACTGGATCTGCGGTTTTGGAGATATGCTTTCCGGGTTCTGACACCAGGTACACCTCAGCGGGCAGCCCTTGAAAAAAATGGTGGTTCGTATGCCCGGACCGTCTTCTGTGGACAGTCTCTGGAGTTCCAGTATGAGGGCCCGAGATGGTGAGTCGTTGTCTGTCATATCGATTGTGGAGAATTTCCGTTTCAATAGCACCCGTGGCTTTCACGGGCAATGATCTCATCCTGGAGCTCTCTTCCGATGCTGGTGAAATAGGCGTTATAGCCCGTTATCCTGACGAGGAGGGTGCGATAGTCTTCCGGATGGTTCTGAGCGTCTTTCAGCATGTCTGCATCCAGCATGTTGATCTGCAGCGCGGTGCCGCCGTTTTCCGTGTATCCACGAAGGAAGGCCTTGAATTTTTCCCTGTGTTCCGGGTTTCGCAGAAGCGAGGGATTCAGGGTAATGGTATGACTTGCACCGTTCGGAAGATTGTTCATATATTCGCCCCAGTCTCCATTCCCGTTGCCCGTCTTTCCACCAAGGACCTTGCCAACGGAATTGATGTTTGCCGTGGGTCCGTTCGTATCCGCGCCATTCGACGGGCATATGGCATTTGACAGAAACTGACCCTTCGGTCGTCCGTCGGCGCTTGCCGCTAGTATGTATCCGGATCCGATCCAGTAGTTCCAGCTCAACATGCCCGGTCTGAACTGCCTCTTTGTCGATACGGTCTTGTGCTTCCATGTCTCGTCGGCCCACAGGTCCATGACCTTCATCCCCATGGCATCTGCCGCGTCATCATCCCTGCCGTACTTGGGTGCCCGGTACTTCGCCTTTGCCTGAAGCATTTCATGTCCCACCCAGTTGTCCTTAAGTGCCTGGACGAGTTCATTCATGGTGCATTCTTTTGTATCAAAGACCAGATACTTTATGGCAAGGAGAGAGTCGACGGTTGTGGCAAAGGTAACGCCCTCAAGGGTGGTAAAATTGAGCTCGGCACCTCCCTGCGTGATATCAAGGCCCCTCTCGGCGCACCCTTTTATGAGGCAGGACAGGTACGGCGTCGGGCAGTACCTGGCTCGTACCGATTCCGTCGCCTCATAGAGGTCGACACATTTTTTAACGATGTAGGCGGTCTGCCTGCCGTAGGCCTTCCAGAATTCGTCCCATGACTTGAAGGTACGGGGATCTCCGGTGGCGGGACCGTCCTGCCTGATCTTTTCGGGTTTCCCTGTGATGGGATCCACAGCGGATATCAGATCTTTTCCGCCCGTCAGGGCGAGTTCCACCGCTTTCAGGAGGTTGAGGTTGTTATCCACCGTTCCGGAACGGTCGTTGCCCACCATAGTATTTTCAAGGCACCCGACGGATGCGTAATCGTGGACGTTGTCTTCACGTATAAGATTGTCGCACCCCGCTCTTTTTGCCTCGCGCATCATTCCTGCCATGGAGCGTTCGTCGAAGTTCAGCAGGAAGGGGGCACCCTGGCTGGTGGAGATCATGTCAAGGATTGTGTCCAGCAGTTGTTCGGGACTGTTTCTGTGGAGCCGGATATTGGGTTTTGGTTCGAGTATGGGGCTCATCTCATCCACGACCTCAAGGATGACATAGGTGAGATCATTGGTCATGTCCCGACCGTCTCTTCCCATACCGGATACATTGAACAACTGGCCGTATCCCGCCGTTATGCCCTGGTTGCCCCCCAGGCGTATCAATGCGTCGTAGGCAGAGTTGGCATGCACCCAGAAACACTTGAGGATTTCCTTTCCGAATTCCCGGTCCATGCCGGAAGAGAGGGATTTCTCCCAGTACGGCAGGAGATACTGATCGATTCTTCCGAACGATACTCCCGGTCCGGGATAGTTCTCATCGCTCATGACCAGCATATGAGTCAGCCAGAGGGATTGAAGGGCCTCCCAGAAGGTTGTAGCCGGTTCCCAGGGGACCCTGTCCAGATTCCGGGCCATGTGGGAGAGTTCGGATTTCCTCTCAGGACCATGTTCCCTTTCAGACATATCTCTGCACAGTGATGCATATCGGGCCGCCAGCTCTCGAGGCATGGTTGCGACCGTCATCATGGCTCTGAGCTGGTCGCCTTTACCGGTTTTCTGCTCCTTCTGGGTAAGCGCATCGAATGCCGCCTGAAGATCGGCGTATATTCCCTTCCACCCCATACGCAATGCCTTCTCGTATTCGGGTATAATGTGCCCACTGGTGGCCCCGGCGTTTCCGTATCCGTGGTTATAAAACCACTTCAGTTTTGCACGGGCGCCTTTCCTTCCGTACATGAGTTTGTCCCGCTGAGCGGTTTCTTCTTGCGTCCAGCACTTGGATGCCTGAATATTGAAGCGTCCCCCGGCAATGAGATCACCGGGAAGGATTTCCTGTGGCAGGTGATTTACCATGACTTCCTTGATAAACCATGCCCTTCTCTCCGGGAGGCTCCATGACCAGAAGTCTTCATGGGGTTTGACCGTTTGAGCCGTCTGGATGAAAGAAGCCTTGAGAGTATTGAAGAATGCGTAGGTTTCGGGGACTATGTAATATGTCGTTTCATCGTACTGTACGTCCCAGGGCTCTCCCGTTCCCCATGAGGTGAACTCGTTGTTCCATGATCGGTCCACACCCTTGAAGTAGTAATCCCTGAGCCATTCGATTCGTGGGGAAAGGTTGCCCGGTTCCTTGATCGGATAGTGCGTTTTCGCTGCTGCCGATGTTTCCATGACGCCCTCCTTATGAACAGATCTGAAACTCTATAGCAATTATTTCTGAAAATCAAATATGATTTCCTTCCGGTATGGTACCGATTGTGCGGAAAACATCTCTTCACGAACAACATAACTCTCGATTGTTATTGTGTTATTCATTGATTTTTCCGCTAGTTCCCTGATGCAGGGAATGGGCATGGATAGTATGAAGTCCCGCTGTATACAAGGAAGATTTGCGAAACCTTACATGGCCAGTTTTAAAGAGCAGAGGGGAAAGAACTCCCCAAAGATGGGGTAAATATACCCGACTTCGGGTTGGTACGGGATTCCAGTTATTCTATTATGACAAGGTATATCAATGGGTTATCTCTCTGGCATTTAAATTGCTCTTTACCGGAACGGTATTGTTTTTCGTTCTTCCACATGAAAAGAGTGAACACCACGTATTAGAAAAGGACCCAAAGCCCGCTGTCATAAGATCATCACGGTATGCGTCAAAAGAGTGCCAAGATGATACTGCCATCCGGTCATATGACATCACACAAGAGTGAGGGTTGCAGGTGCCTGTCTGTAGGAGTTTGTCAACAGTTCCTGCTGATGGCAGGGGTATAGCCTGGCACGCTATGCCCCTGTTTCCCCTTTTCTTGCTTAATCAAGTTATCTTATCGTTTCCATCATACCATACGGGACATCCTTTTCATGTCCGATCCGGAACGAGGATGGGCCATCTGGAGAAATGATGTGGTAATTATTTTCAGAACGAGGGACAGGATTAGCCGGCAGTGGGCCCGGAACTGTCGTGTAGCTGAGTTACAGTATATGCCGGTTAGGTGCGGTTATAATAGTAGGATCGGTTAATTACAGTAATAGATGATGGTAACCACGGGGATCAAGAGAACTTGGGACTATGAATGGTTCCGGCAATGCCTCTCTGCCCCGTAGCGTATTGATTGTAAGAACACTGCCTTAAATGGACAGGGAGATTATGGTCACGGAGGCTTCAAGGCGGAGCCTCATAAGAGGATTGTGGCCACAAGTTGAGGCAGTTTGTTGGAGTATTACATTTCTGTAAGGGAGAAGCGCCCATATGCATTTCCTTACCGTTTGCGAAGCCTGATGCCTTGAGGTTCACGTACGTCGTGCCGGAAGATTAACCAATGCGCCCCTCAAGATGAGACATGGATCTCATCTGCATGCCCGCTGACTGTACAACAGGGTATCCCTTGTGAAAATCTCACAGGGTAAAGGGTCCTCCTCATCGCAGGCGGTTTCGGTTGTGCTCCCCTTCGGTCGCTTCTCCTTTACCTCCTTAATAGGTGTAACAAATGTATAGATATTCGATTAAAGAATTTTCTTTCAAACCCTCCCCAAACCGCTCCTTTTGTTTCAACTTACAATTGATTTTATAACTGACCTATATCATTAAATTATATCTTATCCCTTCTTTCTTGGAGGGTATAAAGATTAAACCGGGTCCATCATTTTCGGAGTCGGGGTAATCTGCATCACAATGGGGGAGTTATACCCCTAAAAATGCAATAATTTGAAGGAATAAGTAGAATATATCAATATATTACGTATAGTTATGGTTTTGGCATTGGCCTTGCTTCACTATAGATAAAATATTTTTGAGGAGGTGAAAGGTCATGACGGTTAAGAAAAAGGTACTTCTCATAGATGATGACAGGGATTTTCTCATGGCGACGAAACTGATTCTTGAAAAGAGTGGATATGAGGTATTTCTGGCCGAAAGTGGTAAAAGCGGACTTGCCATGATAGAGTCTACTTGTCCTGATTTGGCGATTGTTGATATGATGATGGAAACATGGGGAGAGGGATTCGATGTCATATCCAAGATCCGTTCACTGGAAATGGGGAAAGATATGCCTTTGGTTATGCTCAGTGGGGTAGATCTTCAGGGGCCATACCAGTCCTACGAACCTTCTGATGAATTCCCGAAGGTAAACATGATATTACATAAGCCTGTCAAGGCAGAAGATCTCATACGATATGTGGGAGAACTGATAGGGTAGATATCCATGGCAGAAAAAGAATCCGAAGGACCGTTACTGGTTATTGATGATGAAGAGACCATACGCGACGGCTGCCGGCAGGTGCTGGAGAAATCGGGTTATACCGTTATAACGACAACGAACGGACTGGACGGGATTCGAATCGCCCGGGAAAAACACCCGGCTCTTGTTTTTGTCGATCTCAAGATGCCGGGCATGTCCGGTCTGGAGATCATTGATGTTTTGTTGGAAGATATTCCATATGTCGTGCTGGTTGTCATCACCGGCTATGCATCTATCGTTTCTGCAGTGGAGTCAATGAAGAGAGGGGCCTATGACTATCTGCCGAAGCCCTTTACCCCTGATCAACTCAGGGCCGTAACAAAAAGAGGGCTCGAACATCGCGAACTTCGAATAGAAGCGAAAATGCTGCGAGACGCGAAGGAACAGATAGAAAAGGATTTCATTACCTTCGTAAGTCATGAGATGCGGTCCCCCCTTGTCACCATTCAACAGTACATGGAATCCCTCAAGGTCGTAGCTGGTGACTGTCTGTCCGGAGAAGCCAGGGATATTATAGAGAGGTGCGACAAACGTATCCGCAACCTCGAGGATCTCGTGGAACACTGGTTGGATATACGACATATCGAAAACGGTACATTGATACGGGAGAAAGAACGTATTGATCTCTCAGGGGTCATTGCTCAGGCCATGGAAGATATGAAGCCGCTATGTGAAAAGAGGGAACTTGCCCTGGAGGAGGATATTCCGGAAGATCTGCCCATGATAATCGGAGACGGGGAGAGTCTTGTGAGGGTATTCGTCAATATTATCGGTAATGCAACCAAGTACACCCCTGCCGGAGGCAGTATATTCGTACATGGTGAATATGACATGCATTATGTCAGTGTGAGTGTGTCGGATACCGGCAGGGGCATTCCGGCGGACAAGCTTCCCTTTATCTTTGAAATGTTTTATAGGGTGAAGGGAGAGGTCGAAGATCAGAGAGGTTCGGGATTGGGGCTTGCCTTTTGCAAGAGGATAATGGATGCTCACGGCGGTAAGATAGATGTCTCATCTCAAGAGGGGAAAGGAACCACCTTCGTATTGAGATTTCCCCGCTGATGCCGGATATGGGCAGTTTGCGGGTATATTGTCTGTTTATCCGAACATGATATATTCAGCGGGCAACGTATGAACTATTGTAAAGAAAGCCAGTATGCGTGGCACAAAGAGGATAGGGCGGGAAGGTGTTTCATATGCAAAGAAGAATCTGACGAGCTGTCTGTCGTCCGGCATATGACAAGCATGAAGATGGTACACCTGTGTTCGGACTGTATGGTTGAAAAGATGTCTGAATATCTTCTCGATAACACAAGAACTTGGCAGGGCATAAGGAAAACGGGGGAGTAGTGATGAGCGGCCATTTTCCTCCCCCCTGATGTAAGATGTTTCTTTTACGCAAATGCCGCAGAGATCGAAATCAGCAATCCCGCGGCGAATACGACCATTCCCAAACCAGCCCCTCCGGCTGTGGCAAGGATGGGGGTTATTCCTAACAGCAGAAATCCAAATGCGAATCGTGCTTCTTTTGAGTCCATACCATTTCTCCTAATCTGTTACCTTCGAGACGCTAACAGCAGAAATTACGAGCCTGTTACGCGTGAAGAGATGTTTCATGACAATACCCAATGCTTCGACTCTGTCGCCCACACCGATCGTATCGGAAGGTGCGGTAAACATCACTACCCGTATATCCGCCGTTTCATCTGTAACATGAAAGTGGGGTCTGTTCAGCCACCTGAAGCTGATCTTACGAACCTCACCAGATATCCGTATAACATCTCCGACCATTTCCGGCGTTATTTTTCCTATCTTGCAGGAACGGGCCTTTGTATCAAACTGTGCGCTTGCCTGTATGAAACTCCTGCGACTCATCCACGCCAGAGTCATGGGAATGACCACCAACAGGATCAGCCCCGGAATGGCATACAGTAAAAATCGAGAATCTCCCGTCGAGTTGTAGTGTAATGCCACCGCTGCCGCGCATATGGTGAATGCCACCCAGGCTAATGCTGACATGGTACCGTATGTCCGCTAATCGGCGGGGATGTCTTTTCTGAACATCAGGAAATATGCAACCCCGATGAAGAGAAAGCCGCCGAATATATTCCCTATCGTAACAGGGATAAGATTCCAGAGCCATATGTCGGACCAGCTCAGCCCTCCATTGGCAAGCAGCATGCCACCCTTCTGTGCTATGATGTCAGGATACCAGTCCATGAGGAACTTTCCTGTCGGCAGAAAGTACATGTTAGCCACGCAATGTTCGAATCCGGTCGAAACAAAGGCCATGATCGGGAACCAGATACCGAAGAATTTGCCGATCACATCGTCCGCCGTAATGGCAAGCAGGATAGCAATGTTGACCAGGAAGTTACAGCCAATGGCCTTCATAAAACAGGACCACAGACCCGCAGCTCCCACCGCCTTATATCCCAGAATTTTCCCGGCAGCGATACCGACCGCCGACATTCCAAAGGCGTTCACTGCCATGGTGCCATCGGCCTGTCCGCTTACCAGCGGACCGACTGCCATAAGATACGCATAAGCGAGTGAGCCTACCAGATTGCCTATGTAGACCCATACCCAGTTGCGCATCACAGCTCCCCAGGTGATCTTCTTCATCATTGCAGCCATGGGGACGATCATGCAGTCGCCGGTAAAGAGTTCCATGCCGGTCAGAACAATTGCAATCAAGCCTACTGGGAATACGGCACCGCCAATGAGCTTGGCCATCCCAGCACCTAAGGTGACCGCCGTGCCCGTTACGCATACCGTGCAGAGTGCTCCTCCGATGGCGATGTATGCCCCTGCCATAAAGCCCCTGAGAAGCAGATTGAAAACTGAAAGTTTTGCCTTGCCGACTCCCGCATTACCAACAAGAGCGACCATTTTTGCCGGGGGGTTAAAAGCCATAAATCAATACCTCCTCCATTCATAAAATTTAATAAACAAGATCCGTCCCCTGCGGATCGTTTTTAAGGGTACGAAACGGCATACTCAAAACACAAACGCGCCACGGTCCTCCCTCATAGGACCATCTTTATCGTTATGTGGGCGTAAATATAATACGTCGTGCCGTACCCGTGTACCCGTCTATCTTACGAATTTGTACTTTCTTGCCCGCCCTATTGTTATCATAATCGTTGCGTAGGAACCCATGTTACAGGGAATCCGTTCCCTATCGATTCCCGATTGCACATGCGCCTTTGTTACGGACAGGTAGCCTCTCATGAAACCATCATCCTACAACCGTGATGGACCATACATTATTTCTTCAGTCTTTTCAAGGACTATGAGTGGCGATGGGGACCCTCGGTCAGGAGACTCAAACCTCTCGATTTTATAAGAAAAGATTGGTTTATTTCTTGGTGAAATGGTGTGTCCTGATACAAAAATAGATGACACATCACGATACATGCGCTATAGTAGTGAAAATTGGTGATTTGAGACGGGAAAAATCTCTCTTGCACGATATTGAAAGGTCGTTTGCGCAGTGACAACCTGAAGTTTGGAATAAAGTTCGATACGAAAAATAGCTTGATTTCTGTGGAGGTATAGTATAGGAAAGCACGAATTTCCCTACACAGTATCCATTCGGGAAGAGGGTTTCCGAGAGGATGGAAACTGAATACAAAGAAGGACTCCTTGCCTGGATTCGGTATCTGGGCTACAGAGCCAAGAGGAGGATGTATGTTGAGAAGGTACGAAACAATATTTATTATGCGGGGTGACTTGCAGTCGGATGAAATCGGCAGTCTGATAGACCGTTATGCCGGCATTATTACGAACATGGACGGTAAGACGGTCAAGGTTGAAAACTGGGGTAAACGGAGACTGGCCTATCCGATTGAGAAGAGGAAAGAGGGTGTCTATGTCAGGATCGATTTTGCCGCAACGTACAAGGTTGTTTCCGAACTGGAACGAAACTTCAAGATCGATGACAACGTAATACGGTTCCAGACAGTAAAACTGAGCGATAAGGTCGATCTGGAAGAAATTGAACGAGAGATAGAAAACGCCCGAAAGAAGGAAGAGGACCAGAGGAAGGAAGCACTGAAGAGGGAAGAAGAACTGAAAGAGAAGGAACCTGTTTCCGAAACCACTGCTGAAGAAACCGAGACCCCTGAAGAGACGGATGGTAAAGATTCTGAGACGGGTAATGAAGATGTCGCACAGGATTCCGCGCCTATTGAAACAGAAGAAGAAAAGGGGGAGGAGGCGTAACAATGGCAAATCAAACAACTAATCGGCCAAGAATTTCCAAACCGAAGTTTTTTCATAAAAAGAAGGTCTGCAGGTTTTGTGTAGATTCAAATATACAGATCGATTATAAGAATCCGGCTGTTTTGAGGGGTTTCCTGACGGAAAGAGGCAAAATCATGCCGAGACGAATTACAGGAACCTGCGCCAAACACCAGAGGGAATTGGCAATGGCGATCAAGAGAGCGCGAACGCTGGCCTTATTACCCTATGTAACCGCTGACAATTAATTTCAGTTACAGTCATCTATCCGTAAATCATGAGATGTCTGCCCATGGGGTGGACATCTCTTACTTTCTTTTAGGCTAACAGGTGGAGTATGTCTTATCTGCCCGGTGGAAGTGTTCCCTATAAAGGCTTTTTCCTCGCTGTTGTGATCACGTCCACTATCTTCGTCATGGTAGCCGTTATCCCTGTGCTCGGTCTGTTCGGAGCGTTGATTGTTCCGGTACCGATGCTGTACTATTATTCCAAACTGGGCAGATTGCACGGCATCCTTGTTTTCGTCATATCGCTTGCGATAACCATGGCCTTATCTCGATCTCTGGGGTTTCAACCGACTTTTGCCTATTTTTTCCTCTTAGGCTCTGTTGGACCGGTCCTCTCGGAGGTGTTGAGAAAAAATTACCCTATAGAAAAGACGGTACTCTACGCTGTGGGTACTATTCTGGCTCTGGGCTGTGCCATTCTTTTATATCTCAGCCTTATTTCCGGTACAGTACCATGGTCTATCGTATGGACCTATATATCCGCCATGGTATGGGAGAATATAGAGCTTTATTCCCGTACGGGTATCCCTGTGCAACATATTGAACTTCTGAAAGAAAATGCTGGCCTGATTGCACGCGCCCTTGCCAGTGTATTCCCCGCCTCCGTCTTTGTGGGGAGTACGTTCTTTATCTGGCTTAATATTCTGGGGGGGAAATGGCTGTTCAGGAAGAAAGGGATGTGGTATCCTGATTTCGGAGATCTTTCTCTGTGGAAGATCCTTGATAAAGTGGTCTGGCTTGTTGTAATCTCGGGTATCCTGATCATGATTCCCATAGCGGGATTGCGTATTCTGGGACTGAATATGCTGATCGCCCTCCTTTTTATATACATGTTACAGGGTTTGGCGATAATCAGTTTTTTCTTTCAAAGAAAAAATGTGCCGGTCTTTTTGAGGGTATTTGGATATTTTTTAATTTTTGCGCAACAGTTTCTGCTTGTTATAGTAGTCGGGCTGGGCTTGATCGATACCTGGACCGACTTCAGAAAACTCGATAAGAAATCGGATTAATCCATGATAAACAGTCACTTCTGCGTGAGCGGTGGAGCCTTGAGAAATTCACACAACGCAGGGTATGAAGCTTCGGATTGGAGGATTTTTAATGAAGATCATATTAAAAAAAGACGTAAAATCTGTGGGTAAGGCAGGGGATCTTATAAACGTTTCAGATGGATATGCCAGAAATTTCCTGATCCCCAGAGGTTTGGGTGTTGAGGCCAGCAGCAAGGGTATCAAGGCCCTGAAGGATGAAATGGAGATTAGTGCGAAGAGAGCGGAACGGGAACTCAAGACCGCCCAGTCCATGGCTGAACGGCTTGCGAGTGTAACCTGTACAATATCCAGAAAGGTGGGGCAACAGGATAAGTTGTTCGGGTCTGTTTCCACAAAGGATATACGAGATGCCTTGCTCGAGCAGGGGATAGAGATTGATAAGCGGAATATCCTCCTTGAAGAACCGATAAAAAACCTTGGAGAATTTTCCGTAAAGATAAAATTGCATTCCGGAATATCTGCTGACATCAAAGTTGTCGTTGCCGGAGAGGTATAGCATGAAGGATGTCGATTATTCCCTCCACAAGGTGCCACCGCAAAACTTGGAGGCGGAGCAGTCAATCCTTGGCGGTATACTCCTGGACAATAACGCCCTGAACAATGTCTTGGAGATCATGGGAAGGAATGACTTCTACAGCGAGGCCCATCGGAAGATATTTTCGGCAATTCTCGATCTATACGAGAAGAATGAACCAACCGACCTGATTACCCTGAGTAATATACTGCGTAATAAAGGACATCTTGAAGGCGTGGGTGGGGAGGTATATCTTGCGACCCTCGTCGATGGTGTGCCCTCAGCGGCAAATATAGCCTATTATTCAAAGATCGTTAAGGAAAAAGCCATATTGCGCGGATTGATAGGTGCCGCGACGGAAATATTGAATAAGAGCTATGATGCCGGCTCCGACATAGACGCCGTTCTTGATGAGGCGGAAAACGCGGTGTTCGAGATATCGGAGAATAAGATAAAGCCCGCCTTTTCTCCGATCAAAGAGATTGTCAAGGACACCTTCAAACACATCGAACAACTCTACGAAAAAAAGGCCCTCATCACCGGCATCTCAACGGGCTTTCAGAAGGTTGATGAATACACCTCCGGACTCCAGAAATCCGATCTGATCATAGTGGCGGGCCGTCCCAGTATGGGAAAGACAGCTTTTGCCATTAATATTGCGCAGCATGCGGCGATCGAGGATCATGCATCGGTGGCCATATTTTCACTTGAAATGTCGAAAGAGCAGCTTGCACTGCGTATGCTTGCATCCGACGGTAAGGTCGACTCTCAGAAGATCCGGAAAGGCTTTGTCGGTGAAATGGACTGGCCGAAACTGACCGCTGCCGCGGGGAGGCTTTCTGAGGCCCCTATCTTTATCGATGACACACCCGCCATCTCCGTCCTGGAAATAAAGGCGAAGGCGAGAAGATTGCAGGCTGAGGTAGGACTGGATCTCATTGTTCTCGATTATCTCCAGTTGATGAGGGGCAGAGATACTTCCGTACCCAGAGAACAGGAGATATCTGAAATAAGTCGCTCGCTCAAGGCCCTGGCCAAGGAATTAGATGTACCGGTTCTGGCGCTCTCTCAGTTGAACCGGCAGGTCGAATCGAGGACGGACAAGCGTCCGCAACTAGCCGATCTGAGAGAATCGGGGGCTATCGAGCAGGATGCCGATGTCATCATGTTCATATACAGGGATGAGGTCTATAATAAATCGGAAGATAATCCGGAAAGAGGGAAGGCGGAAATCCACATTGGAAAACAGAGAAACGGTCCCACCGGTGTTGCAAATCTTACCTTCCTCAAGGAATTTACCTGTTTCGGAAACCCGGCTTACGAACACGATGAGTTTTAGAAGTTATACCCTTGTCATCCCGGAAGAAAGTTAGTTTGTTATGAGTTTCGGCTCATCGGTCAGATAGGGTATCGCCACACGGAGCTTCTTGAGGGCATCTTTCTCGATCTGCCGTGCCCGTTCACGTGTTATATTAAATCTGTCTCCAATTTCCTGAAGGGTTTCTGGCTCATCCGCCATTACCCGGTGTCGTATGATATACCCTTCTCTCTCGGTAAGCTTCTCTAGGGCGCCCGCTATGTTTTTCTTTACCAGGGCCATTCCCTCCTTCTGGATAAGCTCATCTTCCTGGCTTTTACCTGTATAAATCAGATTGTCGATATAGGTTGATTCTCCCTCATCGTCTATGACGGCATTTAAAGAAACATCGCGGTTGGTGAGCCGGAGGTCCATCTCCTCTATCTCTGTTTCCTTGACATTGAGCATATCCGCTATTTCCTTGAATTCCGGGTTGTCTTGAGAGATGTTCTGCAGTTTCTTCTTTGCCTGATTCAGCTTGAAGAATAATTTTCTCTGTGCCTGGGTAGTACCTATCTTGACAAGGCTCCATGACTTGATAACGAAGTTCTGCATGTATGCCCGTATCCACCATACCGCGTAGGATATGAGCCTGTATCCCTTGTAGGGATCGAACTTCTTGACGGCATGCATAAGCCCGATATTGCCCTCCTGAATCAGGTCTATGAGTTTAACGCCGTAGTTCTTGTATTCATGGGCGATCTTAACCACAAACCGCAGGTTTGACGTGACCAGTTTTTCGGCCGCCTGTGTATCGTTGTGCTTTACGAATTGCACCGCCAGCTTGAATTCTTCGTCAGCTTCCAGGATTGGAAAGCGGTTTATCTCAGCCATATATATGTCCACCGAATCGGTGACGACAAGCATGTCCATAGCAAAACTCTCGAAAATATCTTTTAGAAATTGTAACCTAAATCTATTGTTCTCGCGAGTCAAGTCTTTTTGGAAATCTTATAATTATTCTCCGGCATTGACATAACCTGTACGTATGCTTATCTTATGGACATATTAGAAGAAAGGAGTCATTTATGAGTTCACAGAATGAATCGATTATGCGGTTTGCGTGTACCTTTGCAAAGGAGATCCAAGCGAAGGCAATCCTTCTCTACGGTGAAGTGGCTCCGGATATCATCGCACAGAAGGGCGAACAAGCCTGCTTTGATACTATTCTGATAACCAGAGAAGGTGATGCTGTGCCGTATAATGCGGATTTCTTTAAAAGCATTATCAACATCCCCAATGTGAATGTTACCCGTCTGAGCCAGATAAAGATTGTCATAACGAAGGGGCTCGCCACGGGACTCTTCAAGAAGGGTGATAAACTGGTGTGTCTTACGGGGATGCCGAAATTTGGCCATATAGACAGTATGTTCATTATTGATGTGGGCAGGGAGTTTGAGATTCTTGTCTCGGAAGATGTCTCAGAAATCTTTGAAGATATCCATCCCGAGGTATTTGAGACGGTATTGAATATTGCGTTGGAACTTGCCGCCCAGGGGAGAGAAGGGCGCCCGATCGGTACCATCTTTGTCCTTGGCGATCATGAAAAGGTGCTTGAACTGTCCAGACAGATGATCATCAACCCGTTCATGGGATATAGGGAAGAGGAAAAAAACATCCTGGACCGTAATCTGAGAGAGACGATCAAGGAATTCTCCGCTCTGGATGGCGCATTTGTGGTGCGGGGTGATGGTGTCTTGGTGACGGCCGGTAGACACCTGAGCGCCGCCTTGGAGAGCAAGGATTTTCCCCAGGGACTGGGCAGCAGGCACATAGCCGCGGCGGGCATTACCAGTGTTTCCGGTGCGATTGCGATTGCCATTTCGGAATCCACAGGCACGGTACGAATCTTTAAGAAAGGAAAGATCTTTGTCGATATTGAAAAGAGCACAGAGTGAATAGTATGAGATTTGATAAATGTACGTTAAAACTTCAGGAGGCCTTCCAGGAAGCCGAAAGACTGGCAAACAGTCATGGTAACCAAGGGATTGATGTCGAACATCTCCTTCTCGCCCTTGTACGACAACCGGAAGGGACCGTCCCGGAGATAATCAAGAAATTTGGGGTAAAGCCGGAACAACTGGCCCGTGACATCGAAGAAATCGTAGAGGGTCTTCCGAGGGTTTCCGGTGCAGGGCAGACCTACGCGACTCCCCGGTTGAATGATGTATTGAACAGAGCCCTGACCGAAGCTGCGCAGCTGGGGGACGAGTATGTCAGCGTGGAACATATCCTGATGACAATAGCCGAGGACAAGGGCAGCCCTGCCGGGAAGGAGCTTCAACGGCTGGGCATAACCAAGGATGCGATCCTGAAGGTTCTGGTGGATATACGGGGAAACCAGCGGATTACCGATCCGAATCCGGAGGACAAATACCAGGCCCTCAAACGGTTTGCACGAGACTTTAATGAACTGGCGCTCAACGGGAAATTTGATCCGGTTATCGGGAGGGATGATGAAATACGGAGAATCATGCAGGTCCTTTCCCGGAGAACGAAGAACAATCCCGTCCTGATCGGAGAACCCGGAGTCGGGAAGACGGCAATCGTCGAGGGGCTTGCCCAGCGTATCATCAACGGTGATGTTCCCGACAACCTGAAAAACAAGCGGGTTGTCGGCTTGGATCTGGGGTCCCTGGTGGCCGGAGCAAAATACCGGGGAGAATTCGAGGATCGTCTGAAGGCTGTCCTGAAGGAGGTGACCCAGACGAACGGGGAGATCATCCTCTTTATCGATGAACTCCATACCATGGTGGGAGCCGGCGCTGCCGAGGGATCCATGGACGCGTCGAATATGCTGAAACCGGCGTTGGCACGGGGTGAACTGCACTGTATCGGGGCGACGACTCTGAACGAATACCGAAAGTATATCGAAAAGGACGCTGCCCTCGAGAGGCGATTCCAGCCGATCGTTGTGAGAGAGCCGACAGTGGAGGACACGATCGCCATCCTGCGAGGGTTGAAGGAACGGTATGAAGTCCACCACGGGGTGCGAATCAAGGATTCTGCGATTATCGCCGCCGCTACCCTGTCCAATCGATATATCAGCGACCGGTTTCTCCCGGACAAGGCGGTTGACCTGATCGACGAGTCGGCCTCTCGGCTCAGGATCGAGCTGGACAGTCTCCCCTCTGAAATAGACGTGGTGGAACGGAGGATCATGCAGTGTGAGATCGAACGGGAATCGTTGAAGAAGGAAAGCGATAAGACGTCGAAGAAACGGCTGGACGGGATTGAAAAGGAACTGGAAGGCCTGAAGGGGACCAGGGATGAAATGAAGAAACACTGGTCTGCGGAAAAGGAGGCCATCAAGGAAATTCAGTCGATCAAAGAGAAGATAGAGGAATACAAGGTAGCGGAGCAGAATGCCCAGCGGGAGGGTGATCTGGCGAAAGCCGCGGAGATCCGTTACGATACCCTGGTCAGGTTGGAAAGGGATCTGGCGGCAAAGACCGCGGCGCTCGAAGAACTCCAGAAGGACAAGAAGACCCTCAAGGAAGAGGTCGACGAAGAGGATGTGGCGGAGGTTGTGGCAAGCTGGACCGGTATTCCGGTGAACCGCATGATGGAGAGCGACGTGGAGAAACTGATCCATATGGAAGAGCGGCTGAGACTGCGGGTCGTCGGCCAGGATGACGCCATCCATACGATCTCCAACGCCCTGCGGCGAGCCCGGTCCGGTCTGCAGGATCCCAATCGTCCCATCGGTTCGTTCATCTTCATGGGGCCGACGGGAGTGGGAAAGACCGAACTCACGAAGGCCCTTGCCGAATTCATGTTCGACAACGAACAGGCAATGATCAGGGTGGACATGTCCGAGTTCATGGAACGTCATTCCGTATCTCGACTGATCGGAGCCCCTCCCGGTTACGTGGGATATGACGAAGGGGGATATCTGACCGAAGCGGTCAGGAGACGACCCTATTCGGTGGTCCTCTTTGACGAGATCGAAAAGGCGCATCAGGATGTCTTCAATGTCCTACTCCAGATCCTGGACGACGGACGATTGACGGACGGGCACGGCCGGACGGTGGACTTCAAAAACACGATCATCATCATGACTTCGAACATCGGCAGCCAGTGGACGCAGGACCTGTCCCTGGGCGAGGAAGAGCGGCAGAAAAGGACGATGGAAGTGTTGCGGGCGACCTTCAGACCCGAGTTTCTCAACCGGATCGACGATATCATTACGTTCAGGTCCCTCTCGATCGACGATATCCGGGGCATCATCGGCATCCAGATCGGTCTGGTGCAGAAGAGGCTCCAGGACCGGAAGATCAACCTCACCCTGACGGACAAGGTCAGGGAATACATATCCGAGGAAGGGTACAGCCCCGTCTATGGCGCTCGTCCTCTCAAGAGGGCCCTGCAGAGGATCATAGAGGATACCCTCGCCACCAAGATTCTGCAAGGTGAGATCGCCGAGGGAGACGATATTGTGGCGGATATGAATGACAACGGCGAGGTCGTTTTCAAAAAGCGGGAAAACTTGTAACGCAACCGACAGAGAGAATATCAGCGGGGTTCATCGATGATGCAAAGTCGATGAGCCCCACACAGGAGAGAGATGAGATGAACAATGTAAAGACGGTGGTGCTTCTGGGGTCCCTGACGGGTCTCCTGATGCTGATAGGAGGATATTTCGGCGGGAGAAACGGTATCGTCATAGCCTTTCTCTTTGCCATGGTGCTCAATTTTGGAAGTTACTGGTTTTCGGACAGGATCGTCCTGAAGATGTACCGCGCTCGGGAGGTGACCGAGGCCGATGCTCCCGACCTCTATTCCCTTGTCAAGAATCTGGCCCTCAGGGCCGGTCTCCCCATGCCTCGGCTGTACGTGATCCCGGGGAACACGCCCAACGCCTTTGCAACGGGGAGAAACGAACATCATGCGGCCGTAGCCGTCACCGAAGGGATCCTCGGTCTCCTGAACCGGGATGAACTGGAGGGGGTACTGTCCCATGAACTGACCCACATCAAGAACCATGATATCCTCATTGGTTCCATAGCCGCAACCATTGCGGGAGCCATCATGATGCTGGCCAGCATGGCCCGGTGGGCGGCGATCTTCGGGATCGGGAGGGATGACGACGATGAAGGCGGGGGCATGATCGGCCTGATCGTTATGGCGATTCTTGCCCCGATTGCGGCAACCGTTATACAGATGGCCATCTCGCGATCGCGTGAATACCTTGCCGATGAGGGAGGGGCGCGCATATCGGGAAAACCCTTCGGACTGGCAAGTGCCTTGGAAAAATTGTCCTATTCATCAAAGAACACGCCGGTTACTATCAACCCGTCGACGGCCCATCTTTTTATCGTGAAACCGTTCAGCGGACGGTCTGTTATGAACCTCTTCAGTACGCATCCACCCATTGAAAAGAGGGTTGAGAGATTGAGAAGGATGAGACCGGTCTGATACGGGATACCGGTTTCTCTCGTATCAACACGCCCCGGAAGACTTTTCAGGCCGTAGCGTTTCTCATGACAGGCAACGACATTCGTAGACATTTTCAGGTCGTTGTGTTAGGTATTATGACCGATTAAGGAAGATCAACAGCAGCATCATGGAGGGTACCATGGAGGAAAAAGAGAGCGGTAAGGGGTTTGTCATAAAGGACAAAAGACTCTTCGGTGAAGACGGGGAGGCTCGAACAGATGCCGCAAGAGAAGCTGAGAAGAAAGAGCCTGAGCAGAAATCCGAAACGTCGGATGAACATGCCAGAGATGAGGAAACAATGGAGAGGGAAACCTATCAGTTGCCCGAAATGAATTTTCACAACTTCATACTTTCACTGTATACCTCTGTAATGTTCAACTTGGGTGAACTGGCTGATCCCGTGTCGAATACAACGACGAAAGATCTCAGAGCGGCGAAACAGACAATAGATATTCTAGGAATGTTGAAGGAAAAGACAATGGGGAATCTCGACGCAAGTGAGAAGGACCTGTTGGATGGTGTCCTGGCTGAGTCGAGGATGCGATACGTGAAGGGATCGGAGAAGTCGTGATCGTCAGGCAGTCTCCGGCAAAGGTGAATCTCTTTCTCAGAGTCGTACGGAAAAGAGATGATGGATATCACGATATCCTCAGTCTCATGCAGGGGATAAGCCTTTACGATGAGATGCGTTTTGATCTCAAAGGCGACCATATAGTGGTGAGGTGTCCCGGTAGTGCTTTGCCGGAGGATAGAAACAATATAGTCTACCGGGCGGCCGAAGTCTTTCTTTCCAGTCTTTCTTTTCATTCGGGTATAGAAATTACGATACACAAGCGGATCCCCGTTGCGGCGGGATTGGGGGGAGGAAGTTCAAATGCTGCGACTACCCTTGTCACGCTCAACGAGATGACGGGACAACGATACAGCACGGACGAGCTCATGAGCATGGGGGCTCAACTCGGGGCAGATGTCCCTTTTTTTGTTTTTGGAAAAACCGCCTTGGCGTCCGGCATCGGCGATCGACTCAAACCTGTGGAAGGTCTTCCCAGGTTATCTCTTGTATTGATTAATCCCGGTTTTGAAGTATCTACTGGAACGATTTATGAGAATTTAAGATTGGGATTGACAAAAGAACCAATTAAATATAGGATGCCTCGGTTCATAAAGACGTCCCATATCGTAGAAGGGCTCTACAACGATTTAGAGAAAGTATCCCTACGATTATACCCTGTATTGTCAAAGATCAAAGGGCTCTTGACGGCAAATGGGGCCTTGGGTTCTTTGATGTCGGGGAGTGGTCCCACGGTATTCGGTATTTTCAAAAATGATGATGATGCCATCAAGGCGGAGATCAGATTAAGGGAAACTCAAGCCGGATCAGTGTTCAGGGCACATTCAATATAGAATAGTGGGGCGTCGTCAAGCGGTAAGACACAGGATTTTGGTTCCTGCATCCGGAGGTTCGAATCCTCCCGCCCCAACCAGATTCAATGAAAGAAGAGAAGAGATGTTAGAAAGGATGAGAATATTTTCCGGTAATTCCAGCCGGGTTCTTGCGGGAGATATTTGTGAACGGCTGGGAATATCTCTGGGGCGGGCGAATGTTTCCGCATTCAGTGACGGTGAGACAAGAGTCGAAATTGATGAAAATGTAAGAGGGATGGATGTGTTTATTGTCCAGTCTACCTGTACGCCGGTTAATAACAACCTGATGGAACTCCTCATCATGATCGATGCCATGAAGAGGGCTTCTGCCGACAGGATAACCGCTGTTATTCCGTACTATGGGTATGCCCGTCAGGACAGAAAAGTTGCTCCCAGGGCCCCTATCACGGCAAAGCTTGTAGCTGATCTCCTGACAGCGGCCGGCGCAAGCCGTGTCATGTCAGTAGATCTCCATGCCGGTCAGATACAGGGCTTCTTTGATATCCCTGTTGACAATCTCTACGCGACACCGATTCTTCGTGAATATATAAAGGGAAGTTATTCCGAAGATCTAGTCATTATTTCCCCTGATACGGGTGGTGTCGTAAGGGCGCGGGCATTTGGGAAGAGATTGGGTGCCTCGCTGGCGATTGTCGATAAACGGAGAGACACCCCCAACGAATCACAGGTAATGAATGTTATCGGTGATGTCAAAGATAAGAGGGCGATCATTCTTGACGATATGATTGATACGGCCGGCACCGTTGTCCAGGCTGCCGATGCTATAAAAAATAAAGGAGCTATAGATGTTTCCGTCTGCTGTACTCATCCCGTCCTCTCGGGGCCGGCAATAGACAGGCTGGAATCTTCAATTATACAAGAGGTTATTGTTACGGACACAATACCCCTGCATCAGAGGGCGGGATCTTGCACAAAGATGAAAGTCCTTTCAATGGCAGGTGTGTTGAGCGAAGCGATAAAGAGAATTTACTATAATGAATCTATAAGCTCACTTTTTATTTAGGAGTTGCACATGAAGACAATAGGTTTAAGTGCCCAGATGCGTGAAGGGGTTGGAAAGGGTCCGTCAAGGAGATTACGGGCGGAAGGTTTCGTGCCGGCGATCTTCTATGGATATGAGGCTGAGCCGATGATGCTTAAGGTGAATGCTTCCGAATTGATCAAGATCCTGACTGGTGGAAGGGGAGAGACGGTCTTTGTAAAGCTCGGGATGCAGTCCGGGGAGAACAAGAAGGTCGAAAAACTCTCTATCATCAAAGACATGCAGGTCGATACGGTAAACAGAAAACCGGTGCATGTCGATTTCTATGAAATCAGGATGGACAGGACCCTTACTGTGGATATTCCCGTTCTCTTTTCGGGTTCCCCGGTGGGTGTGGAGAATGGCGGCGAGCTGCAACAGTTAAAGAGAGATTTGAAGGTATCGGGTCTTCCTTCCGATATCCCTGAATCTGTGGAAATCGATATCAGTAACCTTGCCATAGGTGCTTCCATCAAGATCGGTGACCTTGATGTGAAAGATGGTATCCAGCTTCTCGATAACGATGATGTGGCTATCGTTGCCGTAGTACCCACGCGGGCTAGCTTGATGGCGGAGGTGCCCGGCGGAGAAGGGGAGGCCACGGAAACGGCGGAGGCTGATTCTGCTGCACCGGAAGGGGAAGAGGCACAGGCTGAATGATGGTGGTTCTCCAACAGGGGGACATGTGAAACTGATAGCTGGACTGGGGAATCCCGGTATCAGATACTCATGCAGCAGGCATAATATTGGGTTTCTGGTCTTGGATGCCTTGGCGCGGTCAGAGGGGATAGAAATAAACCGTGAGAAATTTGATTCCTGTTTCGGCAAAGGGGTCGTTTCTCTGGTTCCGGTTATTCTGACGAAGCCTCAAACCTTTATGAATCTCAGTGGAGTCGCGGTAGGTAAACTGGCCCGTTATTTCGATACTGACGCAGAAGATGTGATAGTTATCCATGACGATATGGATTTTTCGTTCGGTGATATCCGGATAAAGACAGGTGGCGGCGCTGGGGGGCACAAAGGGCTGCTATCCGTTATTGATCATCTTGGTGGGTCGGAGTTTGTCAGAATCCGGTTGGGCATAGGTCGACCGGATACAGGAGAGGTCGCAAGGGGGTATGTGCTTGAGCGGTTTTCAGAGGATGAAATACTGATGTTGCCTCGCGTGATTGAAGGGGCATGCGAGGCGGTGCATGAAGTTGTTTCATCCGGTGTTCAGGCGGCGATGAACAAATTTAATGTGCGAACTACAAAAAAACTAAGCGAGGAGGTATAGGCAGGACAATGGAATTTTTGATAAATTATGCATGGCTGTGGGGCGTCATAGGGCTGGTTCTGGCGTTCATAATTTATAAATATGTAATGACCTTTTCTCCAGGCGATACAGTCATGGTGGAGATCATGGACAGGATCCATGCCGGAGCAATGGTTTTTTTGAAGAGGGAGTATAAGATCATAGCCGTCTTCGTTGTTGTAGTCTTCCTGATCCTGTTCTTCGCACTGGATAACAGGATGTCCTCCGTGGCATTCTTGTCGGGTGCCGTCGGTTCACTGCTGGCCGGGGTCTTCGGGATGCAAGCGGCCACACTCTCTAATGCCAGGACCGCAGAGGCCGCCAAGACGTATGGTCAGGGCAGGGCTCTCACGGTGGCCTTCTTCGGCGGGTCCGTTATGGGACTTTCGGTTGCATCTCTCGGGCTGCTCGGTCTCGGTATATTCTTCTACTTCTTCGCCGAGAAGGATCCTGTCGTCATCAACGGATTTGCCATGGGGGCTTCTTCGATCGCCCTCTTTGCCCGTGTCGGTGGTGGTATATTCACCAAGACGGCCGATGTGGGATCCGACCTGGTCGGCAAGGTAGAAGCGGGAATCCCGGAAGATGATCCGAGAAACCCTGGAGTTACCGCGGACAACGTCGGAGACAACGTGGGTGACATTGCCGGTATGGGGGCTGACCTGTATGAA
>DAISYQ010000030.1:0-41911 GCA_036825195.1 Syntrophales bacterium
CGGTCCGCCGCTTCGGCGTTCTCCTTCGCTACCTCTAGCTCCGCCGTCCGATCCGTGACTAACTCCTCGAGGTGCTCCCTGTGTGCGATGAGATCTGCCTGCGTATCCATCAATGATTGGTACGTTATTCTGAGGGCATTCATCATTTCGTTATACGATTGTGCCAACAAACCGATTTCATCGCGAGAGTTGATTTCGATGTGATGGTCGAGATGTGACGTTTGAGTAATATACCTCGTCTCATCGGTGAATCGTTTGAGCGGTTGAACCACATACATCCTGAGTCCTATCAGAGTAAGAATACTCAACAAAGCGAGACCGGCCAACAGCCATACCTCTGTCATCACGATATGTCCCAGGACCTGTCTTTTTATATGGCCTGCCGGAATGAGAGTGGCAATCTTCCAGTCTTGTTCGGTGGCATCGATATAACAGACTCCGTATTGTGTGCCTTCTATTGTGACAAAGGGAAATCCCTGGGCCGATTCCGTCAATACCTTCATAAGAGCGGGCGAGTACGAGTGAAGATTCTGAAAAAGCATGTCTTTCTTGAATCCCGCCAGAATCACACCGTTTTTGTCTACCAGCAAGATCTTACCAAAGGACGTGGTGTTAAATCTCACAATGTAGTTTGTTAACGTGGCCAGGGTGATGTCAACACCAACAACCCCGTAAAAGACGCCCCTCTCATCGTTCAGGGCTCTGACAATACCGATATTGACATCCGAAGTCGTTACCGACTGATACGCCTCTGTCTTCATTACTCTCCACGGGTTCTCTTTGGCGAGTCTATACCAGGGTCGTTCGCGAGGATCATAACGGGTAGGCTGTTCACGTTTGTGGGATCGTACGAAACTGCCGTTTTCCCTCCCCATGTAAACCGAATTGACATAGGGGTGTGTCAGGAGGTAGTTGTGGAAGATATCGATAATTCTCTGTTCTAACGAACCGATGTGGTACGTAAATGTTTTTTCGTCGGCATCGAGAAAATTTGTAAACTGTCTGTCATCCTTGACACGTACGGTGTTATTTGTCGCCAAGACATTGATGCCGGTTTCCATTTGATTAAAAAAGGTGATCAGGGCAAAGTCGATATGCTGTAGTTCGTTCGATATGTCTGCCTGGATTGACCGTATGCTTCGATTCCACAGATTCCAATAGAGAACGCCTCCCAAGGCAATCATGATGAAGATCGCACTGAGGATGTAAAGAATCAGCAATTTTGACTGTAGTTTCATCTTCGATATACCCCCTGCAATCCGGCTTTCGATTGCCCAACAATACGAACATTGTATCATGGAAACGGAATAACAATCATTCCTTTCATGCATAGTAAGTAACCAGATTGCTGTCGATTACGTTTTACAGTGTCTCATCACTTTCCTTCATAGTGTAAGGTTTTGTACCATTATTGTCAAAATGAACAATCATTTCAAGTAGAATCGTACTTCGCTGCTTTTGATATTCTCCGTCGCCTCAATTTGGAGAGAGTGGGGCTCTACAAGAAAAATCCGTTCCGCTTCGACCTTACCGGATTGCAGGATATACTCTCTGACTCGGGAAGCGCGCTCATAGGCGAGGCGTCTCAAATCGCCTTCAGTGACTACAATACTGTTTAACACCAGTTGTTCGATCTCCTCGGTGTTTCGCTTTTCTATCTCTCCCGCTGTTACCTTGACCTGCCTGACCGCTTCCTCCGTCATATATGTCATTATGAGATATCTCCGATATTCTTCAGGTTGTAGTTCGATCTTCTCCGCGGACGGAGACGGCAATCCCTTTGCGATATAATCATCATACCTTGCTGATTGTACTTTCTTTTCTAATACGGCCCTCCTGAGGCTTTCCATATCGTTACTGACATCGACATGCCCTTCTATGTCAAGCTTTAATAAAGGTCTGTCGTAGAGCGCTGCAACCAGTACATCGATCTTTTTTGCGTTTTTCTCTGTTATGATCGAACTTCCGAAATCGAACTCCACATACCCAAGCTCCTCACCACCACCAAATACTGAACCGATAAGGGCAAAGGGAGCGGTTACCGCCTTTTCAATAATATTCCCCAGTATCTTAAGGATAAAATATCCCACACTGAATTCGGGATCATCGATCTTGCCGGTTACCGGTACATCGAGATCGATTTCCCCTTTTCTGTTCTTGAGGAGTGCGATACCCAGTTCTACGGGCAATGTAACGGCATCGGGGCTGTCCACTTTCTTCCCAAGGGTGAGCTGATCAATAAATATCTTATTCCGTGATACCAGTTTCTTACCATCGATCTGATATTTCAGATTCAGAGTTATCTTTCCCTTGTCGATGACGCGCCCCAGATATTTTCCTGAGTATGGTGTCAAGGGACTTAAGTCTTTATTATCCAGCGTAATCCGTACATCCGCGGATAGATCTTCGGAAAACGGATCCATCTCTCCCGATATTTCAACGGGGACGGTCTTATCGAGTTTCCCTCTGAATGCAAGGGTCGTGCGACGAGCTTCCGCGGAAGAAAGTCCCGATATCGTTCCTTCGATACTGATAAGATCGGTAGAATACACTGGTGTAATACTTCTATCAGAGAAACTGACATGGCCGTTTTCAAGACTTATTTCCCTGATAATCATGGGATCGAACAATTTCCGTGATTTCTCTTCTGTTGTATCGGCCTGTGTTTCTGTTTTTTTCAACATACTGAGAGCATTCACTGTTTTATCAGGGTTCATGATCAGTCCCGCGTAGAAACCGAAGAGATCGATCTTGTCGATCTTCAGGAAGCCGGGGTTATACCCTGCATCAATATTTCGGAAACACAGTGTTGTGAACTCGATGAATCGATCTTTTGTCGCCTGGTCAACGGATGAAAAATCCGATACCGTGGCTGTTCCTTTGTATGCCGCCATTACTTGACCTTCCGGCGACTCATTGATTGTAATGGTCCCCCTTGTTGCAATGGTGCCATCTTCAATGATCATCCTTACGTACTCCACGATATGATCCCTGAAGGGAATTATATGATAGCCGTCGACGGTGAATTGCAGGTCTGCGGAAAGGGGAAGGAATCCAACCGGTCCGTTCACTGAAACAGTTCCTCCCAGTTCATCCTCAAAGGTCAGGACAAGATCGCCGTGACTGTCGGGATCCGTCGAGATGTTCTTGCCCGTTACTTTCAGGTTTTGAATCCCCATGGTGACCGGATCTCTCACGGAACGCAATGAGTCATCGGAAAAGATTATTTTCCCCGCCGAGACAGTGATGCTGTCGAGTCGTACAACCGGTATGGCCGTCTCCTTTTTTGCCTTCGACTGGTTGGCGCTTTCGGCATTCCCGTCCTTTCCCAGGGCTGCAATGAGAGACCGTATATTTATATCTCCTTGTTGGTCTTTCTTTATATGTATAAAAGGCTCTTCAACAAGCAGTTCCTTGCATATAACCGCCCTTTGAAGCAGGGACTTGACCTGAAAATTTATATGGAATGTACCTAACGACAGGAAGGGCTCCTCTCCCTCTTTTGCTTGTATCGCCAGATTTTCTATTGAGAAAGAGAGGGCATATGGATTTATCCTGATCTTTTCAATAGAGACTGCCTGATGAATGATCTGTGAGAGTTTACCGGGAAGAATCGACTCGAGCACAAGGGGAGCAATCAGAACGCCTAACAGGGTATATACAGCAAGGCATGTCAGCAGAAAAACAGCGCTTTTCGTTATTATCCTTCTCATATCGCACCTATTTTGACCGAAACGTTGTTGATATCCGCCACATATCGGCATCCGGCCCGATTTCAGCCACTTTTGTTTCTTTATAAAGCATTTTATCGGCAGCAGCAAGAATGGAAAGAAGGCTAACATTCAAGAAACTACCATCTCAAGCATACGAATACCGATCTTTTGTACAGGTACTCCCCGGCTATTGTTTTGATCTTGACAAAGGGTCGGTAATGGGTGAAAGAGAAACAACTCAATTGTAAAGGAAGACACAGTGGAAGAGTTCGAAAGCAGATTAGTACCTATCTTGCGACAAGGTGTTGCCGTCGTTCAGATTGTACTGTTCAAAAGGCTCAAGGAGTACCTGAGCGAAACGTACCCTAATCAAAAAGCATCGTTTATCACCATGCTCACCGGAGCCGCCGTCAATGACATCTTCGGAACACCGAACGAAGAGAAGCCCTTCCTTGTTTTTACACGGGAAAACAAGACGATGATAGAAAAAACCTTGCAGGCAATCCCACTGAAACTGATCGATATGATGGTGCCCATTACCGATGCGCTCAGAGTTCAGGTCCTCTGTGATCATCAGGAGGGTATCGACAGTTTTTCAATTCTCACCCACGCAAATAAGCTAAAGATTCTCCTCGTGCCGAGGGAAATCCCCATGCCTTCAAACTTTATCGGACTCGTTCGGGAATTGGGTAACAGGCATGACATATTGATGCCTCTGGAAATCAGACATCTCGACAGTTGAGGATGACCGACATCCCTGATACCCAAAACCGGGTTCTCATATTCCCAGATATCGGGAAACCAGTTCCTTCATAATCTCCGTCGTTCCACCCGCGATCGTGACGGGACGAAGATCCGCGTAGAGGCGTGCCACCTCGTATTCGGCCATGAATCCGTACCCGCCATAGATTTGCGTGGCCCTGTAGGCGATGCGATTCACCATCTCGGCGGCACTGATCTTCAGCATCGAGATCTCCTTCGTCACGTCCTCCCCCCTGGCGTAATGATAGGCGCACTGATAGACGAAGGCACGGTTCATCTCGATCTCCAGTGCCATATCGACGAGCTGATGTTTGATCACCTGAAATTTCGAGATGGGTTTTTTGAAGACAATCCGCTCTCTCGCGTATTCAAGCGTTTTGTCGAGGATATGCTGGGCAATGGCTACCGAGAGCACACCGACGGACAACCGTTCGAGCTGAAAGTTTTTCATGATGGCGACGAAACCCTCGCCCTCCCCACCGAGAAGATTTTCCGCGGGGACCTCCACATCCTCGAAGAATATCTCAGCCGTGTCCGAGGCATGGCACCCGACCTTCTCGAGTTTGTTCGCGCTGACACCGGGCATCCCCTTCTCGATTACAAAGAGAGAGACTCCCTGATAGGCCGGATCGGCGTTGGTGTCCGTTTTTGCTGCTGTCACCAGAATATCGCCATAGTAGCCGTTGGTAATGAACGTTTTCTGGCCGTTTATGATGTATGAATCGCCTTTCTTTTCGGCCCTCGTGGTGAGGGAGGCAACGTCGGAGCCGGCACCCGGTTCGGTAATGGCGATGGCGCATACGGCATCGCCTGTGATACAGGGGGTAAGCCATCGGTGTTTCTGCTCGTCATTTCCCATCAGGTCGATGTATTTTGTCGCCATATCGTTATGGCCCGCCACGGCAATGGTAAGCCCGCTCGAGCCCGCACATGCCAACTCCTCGCCCATGACGACGCGAAAGATCTCATCGGCACCGGCACCGCCGTATTTGGGATCATAGCAAAAACCGAGAAATCCCAATTCCCCCATTTCTTTCCAGATCGAACGGGGAATTTCCCGTTTCTCATCCCATTGTTCCGCATAGGGAGTCACACGCTTGGCAAAAAATCTCCTGATCTGTTCCCTGAACTGGTTGTGTTCCTCGGTGAATAATAGTGTCTTCATTCGTCTCTCCATTCACGTAATAGTATGCAGGTGTCAACTGCGGGTATCGGCACAGAGGTAGGTGCATTACACTTTTCTCTCCCTTCCCTCCCAGTATTTTGCCCTCAGTTCCGCTTTCTGTATTTTTCCCAAGGCGTTTCTCGGAAGCATATCGACAAAATCCACACTCTTCGGTTTCTTGTAACTGGCAATCGTCTTCTTGCAGTGTTCGACAACCATCTCCTCGGTCAATTCAGAACCCGGCATGGAAACGACCACCGCCTTGACCGATTCTCCCCAGGCGTCATCGGGAACACCGATGACGGCTACATCGGCCACACCCGGCATCATATTGATGGCACCCTCGACCTCGAGGGGATAGATGTTCTCTCCGCCCGATATAATCATGTCCGTTTTACGATCGGCGATATAGAGATAGCCGTACTCATCCATGTATCCCATATCACCCGTATAGTACCACCCGTCGCGAATCGCTTTGGCGGTGGCATCGGGCAGTTTGTGGTATCCCTTCATGACATTGTCACCTCTCCCGATGATCTCTCCCACCACCTCGGGAGGACATTCCTTTCCCGCTGAGTCAACTATCTTTACATCGACATTGGCTATCGGCCTGCCGCAGGAAGCGAGCCGCCTCACTTTATATTCCGGGCCTTCCAGGACGTGATCCTCGGGAATAAGAAGGCCCAGCACGGGACTGGTTTCCGTCATGCCGAAGAGCTGGAGGTAATCGCACTTGAATTTTGCCATGGAACGCTTCAGCAGATCCACGGGCATCGGTGCGGTTGTGTATATGATCGTCTTGAGAGGGCTGAGATCATACTTGTCCAGGGTCGGATGCTCCAGGAGGAACTTGAAGATGATCGGGGTAAAAGCGACGGTGTTCAGTTTCTCCCGCTCCATCACGGAGAGAACCAGATCCACATCAAACCCATGGACGAAGGTCGCCGTGGCACCTACGTACACCACATTGATGAGCATGAAGATGGCAATGTGAAATATGGGCAGGAATCCGAGTATATTCATCTCCCGGGTGATCTGCATCTCGATTATGGTATTGACCGCATTGGAGAGCATGTTCCTGTGGGTGAGCATGACTCCCTTGGGGCGACCCGTGGTCCCGCTCGTGTAAAGCTGCAGCACCGTATCGTTTTCGTCGATTTCGATGTGCGGTTCGATCGACGGATACTGCATGACAAGATCTTCATAATCGATCATGTCGTCATCGATCTTCCCTTCGATGGCAATATACCTGACGGTTGAGGGCGCCTGTTCCCTCATGGAGGCGAAGAGATGCTCGAACCGTTTTGAAAAAAGGACGATGGCGGCGCCTGAATCCTCGATCAGGGATGCCAGTTCTCTGCCGGAAAGACGCCAGTTGAGGTTGGTTGAAACGGCGCCGATCTTCGCTATGGCGAAGACCGACTCTGCATAGTAGTGTGAATTATGGCAGATAAGGGCTACCCGCTCATCCTTCCGTACACCCAAATCGAGAAGTGCGTTTGCAAGGGAGTTGGCCCTATCGTTAAATTCACGGTAGGTAAATCGTTTTTCCTCGAAAACGGCCGCTGTCTTGTCAGGATACCATTTGGCCGCTCTGGTCAGTAGTTCACCGATCAGCATTGTTCCCCTCCTTTATTGTAAGGATAAACCTTCGCCCCCCGACGATCACAAAACTGTTTGGTTTATCCTTTCGTAATCATGTGGCATCTGTTCGAATGGAGCTTCATGCCGGTGTAATGATTCCATGTATCTTGGAAAGAACGGCTTCGGCCTCTGTGACAATATCATCGACAATGGCTTGGATACTCTTTATACCGTTTATCAGGCCCACGCCCTCCCCTGCAGATACGATTCCCCTGTCCACATCATCCGTCTCATAGATATGTTGTCCAAAGCAGCCTTTCGCGCTTTCCATCAATTCTTCGAGCGTTCCGCCCCGCATCTCTATTTCATGTACCCGTTCCGTAACGGCATTCCTGATTACCCGGGCCGCATTGCCGACGGACCGCATAACTATGGTGGTGTCGCCCTCTGAGATATCCACCAACCGCTCTTTCCATTTGGGGTGGATGGGTGCTTCTTCGGAGGCCATAAACCGGGTCCCCATGAGGACCCCTTCGGCTCCAAGCGCCAGTGCCGCCACCAGCCCCCGGCCGTCAACGATACCTCCACCGGCAATGACGGGGATGTCGAGCGTCCGCGCCGCCTTGTTGATGAGTACCAGAGAGGTGATCTCGGCCATGCCCGTAAATCCGCCGCATTCATACCCCACGACGGTGACGGCATCTACACCGATATCCTGGGCTTTTTTGGCGAATTTGACCTGGGGAACCTTATGGATAAGCGGGATACCCGCTTCCTTTATTCTCGGGATGAGTTCTACCGGGGCACGACCCGCCGTCTCAAAGGCCGCGACCTTTTCATCTATCCCGACTTCCAGAAAGTCAAAGATCCGATCCCCCGGGTTGATTGTCTGGAGCATTGAGATGTTGAGGCCGATAGGACCATCGGTGAGACCTTTGATTATTCCGATCTCGGCCCTGAGGTCCTTTGAGTCTTTGAATGCTGCCGTGGGAAGAAAACCGATTCCGCCTGCCTCGGCAATGGCGGCTACCATTGTGGCATTTGACACCCAGTGCATGGCGCCCATGAGAATAGGATACCGAATACCGAGCAGTTTCGTCAGTCGCGTAGAGATCATGGCTACTCCCATATCAATACAGTAAGAACAAATCGATATGCTGTTACGTAATAATCTTGGATGCCATAAAGAACCAGCAACAATTTTGCCACTCTTACCAGTAGTGATCCGTATATTGCAAGAAAAAACACATTGAATTGTCAGAAAAGATATTCAGACTTACCCGCACGGAATCAAGAGAAAAATCCATTACAGAAAATTTCACCCTTGTCTAAACAGTACAAGCCGATCCTGATATTGCTACAGTACCCTCGGAGAGATATTTCCGTTTATTTAAAACTGTAACCCTTATCCTGAAAGAGGCTCAAACAAGCATCGGTCACCTCCGGGTCATAGAGGATTCCCCTGTTCTTAGAAATCTCCTCCAGAGCCACCTCGATGCCCAATGAAGGCCGATAGGGTCGATGGGAAGCCATGGATTCAACGACATCGGCTACGGCAAGGATACGGGCCTCCATGAGAATCTCTTTCCCTCGCAGTCCCCTCGGATAACCGGATCCGTCCATCCGTTCATGGTGCTGATAGACGATTTCAGCCAGAGGCCAGTCGGTCTCCACATCCTTGAGAATCTCATACCCCTTCAGGGAATGCTCTTTAATCAGAGAATACTCAATATCCAACAACCGTGTGGGCTTAGACAATATCTCAGAGGGTACTGATAGCTTTCCTATGTCATGGATAGAACCCGCCATTCCGATACCGTCTATTGCCTCTTGAGGCAGTTTCATCTCTTCGGCAATAGCGCGGGCAAGATTTGCAACCTGGATCTGATGGCCGGCGGTATAAGGATCTTTTGCCTCCACAGCCGAGACCATGACCTGGATGTTCGTTTCCACTGTCTTCCTGAGACGATCAAGGGTTTCCTTCAAGCGTCCTTCGGCCCGTTTGCGGTCGGTGATATCAATATGCTGAATGACTGCATTCACGACATTTCCATTCGATCCGCGTATGGGAAACACGGTAATATCCAGAATAAGAGATTTCTCTTCCTGAAGGGTCAGTTGATTCAACCGTGAAGTTTGATATTCCAGATCGAACCGGACGGTTTTTCCCTCTTCGAACACCGATTTGACTAAGGGGAGAAATCCCTGTTCTTCAACAATATTATCTCTGAGTATATTATATTTCCCGATAACCTCCTCGGGTGTGATGTTGAGTAAGTTGCAACATGCAGGATTAATCCTGACCAGTAAACCATCCTTGTCAGAAATCCACATAGGGCTGGGGCTTTCTTCAATAATTCTGTTAAGAAAAGCTTCGGACCGCTGCAGTTCTTCCTCCCCTCGTTTACGGTCATCTATGTCACGGGTAACCCCCAGAATACCCGACGGCAACTGATTTTCATCTCTGAGCAGGGTAAACTGCACCTCCGTCCAGACGGTCGTTCCGTCTTTTCTGACCATTTCCAGTTCAAGTGTCCGGGACACGACAAGCTCTTTCTGTTCGGTCTTTTCAAGCTCCAAGACTTCGGAGAGGGTCCGCATGGCCAGATCCCACGACGAAGGAGTCACTGTCTGAGAAGCCGGTTCCTTAAACACCTCTTCCGGTTCGTATCCCCTCAGGATTTTCACGGAAGGACTGACATAGATGTAGTCCAGGTTCATATCCAGAACAAATATGACATCACTGGCATTATCGGCCAGCAGGCGATACTGTTTTTCGCTTTCTTTTAAAGCCTCCTCCGCCTGTTTGCGTTCAGTAATATCACTTATGACATGAACGGCGCCGGAAAATCGACCGGCCTCGTCCAGAATGGGGTCTGCCGTAACCTCAAACCAACGATTATCGATACGCAATTCCATCGTTTCTCGGCTCAGGCTCTGCTGCGCCCGTATAATGGGACATTCGGGAATCGGCTGTGTTGTATCGTGTACGATCTCCCAGCAGAGTTTACCAATAATCTCGTTATGAGGGATCTGAAATAGCCGCTCTGCGGTTTTGTTGGACTGTAGCACTCGATGTTCGCTATCCAGAATCCAGATGGCATCGTTTGCGGCATCGAACGTGCTTTGCCATTCTCTCGCCGCCTTTGCAACGGTCTCCTCCACAAGTTTGCGTTCGGTGATGTCACGAAAGATACCCAAGAGACAATCTGTTCCTCCAATGACAGTAGGAGCAGCGGCTATGTCCGCATAGAAGATAGACCCGTCTTTTCTCATTACCGGCATTCCTTCGGCAAGAGCGTCTTTTCCCCGTACCTGTTCCTCGAACTCATCAAGGATACGGGGCATAGCCTTCGGCGGATGTATATCAAAGATGGTAAGGCTTGTGATCTCGTTTTCCGAATATCCCAGCATGGAACAGATGGCAGCATTCCCCTGAAGGATTTTTTTCTCCTCAGCATCTGCGATCAGGATTCCGTCACCGGCCTTATCAAAGATAGTCCTGAATTTTTCTTCGCTCTTAAAGAGTGCTTTTTCCGCCTCCTTGCGCTCAGAAATATCTCTGGCAATACTCATAATTGCTTGTTTCCCTTGATACGTCACAACGCTGGAAGACACCTCTACGGGAAATACCTTACCGTCTTTGGTTCTATGTAATGTCTCAAACATCTGTACTTTATCCGACGGCATCGCTCTGGCAAGTGCTTTAATATCTTCTTTCTTAAGAGAGGAATCGATACCGTAGAGTCCGATGTTCAATAACTCTTTTTTGGGATAACCCAAAATCTCAAGGGCGGATTTGTTTACATCAATGAGATTCCCGTCGAAATCGATGATCCACACCGTTTCGGTCATCCCGTCAATCAGTTCCCTGTACTGTTTCTCGCTCTTCTGTAAGGCATCTTCTGCCTCTTTGCGGTCCGTAATGTCACGGGTAATACTGAGAACATGGGGTACACCATCAAGATCGATCAGGGTTGCAGACATCAATCCATATCGGATATCACCGCTCTTTGTTCGAAAAGCAGCTTCAAGGTTGATGACCTGACCGTCTCTTCTTAATCCGGCTACCAGTTTCTGCCTGTCTTTAATATTGTCCCAGATATTTAATTCTATTGAGGTCTTGCCGATGATGTGCTGTTCCTTATATCCCATAATCCTGGTAAATCCCGGATTTATGGAGACATACCTGCCGTCTTCGAGACGGTTGATGTTAATGGAATCAGGACTGGTATAAAATGTCTTGCGGAATTTTTCCTCGCTTCTGGTCAAGGCTTCAGCTACGAGTTCGCGCCGCAACTGGATAGTTATGATTAATCCCAGCAAGGCGGTTCCTGCCGGATATATCAGTATAATCGGCAGTGCAATGTTTGTAAGCACTCGCAGGGCCGTCTCCCAGGGAAGGGTAAGCATCGCGGCCAGCATGGTCACATGAATCACGATGCCGAACAGGTAGAGTTCGCGCCAGGAAATTTGCGCTATGGGGTGACGGCGAAGGTGCCGCCAGGTGATTCCTATTGTCCCCGAAGTGAAAATCACAATAATACCAGGCAGTACACCCGCTCCTCCCTGATAGAAGCGCAACGCAGCGGTCATCGCCATCGCAATGAAGGTGGGAACAGACCCGAAAAAGAGTCCTGCAATGCCAAGCAATACTGAACGGGTATCAAATATAATGCCCTGCCTGAATGTCCAGGGGGTCAGCATGACAATGATACCGATCGTACCGAGAACAAGTCCGAAGAGCACTTGTACGAACGATACACGCTTCATCCACACCTTTGTTGCGACCGTATTGAAGATAAAGGTCACCGCCAGCAACAAAGCCGCATTTTGAACAAGTCCGACAAAGGATGTGCCATTCATAAGGATGCTCCTTACTGCCGTCAGGTTGCATGATGATAACAGGTATCGCCACTGAGGGTTCGATATGCATTTCCGGAATGCTATGTCTTGTTGAGCGATTTAATCTTGGTTTTTTGTCATCCCCAGAAGGATCTGGTTCCATAGCAGTAGTTAGGGCGTCATTATTCTCTACGGTTGATGGGGCTACATGATATTGAAATTTAACATATATCACAAAGGCCGTCAATTGATGATAACGGTACATAGTCAATATCACCTGTATCGAAGGCAAATTCTTCCGGCAGAATTCCTTTGGTCGTTTTATAATGATACTTCTTCATTGCTCAAGCAAACAGTTATAGAAATCGCCGGAAAATCAATATCCGGGCAATAGGCAAAGAAAATTTTGAAGTGGCGAAGAGACTTTTGACAATATCAAATAGCATGATTATTTTAAATATAAAGATGGTGCTACGTGAATCTGCTTACAACCTTTAAGGTGGTGATCAGAAAAGATCACGAGATAATACGATACAATCGAGATACTGCCGTGCCCGTCATGAGTCGTCTTACCGGAGGTAATTAAAAAACCAATCGCAGGGTCTCTGTGGTGATCGTCACCCCTTTGAGACCAAGAACATGTATAATCGACTCCTGCGTAGAGACAAACGGCACAGGCGGTTCTCGCCGGCCTCTCGAGGGAAGTAATATCCCACGGGGGGCTTTTAGTTTATAATCATGGTGGTTATATTATGGCCGGTAAAGAAAAAGGGATAGCCTTTGCACTGCTTCATACACCGCTGCTTTACGTTAGAGAAACCTTTCCATTTCTAGAATAAACGTCTCCGGATTGATCGGCTTTTCAACATACCCCGTACAGCCCGCCTCGATCGCCTTTTCACGATCTCCTACCATGGCATAGGATGTCACGGCAATAATCGGAATCGATCCATCAGCGCCGGATTCTCTTATGCGTTTAGTCGCTTCAAGACCATCAATATCCGGAAGCTGAATATCCATGAGGATCAGGTCCGGTTTTTCGCGAATAGCCGCTGCTATGCCATCAATCCCGGTCGTTGCCTTCAGGGTGGCATACCCTTTTTTTGTAAGTAAATAATTAATGAGATACATGTTTTGTTCATTATCTTCAACGATAAGGATCTTCTTCATGATACTGCCTCCTTATACCTCAATGGCAAAGAAAGAATAAAAACACTCCCCTCCCCAAAGACACTCTTAGCCTGAATATCACCATCAAGAAGAGCGGCAATTTTCTGAGAAAGGTAGAGTCCAAGTCCCGTACCTTCCACAATAGAATGACCAGGGATGTTAATTCTGCTGAAGGCGGCAAAGAGCTTCTTCATGTCTTCCTCCCTGATCCCGGGTCCCGTATCAGATACTGCAATTTCCACTTTTCCATTGGTTTGTTCTGCATGAATCTTGATTTCGCCCGTGTCTGTGTATTTAACAGCATTCCCCGCCAGATTAACAATTATTTGCCGGATTCTCCTCCGGTCATTTTCCATATATATCGTTTGCTCCGGCATATCGAGAAAAAGACTAAGACCTTTTTGAGAAGCATTCAACTTGAGTGAATCTCTGACCTCATAAAGAAGGTCTGACAGATTAAACTTCTCTATGGATAGTTCAAGTTTATCCGCTTCAATTTTGCTAACATCGATAACATCATTAATAAGCGATAGGAGATGATGGGCGCTGTTCTTCGCCATGGTGAGTTGTTTCCGCTGTTCTTCGGAAAGAGATCCTGAAATTCCCATTAGCAGTAATCCCGTAAAACCAATAATGGAGTTCAGAGGGGTTCGCAATTCATGGCTCATAGAGGCGATGAACATGGATTTTAATCGATCCAGTTCCTGCAGTCGGATATTGGCCTCCGACAGCTCTCTTGTTCGCTCCGCCACCTTCTTTTCGAGCTCCGCATGGATCAGTCGCAACGTCTCTTCCGCTTCTTTCCGCTCGGTTATATCGCGTACGGCTGCAAAGACACCAGCCACCTTTCCCTGCTCGTTCCTGAACACGGAAGCATCATACAGCACCGGGATCGGATGTCCGTCACGGTGTTGGAGTTCTAATGAAAGGTTGCGCAGGCACCCTATTTGAAGTGCTTCCCTATATCCGGCTTTAGCCTGCTCGGGATCGGTAAAATAGTTGTTGAAATCCGTACCTATGAGTTCCGTACGGGTATACCCCGTCATGGTTTGCATCGTCGCGTTCATATCCGTAATCTTGCCATCCATGCCGATCACCATCAGCGAATCGAGACTGGCTTCAACCAGATTCCTCGTGTAAGCACTGACAACTCTCAATTCTTCCGTTTGTTTCCGTAAGAGTGAAAGGTAGGTAATGACCCCCGCCACACATATGAATATTATCACCCTTCCAGTGGCCAGCAGGATTATGGATGGCTCTTTGGTGAATATCAGGATAAGGATAAGATACATGAAGGCCAAAACGACAGAGAAAACAAATCCACGCTTTCCATAATAAAAGCAGGAAATAATAATGGGGATGTAAAACAAATTCTGAAAGACAATAAAGAAACCGGATTTGAGTGAAAGAACACTGACTATGATACACAGAACAGATGCGACACCGATTCCGATTAAGGGGAGTAGTTCTATAAGATTTCCTGACTGGTTCTTTTCCATACCCTATAAGCTTCTGATCTTCATCTATCCCTGACTACTGGCCCACGGTGTTGCCAATTCGGAACAGTCTTGATTGTTAGCTATGTCGCAATGGAAAGGTTCCAATAAACAGCATGTATGTTACAGATATTAAACCACTAGCTCTATTTCATTATTATGTCAAGCAGTATATAAGCAAACACCTTTTTTAGCGATTATCAATTCATCCCACAAAATAACTCCATGCGCTCGTAGGTTTATACAATAATAATCTTTTCCCATATGCCGGGAAAAGAGAAATCGAAACATTTCTTTCCGAAACAAACAAATCCGAATTTTTCCGATTTATAGCGAGAGACCATTTTATCTTGCCATGAAAAAACTGAAATTATGGCTGATAGTAAATAGATGCTTTTGAATGTTTGTTAGTGTCATTATCGGGGTAGCAATAGGGTATGAGAAAAAATAAAGGGGTTAAGCAACTTGCTTAACCCCTTTATTTTGTTTGGTAGCGGGGGCCGGATTCGAACCGACGACCTTTGGGTTATGAGCCCAACGAGCTACCTGACTGCTCCACCCCGCGTCATGTCACATACAAATAATCCATCAACCATATAGTATATAATGGATGGCAAATGTGAGGCTGTATCTAAGCCAATATTCGGAAAATGTCAAGGAGTTTTCTCTTGCGGCCCTAACACATTATATATATTTACCTTTCGGTCCATCCCTTTGAGCATAACCGGTCCCATGTCTTCGGAACGGATATGGTCTTTCACTTCATCGTATGTGTTGCCACACATAAGAATCTGCCGTGCTCTCGCAAGTTTTTCGAGCCGTGACGCCACGTTGACTGTGGAGCCCATTACGGTATATTCCTTCTTTCGGGAGGAACCGAATATCCCGGCCATAACCTCTCCAGTGCTTATGCCGATGCCGATAGAAATCTTTCGATCCGTTGCAGACCTTCCGCTGTTAATCCTTTCAATCTCTTCCATCATCTCAATCGCGCATGTTACCGCCCTTACGGCGTCATCTTCAAAGGTCAACGGAGCACCGAATATACCCATAATACTATCACCGACGTGTTTGTCCAAGGTTCCATTATGCCTGCATATAACAGCATCCAAGGGTGAAAAATAACATATATTGAGCAGCTCGCACATCTCTTCAATATTCAGGCTCTCGGACAATTCGGTAAAACTCCGTATGTCGCTAAAGAGTACCGTGACTTTTCGCTTCTCCGAGCGTATATGCTCTTCTCCTTTCGACATCTCGGAAAAGACCTGTTCAGAAACAAACTGCTTGAGTCTCTTTCTGAGATTATACTCCCGGACCTTTGCTTTCAGCTCAATGTTCGAAAAGGGTTTCGTGATAAATCCGTCTATACCCGCATTGACCGATTCGATAGCGCTCTCCATCGTGGCATACCCGGTGAGCATGATTCTCGTCACCTCCGGATTGATCTTTCCGATTTCGATCAGTGTTTCCAATCCGTCAATACCAGGCATCTTGTAATCCGATATGACGGTCTCTATCCGGTACGGATTCTCTCGTACAATACGGATAGCCTGATCGCCATCTTCAGCCAGCAATACGGAGTATCCATCCCTCTCAAGAACCTTTTTCAAGGATCTCCTCACACCCTCTTCATCATCCACTACCAGAAGACCTGTCATACGTACCTCCTTCTGCAGGGAAGTTCTACCGACACGACGGTTCCCTCGCCCTTCACGCTTTGTATCGTGATGTTCCCCTCGTGTCTCTTTACAATCTCATGGGAGATATACAGCCCAAGCCCTGTACCCTCTCCCGGTTTCTTTGTCGTAAAGAAGGGTTTGAATGCATCTCTGACCTCTTCGGGAGACATACCTTCTCCCGTATCGTGGCATTCGATACGAACGACATCTCTTTCTTCATCATATCGCGTCACCAGCGTTATCATTCCCTTGCCATCCGGGAAAGCCTGGATCGCGTTATTGATGATGTTGATTACTACCTGACCCAGATTTGCAAAGTTTCCCTCAATTTCGGGCAGTCCTTTCCCAAGCTCCTTTTCAATGGTTATCTTTAACCGTTTATACCGGTTACGCAGCACCCTCAGGGCATCATCTATCAAAATATTGATATTCACCGGTTCGACGTAGGTTTGAGTCTGCCGAGAAAGATCCAGAAGGCTTTTGACAATGTTGGCAGCCCGGTCAAGCTCCCTGAGAGAAAACTGTAGGTCCTCGATCAATTCGTCACAATCCCTGCCTTGCACATCCTCCCAATGTCTGATTGTTTCGACAGATGTCTGGACAAGACTGGATGCGCTGGCCAGGGGATTATTGAGTTCGTGAGCCGTACCGGCTACCAGTTGTCCTATGGAGGCAAGACTTTCCGACCGGATCAACTGCTGCTGGGTCCTCTCTTTTTCTTCTAGCGCAGCCGCAAGATCTTCCGTTCGTTTCTTTACCTTTTCCTCCAGCTCAATATTTACTTCGGCAATTCTCTCATAGTTTTTAGCATTCTCTATGGCTATCGCTCCCTGGTTGGCGATGGTTTCGAGAAGCTCTATATCTTCATGCACAAACAGTTTACCGGATTTCTTTTCTCCCAATGCGATAATCCCCATCAGTTCACCTCTGGATATCATGGGGATCAGTATGGTAGCACCGGTCATATTGAAGAGGTCAGACACGGTACTCTTTTGAGCATCGGGAATATCTATCCTTTCGAAAATGGATTGTCCTAACGTCTTTCTGTATTCTTCAAAGAAATCCGCTACCGGTCGGCTTTTCTCCATTGAGATCTTCTGCTTCCTCCCGAGTGGGTCTCTCTTATGGGAATACAATTTCAGAGATGCGGTATCCTTATGGTAGACGGCCACAGATATCCCCTTCGTTTTCAATGCCGATGCAATAGAATCAAGCATAAGATCTATGATCTCTTCGAGTCTCAAGAAAGATGCCATGGCACCGCTCACCTGTTTCAGGGTTCCCTGGTAATCGTATTCTCCCCTGAAGAAGATCCCATCGACAAGTTTTTGTACCCTGATCTTTAAAGGATTGAACAGTGCTACAACAAGTGCGGCGGATATGAAGGATATAATCAGCGGGTGAGTATGTCCGTATCCTATGAATGTTAGATTGGCCAGATATATGGCCAGCGCATATATGAAGGTCAGTATCCCGGTCAGAAAGAAATAGGCGCTTCCCTTCCTGATAATCATTCCTATGTCGAGGAGGTCGTATTTCAAAACACCGAAGGCAAGGATTATAGCGGGTATAAAATTGAAATTCCCCATAGGGTAGATATCATATCCACTGATGGGAAGAGAGTTCAGAAAGATAAGCAGCCCGCTCAGGCCAAAACCGATACATACATATTTTATTCTGTTTCTTTCACTGTTCTCTCTGGCCCTCTTCATCCCCCAGAAAAGGGTTGCAATGCAGTACAGTGCGGCTATCCCCCCTGCCACAGAAAATACGTAGTACACCGGTCCCGCTTCGGCGATTCTCCCGAAAGAGAACTGACGCAGCCCTCGTATGAAATATTCCGTCTGAGTAAAGGGAAGAAGGGCCATACTGAAAAGATAGGCGATCCCTTCGAGCCATCTTCTTTTCTTCGTTCCAAGAAATGCATGTACAAACTGTATATATACCGGCGTAACAAAAACAAAAAACAGATAGGACAGTCGGTCAAGCCTGAGTGATAGAGACTGATCGGCGAGGAAGGATACCTGGGCTATATCAAGATCAATCAGGGCGCCAAGAAAACAGATACACGCAAAAAGGATATTTGTGGAACTTCTCTTTCCCCGTAGAATGGTGAAGAAGGCCAGGAAGGAAAAAACCAGAAAACCGGTTACAGGAAGGAGAAGATAGGAATATGACTCCCATAGAAGGTACATTACACCATCAACCTCCTCTCCCGGGCATGTATTATACTATATTATAATAAATTATATGATATTTTCGTTTATTTAGTAATGTTAAAATACGAATACCGCCGCTGCTACAACCGACGTATGGCCGGTATTTTTCACTATCGCCGATTGGGTGACGTTTCTCGTCCGTACTATTTTACCGCTTATCTTGAAGATTTCTTCTTTCTCATCCCAGCTTGCATCCACATTAAAATCGATACCGAGTGTTGAAGCAAGCATGGCCGCCGCCAGATCTTCCGCATAGTCTCCCGCTTCCACCGATGTCTGACCGAAGGCATGATGCTCGCTTATATACCCGTATGCGTTGCTGTCAGCCGGAATCGCACATCCTACGGATGCAGCTATCAATCTTCTCGGTTCGTTGCTGCAGTTACGGCTCATAACACAGTAGGTTATGTCGCCCGGATTTAATTCTCTCAGTCCTTTTTCACGCGATATTACCTTACAGCCGGGCGGAAAGATACTTGAGACCATCACCAGATTGCATTTCTCTATACCGGCATCCCTCAGAGCCAGTTCGAAAGAGTGGAGTTCCTCTTTATGGGAACCGACTCCCTTGGTAAAAAATATTTTCTTGGGTGCAAAATTACTCACTTGTCTCTCTTCTCCTACACAGTTATTTTTACGTTACGAACCAGCTCGATTGATATATCCCATTATTCGATATGCAAGTTTTGCCGCCGTAAAGTCAGGGGCAACCATTCCGGGGATCGGGCACAGCTCTACGATATCAAATCCTCGAATGGTGCATTTCTCTGAAACCCCCTTGATCAGACGGATTAAATCCTTCCACAGGATACCGCCGGGTTCCGGTGTTCCGGTGGCCGGCATAACCGAAGGATCTAAGACATCAAGATCGGCGGTGATGTATATCTCTTTCGACAAATTATCGCAAATACTTTTTACCGGATCAGGGTCGTCTGAAAGGAAGTCCGGAGAAAAGGTCTTAACTCCGTTTTCTTCCATAAATCGAGCCTCTTCCACACTCATACTCCTGATTCCGATCTGCACCAGTGGACACATCTCAAATATTCTCCGGCCAACAGACGCATGACTGAAAGAGGCATTCTGATACGAATTCCTCATGTCGGCATGGGCGTCGAACTGAAGTACCGATATGGAGGGATATTTTTCTCTCATGGCCTGAACCACTCCTGTGGTTATGCTGTGTTCTCCGCCGAGTACAACCGGTATCTTGTCGAGAGAAAGTATCCGCGCCACTTCTCCCCGAACTTCTCTAACCATCTCTTCAGGGCCACGGGCATCCACCTCCAGAGAAGGCACGGTATGGATTCCACAGCGATAGGTCTCAACATGCAACTCTTCATCGTAGAGCTCCATATTGGCCGATGCGTCCAGAATAGCAGCCGGTCCGTTTCTCGATCCGGACTGATACGTGGAAGTCAGATCGTACGGTACGGGTATGACCACAAATTTTGCATCTTCAAGACCTGCGTCTCCCGCGTCTATTCCACCAAAATTCATACTATTACTCCAGATTGCCCCACACCCGGGGACATCGTTAATCGTTATATACACCGCTCTTCATCATAAATTCGCCGTCTTCATACAAGAGATATCCATACCTGCCTATCCAATCCCCCAGAATAACAAACGTTCTCATCCTATCATGCAGTACATGCTGCTCCAACGTGGGACAATGACAGTGCCCCAGAACCACCGCATCGAATCCCTCTTGAAACTTTTCTTCGGCAAACTTGTTCATCTTACCGGCAAGCCCGTTAGGAGATCGCATCTTGCCTGCGTTTCGGCTTAACCGCGAAAACATACTGGAAACACCCCACAGGAACGGAGAAGGTATCTTTCTCTGTATCGCGTAAAACAGTCTGCTTCTGAGGACCCTTCGCCAAAAAAGATATGAGGTGTCGGAATCATCTACCGTATCTCCATGAGATACATAGATTTTTTTCCCGTCCAGATCTATGGTGGCCCCGTCGGGGAATACCCCTATGTCGTACTGTCCGAAGTAGTCTCCAAGAAAGAAATCATGATTCCCTTCAAAGAACGAGATGCCTGTTCCGGCATATTTTATTTCTAACAGCTTTTCAACGGCTTCGCGAAAACCGGGATACACATCGTTTCTGTTGGAAAACCAGAAGTCAAAAAAATCCCCAACAATGAACATTTCATCCACGTCACCCTTTAAAGAACTCAGGAAGAGCATCAGGTTTCGTTGTCCATCGGAGGCGCTTCCATTTAAGTGGGCATCGGCAATAAAAACCGCTTTCATAGTTCCAGTCTCTCGATCTACCGTCCCACTGCCTTTTCAACAAGAGATTCCGAGTTCTTGAACATGGTCTCAATTTCCGCTTCGTTCATCCCGGCTCCCCGTGCAATGACGGTCGCCATGGCCCTGTCCACGAGGTTCTGGGGTGAGTGGGTATCGGTATTCAATACCAGTTTTGTATTGAATCTTCGTGCGAGCCCTGCTACATGGCCATTGGTAAGGCTGTGCCCCCGCCGTGCTGATATTTCCAGACATACCGAATTCGCGGCAGCCAGTTCCGCGTCCTCTTCGGTAAGCAGTCCGGGATGAGCAAGAATGTCGACAGACGCCTTCAGAGCGGCATGGTTTGTACCCGGCATAACCGGTTCCACAACGGTTTCCCCGTGAACCACGACGATCTTTGCGCCCAGCTTTCGTGCTTCCAAGGCGAGAGAGGGGATATGGTCAGGATGGACATGAGTAAGCTCGATGCCGGGAATAGCCTGTATGGGACAGACATCGGTGATCTTCTCACATACTCGTGCAACCCTCGGAATAATAAAATCCATATTCGAATGATCGGCATGATCCGTTATTGCAATCACTCGATATCCTTTCGCAATCGCCCTCCGTGCCAGCTCTGAGGGAATGAGTTCGCCGTCACTGAAGATAGAATGTGTATGTAAATCAATCATGATCATTCCCTTTATGAACGTATTTTTACCAGTGCTGCATATGGTTTACTACTTTAAAACTCGTTTAGCAGATTTAAAAATCAAGGTCAATCCAAGAAACATTGAAGCAAAGTCGATTTACTGTTATATATTTTTTCGTTATATCAATTTCGATGCGTTCGTAAAAAGCAAGTCGATGCCGTCGTAAAGAGGATCAAATCGCCCTGTACATTATAATTATTTGTTTTTGTTACATTGCTTTATCGTTGCGTTTCGTGCAATGAACCGTGGCACGACATTCTGCGAGATCATTACTTATTATCGGAAAGCAATCAATGCACACCGTTATCAACAGATACATACTGAAAGAGATATCCCTTTCCTTCTTTATGATCATCTTCATACTGACCTTTTCGCTCCTGATGGGAAGAATCCTTCAGCTCATGGACCTTATGATCAACAAGGGAATACTCCTTAGCGATATAGCAAGGATCGTCTTTTACCTGATGCCCTCCATGCTCATTATCACCATCCCTGTATCTCTTCTCATCTCCATACTGATGGGTCTGGGAAGACTCTCCGTTGACAACGAACTCATTGTGATGAAATCGTCCGGACTAAGTCTGTATCAGCTCATGACACCCATTGCGCTTGCGTCTCTGTGCGCCTTTTTTATTACTGCGATCACCGGTTTTTTTCTCGTCCCCTACGGCAATCTTGCCGCCAGAAATCTTCTCTTTGACATGGCAAAACAAAAGGCAAGCATCGGTATCAAAGAGAGGGTATTCAACGATGACTTCGCCGGACTTGTACTGTATGCGGAAGAAATCCCTTCACACGGGGATTACATGAATAATGTCTTTATATGCGATACCCGGATATTGAAGGAGCCAACTACCATAATAGCGCACAAAGGGTATCTTATCTCAAGTCCTGACTCCATGCAGGTAACGCTTAGGTTGAAAGACGGCAGTATCCACACGGCAGATAAGGATCTGACAACGTATAAAAAGATTGATTTCAGTTCCTACGACATTAACCTTGATCTTTCGGCATCTCTTGGAGGTACAAACAAAGCCATCACAAAGGACAGTAGAGAAATGTCGCTCCCCGAATTGATCAAAAAAAGCAGGACGCTTGGTCTGAAAAAGGCCGTTCTGAAAGATTTCATCATCGAAATCCACAAAAAGTTCACCATACCATTTGCCTGTATTGTTTTCGGTATCATTGGTATTCCATTGGGCATGGTGAAACACAGAAGCGGAAAATCGAGGGGATTTGTCACCGGTATACTTATCATTATGATCTACTATGTCATTCAACTCGGCGGCGAAGCACTGGGTGAGACCGGTATGATTTCCCCGGCCTTAGGGGCATGGACGGCAAATGTAATACTGGGGATTATCGGTATCTACCTGCTGATTGTAACCGCAAAGGAACAACCGCTTGTGCCTGCCTCCATCCGACATATTATGAGGAGACGGACTCAGCAATGAATATCCTCGATAGATATATTCTCAAAGAATTCATAAAGATATTCACCGTAATGCTTGTTTCTCTTATCGGCCTGTATCTGATTGCGGACTTTTTTGAACGCATGAGGATGTTTCTCAGTAACCACGCCACGGTGCGCCAGATGACATCCTATTTCCTCATGACCATACCCATGATACTGTCACAGATGATACCGGTCGCCTTTCTGCTGGGCACCCTCCTCTCATTCGGAATCCTTTCGAAAAACAGCGAGATAACCGCCATGAAGGCGAATGGAGTCAGCCTCTATCGCATATCGCTTCCCATTATTATACTGTCCTTTGCAATCTGTATAGTGGCATTTCTCCTGAATGAGTTTGTTACGCCATACACAAATCAAAAGGCCAAATATGTCAAATATGTGGAAGTACAGAAAAGAGAACGAATGGGCAGCTTCAAACAAAACGAGATCTGGTACAGAAGTCAGAAAGGGATATACAATTTTTCTGTATTCGATCCCCGGACAAACACGCTCAAAGGAATACGGATCAATTTTTTCGATCGTGAGATGAATCTCTACGAGAGAATCGACGCCAAGGAGGCACGATGGGAAGGGGGTAAATGGATATTTAAAGACGTGCTCGTAACGACCTTTCCCGAAGACGGACTGCCTGTTCTCGAAAAGATCCCCTCCCGAATCATCGATCTTCCCGAAAGTCCTTCGGATTTTATGGCTGTTCAGAAAAGTTCCGAAGAGATGGGTCTTGTGGAGTTAAACAGGTTCATACAAAAGATCCGCTCAGAGGGATATGATACCATACGGTACCGGACGGATTTGCACGGAAAGGTCGCCTTCCCGCTGGTAAACATCATCCTTGCCATACTGGGCGTTTCCTTTTCGCTTAAATCTGAAAGGAGCGGAGGTATTGCTCAAAGCATAGGCGCAGGGATTATTATCGGGTTTTCATACTGGATTGTCTTTGCTTTCACCATATCCCTCGGGCATTCGGGAACCATTCCCCCGGTGATTGCGGCGTGGGCTGCGAACTTCATACTCGGCATCGCAGCCCTGATTATGTTCATTCGTGTGAAGACGTGATCACTGAAAGGATGGAAACGTCGAGGGGCAAGAAGTATCTTGTAACCTCTCACCCCTTACGGATCTATTATGTCCCCATCTCCCATGAGTTCAGGTATTTCTCCTGTTCGGGCGTTAGCGTATCTATCTTGACATTCAGCGATTCCAGCTTTAAACGGGCTATCTCTTGATCGATATCTTCCGGCACACTGTAGACCTTGTTATCCAGGCCTTTTCCGTTCTTTACAAGGTATTCCGCGGCGAGGGCCTGATTGGCAAAGCTCATGTCCATGACGCTTGACGGATGTCCTTCGGCGGCAGCAAGGTTGATCAGCCTCCCCTCCCCTAAGATATAGATACGTTTTCCGTTTTTAAGCGTGTATTCGTCGATATACTTCCGTATTCTCCCCGTATACTCCGAGATCTCCTTCAACCCTTTTATATCCAGTTCTACATTGAAGTGGCCGGAATTGGACACGATGGCTCCATCCTTCATCTCCAGGAAATGTTCCTTTCTGATGACATTGATATCACCGGTCAGGGTGCAGAAGAAATCTCCTAACACGGCCGCGTCGGCGATCGGCATGACCCGATAGCCGTCCATGACCGCCTCAAGGGCGCGAAGGGGATCGACCTCCGTCACGATAACGTTGGCACCCATCCCGGACGCCCTCATGGCGAGGCCCCTCGAGCACCATCCGTACCCGCACACGACAAAAGTTGAACCGGCTATCAGTCTGTTTGTAGCCCGTATGATTCCGTCCATGGTGCTCTGACCCGTACCGTACCGGTTGTCAAAGAGGTGTTTCGTGTTTGCGTCATTCACCGCTATCAGGGGAAATCGCAAGACGCCTTCACGGGCCATCGATTTCAACCGTATGACACCGGTGGTTGTTTCTTCCGTCCCTCCGATAATCCCCTCTATGAGATCTTTACGGCTTGCATGGATCGTCGATACAAGATCGGCACCGTCATCCATCGTTATCGTAAGCTTTGTATCGAGAACCGAATTGATGTGACGATAATAGGTATCGGTGTCCTCCGCATTGATGGCATGAACCGCAATATCCTGATACTTCACCAGATAGGCTGCAACATAATCCTGTGTACTCAGAGGGTTTGAAGCGCACAGCGAAAGATCGGCGCCTCCGGCCTTCAGTGTTTCCATAAGGCTGGCCGTCTCCGTCGTAACATGAAGGCATGCCCCCAGCCTGATCCCTTTCAGCGGTTTTTCCCTCTCGAACCGTTTCTTGATACTGTTCAAGACCGGCATGCTTTTGTTTGCCCAGTCAACACTCGATTTTCCTTCTTCAGCTAGTTGTATATCTTTAATATCGTAGTTCATTTTTCTAATTGATCCTTTCCATGCTCCCGAACAGGAACACATCCGCGATACCGGGTTCTCCGAAAATCTCACAGGAAACAGAGAAGGTACACGTGCAACCTATACTGTTATTCAAGATATCGAATACAAACTTTTATTCTTTTGTACCCACTTCTTGTTTCAGCTTTTCTGCTAGATCTGTCTCTTCCCACGGGTAATTATCCATAAACAGTGTCTTTGGTATCTTCCGGTAGGTATCCCCATTAAGCAGTCCGAAGCGCTCGATCATTCCCTTTGGTGTAAAATCAAAGACTTTTTCCACTACATCTGACAGTTCTTCATCCGAGATAATTCCCGTGCCAAATGTGTTAATATAAACGGACATGGGCTTAGCAATACCTATGGCGTAGGCCAGCTGTACCGAACATTTCGCTGCAAGTCCTGAAGCCACAATATTCTTGGCCGCATAGCGCGCCCCGAATACAGCCGAGCAGTCAACCTTCTCAGGTGACTTATTGACAACCGAACCGCCTCCAAGCTGTGCTCCCGGATATCCACCATAGAGCTGGCAGACAAGCTTGCGACCGGTAACGCCGGAATCGGCCGCGCTACACGAATGAACCGCCTGCCATTCACCGGTGGGGTTAAAGAAAAATTCGGCCTTTTCGTTCATCCACTCACCGAGAGAATCAAAGGCTATCTTCCGTGCAGTCTGCTCGATTTCTTCGCTCTCCGCCACATGACGATAATCAATAGCATTCGACATCAACACCTTTGTCACCTGTGTCGGTCTGCCGTTCTTATCATAATTTACCGTTACCTGCCCTTTGCCATCGGGGGCAAATATGGGATTGCCACACTCTTCGAAGGCCCGCATCATCTTGTTGACCAGGACAAAGGGGAGCGGAAGGAGTTCCGGTGTCTCGTCACAGGCAAATCCATACATGATCCCCTGATCCCCGGCACCTATCTCTTTATATTTTCCGAGGTCGGCACGCGTTCCTATATTGATGTTCGGGGATTGAGGGATAATCGCGTTGAACACACCCATTGAGTGTCCGTTGAGACCGACGGCCGCGTCATTGTACCCCAGAGACAGTACCGTCTGTCGCAGGCTTTTCTCGATATCTACATATATTCTCGTGGCGACTTCTCCGCCGACGATACAGAAACCCTTTCCCAGAAACACCTCGATGCCACAGTGGGGCATGGTATTGATATCCATCCCTGCCTTGTTTTCCCCATCCAGTATCTTGGCTATGATATTGGCAGCAATCATATCTGCCACGATATCGGGGTGTCCTACCTTAATCCCCTCAGACGTTATTTGCATGTATCTCTCCCTTCTCAGGTATTTGTTTGACATCTTCCGGTGAGACAATACCACCCGATATGATAAGGGTGAACGCCTCCTCAACCGTCATGCTGAGGCTGATCATATCCGCCTCCGGTACCATTATGTAAAATCCCGATGTGGGGTTAGGCGTTGTAGGAACAAAGACATTCACACACTTTTGTGCGGTCTTTACCTGAACCTCTCCTCGGCTTATTCCGGTAACAAAGGCTATTGAGTACAATCCCTTCCGTGGATACTCGATCAATACCGCCCTTTTGAAACTCTGCCCCCTGTCGTTGAATACGGCATCAACGAGTTGCTTGAGTGCGTTATAGATGCCTCTCACCAGAGGTATCTTGCTCACCATTATCTCGCCAAAGGAAACCAGTTTCTTGCCCAGATAACTCTTTGTCACCAGGCCGATGATAAAAATAAGGATCAATGTAATAATCACACCGAGACCCGGTATATGAAAGGGGAGCAGTTGATCGGGATGAAATCTGGCGGGGACGATCCGTACCAGTTTATTCATCATCCCTATGATAAGGTATAGGATATAGAGGGTCACTCCCAGAGGGATGATAGCGGCCATCCCGGTCAGAAAAATACCCTTAATACCCTTTCGTATTTTTTTTAACATTCCGCTAAACGGATACCTCCCAAGGATACGCGCTGTATATCAGAAAGCACTACCCACTGCAATAGCAAAGGCGGGGCACATAGGGCCCCGCCATCTCAAGCTTCTCATGTCATAACAATCGTTATGAATCTATCTATTTATTCTTAATCCTGTTTTTATCATCAAGCAATACACACGTGGGTGTCCAATCCGTTGCCAGATCATCTTCAACCGTCACAAAGCTTGCGATAATGATGATATCTCCTCTGGAAACCTTTCGTGCCGCTGCCCCGTTCAGGCATATCACACCGGATTCTCTCGCACCCTTGATTACATAGGTGGAAAATCTCTCCCCATTGGATACGTTATATATTGCAACCTTTTCGTATGGAAGCAGATCAGCAGCATCCATAAGGTTCTCATCAATAGTAATGCTCCCCTCATAATGGAGATCTGCATCGGTAACAATTGCTCTGTGAAGTTTTGACTTCAGCATCGTTCTCTGCATCATTTCACCTGCCTAAATAGTTTCTCCAAACACATAATTGTCTATAAGCCGCGGCGTGCCTACCCAGACGGCTAGAGCCAACACGGATCTTTCATTAAGACGCGTAACATCTTTCATCGTCTCGGTATCACATATCTTGACATAATCGATTCTGGTACCGGGATGTTTTTCAATAAAGCCCCTCACCTCTTGCATTACTATTTCCGCATCCCGTTGTCCCTGACTATACAGGTCCGCTGCAAGCTTGAGCGAACGGTTCAAACTCAATGCGGATTCACGTTCATCCTCTTTCAGATACGCATTCCTTGAACTCATGGCAAGACCGTCAGATTCTCTGACGGTCGACATCCCCACAACCTCAATATTCATATTGAGATCGGTTACCATCCTTTTTATTACCATTAATTGCTGGAAATCCTTCTTTCCGAAAATGGTGACATGGGGTTTAACGATATTGAACAGCTTTGCGCAAATCGTTGTTACACCCCGAAAAAAGCAGGGTCTTGATAATCCACAGAGGTTATCGGTTATATTTTCAACGGTGACATATGTCTGGTAATTCTCGGGATACATCTGCGAATTCGGCGGATAGAAGATAACGTCAACCCCGACATCACGGGCAAGTTTCTCATCCCTTTCAAAATCTCTGGGGTATTTGTCGAGATCTTCATTCGGACCAAACTGCGTTGGATTCACATATATACTCGTTACCAGACAGTCGGCCCGTTTTCGTCCCTCTCTCATGAGTCCCAAATGTCCGTCGTGCAGGTATCCCATGGTAGGGACAAAGGCGATCGTCTTACCCTGGAGCCTGAGGGATTCCGAGAAATCTTGCATTTCACGCACTGTCTCAATAATTTTCATACGAACGTGGTTCCTCCACAAAAAAAAAGCCTTTCCGCTTTAAAACGGAAGGGCCTGAAATAGCTTCCTAGCTATGGTTCTCTTCCGTCCCAGTCCATAGATACATACATGGATCCAAGCGGACAGTTGCGCTCCTATCAAAAGATCATTCTCCTGTCAAGAAATTTATGGTGATCACATAATGATACTTGCAATACCGTCTTGGATAGTTTACATACAGAATCACTGTAAAAATTTGAAAATTGGGAGTTTTATGCTTTCCAGCTAAACGACCGTTTCCCGACTATTGACAAATCGATATCAGGAATTAGTATATTTAGATAACGGTCTTGGAATCTTCGATTTCAGGTAGTCTAATAGGCGGTATAGATGGTTGGAAGAGTTCTTACAGCGCTGTGAGCGAAATATTAACGGATAGTCGATCGTAGTTCGTTGTTATATCCATCATACACCATGGTAATAGCGGTAGGTTCGGATAACGAAATGTTTTAAGAAGTCTTTATCACTAGAGAAGGGGAGAAAGATGTCGGCTCTATATGTATGTAAAAAAACACAGGAATTCATAATAGAACCCTGCGTTGACAATACCTGTGAATGGTGGTTAAAAAATGAGACCTTCTGCAATTGCACATGGGTCGCCTGTAACTATGGTCCTTTTACGCTGGAGGAAGTGGGTGATATGATGGGCGTAACCAGAGAAAGGATACGTCAGATAGAGGCAAAAGCCCTCAAGAAACTTCAGCACAAAAAGAGAAAGGATCAATTGATCGATTTTGCAACGATGAAAGATATCGACTACTAGTACGTTACGCTTTTTTTCTTGATTTTAAATTGGTAAAAAAGTTTCTCATATGGCTTCTTATATCTTCTTTTGAGAGGAGAAGCGTTGTTATTTCAAATTCATATTCCAGGGCTGTGGCTTTATCAAGATGAGGAACCGTGATCGATACCCTTTTTACAGCTTCAACAGCCTTGGCTGGTCTTCGGGAAATTTCACCGGCAACCGACATCGCGTCACTCATAAAACTTTCGGGCGGGGATACCTTGTTCACAAGGCCGATTCTGAGTGCCTCTCTCGCTCCGATGGGCTCTCCTAACATAGAAATCTCTTTTGCCTTAGCCGTTCCGACAATCCGGCTGAGAGGATCAAACAAGGGATTCAGACCAAATTTCAGTTCCGGGTGACCGAATATAGCCGTCTCAGAGGCGATGACCATGTCGCATACCGTGACAAGGTTAAATCCTCCTCCAAGGGCTATCCCGCTTACCGCGGCGATAACGGGTTTTTTGAATGTATAGATCGTCTGAAGGTTTTTGATCATAAGACCCATATAATCTTCGAGCTTATCACCTTCCAGAACTAATATTTCCTTGAGATCCATACCGGCGGAAAATACCGTATCACCCCCGGTAATGATAACAGCCCTGACAGAATCATCATTTTCCAAGGTACCGAAACAATCAATCAGCTCACTTCTCATCTCACTGGAGAGTGCATTCATTTCACCCGGACGATTCAGCGTCAGAATAGCATACCCCTCCTCTTTCGTGATCAGTATCGTGTTATATTTCATATGCCGCTGACCTTCTTTTCATCATCGCTCCTGACCCTCTGCCGGTTCCGATAACCCGAATCTTTATTGTTCCCTCCCCCAAAGCGTTTTCCACTATCATTCAGAAATGATGTCCACTCTTTTTACGTTATATCAGATTCCACATGCCGGTTTATACAAGTAACTGATTCCGGTACCGGGTTCGCTGAATTCTGCCAGGATAGCAACTATTGTTTCACTTACGATATATCGAAGCAGGCTCTTGCGTTTTTCCTCAGGATATACGATTTCCGGCTTACCCTCTATACCTGCAAGATTTGTTGCTATATCGATCGCGTAGTCCATATTACCGAGATCGTCAACAAGGCCTATACCGAGTGCCTGCTTGCCGGTAAATATCCGTGCATCGGCAATGAGCTCTATATTCTCATTTGAAATGTTTCTGTTGGATACGACGGCCTCAAGGAACTGGCTTTTGATATCATCAATCACACCCTGTATAAGTGTCCTATCGGCGGTCGTCATTTCGCGCACCGGCGATCCCACGTCCTTATATTTGCCTGTCTTGATAACGGTGGCCTTCAGTCCTATCTTTTCCAATAAATCTTCTATTTGGGAAAACTGTGCTATGACGCCGATGCTTCCGGTTATTGTGCCGGGATTGGCAATAATCCTGTCAGCGGCACAGGCTATATAATACCCTCCCGATGCCGCGACCGATCCCATTGAGACAACTACTTTCTTTGATTGCTTCAGACGTACTACCTTATCATATATCTCCTGAGAAGGAACCACTGCCCCGCCCGGCGAATTGATGCGCAGCACAACCGCCTTGACATCGTTGTCCTTCTCATAGACATCCAGCTCTTTGACGGTGTCTTTCGCATTACTCAGAACACCCTCTATCAGTACAACTCCGATTTTGTCTTTGTCGGAAAAAGAAAAATCCTGACCCCTCAATCCACTACCAACAAGGATTCGAAGAATCAGGAAGAAGGACAAACCGATAACGGCAAGAAGCAGGAAACCTAAAATCACGGGATGTCTTTTCATGAATCTTCTCTCAAAAGAGATGATTTTTTGCAGATATCGGAGTTCCCCACAAGTTGTTGTGAGGAACTCCGACCGTTAGGGAACTACTATGTTATTCGCTCGCTATACGACTCAAACCTTGATGCCTGCCAGCATATCACCAAGATTGGAGACGACCTTCTGATTATTGTTTATATACTGTTTCTTAGATGTATCGTCTGGTGATTTTTCTGAATCCTTGATACTCAGGCCTATTTTCTGACTGACAGTATCAACATTCTTTACAACCGCTGTTACAACATCACCTACAGAATAAATATCTCTGGCAGATTTAATGCGCTCGTGACTTATCTCGGATATATGGACGAGTCCCTCGACCCCTTCTTCTATCTCAACAAAAACACCAAAGTCAGTAATATTTGTAACTTTCCCTGTAATAATAGACCCTGGAGCAAATCTGGAAGCAAGCTGTTCCCATGGATTTTCCTCGAGTTGTTTAATGCCGAGGGAAAATTTCTCAGATTCCACATCAATTCCCAAAATCACCGCTTCAATCTCTTGGCCCTTCTTAAAGAATTCCGACGGATGTTTTATCCGTTTTCTCCAAGAAATATCGGATACATGTATCAGGCCATCGATATCGTCCTCGATTCCTATAAATATACCAAAATCAGTAATATTTTTTATTTCACCCTTTATGACGGTTCCTTCGGGGTATCTTTCTTTAAGCTCAATCCACGGATTAGGCATTGTCTGTTTGAGGCCAAGCGATATTCTCTTGTTCTCAGGATTCACATCCAGCACCATGACCCGTACAACATTACCCACAGACAATATCTTGGAGGGATGCCGTATCTTCTTCGTCCAGAACATCTCGGACACATGGACAAGTCCTTCGACTCCGGGTTCAAGTTCTACGAATGCTCCATAATCCATAAGACTTACAACTTTTCCTTCCACGATGGACTCAAGAGGGTATTTCTCGGCGATGATACTCCATGGGTTTTCCGTAAGCTGTTTAAGCCCCAACGACACCCGTTCCTTTTCCCTATCAAAACTGAGGACCTTAACGGTGATTTTATCATCTCTGGAGAATGTCTCCGATGGATGCCGTATCCGTCCCCACACCATATCGGTAATATGCAATAGTCCGTCTATGCCCCCCAGATCTATAAACATACCATAATCAGTAATATTCTTAACAACTCCCTCTACTATTTTGCCTTCTTCCAGGGTTTCAAGAGTCTTTTTCTTCTGCTCTTCCCTTTCCGTTTCCAGTATGGATTTCCTGGATAGAACGACATTGTTTCTTTTTCTGTCGTATTTCAGAATCTGGAAATCCATCGTCTGCCCGATATATCTATCAAGGTCCTTCACCGGGTGTATACTGATTTGGGAACCCGGAAGAAAAGCGGGAAATCCGATATCAACCGAAAGACCGCCTTTGACCCTCTGCACAACCTTACCCTTTATCGTGCCCTTTTCCTCGGCTACCGCTATAACGTCATCCCATACCTTCATCCTGGCGGCTTTTTCTTTCGAAAGGATTAACTCTGCATCCTTTCTCCGATCAACGAGAACTTCGATCTCATCACCTACAGAAATCGTTATATTACCATCACTGTCTGTAACCTCACTAAGATACAGGACACCTTCTGTCTTGTAGCCAACATCAACCATCGCTGCATCGTCATTTATCTGGACGATTTTTCCCAATACGACCTTACCGATGGCGACATCCTGAAGATTCTGCTCGTAGAGTTCTACAAAACTTATATCTTCTTCTTCTTTCTGAAGCCCCACCCCCTCTGTATCTTCTATTACTTTCTTTTCCGGTTCAGTTATTAAGTTATCTTCGTTAACCATTAATAAAATACCCCCTGACGTTTTTTGGATACACATCCAATCGTGAACTTCTAACATACTAAAATTAAAATAGCAAGCTTAGTCATACTCTTAAAGCCGATAATGGTTTGGCCATATCAGTCTGTTTTTATCTTACCCATATGTGTTATTTGTCATGTCTTTCCAGATGGTTGATACAATCTTCACAATGGGAAGGGTTTTCATTGACGCATCTCAAATTCTATGTTAGTAAAATCGACCATACACAGTAAAAGAGATATTTCTATAGGTTGGAGGCGGGGCAGAAATACCCTGATATCATGTACGAATTCAGACAATCCTGACGGGGGGACAGGATAACCGGGGAACTCGTCCATAGCACCTACCTCTCCAGCCTTAATTCATCGTAAAAAATAGTTGAAATCAGGATTTCGGTTGTTAGCAGCGCTTCAATCCTATCGTTGAAGAAAATTTGATTTCATGTTGCCGGATGAAACCATATCATCCGTGAACAATCGTTTTATGTCGTTGTCTGTTCTGCGCTCAAGAAAAGATACGGCAGATTACTTCAATACATCCCATAACAGTACGTGGGTGTGTTGAATAATATCTGATTGAGCTCTCACTTTTATACTGCACGTTTGTGTGATGACATACGGTAGACCATAAGACAGCGGAAGGAGGTGATGGAGTAAAGCAACAACGTTGGGCACCATGTACAGATATGTTCGCTACAGCACAATGTTTTTGTCACCAAATTGATTCTTACCTACATTTTGATTCACAGAGGAGGGAAAAATGTTAGCTACAACAGGTAGATTTTTTGCGGATAAATTCAGAAAAGTGCTCCCTGACTCTTTCATCTTCGCTATATTGCTGACGTTTATTGCAGCACTTATGGCGTGGGGATTTGTCGGTGCGAAACCGTTTGGAATTGTTCAAGCATGGTACAAGGGCTTCTGGATTCTTCTTGCATTCGCCATGCAGATGGTCCTGATTCTGGTTACCGGATACGCAATCGCCATATCACCGCCGGCCGAGAAGTTTCTTGACTGGCTCGCCGCCAGGGTCAAGAGCCCAGTTGCTGTGTATGGTGTGGTTACGCTTCTAGGTTGTATCTTCTCTCTCATCAGCTGGGGATGGATCGTACTAACCGCTGTTCTTGGGCGAGAACTGGCCAGAAGGGTTAAAAAAGTCGATTACCGACTCCTTGCAGCGTGTGTCTATACGGCTTTTCTGCCGTGGCACGGCGGTCTTTCCGGGTCTATTCCTCTTGTTCTCAATACACCCAATAACTTTCTCATCAAGGCAAAGGTATTAAGCGAAACGATACCGACAACGATAACCCTGCTCAGCCCCATGAACATTGTTGTTTCATTGGGCCTTCTGATAGTCTTACCGGCCCTGATGATAATGATGAGGCCCTCTGATGAACAGGTCGTGGAATATAACGACATGGTCGACGAAGAACATAAGACGATGAAACCAATAAGCGTAGCAGAAGAAGCGGAATCACTGAAACTTTCCGAAACCAATCTGTCCGATGCGTTGAATAACAGTATTCTAATCATGATCATCATCTGTCTGGGCGGTGTCTGGTTCCTGATACATCATTTCTGGACGAAAGGATTTGATGTCAACCTGGACATCATGAACTTTCTCTTCATCACGGTCGGTATGATTTGCCATAAAACACCCTTTAGATATGTTATAGCCATGAAGAGGTCGTGCAGCAACGTTTCCGGTATCGTTCTCCAGTTCCCTTTCTACGCGGGAATTATGGGGATCATGATACATACGGGTCTCGGAAAGGCCATCGCCCTGTGGATTGCCGGAGCCGCAACCGTTGGAACCTTCCCCTTCATTTCGTTCCTGATCGGTGGGGTCGTTAATATATTCGTCCCCTCGGGAGGAGGAGAGTGGGCCGTTGTCGGTTCGACCATCATCGAAGCAGCCAATACGCTCGGCGCCAATATGGCCCCGGAACAGCTTACCAGTTTTATTTCACGATGCAGCATGGCCGTGGCATATGGTGATTCATGGACCAATATGATACAACCCTTCTGGACGCTGGCATTTTTCCCTGTCATCGCCGCCGGCACCAAAATGCAGGCACGAGACATCATGGGGTACACCTTTGTCTCACTTATCGCATCCTTCTTTGTCTTCGCCATATGCGTCACATGGCTGCCGGTCTGACGTTGTATATAACACTCAAAAGAGGGGCCTGTTTCAAACAGGCCCCATCATCTTCAGACACCTTACAAGGAGAGATTGATTTATGAAAAGCAAAGCTATCATTACGGCGGCACTGACCGGGGGTATTCATACCCCCACAATGTCTCCTTATGTGCCACTTACACCTCAGCAGATCGCCGATGAAGCGGTTCGAAGCTATGAGGCGGGTGCGGCGGTCTGTCATATCCATGCCAGAGATCCCGAAACCGGAATGCCCGTCTCGAAAATGGAACTGTATAGAGAGATGCTCGACAGCATTAAAAGCAGGTGTGATATCGTTGTTTGTATAACCACCGGTGGCGGATTAGGAATGACTCCGGAGCAGCGGGTCGAACCGGTAACCCGTTTTAAACCGGAGCTGGCATCTTTTAATGCCGGATCGATAAACTTTGCCCTTTTTCCCGCCCTGAATAAATTCGAGGAATTCAAGTTTGACTGGGAGCCCCAATATCTCGCCATGAGTGAGGACTTTATCTTCCCCAATACCTTTAAATCGATGAAAGAGTTCAGCATCAAGTTCAGCGAAAACAGTACCAAGCCTGAATTTGAGGTGTACGATTCAGCTATGATCAATAACATAGCCTTTATGATAGATAAGGGATACCCCATACAGAAGCCCGTTTATATCCAGTTTGTCATGGGTGTCTTGGGGGGAATTACACCAAGTTCTGAAAATCTACTGTTTCTGGTACAGTATGCGAAACGATTAATCGGCGACTTCGAATTCTCCGTTTGTGTTGCCGGACGAGATCAGTTCCCCATGTGTACACAATCCCTTCTCCTTGGCGGGAATGTCCGTGTCGGTCTGGAAGACAATCTCTATCTGGACAAAGGGAATAAGGCAAAGAGCAGTGCCGAACAGGTGGAAAAGATAGCGCGCATTGCCGGAGAACTCGGCATAGAGCCGTCTACCCCCGATGAGGCAAGGGAGACTCTCGGATTAAAGGGATTGAATGCCGTCAATTTTTAGTGATACGTAGTGCAACGGAGGAGCAGCTTCATTACCCGACTTGGAAGGATCTTCTCTATGGTGTTCCTTTTGGGGTACTGTCGATGCTCCCTCCCGCCCGTCAATCGATCTGAAATTCCCATCATACCTTTTCAGGAATTACAACCTTTTTCAGATCCATAATATGAGGATTAGTGTCTGCAAGTCACCTTGATTAAACACACAAAAAAGGGTACAGTTTATACGATATCATGAAACGGAACATCTACCACAGCATGCGAAAAACAGTTGTCATTTTGATTGCCTTTCTGTGCCTGCACGCATCGGCAGGTATATCCCTCGCCTCTTTCACCATTGAAGATGAAAAAAAACTGGGAAAAGAATTCTATGAAAAACTGAAGAGCAGAGGTGTGCTGCTCACCAATCCAAAGGTCAACGAATACATCGACAAAACAGGGCGACTGTTGCTTTCGCACGGCAGCACGTCATTTTTTGATTTCACCTTCTCCGTCATTGACAGCCCCGGAATCAATGCATTCGCGACCCCGGGTGGGTATGTGTATGTTTACAGCGGTCTGATCGAACTCACTGAAAACGAGAGTCAGCTTGCCGGCGTATTGGCGCACGAGTTAGGACATATCAAGGCCCGGCACATAGCGCAGACCATCGAAAGTTCGCAGAAAGTCAATATCGCAACCCTTGCGGCAATTCTGGCCGGCGCCTTCCTCGGCGGGGGTGGTGACCTGTCTGCGGCAGTTGCCAGCTTTTCAATAGCGACGGCAACAACGCTCAATCTCAAATACAGCAGGCAGCACGAAGAAGAGGCCGATCGTCTCGGCATGTCATACCTGGCGGAGACCGGATATGACGGTGAGGGGATGCTGGATTTTCTGAAGATCATGCGAAAGTATGAATTCTACTCAAGCTCAATTCCTTCCTATTTTCTGACTCATCCTGGCACAAGTGACAGGATATTGTATCTGGATGGATTACTGCAGACGAAATATGCACACAGAGGCGCAAAGAGCATCATAGGCGGTCTGGACAGGATAAAGACCCTACTGGTCACCGACAGGAAAGATCTCGACTCAAGTTTCAGATATTTCCAGGACATCCTCAAAGATGATCCCGATAATATCAATGCCCTCTATGGCCTCGCAGTCGTACAGGGAAAACTTGGAAAGACTTCAGAATCCTTTGCCAATTTTGAAACGGCACTCTCACTGTCTCCCGATGATGCCGATATTCTCCGCGATCTGGGCATCAGGTACTTTAACCTCGGGAATACGGCCGCCGCCATAGAAGTCCTGCAACGTGCCCACTCCATAGATACCAAAGATCCCGATACCATTCTTTACCTGGGGAGATCGTACGAGACCACAGGAGATTACCGAACCTCACTCGGATTTTATGAAGAATTTCTCAAGAATAACCCGGATGACACCCTGATATATTACAATTTGGCAATGATCTACGGAAAGATCGACATGCTCGGGGAATCCCACTATAATTTCGGCATCTTCTTTAAGAAGAAACAGCGGATCAAGGATGCATTGTTTCATTTCAAGGCGGCCCAGGAACTCTTTCCAACCGACAGTGAAATGGCCGGAAAGATCAAAAAAGAAATAGATTCAATCAATGAAAATCCTGTAGGCCGAAAAGACGAACACAAAAAGAATTGAGCCCATGCATGCATCGCGTATGCCGGGCATACTTTACATCTAACAGATTGACATTTGGCATTCATGTGCTATCTTTCCCAAACATACGTTACATTCAGGAGGCATATATGCATATTATGGTAAAAATGGGAGTCCTTGCGGAGTGCGATTGCAAGATACTCCTCGTCGGACACTTTGAAGATACCCCCAAACTCCAGGGAGCCGCCCAGATTCTCGATCAGATGTACCACGGCCTTATCAGCGGCATGATCGAGGAAGGAGAATGTACGGGAGAACTCTACTCTTCTTTAATTGTTCATACCGGAGAGTCGGCCGGAAGTAAGAGAATACTGGTCGCGGGCCTCGGTAAGAGAGAGGAGTTTGACCTTGAAAGATTACGGGGAGTATTCTCAAAAGCATTGCAGAAGATACGGGATCTCAAGATAACGAAGCTGGCTGCGTCCCTCGATTTCGGCGAGTCGAGATTTCCCGTCAAAGAAACGGCGCGAGCCGCTGTTGAAGGCGCCCTGTTGGGCTTGTACCAATTCACCCGTTATAAGACCGAAAATAAGAAAGATTCGCAGATTGAAAAACTGGTCATAGTAGAAAACCGATCCGGACTGCTGGAAGATATGCGGGAAGGCGCAAAGACAGCGGAGATAATCTCGCGGGCTGTCTACTACGCGAGAGACCTTATCTCCACGCCATCCAACGATATGACACCCACAATCCTGGCGGAGAGGGCCGGTGACATGGCCAGAGAAAAAGATCTCAAGATCGAAATACTGGATGAATCCGCCATGAAGCAACTGGGGATGAACGCCCTGCTCGGTGTGGCACGGGGCAGTGCCGAAGAGGCAAAACTGATCGTGCTGGAATACAACGGAGGCAAAAAAGACGACAAACCGATTGTGCTGGTCGGCAAGGGAATCACCTTCGACAGTGGTGGAATCTCAATAAAACCGGCTGAAAAGATGGATGAAATGAAATCGGATATGTCCGGCGGCGCCGCGGTGATCGGGACCATCCAGGCTGCTGCCGATCTGAAGATACCATTGCATGTAGTGGGCATTATTCCCGCTACGGAAAATCTCCCCGGTGGAAGGGCGTACAAACCGGGAGATATTCTGAAAACCATGTCGGGTCTCACAATAGAAGTCAAGAACACCGACGCCGAGGGGAGGCTGATCCTGGCGGACGCGCTCACATACGCGGGGAAATACAATCCGGCGGCAATCATCGACATAGCCACGCTGACCGGGGCATGTGTCGTGGCACTGGGCGATTTTATCACCGGCATGATGGGAACCGACAGCGATCTGAAAGAGAAGATTCGCAGCGCTTCGGATGCGACAGGCGAGATGGTATGGGAGCTCCCCCTGTGGCACGAATACGACGAACTGATAAAGAGCGATGTGGCAGACATGAAAAATACCGGCGGACGGCCTGCCGGCACGATAACGGCGGCCCTTTTGCTCAAGAAATTCGTGAACGATCTTCCCTGGGTCCATCTGGATATCGCCGGTCCCGCTCTCCTGACAAAAGAGAAACCGTACATCCCCAAGGGAGCGTCCGGTGTAGGCGTGAGGCTTCTTGTACAATTTCTTATGGACCTGAGCCGGGCTTCCAATGTCTCGAATTCTTGAAATAAACGGCCTGAAGACACAGTTCGAAACAAGAAACGGTACCGTCAGGGCTGTTGACGGGGTGGACATCTCTATCGACAGAGGCGACACCCTGGGCATCGTCGGAGAATCAGGGTGCGGCAAGACCGTTCTCGCCCTGTCTGTCATGAGGTTGATTTCCTATCCGCCCGGCCGCATCGTCTCGGGCCAGATCAACTTCAAGGGCACCGATCTTCTCACCCTTGACGAAACCGACATGCAAAAGCTCCGCGGGAACGACATATCCATGATCTTCCAGGAGCCGATGAACTCGCTCAACCCTGTCCTGAAAGTGGGAGATCAGATCTCCGAAGTGATACAACTCCACGAAGGGCTTTCGAAGAAAGAAGCGCTTGACCGGGCATGTGATATGCTTCGTCTCGTCGGAATACCCTCTGCACGAAACAGACTGAATGATTATCCCCACCAGATGAGCGGGGGAATGCGCCAACGGGTCATGATAGCCATGGCGCTCGCATGCACCCCCGCGTTGATGCTTGCGGACGAACCCACAACGGCACTCGATGTGACCATCCAGGCCCAGATCCTTGATTTGATCAACAAACTCAAGGATGAAGTGGGAACATCCGTCATGCTCATAACCCACGACCTCGGGATTGTTGCGGAAACGGCCCGGAATGCGGCGGTCATGTATACGGGAAAAGTGGTGGAATACTGCAGCGTACTCGAACTTTTTTCCACACCACTCCACCCCTACACAAGGGGACTGCTGGAATCGACACCGAAACAGGTCTCGGAGGAAAACGGTTATCTCAAAACAATTCCGGGGACCGTCCCGAATCTGTATGAACTGCCTGCGGGATGCAGTTTCCGGAACAGATGTCCGGACGTGATGGAGATATGCGCCAGGCAGGAACCGCAACTCATTGAGAAATCACCAGGCCATCAGGTACGATGCTGGAAATATGCTTGACATGAATAGCCAAAACGAAACACAGAAAAATTCGGTCTTACTCACCATTGAAGGACTGAAAAAATATTTTCCCGTACGGAGCGGCTTCCTGCAGGGTAAGCATAAGATGGTAAAAGCCGTGGACGGTGTGGATCTACAGGTCTTCAAGGGGGAGACCATGGGGCTGGTGGGCGAATCAGGGTGCGGAAAGACAACGCTCGGCCGTCTCATTACCAGACTCGAGGAACCAACCGGCGGAAAGATCTCCTTCAACGGAAATGATATATGCACCTACTCAGGCAAAGAGTTAAAGGATTTCAGAAGAAAGGTGCAGTTCATATTTCAGGACCCCTTTTCATCCCTGAATCCGCGGATGAGCGCGGGCGACATCGTGGGAGAACCTCTCATCATACACGGTAAAAAGGGAGACCGTGATACGATTGCCCGCCTGATGGAAACCGTGGGATTGAACCGGGAACAGATGGGACGATATCCCCACGAATTCAGCGGCGGTCAGAGACAGCGCATCGGCATAGCGAGAGCCCTTGCCCTGAATCCGGACCTCGTCGTCGCGGACGAACCCGTCTCGGCATTGGACGTTTCCATACAGGCCCAGATACTCAACCTCCTGAAGGATCTCCAGAAGGATTTTGACCTCACCTATCTTTTTATCAGTCATGATCTGAGTGTAGTCAAGCATATCAGCGACAGGATCGCCGTCATGTACCTTGGAAAAATCGTGGAACTCGCGGACAAGAAATCACTCTACAGCACCCCTCTTCATCCCTATACGCAAGCCCTCCTCTCAGCCGTCCCCGTTCCAGACCCAACATACCGGAAAGAAAGGATACTGCTGGGAGGCACCATACCGAGTCCGATAGATCCCCCCTCCGGCTGTCCCTTTCATCCCCGGTGCCGGTACAGGATGGACATATGCGACAAGATACTGCCAACCCTTGACGATAGAGGCAATGGACAGTACGTCGCCTGTCACCTGGAAACCGGATTCTGGTCTACATCCCGGGAACAGCCAAAAAAAATCCTTGACGAAAGAGACTCAAAAGAATAGATAGGGAAGTCAATTTTCTTGAAGCGGTTTTTTGTGGCTCTATTTTTTCCGATAGCGGTGATGCCCGAACAAGAAAGAAAACGCCCGTAGCTCAGCTGGATAGAGTCGCAGACTTCGAATCTGTTGGTCGTTGGTTCGAATCCAACCGGGCGTACCATACATACGACCATTCAAAACATGCAGGGCCCTTAGCTCAGCTGGTAGCAGCAACTGACTCTTAATCAGTAGGTCGTCGG
>DAISYQ010000031.1:0-39945 GCA_036825195.1 Syntrophales bacterium
ACCGAGAGACCGCGGGATGCCATTGTTGCATTTCTCCTGAACGGAGCCTTTATCTGGAGTGCCATAGAACTGTTTAACGACGAAAAGTATGTAACCGGTAGCGTTGTTACCTTTTTTGAACTTGGATGGTACGGCGGCAATATATACAGCGCTGTCAGCAGTGCCCACAAATACAACCAAAGATCTCAAAAAGAATTTCTACAGGGCCTCAGGGACAGGACCAGCCTCTCATACCTGCATGACAGCAACAATGAATGTAATTATCTTATGGTGAGTATGAGATTTTGACGATACAGGATGAAACTTCTATTCAGTATTTCCATAATCCTTGTATGGCTTGTCATGGGGACACCTATGGGTGTGAATGCCGGCGATTCCTTTGAACCGTGGAGATTCGGTGATACCAGACAAACAGTCGGAGCACAGCCCGATGCTCATCAGGAAGATATCTCTCTGCTTTCACAAACCGTTTTAGCTGGTCTGAACTTCTTTTCAAATTATATATCACCGGTAGACGGAGACCGGTGTCCCATGTACCCTACCTGTGCTTCATACAGCCGCCAGGCAGTAAGAAAACATGGGTTCTTCTTGGGTATTGTTATGACGGCAGACAGGCTTATTCATGAGGGAAATGAGATGGATTCCGCGCCTCTTATACGGGTAGACGATAGGGTGAGGTTTTACGATCCCGTCCACTGGAATGACTATTGGTGGTATGACGGGACAAGTCTTGAAAAGTAACGGACAGGGAACCATCTGCCGCTTCTCCCTGAATCGATTGCGTAGTGTCCATACGCTATTAAACCTCTTCAAATGGCGAAATCAGCCTAAGTCTTATCGATTTTATCGGCTACATCTTGATGAACTCTTAACAGAATAACTTATCCCATCTACAGTAACAGACATAGTGTGAATTCCTAACACTGCTGAAATATTGAACTTGACACGATATGCCGTTTCGCTTAAAATTTAGTCAACCCTGTGTAAACTACACAAAAGCATCTTTCGCTCATGTATTTCACGGAACTCTTCAACCCAACCCGATACGTATGCCTTGTGAATTCAAAGGGAATCTCGGCGGTTAACAAAACTAAGGAGGTACATTCCCATGGCCGGAAAATCAAAAATATTGATGTTAGCAACCTGCCTGTTTGGTTGTATCGCTGTGTTCGGATTATACGAATCGGCTGTCGCTACCAATGGGATGCAGGTCATCGGTTTCGGACCTTTGATGCGTTCGATGGGCGGCTCAGGATCGGCACTCCCACTGGATACCGCAGCAATTATGGTCAACCCGGCAGGTATGAGCGAACTGGAAGGGAGGATCGATTTCGGTGTTGTGCTGTTCGTTCCCGATTCGGAATATAAGGCCACCCATATCCCGTATTTCGGAGGTATGACGGTCAAGGAAAGCTCGGATACGGGCGTTGCACCGATGCCCTGTTTCGGACTGGTTATCCCCGTCAATGACCGACTCAATTTCGGCGTAGGTGCGTACGGCGTCGCCGGCATGGGAGTGGATTATGCGGCCTCTCTATACGGCAATGTTGTCTATACCAGCTTCGAGATGATGAAATTCGCTCCGGCCCTTTCATACCGTATTAACAAGACGGTTTCCGTAGGCGTGGCCTTAAATCTTGACTACACAACCATGGGGTATAATGCAGGTCTGACGGACCTCGGAACGATCGTTTCCCATGATAAAGACAGCCAGTTAGGATACGGATTCCAGGCTGGTATCCTGGTCAAACCCACCGATCGGTTCTCCGTTGCACTTTCCTATATCAGCAAACAGTCTTTTCCCGACTTTGAGTTCAATACGACTGCCGGGAAGGACAAATTGGATCTCGACCTGCCCCAAAACGTTATTCTGGGATTCGGTTATAAGATTACCCCGAAACTACGGGTCGCCGCCGATATTAAGTGGATCAATTGGGATGATACCATGAAGGATGGCCCGCAATATGCCAAGAACAGTTCGAACAGCGGTGCCTGGAACTGCAACTGGGATAACCAGTGGGTATATGCCATCGGTGTCGAATACGATGCCTCAAATATCGTGAGGCTGCGAATCGGTTACAATTATGGTGCCAACCCCCTCCCCACCGGCCAGGCCTTTGAAGGTATTGCTTTTCCGGCCATTCAGGAGCATCATTACACTGCGGGGATCGGGGTGGTGATTACCGAGAAGTTGGATATGAATTTGGGTGTCATGTATGCACCCGAGGTGACGATAAACGGAGCCAATTCAACCCAGGCGATTGCATCCTATGAAACCTCGCTGAGTGAATACAGCCTTGATATTGGCTTGGCTTACAGATTTTAAATTACGGAGTGTGACGGAGGTTGCCATGAAAAGACTCGATGCTGCACATCAAACCTACCTTAAAGAGAAATTCGGTTCCAGGGTGACTTTTAGCAAGATGGAAAGAAAACTCTATGGGCATGATATCGCTGCGGTTCCAAGCCTCGTCAAACCGCTGATCGGAAACACGGTGCCTGATGCGGTAGTCCAGCCCGTCGATGAGATCGAATTGGCGGATCTGATCCGCTGGGCGAGGAACAACGGCATTCCCCTAACACCGCGCGGGAAGGCCTCTTCGGGATATGGTGGCGTTCTTCCGGTCAAAAAGGGAATTGTAGTTGATTTTTATAGGATGAACCGTGTTATGGGCATCGACAACGAAGAAAACACGGCAACGATACAACCCGGTGTAGTCTGGGAAAAACTTGATAAGGAACTGGCGCGCCACGGACGCATGCTGAAGACCTATCCAACCAGCTATCCGGGTTCCACCGCCGGCGGATGGTTGGCTCAGGGGGGTGCCGGGATCGGATCGTATGAATCTGGATGGTTCCGTGATACCGTTGTCAGCGCCCGGGTTGTCCTTCCGGATGGTAATATCCGGGAGTTCAGCGGTCAGGATCTTGATCTGATCTCTGAGGCGGAAGGAATTACCGGATTTATCAGTGAACTGACCATTCGTGTCCAACCCCTGGAAGAGATGGAGGTCGTATCGATCGGATGTCCCGACGCCCATGATCTTCAGGAATTTTTTATCGCACTGGAAGAGGAGGAACTGCCGATCTGGTCCGTCCTCTTTATAAATCCCCGTATGGCGGAACTCAAAAACAGGGCACCTCTGCGGGAACATTTGGGACATCCCGCCGAGGAGAGGATACTGCTCCCCGCCTCCTATATCACTACCCTGACTTTCCGAAAGAAAGACCGGGATGTGGTCATGGAGGGTTTGGGGAGACTCATAAAGCGATGCCAGGCGGAAATTTTGAGCGAGTTGATCGCCGAGCACGAATGGAAGAATCGCTTCAAGCTGATGATCGTAAAACGGCTGGGGCCCAGTCTGGTTCCTGCTGAGGTTGTCATTCCCCTGAGCAGCCTCGGCGACGTCATGGATGAGATAGAAGGCAAGATCAACCAGCCGATCGTCAAGGAAGGGGTTATAATACACAGGAACGCCTCTGGAAAGTCAGAGGTCGTAATCCTCGGATTCATCCCCAGCGATGAGCGCACCTTTTCATACAACTTTGTCTTCAGCCTTTCACTCTCGATCATGAAGGTCGCCCAGAAGTACGGCGGCCGTGCCTATGCAACAGGCCTGTATTTTGCCAAGAAGGCACCGGAGATACTGGGAAAGGATCGCCTTGCGCGGCTCAAGGCATTTAAAAAGGAGATGGATCCGAACGACATCATGAATCCGGGAAAGGTAATCACCGAAGGCCTGATGGGGGCGGCGATCACAGCCGGATCATGGTTTGAACCGGCGGTGCGTCCCTATGCCAATCATGTCATTACGAGAATCGGGGAGAGGCCGAAAGATTCCGTTCGGAATATCCCGGCCGATGTCGCCTGGTATGCGTACAGTTGCTCACAGTGCGGGTACTGCATCGAAGAATGCGACCAGTTCTACGGGAGGGGATGGGAGAGTCAAAGCCCGCGGGGCAAATGGTACTGGCTGCGTGAATACATGGAGGGGCGTGAAGAGTGGAATCAGTTCATGGTAGACACGATCCTGGTCTGCACGACCTGCGAACTGTGCAACCTGCGCTGCTCGGCCTCGCTGCCCATCGAACCGTCGTGGATGAAGCTACGCGGTACGCTGGTTCATGAAGAGAAACGGATGACCTTCCCCCCCTTCGAGATGATGGCATTATCGAACCTCAAGGAGGGTGATATATGGGCGGGATACCGCAAGAATCGCGCCGACTGGTTTCCCCCTGATTTGAAGGAAAAACACGGTCCTGGGCACAAGGCGAAGATCGCCTATTTTGCCGGCTGTACGGCCAGTTACGTTGAGCATGATATTGCACAGGCGTCGGTCAGGTTGCTCGATGAGGCCGGTGTTGATTTTACCTACGTGGCGGAGAAAGAAAACTGCTGCGGAACACCGATGCTTGTATCCGGTCAGTGGGACGTTTTCGAAACGATTATGAGAAGAAACATCGATGCCATGAAGGAAGCAGGCGTCGATACGGTGGTCTCCTCATGCCCGGCCTGTGATATGATGTGGCGGAATGTGTATCCGCAATGGACCAAGAAGCTGGGAATAGAGTACGGTATCAAAGGGGTTCACTACAGCGAAATCCTTTCAGATAAGATCAAGGCCGGTGAATTTTCCTTTCCCGATACGGGTCAAGAGCCTATCACGGTTACCTGGCATGACTCGTGTCATATCGGTCGTGTATCAGGGGTATACGAACCCCCGCGGGACCTGATCAAGGCGATCCCCAACGTCAGGTTCGTCGAGATGACCCATCATCACGATGCGGCGCACTGTTGCGGGAGCGTCCTGACCCTGATCAAGGATCCACCCATAGCTGCAGATATAGGGGGAACCCGGTTGGATGAGGCCCTTGCAGTCGGTGCAAGCACAGTGCTGGCCCTCTGTCCCTGTTGTGAGGTCCAACTTCGGGTTTCGGCGCAGAAGAGAAACAAACCGATCGAGATTGTCGATCTTGCCCGATTCGCCGCCTCAACCCTCGGCTACGAATTTCCCGATCCGAATCCCGAGGTGCAGAAGCAGTGGGGCGTTTTTGAGGCCATGATTGATCTGATGACTCCTCAGGGATTCGCCGATCTGATGGGGACCATGTGGCCTGAACTGATCGATGCGATGCCGTTCGGAATGGGGCCGATGATGCGTTTCTTCGGCAAGGTTCCCGGATCTATGCAGGTGATGAAGCCCCTGTTCCCGATCCTCTTCCCTCGGCTGCTGCCGATGATGTTGCCGAAAGTGATGCCCGTCATGCTCAATCGGGTTGCCCGTAAAATTGTAATGCCCGATTACATGCTCGAACAAATGCCCGATCTGATGCCGAAGGTGATGGATAACCTGATGCCCCACATGATCGGTGATGTGGTGCCGCTGGTCACCGACCCCATGATCGCTTATCTGCAGGGAAAGAATAGCTGACAGGTCAGGTACCGAATAGGAGAGAGTAGCGTTACTTTACTATTACATTTCGACTATAATTCATAGAAATTTGATTTCAGGAGCGCATATGGCCAATTATTTTAAACAGGCTGCCGAGAAGATATATTGCGACGCAAAGAAAACCGGGAGATTGATCGAAGGAAAATCTCTTGAACAGATCAAGGAGATCGCCTTACAGCAGGATGGCGTGATTCAGACAAACCTGGGTTCCGTCGCCGCCGATTCAGAACCCATGTCACGATCGGCTCCCCATACGAAAAACAGTGTCGACCACCCCTTCGGCGACGAAGAAAAGGCCCTTGCCTCAAAGGCCGTGGAGTGTCTAGGGGAGGAAAGGATCATCTCTCTCGATACCATCGTCGGCGATGGGAGAGATGATGTGACGGCACGATTCATCATGCCGGTTCGCTACGCCCAGATCGCTTACGGGATCAAACTTCTTTTTGAAGATACATCGGCCGCCCGGGTAGTTGAAAAGCCTACCTACACCATCATCTTTTTTACCGATGATTCTTTTGAATCCAACAAGTTTAAGAAACTGATCGATAAGGACATAACGGTTCGCCTCTGGATGGGTGATAAGAGGGGAGAACAGGTGAAGATCTGCCGCAACACAATCTATCTGGGAGAGGCAAAGAAAGGCATCTTTCAGTTCGAGGGATGGCGTGTAAAGGAACTGGATCATAAAGGGATATTTTTGCATTGCGGAGCGAGACGCGATCATCTCTGGATCTATGACCTCGAGACGGAACGGCCGGAACTCCAGGAGCGGGTTACCGGGGTCTCCGGTCTCACTGCAACGGGAAAGACCACGACACTCTGCCGGAAGCTGGCAAAGCTGCCGCGGGAATCCTCGGAGATGATCGGTGACGACGGAGGGATTATCGGCATGGATGGAAGCTATGCGGCATTTGAGCAGGGTGGGGTATACATAAAAACGGAAGGACTCGACGAGAGTCAACCGGAGATCCTCCGCGCCGCCCTTGGCGTCGATGCCTTTCTCGAAAACGTCGCAATCTCACGCTATCCCTATACCCCTGATTTCAAGGATACCAGCAAGACAGGAAACGGACGTGCCGTAGTCAGGCGCGAAAATCTGGGGATTGCCAGTAAGAGTCTGAGAACAGACAGGCTCGATTACATTATTATATTGACGAGAAATCCCCTCGCAAGCGTCATATCGAGACTGTCACCCGAACAGGCAACGATGCAGTTCATCTACGGAGAATCGATCGAAAGCTCTGGAGGAAACCCGGAAGAGGCGGGGACATTTAAACGTGTCGTTTTCCTCGACCCCTTTCTTGTGGGCGATCGCCTTGAACACGCCTTGCTCTTTTATGAGATCATAAAAAAGAACAGGATCAAGTGCTATCTGGCTAATACCGGAACAATCGGCGAAGACGACCTGAAGGTTTCCCTGCGCCAGTCGCTTGCCTCATACAGCGATATCATGCGGGTACAGCTCAGGTTTGGCTCCGATCCTGATCATCTGGGATATCATAACCCCATCAAGAGCGACAGGGCGAACATGGATCTGATGAACGCCTATCCAAAATTTCGCGACAAGGCTCTCCTGAAGAACAAGGTTGAAGACTTTCTAAAGGGGCGTCGGGTATTCCTGGAGGATTTCGAATCGAGATGGGGGGCGATCCCGGAGCCTATACGAGAGTCGCTTCCCTATCGGGATGATCAGATAGACTTCACCTATCTCGAAAAGGAATATCTCGGATATATCGAATGATACGCTCGAGACAGCATATGAGATGAATCACAATTTCATCATGCTACATCCCTTGCATGCACTGATATGTTTGACGAATTTTCTACGAACCAATTCGCACAGGTATAAGAGTTCGGCTAGTTACAACCATTTCTTCCGTTTGAAGAACGTAAGCAGAACGGCAGTGACGGCAATCATTACACCCCAGAGGGCTGGATAAGCCCACTTTATTTTGAGCTCGGGCATAAACTCAAAGTTCATTCCGTATATACCTGCCATGAAGGTCAGAGGAATAAAGATTGATGCAAAGATGGTCAGTACCTTCATGACCTCGTTCATCTTATTGCTTACACTGGAGAGGTAAAGATCTGTCATCCCGGAAAGGATGTCCTGATACGTTTCGACCGAATCAATCACCTGGATCGTATGATCGTAAAGGTCGCGGAGATAGATGGAGATATTATCGTGAATCAGGGGCGATTCAGCACGCTCCAAGCCGCTTATAATCTCTCTGAGCGGCCAGACGGACTTTCTCAGAAATATGATTTCCTGCTTTAGGCTATGGATATCCTGGAGGGTTTGCGGTTGCGGGTTCTGGGTCAGATCGATCTCAAGGCTCTCTATTCTTTCTCCACATTTCTCCAAGAGAATAAAATAGTTATCAACTATGGCGTCGAGGAGCGAATAGGCGAGATAATCCGAACCCATCCGTCTGGCCCGGCTCTTTCCGGTGCCTATCCTTTCGCGGAGGGGGTTGAAGACATCGCCTCCCGCCTCCTGGAAGGAAATCACGAAATTTTGCCCCAGGATGATACTGATCTGTTCCGTTTTGACGGTATTTTCTTCATCGTCATAGTGAAGCATCTTCATGATTAAAAGAATGTAGTCGTCGTAGTCCTCCATTTTGGGACGCTGCCCCGTATGCAGTATGTCTTCCTGAACCAGGGGATGAATGCCGAACTGTCCCCCGATCTTTTCGATGATGTCAACCTGATGAAGACCATCGATGTTGATCCATGATACGGTGGAGGTTTCTTTGAACGGAGCGCACTCTTCAATCGTCTGTGCCTCTATTCTCTTATAGGTTGTTTGATCATAATCAATAATGGTGATCGCCACTTCTTCGGTCTTTCTCTCACCGACATGAATGAGAGTTCCCGGTGGAAGCCCCGCTTTTCGAGACATTTTTTTTAGAAACCTCGACATGGCTGGTTACCTCCTCTCTGTAATGCACCCCTGTACAACTTATTTTTTGTTGTCCTGACCCTGTTCTTTCGTAAGGGATATGGTCAACGGTCTCCTGTTGTCTTGAGCCAGATATGTCGTCGATGTCGGGAAGGCAAATTCTATCCCCTCCGCCTCGAATGCACGCATGATTCGCAGATTGACTTCTTCTGCGAATCGCATTGCTTCCCAGTAGTCCGGCGGATGGAACCAGTAGAACATCGCGATGTTTAGTGATGTATCGTTGAATTCGTCAAAGAAAACCTGCGGAGGGGAATCGGGGTGCATGCCGCGATGATCCTTCAGGATATCCTTGATGAGTGATACGGCGCGTTCAACCTTCTCCACCGGAGTATCGTATGTAATGGTAATATTGGTATACCGTCGGATGCTGGGGCGCCTTCCGATATTTTCGATACTGGCGCCCGCCATCTTTTCATTGGGAACGGAAACGAGATGACCGGTAAGGGTGCGCAGGCGGGTGCTTCGAAATCCTATCTCTTCCACGTAACCGTCAACACCTTCGGCGACGACCCTGTCACCGATCTGAAAAGGTTTATCCACCATGATCATAAAGCTTCCGAAGAGGTTTTTCAGGGTATCTTGGGCTGCCAGGGCGACCGCCAGCCCCCCGATGCCGAGACCGGCAAGAAGAGTGGTCATCGGCTTGCCCGTTGCTGCCTTGAGGAGATAGATCGAACCGAACAGCACTATCAGGACCTTTAAGACAATGCGAACCATCTGGACGAAGTTCATATCGAACTCGTTGTCATCTCTCCGGACGAATTTGGTGAGTTCGTATTCAACGATATTCAACATTTGGTAAAGAAAGATCACAACCACCAGGGTGGCGACTATATTTGTGGCCATCCCCAAAATCTGATCGGTTGTTGCCGGGAATTTCAGTATTTCCTGTGTCGCATAGATGGCAATGGCCAATAGGAGCAGGCGGATTGGCCAGAGAGCTGCCTGAAGCAGGAGCCGAAGCCGAATCTTCTCTTCGCTATCCTTGAGGGCAACCGTCATGGTGCCCAGGAAGGTCGTTAACAATTTCCCCCCGATATAGATAATAGCATACGCCAGGACAAGGAGCACGTAAACCCACCAGGAAGATTTCCACAACCACGGGAAGAGGTCTTTCTGGGTATAGGCAAATATGATCGCAGCAACAAAGATTGCCGCAATTCTCAGGATACCTCTGAAGCGGTTCAGGAATGGTTCCGTGGCTTTCTTCCGGAAGGTCCTCGGAAGAAGGTCGAGAATCCTCACGAGTTGGAAGATCAAAAGAATCGAAGCTAAGGCAAAGAGGAATGATTCAAGTCCGTGCAGAAGAACAACCAATTTTTCGGGTATCATGAGAGGAATTTCCGTGATCCTGATGAGCAGGGCTGCGACTGCAAGACGAAGCGCGGGAAGAAAACCGGAAAAGTAGGGCAGCCACCTTTTTACACTCTTTTGCCTCAATATCGTCTGAATCCGTTTGTTAAAGTGACGCCACAGGAGTTCCAGCAGAAAAAAGCCTCCGATCAGTATGGCCAAAGATAGAAGGAACTGCCAGGGATCATTTCCGCTTTTTACCTTTTCAAGCAGAACGGCAATCCTTTGAAAAAAATCGCTGAAACCGTGCATTCTCCTTCTCCTAATGTATTATTGATGAGTAATGATTCCGAACAGGGTTATTTACAGCTTATACATAAAGAATAGCATCATACTATCTATAATGAATGCTACTACCAAAATTATAAGAAATTACAATGAAGTATAGGCAATCGGCGTATATGTGTCAATGATAAATTGTATGAGCAGGTCCCATGATACGACTCGTCAAAATCAGGCCGGAGCCTCGGATAGATAAATGTGAATAAGTGAAAAAGCAAAAAACGGGGAGGTACAATCCCCGTTTTTTGCCCGTGATTTGATTGCAATTTACTGCTTTGTAGGATCGTTAAAATATTCCTTGGTGGTCTTCACAACAACACCGCTCAGAAAGAGGAGGCCAACCAGATTGGGCCATGCCATGAGGCCGTTGAAGATATCGGATATCATCCAGACGGTGTCCAGCTCAACAGCTGCTCCGAGGGGAATAAGGAGACAGAAGAAGATCCGATAGGGCAGAACCGATTTGGTTCCCATGAAATATTCAATAGACCGGTCTCCGTAATACGACCAGCTGATAATGGTTGAAAAAGCAAAGAATATGATACCGATAGCGACCATGTAACCTCCGATTCCGGGAAGAGCGATGTTGAATCCCCGTGCCGTGAGGTCCGCACCGGTCAGGCCTTCGGTGTAGGCCCCGGTCGTAATGATTACGAGAGCGGTCATAGTACAGATAATAATCGTATCGATGAACGGTCCCAGCATGGCAACGAGACCCTCTCTGACCGGTTCCTTTGTCTGTGCAGCACCATGTGCAATGGGAGCACTTCCCAAACCCGCCTCATTCGAGAAAACACCTCGGGCCACGCCAAAACGGATTGCCTGTGCCACCGCAGCTCCGGCGAAACCGCCTGTAGCTGCTGTACCTGTAAAGGCATCATGAAATATCAGCATGAGTGCTGCCGGAATGGAGGTAAAATTGATTAGAATAACTATGAGTGCGGCAAAAACATAAAAGATCGACATGAAAGGTACAAGCCTGCTCGCCACCTGTCCTATCCGTTTAATGCCTCCGACGATGACCGCAAAGACCAGCAAACCGATGATCAGGCCACTGACCAGTTTGGGAATTCCAAAATAAGTCTGAACCGGTTCCGCAACTGAGTTGGCCTGAACCATGTTCCCAATCCCAAAGGACGCCACTGCAGCGAAAAGAGCGAAAAGAAAGCCGAGCCATTTTTGTCCAAGGCCCCTTTCGAGGTAATACATCGGACCGGCACTGACCGATCCGTCTTCATGGATTACCCGGTACTTTAAAGACAGCAGGCACTCGCTGTACTTGAGCGCCATACCGAATACGGCGGTAACCCACATCCAGAACACCGCTCCCGGTCCACCGAGTGCGATTGCCGTTCCCACACCGGCGATGTTCCCCGTACCGATGGTGGCGGAAAGGGCGGCACTCAATGCCTGGAAATGACTGATCTCTCCTGGATCATTGGGATTGTCATACTTGCCTGAGATAAGTTTTATTGCATACGTAAATTTACGGGCCTGAATGCCCTTCACCAACAGAGTCAGAAGAATTCCTGTACCTACCAAAAGAATGATAGTAACCGGTCCCCATACAATTCCACCGAATGTGCTTAAGAACTTCTCCAAAACAATTTCCTCCTTATACAAGTTCTCGATGTGGCATGCTAACATGTAGAAAGCAAACAGGATTAAGCGATGCACACATCGAGCTTAAAACTCTTACTAATTCTCCATATAAAAGTCCATGTTTTTTTCTTGACGATTACTGTGTGAATCCAAACACGGCATGCAGGAAAAAATTACAGAAGAGTGGATAGTTGATTCGGTGACATGATAGAGGCATCACGATGAGGTATCGTGACGCGGCAGGGGTGATGATATACTACCTATGGCAGAACTATTTGCCTGTTTGGTTTTTTGGGAAGAGGTCGGAGAATGGTATGGGGGTACACCTTTAAAACACACCTGTCGGGTATACATACTTACAGAGAAAAGCGTTCCGTTTCAAAAAACTTTCAGTGTCCCATAGTGAAGCAAGCACAGGTATCCCCTTGGTAATCCACTGTCTCCCTGTACTACTGAGGCTGAGACAAAGGCGGGGTAGTTTTTCTGATGTATGTACCAGGAGATTATATCCTACCAGTACATTTCCGTATCTTTTTTGTTTCTGCTTTTCGAATTTTCATCAGTGCCATTCATCTTCGCCTTCTTTTTGCGGCATTCCGGGCACCGTCTGGGATTGCTGAAGTTTCTCTTTTTGTATTGGCGTTGTTCTGCGGCAGTAAAAACAAACTCACGCCCGCACTGGATACATCCTATTCTAATGTCTTCCACGATTCCTTTCCTTACTCGTTTTTGGGGATTGTTATTCCTGAATTTGTTTGCTTTGATGCATCGATGTTTTTCATGAAGATTATCTTGCTGTCTCCTTCCCGGTAAAAATCTTCCAGGATGCAGACGCGAGAATATCCTTGTTTTTCATAGAATCTTCGAGCGGCTTCATAGAGGGGCGTGCTTGAGGTGTCGACGTATATCCGTGAACCTCCCTGCCGACCAACCTGTTTTTCCATAAATCCGACAAGTTCAGCAGCAGCGCCTTTCCCCCGGGCCTGTTTGTCAACCGCTATCCAGTAAAGGTCGTAACAAAAATCCGTCATCGGTATCGGACCGAAACAGATATAGCCCATGAATTGCTTTTTGTCATCATAGTATGAATAGGTCTGGTAATCTTCTTGATTATTTTTTTCAAGCACTTCATCGACTAACTCCATCGCTACGGTAATCTCCATGGTATTGAAAACACCGCTCTGTCTCAAAAGATTGAGGATCATACTTCTGTCGTTGTGTGTAATCGGTTTGATCATATCAGTGTGAGCGAAGCGACATGAATTCCACGAAGTGCCGTACCATCTCCGTATAGTTTATACCTGCATGCTCAAGGGAGGCGATAAATCCGGCATCAGGGCTGATGCAAGGATTAGCGTTTATTTCAAGTACATATGGCCTGTTACGACGGTCTGTTCTGAAATCAACCCGTGCGTAATCCCTAAGGGTGAAGAGGGTAAAGCATTCACGGGCGATCTTCTCCAGAGATTCTTGGAGAGGTAAGGGGAGATTCCCGGGAAACTTCCTTACGGCATTGTGATATTCAGGAGACGATTCATCCCATTTGGCCCGATAACCCACGATACGGTGGATATCACGGGGAAAAGCCGAAAAGTCTATCTCGGCGATAGGCATAACGTCGGCAGTGGGATATCCGAAGAGTGAAACATTAAATTCTCTGCCATCGATGTATTCTTCAACAAGCAAAGAGCCGAACCGTTCATGGAACGATCCCAGGGCCTCCTTTAGAGCGGCTTCACTTTCGAACACTGATTCCTGGTCGATTCCGATACTGGCATCCTCACATCTCGGTTTTACGATGACCGGGAAGGTGAGACAAGCTGGATTAAAATGGGGACGTCCGTCATAGATAAGATACTTGGGAGTCCGTATTCCGCACGCCTTCAATATGCGTTTCGTCATAGTTTTATCTGTCGTAACCGTAAGAGCCGACGAAGGAGAACCGGTAAAGGGGACGCCGGTGAGTTCAAAAACGGCGGCCGCATGTCCCGAAAACATCGGATCGTCATCAACGGTCTCGCAAAGATTGAAGACCATATCGATGTGTTTTTCCCTGAATGCTTCAAGAAACGCGTCGATATCTCGGGTAAAGGGAATTCGCTTTGAGGAATATCCGAGGTTTCTCAGAGCCTCCTCGATAGATTCCACTTGGGTCATCACATCCGATGATGCCTCGGTGAAGGCATACGATCCTGTTTGAGGGACATTGTGTATCAGTCCTATCATTACATTCTCATTCATGGTTTATCAGCGGATTTTCCCCGTACCATTCATTCGGTTTATGGCAGATTTCATAATAGAATCGATCAGTTCAGTGTAGGTCATGCCCTTCATTGAAGCAATGATACAGAGATCGGAGTTTACGGGATGAAGTCCGGCGATGGGGTTTACTTCCATAAAGTTTGGGACTCCGGAGGCGTCGGTGCGAAGGTCGACACGTCCGGAATCTCTTCCTCCAAGACCCCGCCATGCCGCAAGGGCTATTCTCTCCGCCTCCGCGGCTGTTATATCGCTCATCAGACGATATTCCACCCGTTCTTTGAATTGTTCTTTATTCTCGTATGAGTAGACATCGGGTTCTGCATTGTCTCTTAAAAGAACTTCTATTACACCGATAGACGCGGCTTCATTCCCTGTTCCGAGTATCCCCACCGTGAACTCCCGGCCGGGAAGAAACGTTTCCACTAGAACCGCCTGGCGGTACTCCCGCAATAACTTCGTACAAACAGTATTCAGTGATTGACGGTTCATAATCTTTGATGTGGCATCGATCCCCTTTCCGGTTCCCTCCGCTACAGGTTTTACGAAGAGAGGGAAGGGGAGATTGATGGACGCAATGTCGGACTCAGATTCGACGACACAGAAATCCGGAGTCGGTATTCCCAGATCGCGTATAACCCGCTTAACCATTCCCTTGTGCAGGGTCAGTGAAAGTATCAGGGGGTCGGAAAAGGTGTAGGGTATCTCATATGCGTCGAGGAGAGAAGGTACCTGGGCTTCTCTCCCGTATCCGCTAAGTCCCTCGGCAATATTGAATACAAGATCCCACCGATCCCCGTCATTAAGGCGCTCCACGAGGGCTTTTACATTACCGATCCGAACAGGTTCATAGCCCAGTTCCCTCAGGCTTGAATCTATCGCATGGATGGTATCTTCTCGGTCAAACTCGGCCGTTTCTTCGGATGTGTACCCTGCCTTGAGATAATCATCCCGTAGATCGTAGGTAATCCCCACTCTTAGTTTCTTCTGCATTCTTCTTGTCACAACCAGTCCTAATGAATATGTGTGGCTTCTCCATCAAAATAACGATAGAGATTGCCCTCGAAATTTTTCAGAACGATATCGTCGCCATCGCGACCCATCACATAGTCGGGCATCAACGGTACTTTCCCTCCACCGCCGGGGCAATCGATGACATACAGTGGAACGGCGAATCCGCTTGTGTAGCCTCTCAGTCCCTTTATAATCTCCAGCCCCTTTTCAACCGGTGTCCTGAAGTGCCCCGATCCGATAATTGGATCGCACTGAAAAAGGTAATATGGTTTGACGCGCATCATGACCAGACCGTGGAACAAACGGCGCATGGTATCGACGTCGTCATTGATTCCCGAGAGCAGAACCGTTTGGCTCTGCAGAGGAATGCCGGCATTTGCGAGATTTTCACAGGCCCTTCGCACTTCTTGAGTAAGTTCCTCAGGATGGGTGAAATGGATATTCATCCAGAGAGGATGGAAGTGGCCAAGCATCCTGCACAGGGCGGGGGTAATTCGCTGTGGCATGACAACCGGCGCCTTGGTTCCGATTCTCAATACCTCAACGTGAGGAATACTACGTAACCTTGATAGCAGTGATTCCAGGGTATTATCCGGAAGGGTCAATGGATCTCCACCCGATAACAGTACATCGCGAATCGAAGGATTTGATTCTATATACTCGATTGCCTTGTTCCATCTGTCTGTTGGCAGATCTGTGTCTGTATGACCTCCTACCGACCGTGAGCGCGTACAGTACCTGCAATAGGTTGAACAGGTATTGGTTAAGAGAAAAAGTACCCTGTCGGGATAGCGGTGTACAAGACCGGGGACAATAGTATCTTTTTCCTCCCCCAGGGGGTCTTCATTTTCTCCAAGACTTTTAATTTTTTCCACGGAAACGGGTATAACCGTTCGTCGTAGTGGTTGCATTGGATCATCTGGATCAATAAGACTCGCATAATAAGGAGTTATCGCAACGGGAAATGATGAGCCATGCCCGCTGAGAGCGCTTCTTTCATCGTCACTGAGGTGAAACATATTTTCCAGTTCACTCAGTGAGGTAATTCTGTGGCGAAGTTGCCAGTGCCAGTCATTCCATTCGATGGTGCTGACATCTCTAAAAAACTTTCTTCGAAATTGAAGGCTTCTGGAGTTCGTTAAAAAGCCCGAAACATTTGCACGTTTCGGGTCTATTAAACGGTTTACCTTTCCCACTTCGCCCCTTCGAGTGTCCGTGTCTACTGTCTCAAGTGTTGTTTGTAGACGACTACCGTCAGGAGGCTCCCCATCATCCAGGCATATATTCTGTTTATCCATCGCTACGTATTTTCTCCTTCTTGAAATAATGATCCACTAACTTATACTGCTATTCTGTATCAGGTATATATGATTCAGTTTTTCTGGATTTTATTGGTCCATCAACTTGTAAGACAATACCTTGATCAAACGTGTCGATCCTTCCTCAACGATCTCTCCGACGACCTCCACTCTTTCTCCGGCCTGACCAACCAGTTCTTCACCTTGATCGTCTTGTACGATCTCCAGGATCTGATCATCATCTGTTATGAGTTGAAAATCATCATTAATCTCACCAAGTAGGGTTATCTTGTCGCCTGCATAGGTGATACCGGTGATTAAGAGGATGGCCATAGCCAATGTTAATCCCACACATACAGTGTGTCGAATTTTTAGAGACATTGTAAAACCTCCATTTACTTTGATGAATTACCTTAAGCAAATAGTATGCCTTAATAATAACTATTTGTGATTATAGAACAATATGACATGGTGGGCTAAAAGAACAGGAATTATTAGTTCTTATTTTCTTAGCGGGAAGGAGATCTATTGGGTCAATCATAATATAACTATCAGATATTATATGGATAATAATAGGAGGAATTGATTATTCCTGTTGAGTATAAACAGGAATAATCAGTTCCGATAATATGGATTAGTAAAAGTTCTCGGTATGAGAAAAAGATAGAAATAAAATTTCCAAGCCTTTAAAAGCTCACTCCTGCAAGATGGTTTTGGGAACCTTGAAATCTTCCTTGTGAAGGCCATATTTGTTCATTAGTTTTGAGAGCTGACGGGTTGTGATCCCCGCTCTTTTGGCTGTACTGCTGATACTCCCGCGCTCCTCGGTCAGGATTTCTTTGATGTAGAGCCGTTCCATCTGGTCAACACCTGCTTGACGGAGTTCTTTAAGTGTCAGCGATGAGTCGATACGTATAGCACCGGAACCGGTCTGACTTTCGAAAAGTTCACCTGGGAAGCTCTCTGGTGTCAGTACTGATGATTGTTCGATAATATGGGCCCGTTCAATCAGATTTTGCAGTTCGCGGATGTTTCCCGGCCATGGGTATTTCATGAAGGCCTTCAGAACATCCGGGTGAATGTCGCGAATTTCCTTACTCGAAAACTGACTCAATTTCTTTAAGAATATCTCAACAAAGAGTCGAATATCCTCCCTACGTTCGCTCAATGCCGGTATCTCGATGGGAAAGACATTCAAGCGATAATAGAGATCCCTTCTGAACTCACCGGTATCGGTCATCTTTTTCAGGTCTGTGTTGGTCGCTGCGATAACACGGACATCGGCATTAATTATTTCCTCTCCTCCTACCCGCTGGAAGATGCCCTCCTGTAGAATCTGAAGCAGTTTTATCTGCGCAGATGGAGTGATAGTACCGATTTCATCAAGAAAGATGGTTCCTCCCTTCGCGATCTCAAACTTTCCCAATTGCCTTCTCACAGCTCCCGTAAAAGCGCCTTTTTCGTGTCCGAAGAGTTCACTCTCCAAAAGTGTTTCGGGTATCGCTCCACAGTGGAGACTTATAAACGGGCCATTCTTGCGATTACTGTGCCGGTGAATCAGTTTAGCAAGAACGCTCTTTCCGGTTCCCGTATCTCCGCTGAGCAGGACAGTGCTGTTGGTGGTGGCTACCAAACGGACCTTTTCAAACACCTGTTTCATGGCAGGGCTTTTTGTCTGGACCAGTTCAAGAGAATCGCCCTCCCAGAACTTGTCCCGGAGGTACTCGAATTCGGACTGCATGACGATTGAATCGTAGATGCTGTCCGCAACGTATTTTACCTCATCGGGATCAAGAGGGTAGGTGAGATAGTTACTTGCCCCGGCCTTGACGGCCATGACGGCCTCTCGGATCGTTTCCGGAGGTGACATGACGATGATCTCGACATCGGGTGCCGCAAGCCAGAGCGGTTGCAAGGCGGTTTTATATCCGTTACCCCCGGTTTGGTCACGGAGGATATCGAGATCAATAAAAAGAAAATCATAATGTCGACTGCGGAGCAGCTCAAGCGCCGTATCGATATTGTTCGCCTCATCGACAGCTCGCCTGCCACGGAAACTGTTACACACTGTATGAAAAGCCGACCGGTCCTGTGTAATGACAAGGGCTGTCCTCGTGCTTTCGGACCGATTTCGGGTTGGTGCCACTACCGGTATCCTCCATTATTTCTTATGAGTTATAGCAAAAGATAACAATGCTCAATCATCATAAATCGAAAATCTGTATTTTTCCCCTCTTTATTCTTGTTTTTCTAATCATTCAAGTTTTTTTATTCCATTTTATGCGGGACACGAAATATTATTATGTATAAACGGTACGTTTTGTCCGAGGTATTTTTTCGTAATGCTTTTTAATATATCCGAAGTTTTTATTATTTCCATATGCTGTTTATGCCACTCATGATACCACAGACCTTGATTATTAATATCATTGACAAATATATTCTAAAGTGGTTTTAATCTATCACAGAGTTGATCTTGACAAATACCGCGAAGTTAATAGAATAAGGGCACTATGGCAGAAGATTATTATAAAATACTTGGAGTCGATAAAAAGGCATCCAGCGAAGAGTTAAAAAAGGCATATCGGAAACTTGCGCTCAAATATCATCCCGATAAGAATCCCGGCGACAAAGAGGCGGAGGAAAAATTCAAGAAGATTAGTGAGGCATACGCCGTCTTGGGAGATACTGAGAAACGCAAACAATATGACAGTTTCGGATCACAAGAGGCATTCAACCGTAATTTTTCGCGGGAAGACATATTCAGAGGTTTCGATCTGAACGAAATTTTGAGAGACCTCGGTGGCTTGAGTGGAACACGAGGCAGGAGACAGAGTCGTACATTCGAAAATGACGATCTGTTTTCCCAACTCTTTGGCGGACAGCAGTATCAACAACAGGTACCACGAAAAGGACAAAACCTCGAATATAATCTTGCAATTACGATTGAAGACGCCTATTCAGGCGGAGAAAAGAGGATATCTTTTAAAAACGAAGATGGTAGATTAAATGAAATGACCATAAAGATACCGAAGGGTATCGATACCGGCAAGAAACTCAGGCTTGCCGGCAGGGGTCTTCCGGGCCTCAATGGCGGCCCCGCAGGGGATATGTTCATCAATATCACCGTTGCCCCTCATCCTGATTTTACGAGGGATGGAAATGATCTCTATATCAATAAATCTATTACCTTTCCACAGGCGGCACTTGGAACATCTATGGATATACGGCTGCCGGATGGTGAGACCAAACGGATCAAGGTACCTGCGGGAACTCAGGCAAATACCAAGATCCGGATGAAGGAATTCGGCTTTCCTAAGTTTAAGAAAACCAGCAGAGGGGACGGATATGTACGGTTCACTGTCGAAGTACCTAAAAAACTTACTGAAAAACAGTCGCAGCTGATACAATCACTTGCCGATGAAGGCCTGTAGGTTTATCCTGTTTGTAGAACGGTCGGTTGCAAATCGAATTTTGTCTGTGCAGGGGAGGGATTGATTTAATCAGACAAATTCAATTGTAATTTCAGGGAATTCTTTCTCGAATTCTTCTTTCAACTTTCTCATGAGCGATGAGATAATCGCCCCGGCGATACCGCGACACGTGGCGCAACTCGGGAGATGACTTGAAAAATCGGTAAATAGGTATATCTCCTTTTTTTCTGCATTATAGCGGATTCGAGTTACGACTCCCAAACGATCTAGAGGAAGCCCGCTCTCAGGATCTGTTATCCTGGAAAGGATCGCATCGATCTTTCGTGTCATTTCAGGATCCATTTCTAAGTATCTCTACGATTATTAAAGATATCAGCTAATGAATTAGCAAGGGTGATGTGTAACTTTTTCTGAAGTCGCAAGTTCTACGCGGCAAAATCGCCCGATATTGTAACGTCTGATAAGATATGTTATGTAAACTTTATATTCAATTTGATTTATTCAATAATATCTCTCAACAGCGGGAGTATGAGATCGAGTGAACGTCTCCCCTCACGTATGGTTTCTTCGGCTCGGTTGAATTCCAGAAGACCGATGTGTCCCAGTTTAGGGGAAATCATAATATCCGGGGGATCTCCGGCGAGTCGTTGACGAGTTATCAGGTCCTGCATTATGTTTGATGACGTTGCCATCACTTCGAAGATCGATGGTCCGCGTTCGGAAGCAGAGTTTCCAAAACTTTCTGGAATAAAAGACTTGCCGCGTTTAACGGTACTATCGAGATACGATGACAACTGATCAAGCAAATTCCCTTTCTTTACGGTTTTCGTCTTAGCGATATTTTGAGCAGAAAGGTTTTTCCGCGAACTCTTCATAATTCTTTGTTTGGAAATCAACTCAGAGTTGAGATTGACGGCGATAACGATATCGGCTCCCATCGCCCTGCAGAGAGATACTGGTACGGGATTAACAAGACCACCGTCTACAAATAATTGGGTGCCCTGCTTAAAAGGAACAAAGATGCCCGGCAAAGAAATGCTCGCTCGAACTGCATCCATAAGGGACCCTTTTCTAAGCCATACCTCACGTCCGGATATAAGATCTGTGGCAACGGCCGCGAAAGGAATGGTAAGATCTTCGATGTTGGGATCAGCTATATTTTCTTTGAAAAATTTTATTATCTTTTCACCCTCGATGAAACCGGAACGGGGAAACATACCATCCATAAATCCAATAATATCCCAAAAAGAAAGCTCACGTACCCACACATCAAGTTGTTCGAGTGCTCCGGCGGCAAAAGAACCGCCAACGACCGCGCCAATCGACGTTCCACAAACAATATCGACGGAAATCTTTTCTTCAATGAGACCCTGTATCACACCTATGTGGGACAATCCCCGAGCCGAACCGCTACCGAGTGCAAGGCCGATTTTCTTTTTCATATCAGTACCCAATAATAAAATTAGTTCAATGATATCAATTCAATATCTCCTAACATTCCGAGTTTGTCTCCCATAATGATTAATACGCCTGTGATACCCTCGATATGTAAGCCGAAGTCTAATGCGCTCTTAATGTCCCCTACCCTCTGAACACGGTTACAAATGGACGTCGCAGCGGCATCGGAAAGTGTTGACGATTCGGATATAACACATACCGCATCCGCCTTACCGAGGCTCAAAGAATGTCCGACCGTTCCTGATGAGGTGCAGACACCGACAGGGAACCCAAGACACGGTATCTTGATTCCAACCTTATAGCTGACTGGAGAGTCTCCAGCGAAAATTCCGACAATGATGTCTTTATGTTGCAGCAGTAAGAAAATGTCGCCACCATTTTCTATTATAATGTTGTCAGAATATTTCAATAGATCGAGACCGACATTCCGCGCTATTGCTCCGGCAACGGATGCCATCGGACCAACACCACAATGGACGGATGCTTCAATCATTTCCCGTATTATGGAGGGAGCAAATGCATCCACTCTAACCGGTATCATCGAATTAAGGAAAGAAGGATTATGTCTGATGTATTGTTCTATTGATTCACGGTGTTTGTGGACCGATTGCACAGCAGGGTCCTTGCAATCAATATCCGCACCGATGTAGAGATCCGTTTCCTTTATTGTAACCTGAAAGGAAACAAGATCCTTTTTTGAAATCCTGTTTCTGTAGGTTCTTTTCTGGTATTTCATTCAAATAAAGAAATCTACATAAATCGTGTTGCGTCAGAACCGAGGATCTCATCGGCCTCTCTCTTGGTGTCTTCAGAGATTTCAATCCCCAAGCCATCACCAAGTGAGATAATTGTTTCGGTGCCGCTCGATGATAACAAATGTATATATCCTTTATGGTTACCCTTTCTCCTGTTAAGTAATGTCTTAAGGGATTCAAGGGTTTTTCCATCTGATTTATCGGTATCGATCATGAAGTGCACGGAGGAAAAGGGTGTTTTCACGGCCTCTTCAACAGTGCTAATCTCGGAAGCCACGACTTTTACCCCTTCGTCACCAATATCAAGTTTTCCTTTGATATGAAGCGGTTCTTCACTATTAATGATGGGAGTACTGTCTCTGTATAGATCTGCAAAAACGATGAGGGTAATAAATCCTTTCAGGTCTTCAATGGTTACATAAGCCATCTTGTCTTTTTTCTTTGTAACAACTTCCTTTATGTTACTTACTACGCCGGCGACAGACACCATGTTTCCATCCTTTTTCTCGTATATGGTCTGTGAATCGCAGTCTACGATAGTATTAAGCCTGTCCGCATATTTCAGGAGGGGGTGGCCGGTTACATAGAAACCGAGCATTTCTTTTTCATAGGAGAGGAGGATATCGTGATCCCACTCGGGGACATTTGGTAGCTGCGGCTGTGTCGTATCCTCGATCTCGGGCTGATCGAAAAGGTTGGTCTGACCGTTCATTCGATCCATATTTCTTTTCTGTGCAACAAGGGCAATGTCTTCATACCCTTCCATCAGACGGCACCTGTTTTTTTCAAGGGAGTCAAATGCTCCGCATTTTATCAGACTCTCTATGACTTTCTTGTTGACCTTGTGCATGTCAACCCTATCGCAGAACTCAAAGAATGAAGAGAACTTTCCTCCTGAAGTCCTTACGTGTATTATCGAATCAACGGCGCCGCTGCCGACATTTTTCACTGCAGAAAGGCCGAATCTAATATTATCTCCCGCGATGCTGAAATCGGTGAACGATTCATTGATATCCGGGGGCAGCACATTGATTCCCATATCCCTGCAGCTACTGATATATTTTATAATATTGTCTCTGTTGTTTTTCTCGCTGGTAAGCAGCGCCGTCATGAATTCAACCGGATAATGGGCCTTGAGATAAGCGGTCTGGAAGGAGATTATTGTGTAGGCGGTGCTGTGAGATTTGTTAAAGCCATACCCGGCAAATGTCTCCATCTGATCCCAAATCTTTTTTGCCTTGGCCTCAGAGATTTTGTTCTTCTTTGCTCCGGCAAGAAATTTGGGGCTTTCTTTTTCCATCGCGGAGGCTTTCTTTTTACTCATAGCCCTCCGGAGGTTATCGGCATCCGCCATGGTGTACCCGCCCACAGCACCGGCGATCTGCATTACCTGTTCCTGGTAGATGATAGTTCCGTAGGTTTCCTTCAATATGTCTTCGAGGCGCGGATCTTCGTAAAGAATTTCCTGCCTGCCCTGTTTTCTTGCTATAAAGTCGGGGATCATAGTCATGGGGCCCGGACGGTAGAGTGATATGAGGGCGATAATATCCTCGATGCAATCCGGTTTTATATTGATGAGCAGGTCTTTCATACCGGCGCTTTCGAGCTGGAAGACTCCATCCGTTTGTCCCTTTGAGAGCAGTCGGTACGTTGCCTCATCGTCAAGGGGAATGGATTCGATTGAGAAATCGGTTTCTCCCCTCACCTCTCTGATAAATTGCAAGGCATCTCTGATAACGGTAAGGGTTCTGAGACCCAAGAAATCAAATTTCGTCAGACCGACTACCTGGAGATCATTCATGGAGTATTGCGTGACGATATCATCATTTTTGGGACTTTTGTACAGGGGGACCCTCTCTACGAGCGGTACATCGGAGATAACCACGCCAGCCGCATGCGTGGAAGCGTGACGGTTCAGGCCTTCAAGAGACTGGGAAAGATCGAGGAGTTTCTTGACATTCGGATTGTTCTTTTGTTCCTCAAAGAGGCGAGGTTCGTCTTTAATCGCCTGCTTGAGGGTGATCCCTAAGGTAGAGGGTATCATCTTTGCGATCCTGTCCACCTCTCCATAGGGCATGTTAAGTGCCCTGCCGACATCCCGGACAACACCTTTTGCCTGCATGGTACCGAAGGTGATAATCTGGGAAACTTGATCGTTCCCGTATTTTTCGGTTACGTACCTGATAATCTCGTCCCTTCCCTCCATACAGAAATCTATGTCTATATCCGGCATGCTCTTTCTGCTGGGATTCAGGAATCGTTCAAAAAACAGGCCATAGCGGATCGGGTCTATATTGGTAATACCCAGTGCGTACGCCACGAGACTGCCGGCGGCGGATCCTCTGCCGGGTCCAACCGGAATATTCTTCTTCTTCGAATAGTTGACAAAATCGGAAACGATAAGAAAATATCCAGGGAATTCCATGGAGTTGATTATCTCCAGTTCCTGCTCCAGTCTTTTTTCATATATTTTTCTGGTTTCATCGAAATTATCATCCTTCCCGACAATTACGGGCAGCAGGCGCTCCAAACCCTCACGGGCCAGTTTGGCGAGGTATTCTTCCTGTGAAAGTCCCTTTTCGGTTTCATACTTGGGAAGGAAAAACAGATGTCCCAAGTCCAGAGTTAGATTGCATTTTTCAGCTATTTCAACTGTATTTGCAATGGCTTCTGGGCAATATTCAAAGCTTTTCTTCATTTCATCGGGGGATTTCAGGTAAAACTCATTCGTCCTGAAACGCATCCTCTTTTCGTCTTCCATCGTCGTTCCCGTTTGTATACACAAGAGAACCTCATGTGCTTCTGCGTCTTCACGATTCAGGTAGTGACAATCGTTGGTCGCAACCATGGGAATGGACAGCTTCGCACCTATTTCGATCAACTGTTGATTGACTAACTTCTGTTCGTCGAGTCCGTTCTCCATGATTTCAAGGTAGTAATTACCCTCTCCGAACATATCTCGATACTCGGCGGCAACTCTTTCAGCTGCAACTCTGTTTTCGTTCAACAAGAGATGAGCTACCTCCCCGTTAAGGCATGCGCTCATGCAGATAAGTCCCTCGGTATGACGGGACAGCAGCTCCTTGTCAACGCGCGGTTTGTAGTAGAATCCCTCCAAATATCCAGCAGAAGTGAGCTTCATCAAGTTTCGGTAACCGTGTGTGTTTTTAGCGAGAACCACGAGGTGACGCGATCCTTCATTCTTGTCGAATCGGCTTCCGGGGGCCACGTACAGTTCCGATCCTATAATGGGTTTTATGCCTGAATTGTAGGCCTTCTGATAGAAATCCACCGTTCCGAACATGTTGCCATGGTCGGTCATGGCGATGGAAGACATTTGATACTCCTTTGCTTTTGCAAAGAGATCATCAAGGCGTATAGCACCGTCTAGAAGACTGTACTGTGTATGCAGATGGAGGTGAATAAAATCAGCGTATTGCATTATATGAACCTTATCTTTATAAGAAGACTACATGAAGCTTCCCATGGCGGTGACAATGGTACGGAAATGATGGTTTCGTAAAAGCTCCACCATGCTGTCTTGGAATGACATGGAGAATCTTCTACGAAACGGCCAATACTAATCCAACCAGTAGTTGGGCGCTTCTTTCGTGATGATTACATCGTGGACATGGCTCTCACGTAAACCCGCAGGGGTTATTTTTATAAACTTGGCATTCTTTCTCAGTTCATCTATGGTTCTGCAGCCCACATAACCCATACCTGCCTTGATCCCCCCTACCAGCTGGTGAATACTAGCGGAAAGGGCTCCACGGAATGGAACGCGCCCCACGATTCCCTCTGGAACAAGTGTCCTCTCATTCTCGATCTCATCCTCCAGATAATATCGATCCATACTCCCCGCCTTCATCGCTTCGAGAGAACCCATTCCCCTGTACACCTTGTAACTTCTCCCCTGGAAGAGGACGGTTTCTCCAGGACTTTCTTCCGTTCCCGCGAAGAGACCGCCAATCATCACCGTGTGTGCTCCTGCGCCGAGTGCCTTGACAACATCGCCTGAAAATTTGACGCCGCCGTCGGCTATCAGTGGAATGCCATACTTTTCCGAGGCTTTAAAACAGTTGATTATGGCCGTAATTTGCGGTACTCCAACGCCCGCCACAATTCTCGTCGTGCAGATGGAACCGGGTCCCACCCCTATCTTTACAGCGTCCACCCCCGCCTTCATAAGGGCTTCAGCCCCTTCGAATGTAGCCACATTACCTGCTATGAGCTCACAATTGGGGAAGTTCGATTTTGTGCTTTTAACCGCGTCGATAACGCTCGCTGTATGTCCATGCGAGGTATCGATCACTATTACGTCGACACCTGCCTTAAGAAGCGCGTCTATTCTTTCCTCTCGGTTGATGATTCCTACGGCTGCTCCGACTCGCAATCTGCCGAGGGAATCTTTGCAGGCATAGGGATATTTTTTAATCTTCTCAATATCTTTTATGGTTATTAGACCCTTCAGGTTGTATTCATCGTCAACAACGAGAAGCTTCTCTATCCGGTGTGTATGGAGTATCTTCTTTGAATCCTCCAAGGTAATGTCCGAGGAAACGGTTATCAAGTTCTCTTTTGTCATGACGGCCGAAACCGGTTGATCGAGGTTTGTCTCAAACCGGAGGTCGCGATTCGTAAGGATCCCGACTAGTTTGCGTCCTTTAATTACAGGAACGCCCGATATCCTGTACTTACTCATCAACAGGAGAGCGTCTTTGACCTTCTGCTCCGGTTCTATTGTTATGGGATCGACTACCATGCCGCTCTCTGATTTCTTAACCTTGTCTACTTCGAGGGCCTGATTTTCTATGCTCATATTTCTGTGGATAATACCGATGCCCCCCTCTTGAGCCATACATACGGCAACTCTCGATTCCGTCACCGTGTCCATTGCCGCACTGACGATGGGGATACTCAAAGATATGTTGCCTGTGAGCAGTACAGATGTATCTACCTCGTGGGGCAGGATGCTGGACTTTGCCGGCACGAGAAGGAGATCATCAAAGGTGAGTCCGTCTTCAATATTACCTTTTTCTAACATTGTGTACCTCCGGATATCTATGTTTCAATGTAATAATTTTTATCGTTAAGGGGCATATAATATGCATCTTTTTCTACATCATATTCTATCAGTTCCGCGATCTGATAGTATCCCGGCCGTGAAAATCTGGCTTTGAATTTTCCGTTCATAATATTGCAGTAGAGTACATTGTCCGTACCAACCTGCAGGGTTGACGGATCGAGCCTCTCCAGATTGAAATTACTGAGAAGGATCTCTACGAATTCGGTTTGCTGGTCTTTCCGACCGTGTTTGCTAACTGCCCTCACGACGAAGGGTGTGTCTTCAACCTCTACCAGGCATCTATCACCCTCTAATTCTATTACGTACCTTCCCAGGACATCTTGTTTCAAATTTTCGAAAAAGAGTATGAGGATATCCTTTCTGAACATCCTTGCCCCTTTATAGTGCCATACACCTTCTTTGTCTATTCTGATGGGCAGAAAAGGTATTTCATCTTCACGCGTTATTCCCATCGTTTTCTATCCTTTTGCGCTATCTAGAATCATTGTTACGGGTCCGTCGTTTACGAGACCGACCTTCATCATGGCCCGAAACTGACCGTTGGCAACCTTTCCGACGTACCTGCGTGCCCTCTCAGTAAAATATGTGTACAATTCATCGGCCTCCTCGGGAGCGGCGGCACCGGTGAACGATGGACGCCTTCCCTTTCGACAGTCAGCGAGTAGTGTAAATTGTGATACCACAAGCATTTCACCAGATATATCAAGCAAAGAGAGGTTCATCTTTCCATCTGGATCATCAAATATCCGGAGATTCACTATCTTATCCGCTAGATAATCGGCATCTTCCTTCCTATCACCGACGGCAACACCGAGAAAAACGAGGAGCCCCTTCTGTATCTGTCCGATTGTACGATCATCAACGGTAACTTCTGCAGAGTCAACCCTCTGGACAACGGCTATCATATTCGGTCCTGCTCCCTCTCGTGGATCCTTTCGAACTTCTTCACGCCATCACTATCTTTTTACCCGCATCATCAATACCCTTTGTTGCGTTTCGTGTATCGATTACGAGATGGGAGTGTTTGACAATATCCGCAAAATCATAATCCGAATGGTCCGTGACAATGATGACAGCGTCCATTGACGCAAGCGTTTCGGGTGTGAGCGGGGTTGACTTCATCTGGAAGTCGTGCTTTCTCGTCGGTTTGAGATACGGTATCCAAGGGTCGTTATAAAATACTTCAGCATCCTTTTCCAGAAGCATTTTCATAATGACATAACCGGGGGATTCCCTCTCATCATCGACATTCTTTTTGTATGCCATGCCCAATACCAGTATGCGGCTTCCTTTCATGCTTTTTCCATTCCTGTTCAGGGCTTCCACTGTCCTTTCAATAACATAATAGGGCATGGAGGTGTTGATTTCTCCCGCCAGGTGGATGAAGCGCGTGGAGAAGTCGTATTCCCGTGCCTTCCATGAAAGATAGAATGGATCTATGGGGATACAGTGCCCGCCAAGACCGGGTCCCGGATAGAAAGGCGTGTACCCGAAGGGTTTTGTAGCCGCTGCATCAATTACTTCAAAGAGGTTGATTCCCATCTTGTGGGCGAGGACCTTCAGTTCGTTCACCAGTGCAATGTTGACTGATCGAAAGGTGTTTTCCAGTATCTTGGTAAGCTCCGCCGCTCTGGTCGATGATACCGGTACGGCACGGGTGATGGAACTATACAGGGCCTGCGCTACCTCCATGCATGATGGTGTGACTCCTCCCACCACTTTCGGGGTGTTGGAGGCGTTGAATCTCTCGTTTCCCGGGTCCTCCCTCTCCGGCGAATAGGCGAGAAAAAAATCGCTGCCACATGTCATACCCTCTTTTTCAAGGCGGGGAAGAATCATTTCTTCGGTCGTTCCGGGATATGTCGTGCTTTCAAGGACGATGAGCTGTCCCGCCCGGAAATGCTGAGCTACGGTTTCGGTAGTATCCACGATATACGTCAGATCGGGTTCCTTCTTGTCGGTCAAAGGGGTCGGCACACAGATGAGTATGCAATCCGCTTCCTTCAGCCGGTTGAAATCACCGGTTACGTCAAAACGTCCCGCTTTGACCATGTCGTTTATGGGTTCTATGGAGACATGCTTTATATAAGATTCTCCTTTATGGAGTTTCTCTATCTTTTTGATATCCAAATCAAATCCTATGACAGGAAACCCGCTCTTTCCAAAATGGATTGCGAGTGGAAGACCGACGTACCCAAGTCCTATAATGCCCACTTTAGCTGTTCTGTCATCTATCATTTTGATCAGTTTTGTTTTGTTATTCGCTGCCATTTCCACGTTATTGCCTCGCATTATATCTTTCATATACCGTTCAGTTTTTTAAGGGCGATCATAAGCGATTGTGTCCCCATCCTGCCGTTTCCCTGAGCCTTCACGGCAATATACAGCTGCCTTACCAGAGACAATCCCGGAAGTGATAAATCATAAGCCGCTGCCTCATCCAGTGCTATTCCCATATCTTTGATGAAGTGCTCAACAAAAAAACCGGGGTCATAATCACTGCGTACAATCTTAGGTCCCAGATGGTTTATGAGCCAGGAACTGGCGGCACCTTTTCCTATCACGTCTATTACCGTTTGTTCATCAAGTCCAATCCGAGATGCGTAGAGAAGGGATTCACAGACTCCGATCATCGTTCCCGCCACAAGAATCTGGTTGCACATCTTGGTGTGCTGACCTGCACCGGGTCCACCCATATGGGTTATCACCTTCCCCATTAATTGCAAAAGGGACAGCACCTTTTTGAAGGTCTCCGAGTCCCCTCCGACCATGATGGCAAGGGTAGCGGCCTTTGCACCCGAGTCGCCTCCGGAAACAGGGGCGTCGAGACTGTTCATTCCCTGTCTTGTAGCCTCTTCGGCTATGTCCCGTGCCAGTTGCGGACTGCTTGTCGTCATATCCACAATTGTGTGGCACAATCCCCCGGCAGGTATGATCCCTGTTTTACCGAGATATACTTCCTCCACGTCCCGAGGATGACCAACTATCGTGAACACGACTTCTGCGTTATGTGCAACCTCGGCCGGAGAGGCACACCAGTGCCCTCCCCCCTTTACGAGTCCTTCCGCTTTTTCCCGTGTCCTGTTATAGAGGTAGAGATCATGGCCACCGTTCTGAATATGCCCCGCCATTGAACAACCCATGACGCCCGTGCCTATCCACCCGATTTTCATAGCCTTATGCCTCCATGAACCAGTGAAAAGCTTTCTTGTTAATTTTCGGAGATTTATCAGATGAAGGGGAAAACATCAATGTATTTTAAGATCCCCTTGATTTTGAAAGGGTCTTCATATACTCACATGAGCATGCAAAGAAGAATTCTTTTGATCAATCCCTGGATACATGATTTCGCGGCTTATGATCTGTGGGCCAAGCCGATTGGTCTTCTGTACCTTGCTTCTATCTTGAAAAAAAACGGATACGCGGTAGATGTCATCGATTGTCTGGATCCTTTTCACCCTACCCTGAGAAGAACCGCAGGAATAAAGATTCCCAAGAGACTTCCCTCGGGACGTGGCGGGTTCTTCAAAGAAGCCATACCGAAACCGGAGGCATTGAAGGATGTTCCGAGACGATACAGTCGGTACGGAATAGAACCGGACCTGTTCAGGGACCATCTGTACCGTGTTCAAAAACCGGATGCGGTATTTGTAACATCCCTGATGACCTACTGGTACCCCGGTGTCTTCGAGACCATAGAAAATATCCGACGCGTTATTCCCCAGGTACCTGTCGTTCTGGGTGGTACCTATGCCACCCTTTGCACGGACCACGCAAAACGCCTATCCGGTGCCGATATTGTAGTCCACGGAGCAGGAGAACGGGCTCTTTCGCAAATTCTAAAGGATCTCTTTAATGGAGACCTGGTATCTCTTCCGGATGAAGGTGATCTCGATATGTATCCCTATCCGGCTTATGACCTTCTTGATCGTAGTGATCAAATTCCCATAATGACATCGAGAGGGTGTCCCTTCAACTGTTCCTACTGTGCCTCATCCATGTTGAACGATGGATTCAGATTCAGGGATCCCATAAAGATCGTCGATGAAATTGAATTCTGGAGCAGATCATACGGTATCCGAAACTTCTCCTTTTATGACGACGCCCTTATCGTCGACCGGGAGCGGCGTGTGGTGCCCATGCTGGAGGAAATTCTGCGAAGGGATCTAAATTGTGCATTCCATTGCCCCAACGGTCTGCACTTACGGGAAATCGACATATCCCTGTCTCGATTGATGTTCAGAGCCGGTTTCAGGACTATACGTTTCGGTTTTGAAACTGCGGACACACGCAGACAGACCGACACCGGAGGAAAAATAACTAATGAGGAAACGAAGCATGCCATAGCCTGCCTGCAGAAAGTCGGCTACCGGAGAGATGAAATAGGAATGTATATCCTGTGCGGACTTCCGGGGCAGAGCGCCTCCGAGGTGCGCGCAAGCATAGATTTTGTAAGGTCATGCGGTGCACGGCCCGTTATTGCGGAATTTTCACCCATCCCGGGCACGCCGATATGGAGAGAAGCCGTTGAGACATCACCATATGACATAGAAACCGAACCGCTCTATCACAACAATACGCTCCTGCCCTGTCGAGGAAAGGAATTTACCTATGAGATGTATGAGGAATTGAAACATATGGCCAACAGTTCGGAATATGATCATTTCTCTGCCAACACCCGGTAAATCCCGCCCCTATCGATTACTTGATGAGTGGCCTACAATAAGCTGTTGACATCCAATAGAAGGATTTGTAGTGTTACGGTGACGTCGTGAATAAATCTCGTGACTCACAATATTGAGTGAATATTTCTTCGGATGGCCTGTGATGATTAACAAAGAGAAGACACAATCTCACGCCTTACCGTAAGACATAGAAAGGATTACATGAACGAATTTCTTTGGTGGGTTTCAAAACTCCTGATAGGGTTCGTTTCCCTGTTTTTTTTGGTGAGGGGAATTGATGTACTCGTCAACTCTTACGGCCTTAACAATCCGGCAGAATTTATCATGTATTTCTTTTCGTCGAGCATGCTCATCCTGGTAAGCGTGGTCGGTCTCATTTACTGCGTTGTCAGGATATTCCGGAGAATCAAGGGAGAACCCTCATGAGCGTACCCGAAAGAACCTCGCCTGTGACGGTTATAAAATTCTTCAGCCTCTGTTTCATTCTGTTATCTTTTCTGTCCGTCTCATGGCCTTGTGCTGCCTATGACTTGGAAGAGAAAGTTAAAGAATATTCGCTTAAAAACGGCCTCAGGTTACTGATTGTCGAGAGACACACGAGTCCGACCGTTTCTCTGTACATAAGCCACCCTGCGGGAGCCGTTGACGAGGAAGACGGTCATACGGGTGCCGCGCATATCCTCGAGCACATGATGTTTAAGGGGACGAAGACTATCGGGACTACGAATTTTGAGAAGGAAAGAGGTATTCTTCAAAAGATTCATGACACAGGCAATGCCCTCGATCATGAAAGAATGAAGGGGGAACAGGCAGATGCACAGAAGATCAAGACACTGAGCGAGCGTCTTGACACGCTCCAGCAAGAGGCTGGGAAATGGAGTATTCCTGGTGAGATAGATCGTCTGTACACGGAAAATGGTGGCTCGGATTTTAATGCCTTCACCGGACAGGATCTCACAACCTATCATATCAGTTTACCTGCCAACAGGATAGAGCTGTGGGCTCGGATAGAATCCGATCGGATGGCCAATCCCGTCTTCCGCGAATTCCATTCGGAACGTAATGTAATCCTCGAAGAGCGCAACCAGACGGTGGAATCAAATCCCGACAGGAAACTCCTGGAACAGTTCCTGGCTACGGCCTTCATGGTTCATCCCTACAGAAGACCGGTACTCGGCTGGGCTCCTGATATGAAGTTCCTTGACATAGACTACGCGAAACAATTCTTTATGGCCACCTACGCGCCGAATAATACCATTATAACTATCGTGGGTGATGTGTCGTCGGATGACGTAATGAAGGTCATACAACGGTATTTCGGTCCCCTCCCCTCTCACGAAATACCCTTCAGACGAGTAACAGAGGAACCGGTCCAGAATGGCGAAAGACGGGTGAAGCTGATATTCGCTGCTACACCCAGGCTAATCATCGGATATCACAAACCCACACTCCCTACCTTTGACGACTGCGTCTTTGATGTCATCGATATGATACTTTCCGGGGGACGGACTGCAAGATTTTATAAAGTATTGGTTGAAGAAAAAGGCCTGGCAGCAGGAGTAGATACGGCAAACGGGTATCCGGGTGCCCGGTACCCGAGTCTCTTTGTTATATTTGCTCAACCCGTTTCATCTCACACCTGCGGGGAACTGGAGAAGGCCATCTATGAAGAACTGGAGAGGCTGAAGACGGAACCGGTGGAATCAAAAGAGCTTGAAAAGGTGAAGAACCAACTGAAGGCAGACCTCTTGCGGGATCTGTCCACAAATTCAGGTCTTGCACGGATGCTGTCGTATTATGAAACAGTGGGGGGCGACTGGCGATATCTTATAAAATTTCTTGAACTTCTGGACAAGGTTACCCCGGAAGATATCATAACGGTCGCGAAAAAATACTTGTATCAGGGAAACAGGACTGTCGCCGAGCTGGTGAATCCCCATGGCGAATAATACACATTCGATTGTGTAGAGGGGTTGAATTTTTTTGTCCGTTTGTCTGACGATATACGAGATCTATATTGGATGAGGAAGCAATGAAAAGACCTGTCATATATGCGATACTTTTTCTTCTACTCCTGTTGTCCTCATGTGCGTGGCATGGTCCGACACTGGGAGATCCGGATGATATTGCATATGTCCCTCTCCGCTTCGACCCTCCAAAGGCACAGAGGCTGGAACTTGAAAACGGCATAGTACTTTATATGCTGGAGGATCATGAACTTCCTCTCGTTGATATCTCGGCCGTAATAACAATGGGGTCATACTATGACCCACCCGGAAAAGAGGGACTGGCCGAGGTCACGGGCACGGTGATGCGTACCGGAGGAACGGAGTCTATGCCGGGTGATCTGATTGACGAAGAACTGGATTTTGCCGCCGGAAGCATCAACGTATCTGTAGGGACGGAATCGTGTACCGTCTCCATGTCGGTGCTCGAAGAGAATCTTGACATGGGTCTTCGAATATTTTCCGATATTCTCATGAATCCGGTATTCGAGAATGAAAAGATGGAACTGGCAAAGTCCCTTAAGATGGAATCTCTCAGAAGGATACGTGACAACCCACAGGAGACCGCTTTCAGGAATTTCCGAAGATTGATATACCGAGGTGATCCAAGGGGAAGACTTGCTTCCGTTGAATCCGTGTCAAAGATAGAAAGAGATGACATGGCCCAGTTTCACAAACGCTTCTTCCGGCCTCGTAATGTGATGATAGCTGTATCAGGCGATATAAAGAACGAAGATGCGGTAAAGAAGATACAAAATCAGCTGGGTGAATGGAATACTCCCGGCGGCCGAGAGATCGCACCTCCCCCTCCGTCATTTGGGGGAGCTTTCATGGAGTACGTCTTCAAAGACGCTCCACAGTCCGTCATAATCGTGGGACAACCGGCCCCCGGCAGAGACGATTCCAATTATTATGCCTTTGAGATTCTCGACTTCATTGTAGGGAGTGGCGGTTTTCGTTCTCATGTGTTCGCCGAGGTAAGGAACAGAATGGGACTTGCCTATAGCGCAGGGAGTTTCTATTCCCCCCGCACGCGATTCGGTATATTCGGGGCATACGCTATGGCGAAAACATCCTCCACTCTGGATGCATTGTCCGCCATAACGGATATCCTGGACGATGTGCAGGACAAGGGAGTGGACCCCGAGGAACTCGCCTGGGCAAAGGAGTCCATAGTAAATAATTATGTCTTTTCGTTTGCCACATCAAATAGGATCGTTACGGGTCAGATGATCCTGGAGTATGACGGGCTACCGGATAATTTCTTGACAACTTATAAAAATAATATAGAAAAAGTAAGTATGGATGATGTAAGAAATGCCGCACGTTTTCTCTCCGTGACAAACAGGGTCGTTCTCGTTCTCGGCGATGAAGGAAAATTTGGGAAACCGCTTACTTCATTTGGAGATTTTCACAGAACGGACAGCACCGAGGGAAATTAGCAACCATATGAGAACAGCAGCAGCAACAGCGGGTTTGCCTGTACCCATAGTTAGTTATACAGTATGAATCAGGGGGTAAAGGAAGCGGATCATGCCTGATGGAGATGTTTTCAAGAAGATCGCCAAGAGAATAGATTCCTACGAGACTGATATGATAGATCTGCAGATTGCCCTCACGGCAATCCCTGCGCTTGCGCCGGAGAATGGTGGAAACGGTGAACATGAAAAAGCCCTTTGTCTTCGTGAACACCTTGTCCGTCTTGGACTTACCAATATTACCATCTTTGATGCACCGGATGACAGAGTAACCTTCAACCACCGTCCTAATATCGTGGTGAACATCCCCGGCAAAGACCGCGGTACAACCGTCTGGATTATTACCCACACGGACATTGTACCTCCTGGAGAGTTACGGCTGTGGGACCATGACCCGTACAAGGGATATGTAAAGAATGGGAAAATATACGGAAGGGGAATGGAAGATAATCAACAGGACCTTGTTGCATCTATCTTTGCGGCAAAGGCCTTCATCGATGAGGGCATAACACCAAGTTATTCCATAGGACTCGCGTTTGTTGCCGACGAGGAGACGGCAAGCACGAAGGGACTTGTTCATCTCCTCAACATGAAGAAAAAGCTCTTTAAAAAGAACGACATCATCGTTGCTCCCGACTTCGGAAATCAAGAAGGAACAATGATAGAGGTGGCGGAAAAAGGCCTGCTGTGGCTGCGATTTAAAACGGTCGGAATGCAGTGCCATGCAAGCGAACCCTCGCTGGGAAGAAATGCGTTTACGGCCGCTTCACATCTTGTTACAAAACTGAGAGATCTGTACCGCATCTTCGACAAGATCGATCCTCTCTACACTCCTCCCATGAGTACCTTTGAACCCACGAAAAAGGATGCCAATGTTCCTAATGTAAATACCATCCCCGGTGAGGATATCTTTTATCTTGACTGCCGTATCCTGCCCGACTACAGCCTGGTAGAGGTAATGACACAGATCCGTGCCATGGCCGACTCCGTTGAGACTGAATTCGATGTTTCCATAGATATCATGCCGGTACAGGTTGTCGAGGCTCCATCTCCCACGGACAGAGACGCACCTGTCGTAAGGGTGTTGAAAAAGGCGATACAAGAGGTGTACGGTGTGGATGCACAACCCGCAGGGATTGGGGGTGGCACCGTAGCGGCCCCTCTCAGGGCGGAAGGTTACTCTGCCGCAGTATGGAGTAGAGTGGGCAGAACGGCGCACCAGCCGAACGAATACTGCATTATATCTAACCTGGTGGGAGACGCAAAGGTATTCGCCCATCTGTTCCTGGGCGAATAGGGAAAAGATAGGGGCGGACTGATCGGAATAGATGCATAATGAATTGAAGACACCATGAATCTTTGGGAAGACATTAAGAGGCTCAGGTCTTACCTGTACATGGTATTTGCGGATATGTTAGGGATAGGACAAGGTAGGTTAGAGTTCTATTGTTTGCCGTATCGGGGAGATGCATATGGGAAAAGAACAAATAACTGAAGACCGGATTATAGGCATTGTTATCATAGAAGAAAAAGGGCCATTTCTTACACAGATCAAAGAGGCCGTGGAGGCCGATCCGGGGTTGCGTATTATCGATATACGAGTGGACCTGCCAAGCGCTGCATTGCTCATGCAAGATATAGAAAAAGTACCCGATGTCATTCTTGTCGGTTTCGAAATTCTTAAGGCGGCGGCGGCCAGCAATGCCGATTCTCTCATGAAACTGAAGGAGAAAATGCCTGAAACCAGGCTGGTGGTAATGGGTGAGCGATACTCGGATGAAGAGATGTTCCGCATGATACATGAGGGAATACGGGGATTCTTCCTCAGGCAGACACCACCGGGTCTTATCACCAAATGCATACGGCTCGTGTTGACCGGAGAGATGTGGATAGACGGCGCATTTGTCGCCAAGGTATTTGAAGGAGTGTCACGCCGTCATATGGAAGAGATAGGCACGGAGAATCGAGACAGCTAAAGATAGTGGGCCTCCTGTGCGAGGATCACGACAGACGAAACGTCATACTATTGAATTTTCAGGGACATGATTCGGCTTCATCAAATCCGAATTATGGTATCAGACAGGGGAAATTCTTATGGAAAAAGAGAAGAAGAACGGGGAACGCAAGATAAGGATCATCGTTTTTGATGAAGACAGTACGTTCGTGAAAAACCTAAGAGAAACCATAAAGGTTACATCAGATATCGAGATTATCAATATATACAACAGGATCGATGATACCACAGAGCACGTCTTCGAAACGAAGGAGCAGATCGATCTGATCCTTGTCAGCTTCAACATCCTCAAAAGGGTGGCGGCCTCGGATCTGGAAACACTCATCAAACTAAAAACAAGGTTACCCGGGACCAGAGTAGTGGTCATGGGTGAGCGGTATGCGGAGGAGGAAGTATTCCGCATGGTGAAAGAGGGTATTAGAGGATACTTTGTCAAAGGGGAGATCTCGTGTGAATTCATTACAAAATGCGTGAGAGTCGTCGCGGCAGGAGAAATCTGGATGGATTCGATGCTCGTCAGCAGGGTGTTCGACGAATTCTCACGGTACTACAGCGAAGCCGAAGAAGAACTCAGATCGCCATCGCCGGAAGATACTGATAAACTGGCACTTCTTACCAAGAGAGAGTTGCAACTGCTGGAGCTTGTATCCATAAGCCTGACGAACGATGAAATAGCTGAACGTCTCTTTATCAGCACCAAAACGGTGAAGACTCACGTAAGAAATATATTTGAGAAGCTGGGGTCCAAAAACAGGGTGGATGCCACCCTCCTCTACATAGGGGCGTCAAAGAGACGGGAACTTAACACGCGGAACGGGGTACACTGAGAAAGTATATTTCAATCTGCAATACAAGCAAATGATACGCTGGATCTAGAGTCAGGTATGTCCATACGATCTCACCGTAGTCGATTGATGGCGTTACTCAGCTTGCCGAACTCTTCCACCGTCAGCGTCTCTCCCCTCCTCCGGCCGTCTATCCCGGTCTCGTCAAGTAAGGCAAAAACATCCATCCCCTTTAAACGCGCTGTAAACATATCTTTCAGGTTATTGGCAAGGGTCTTTCTCCTCTTTGAAAAGGCCGTCTTCACCGTTTTGATAAAGGTATCGTGATTATCAAGCGGATATAAGGGTTCTTCACGGATCTCCATCTTCAATACCGCAGAGTCAACCTTCGGTTTAGGGTAGAAACAGGTTGCGGGCACCGTCATAATCCGTTCGGTCTTTGCATACATGGAGACGATCACGGAGAGTATTCCGTATTCCTTTGTTCCGGAAGGGGCCGTAATCCTGTCCACAACCTCCTTTTGAAACATCAATACGGCCGAGGATATGTGGTCTCTGAACTCGATCAGGCGAAAGAGGATCTGTGATGATACATTATAAGGAATGTTGCCGATAACCTTTATTCTTGCCCTACCGCCGGCCGGTGCTGAAAAATCGTACTCCAGAACATCTCCATGGATTATCTCTACGTTGGGTATGTCCTTCAACTCTTTAGTCAGGACAGCGACAAGTTTCGGGTCTATTTCAAGGGCGACGATCTTTGTTACCCTCGGTGCGATCATTGCCGTCATCGCTCCCAACCCCGCACCGATCTCGACTACCGAGTCGCCTTTGTCGCTCTTCAAGGCGTCCACAATGCGGGAGGTTATGTTATTGTCCACAAGAAACGATTGCCCCAGACGTTTTACCGGTTGTATCTGATATTTTTTGATGATCTTCAGAGGAGTTTCCATCATCAGGGTCTCGACTTCAGAAAAAACGTTTCGAAAGGACTTGTATTCCCTTCACAACAAATCGGGATATTGTTACGGTCAATCGAGCGGCCATCTGGATACTGCGTTAAGGTCAAATGAATCTCTTCTGCCGTCACAAAGCAGACTGTTTCCGGCAACGGCAATCATCGCTGCGTTATCGGTACAGAGAACGGGTGGTGGAATAAAGATCTCGATCCCCATCCGAGTCTCCTCCTCGAAAAATTTATCACGCAGCCGGCTGTTCGATGCTACTCCGCCGCACACAACAACTCTGGGTACTGACATATGGTGGCTGATCTTCAGTGTTTTCTCAACGAGAACCTCAACGATGGCCTCCTGATAGCTTGCGACGATATCCGCCACAGCACCACCGGAAGGAGGTTCTTTACTGTCTTTTATGTGGTTCAGGAGGGCCGTCTTAAGGCCGCTGAAGCTAAAATCATCGCTTCCCTTCATCGCGCGCGGGAAGTCGATGGCCGACGAAATTCCTTTTTTTGCCAGCCTGTCTATCACCACTCCCCCGGGATATCCGAGATCCAGCATCCGTGCCGCCTTGTCAAAGGCCTCTCCTGCGGCATCATCTCTTGTCTGTCCCAGTATGGAAAAGTCTCCGAACCCTTTTACAAGATATACATGGGTATGTCCGCCGGAAACCACCAGGGCGATGAATGGAAAATCGGGTCTCCTGTCCGTGAGAAATATGGCGGCGATATGTCCGACTATATGGTTCACACCGACAAAAGGAATGCCCGCTGCAAAGGCCATCGCCTTCGCAGCCGATAGACCGACGAGGAGAGAGCCGACCAAACCGGGCCCCCGTGTCACGGCAATTCCCTCTATGTCATCCATAGATACACCGGCATCATCCAGGGCCTGCTGGGTTACCGGTATGATTGCCTCCATATGTTTTCTGGATGCTATTTCCGGGACGACCCCACCGTATTTGCCGTGTATATCTATCTGTGAAGCTATGACATTTGACAAAGCTTCCGTACCGTCGGAAACCACCGATGCCGCAGTCTCGTCACATGAGGATTC
>DAISYQ010000032.1:0-39647 GCA_036825195.1 Syntrophales bacterium
CTTCGCAGTGTCACCGAGATCGTCGCCGGATCTCCATCAATGAGATCATATGTTCCGGGGGTTTTGTATTCCCTGTCCATCAGATTGGTGATCGCAAATTCCAGTTCCAGACCGGTACCCGCCACATCTTTAACTGTCGCGCAGATGTCCGCAAGCCACACCCCGGGAACCGATACAAAGGTTCCGCTTCTTGGATAGATGAGATCCCTGGAGGAGAAATAACTCGCTCTCCCGAACAGAGTAGCCTTTTCGGAAGGTCTCCATGTCCCGGTCAGGTTGAAAATTGTATCGGCTCCGGCGTCATAGGGGTAGTTGAGATCTTCGTAGACATATACCCAGGGTTTCGGAGGTGGTCCTCCTTCCACATGGTCAAGATAGTGATACGTCTCGTCGGGACCGCTGTTGTCAACCAGGGTGAGGTTGGTGGAAAGATCAAAGTTATCCGTCGGAGACAGGTGACCCTCGACCTCCATTCCGACGATCTTCTGACGGTTCGGGAGGGACAGTCCGGCGTAGGGATCTTCCATTGTATGGTTCTCGATCCAACTTACAAAGCCACACAGGCTGATCCCCGCCCTTTTAGAGGGATTCCAGGCAGCTTGAGCATTCAGCGTATCGATCTTTTCCAGTTCCGGTTTTTCCTCGTCACGAAGCTGCTTTGCGTAGGGCGTCCGGTATGCGGTCCCATACAGAAGCTTGAATACCCATTGGGAATCGGGGGACCAGACGGCTCCGGCGTTGTAGCTCAGATGGTCCTTGTACTCGTCATGATCGTCATTCCTGAGCCCGAGCCACAGATCCACATTGCCGATCCGGTGGCTGTACTGACAAAAAGCGGAAAAGAGGCTGGTGTTGTAATCCTCTTCACTTATTCGTGGCAGAAATGTTTTATTGTCCGAACCGAGATAATCGGGAAGATAGCTGTCCCATATGGGGGCATCGTGGATGTTTTTTTTCCGGTAGGAGACACCACCCGTAAAGAGACTGCGACCCGCCAGAAAAGAGCGATCATATATGAGCTCGCCGTATGTTGTACGCTCTCTCTGTTTAAAGGTTATATCTATCGTTTCATACTCGGGAGTCATCCAGCTGTATGATCCCGTGAAGCGAAGTGCCGAAGATCTGTCCAGATCCTTTTTCGCCTCCAGCTTGATAAACCCGAAAGGGGCACTCCGACTCTCGCGCCACGTAAGGTCCTCTCCTGCCTTCGTAGTGGCTGACATGGCATAGGGTCTCTTGTAATCAGAAATCATGCCGGACAGGGTAAACCATTCCCCCACCGAAAAGTTTCCTGATACCTGCGCATACCGTGACGTACCCACCTCTTCTTTTCCATATCTGTCGTCCGGTGCAACGGGCGGGGCCTCACCATCCCCCCAGAATCGCACGAGCGAACATAGGTCATCATCCGTTGCTTCACGCGCACTCACGGAGAGAAATGCGTTCCACCATCCCGCGTCCTTACCCAGATTAAGGAAAAATCCCCGCTGATCCTCAAAGTCGCTGTAAGAAGCCTGAACCCCGGCTTCCGCCCCGTCAAGATCCTTTCCTGTCATGGGCACCACATTGACGATACCGGCAAAGGCGTCCGGCCCCCAGAGCACCGAACCGGGACCCCGAATAATCTCGACTCGTTTGATCGGGGCAAGGGAAAGCTCGTCATCCAAGGGGGTAAGAACTTTACTCACATCGGAACCGAGAGGAACCGTATCGTATAAAAAGAGCACCGAATTGGGGATACCTCTCAGATATGGCTCCGTCCCCCATTCCTTTTTTGCCATATAAAATCCCGGTTCTGCCTCCAGTACCTGCTTCAACGTACGGGCACCCTTCTCACGAATCTCTTTTCGCGTGACCACATTTGCAACGGCCGGCGCCTGCCATGCGCTCTCCTGACGTCTCGATGCTATGGAGAGCACATTCAGATCTTCACCCACGAACATTAGAAGCGTATCGTTACGACCGGCGACCATGGCATAGTCCGCCGCCGGTAGCGGTCCGGCAACGATACATAATACCATCGTTATACAAGCCACCGTGTAAGATATTCTTGAACGTACTGTCTTCATAAGTAATAAACCAAAGTTATTATATGGCATACGGGGTCACTCTGTTTTATATCTGTTTCATAAGTACCCTGAATTTCGCCCTGGTCAGCCCCAGCATCTTGGCCGCCGCCGTTTGGTTGTTATTGGTCATGGCAAGGGCCTGTCTGACAAAATCATTTTCAATCTCCTCAAGCATGATACCCTGGGGGGGGAGTTGAAAATTACTACTTTCCGTGCCGAAGGGCGATGGGCCTCTGAGGAAAGACAGCGTATCCGCCGTTATGCAACCCCCTTTCCCCACCAGGATCACGGCCCTTTCCATAACGTTCGCCAGTTCCCTCACATTTCCCGGCCACGTATATTCTCTCAGCACACGCTGTGCCCCTTCTGTCAGTTCTATCTCTGACCCACCACCCATCAGATGGAGAAAATGTTTGGCAAGAAGCACGACATCATCCATGCGGTCCCTCAGCGGAGGGGGCTCGACGGGAAAAACATTGATGCGAAAGTACAGATCCTGCCGAAAATCCCCCCGGCTTGCAAGCTCGCCAAGATTTTGATTGGTCGCACAGATGACGCGGACATCAACCGGTATCTCCTCGTTTCCTCCTACCCGCTGGATCTTCTTTTCCTGAAGGGCCCGTAACAGTTTTGCCTGAGCCTCCGGTGAAAGATCGCCTATTTCGTCAAGAAAAAGAGTTCCTCCATCCGCATACTCAAATCTGCCCTGGTTTCTCCGGATTGCACCGGTAAAGGCTCCTTTTTCATGTCCGAAAAGCTCGGCCTCTACAAGACTCGGAGAGATCGCCGCACAGTTCACCGGAACAAATCGCTTATCCCTGCGAGGGCTGGCGGTATGGATATATTTGGCAAGAAGTTCTTTTCCGGTACCCGACTCCCCTGTTATAAGCACAGCGGTGTCGCCTTCCGCAACTCGTGCGCAGAGACGCATAATCTCGGACATCTTGGGTGATCCGTACACGATTTCTTCAGAACCGGAAGCCTGCTTTTTCAGATCTCTGTTCTCAGCCATTATTCGAGAAAGGTTCAGGGTTCGTTCCACAGTCAGCAGAATACGCTTCTCCTCGAAAGGCTTCGTGATGTAATCAACCGCTCCGGCCCTCATGGCATCAACCGCCGCTTCAACCGTGGCAAAAGCGGTGATAAATACCACCGGGCAGGGAGAATCCGTCTTCATTATTCTCTTCAGTAGGGTCTCACCATCCATACGCGGCATTTTTACATCGGTAATCACCATGTCACAGTGGACGGTATCAAGTACCTTCAGGGCCTCCACACCATCTCCGGCCTGTTCCACGAGATACCCTCTCCTCTCCAGCATAATGGACAGGAGGTGTCTCATCTTCTCTTCATCATCCACGACCAGTATACGAATCATTCGGTCTCCCGGTACCTTTCCATACACATCAGAGCAATCGGTCTATCCTCTTTTCTCTACCGGCAGGGTTACCCTGAACAGCACCCCGCCTTCTCTCTTATTTTTCGCGATGATCGCACCATCGTGCGTCCGCAGTACCTGAGCCACATACGCAAGTCCCAGACCCGATCCCTTTGATCGAGTCGTGAAAAAAGGCTCAAAGATCTTTTCTATATTTTCAGGGTCAATTCCCCCTCCCTGGTCCTCCACATCTATGTTCAGCATATCTCCCTCGCGAGACACACTTACCGTTACGTCACCTTCATCGCCATTCGCTTCAAAGGCATTCTTCAGTATATTGTCGAACACCCGCATAATCAGATCATGATCCGCACTTACATGGCATGGATCTACAAGAAGGTTTGTACGTATCGTGACAGGTAGATTCACCTTCTGCAGTTCAAACCTCATGACGATCTCTTGTATGAGGGAATTTATTTCCACACTGCGAAACATGGGCTGGGCCGGACGGGCAAAGGCAAGAAAATCTTCAATCAGCCTGTTGAGACGCTGGATTTCGTCTTCGATATAGCTGACCATGGTATTGTCGGCCGAGATAGAGAGATCTTCCTTCAGGATATCCAGTGAACTCTTGATAATACTCAAGGGGTTTTTAACCTCATGTGCCACCATCATGGAAAATTTACCCATCTCCGCCAGATTCTTCTGCTGGATCATTTTCCGATAGGCCTCTTCAAGGGCGCTGCTACTCCGTTCCAGGGAATCCAGCATGGAATTGAATGCCAGTGCGAGTTCTCTCGTCTCCGGGATACTGCCGGGCCGTACCCGGATGTCATGATTGCCCCTTTCTACGTCGCGCGCCGCCTGGGCAAGCTGCTTGAGGGGAGCCACCAGGGAGTGGGAAAGCAAATAAAAGATCACTCCTGCCAGCAACCCGATCCCCAAGGAAAGCAAACCGAAACGATTCCTCATCTTGATCAGAAGTTGCTCGATACCTCCGGTACTGTATACAATCCGTACCTTTCCGATAGGGAGATCGCCGTCATTCTCATCCTCGTTCCACTGAAATGCCTGACTTACGTCCTGAGATCTGCTGAGCAAGACAGGGACGTCGATCACTGATAAGGGCTCTGTTGTCTCTTTCGATATGGAGGCAAGCTCCTCGTTCGATCCATCGAACACCGTGACGCCCACCACATCCCTTTCCGAAAGGAGATTGACCGCCAGTCTCTGCAGCATGGGTTTATCGTCAATCAATATACCTAACTCAGCGTTGAGTGCAAGATATTTTGCAAGGAACGATATGCGCTCCTCAAACCGTGTCTGCACAAATTGGTGTGTAATATTCATGCCCATATACCCCAACGCAAAGGTGATACCCCCTATGATGGCAAAGACGGCAATGAGAAGCCGTGCATGGATACCCAGATTTCTCATGGCCCGACCTCAACGGGTGATACGTAGTCTTCGCGAATCATTAATCCCAGCTTCTTCATGACCCTCGTGTTTACCCATACATGGAAACAGGGACATGGATTGATCTCTCCGCACGCCTCTCCCGACAGTAATCTGAGCGCCTCCATCGCACATTGTTTTCCCAACTCTTCATAATTGAAGACAAAGGCGAGTGCTGCTCCGCTCTCGTAAAAAAAGCGGTTATAACCGATAACCGGTATCGCTTTGAACAGTGATTCCTTAATGGTGTATTTGACGATGCTTTCGGATATGACGGTTCGGTCGGGGATGAGCCAAAGGGCATCAATAGCCCCCCAGTGGTTGTCAAGCACGCTCGGGATCTCTTTTTTTGACGATACTGCAAGCGGGACAATACGTATACCCAACGAGGAGGCTCGGTTTATTGCTTCGTTAAAAAAATCGGTATTGTAACCGGGATCATAGAGGAGACCCATACGCCGTACTCCCGGGAGGCCTCGTCCGATCATCTCTATCTGTTTTTGAACCGGTATGTTCAACGATATTCCGCACGATGGATTTTCTGTGGCAAGTACCTTCTCCGGATTGAGCACGACGGAATATAGCTTCTCAGAATGTTTGAATGCTTCATCAGTCCAGATAAAACGGGTAGCTTCGGGACCTACTGAGATAAAGAGTCTGAATTCCCCTCCCGCAAGTTCCCCCGAGAGAAGTGCAAGGTCCTTGCCACGATATTTGTCCAGATAAAATAGTTCCAGTTCCCTGCCCGGAGATTCTGTAAAGATCGACCCCATGCCCTCTACGGCCTCGGCATAAGGCCTGATATTTCGCGAAAGGAGTACCGCAACCTTCTGAGTAGTATGCTCAGCGGCTTGGGCCTGCGCAAAGTTCGCACACAGGAACACCATGCACACCGCCACTGCCAGCAATCCGGAAGTAACACGTATGTTCTTACTGGCATGAAGTTTCTCGAAACCTATCATCCATCAAGATCCTTCGCAGAAGGTTTCACTTCAAGAGAACATCATCCAATGTTCTCTACTGAATATTACACACTATCTCTGAATCGAAACTCCCCGCAACGTATTGCGGGGAATCTCAGATAATAAACAAAATGGGGTCCAATCGTTCACTGCATCGCACACAGTGGTGTATATGCTTACTATTTAATGCAACATAATCATTGCATGTCGAGACATGGCCTGCCGTAACACCATTCTGTTTTCATCGTCAGAACAGAGGATGTTTTTTCTCTTTCCCCTTATCTTCCATCCTCTCTTTCACCTTTGCGACCTTCGCCTTAAACTCTTCGGTCACGGCATCGATATCTTCGAGACTGACTATCACGCGCGGTGTTATCATGACGATCATCTCCGTCTTTTCCTTACCCTGTTTGTCCTTCCCGAAGAAATAGCGAAGAAGAGGAATATCTATCAGACAGGGTACACCCGCCATGGCATCCGATTCCGTTTCTCTTATGAGCCCCCCTATGACAAGTGTCTGGCCATGCTTGACGGTAAGGGTGGTGTTGACCGACCGTTTGTAAAATGAGGGGTACGAACTTCCCCCCACGGAGACATTCGAACTCTGTTCGCTCACCTCCTGGCTGATGTCCATCGTTACCAGCCCTCTCTCGTTTATGTGAGGCGTTACCTTCAATATGACGCCTGTATCACGGTACTCGATGCTGGTTTCCAGTACGCCATTCGTATCGCCACTGCTGCTATAGGTGTACTCTGTGCTCGCCACCGGGATTTCCGTCGAAATGTCGATTTGCGCTTCCTTGTTGTCGGAGGCAAGAACATGGGGTGAAGACAGTATATTGACCCGGTTGTCCTGTTCCAAGGCCGACAGAGTAGCCTGCCATTTTTCGGTCAATCCGATGGCATAGCTGAGGCCGGCGGCTCCTATCGCCGCACTCAGAGAACCCTTCTCCGTCCATGGCGTATTCTTGAATGTCCATTCGACACCCATTTCGTAATCCTTGCCAAGGGTGATCTCTGCCACGGTGGCCTCGATCAGCACCTGCCGGGGGAGCACATCAAGACGTTCAAGTATATCGGTTACTACCTTGTAGTCTCGGGGAATGGCCTTTATGATCAGGGCATTTCTCACCTCATCGGGCGTAATATTTATCTCGCCCATGACGGAACCGGAGGCGTTACCGGATACTACCTCCTTAACCTCCTTGACCGCCTCGCTCTGTTCCGCCAGCTTCGATTCCTTTTCTTTGGAACCCATGGCGAGAGGATTCGGATGGGTAATCTCCTTGGTATCTTTACTCGTCTTCTCGCTTCCCTTTCCGAAGATTGTATTCAAGAGGGTGGCAAGCTGCTCAGCCTCTCCGTTTTTGACCGAATACACATAGATGCGCGGTTCAGCACTTTCGCTGGGTATATCCATTTGAGCGACAAAGGTATCCAGCATCTCCAGCAACTCAGCCTGAGAGGTTATGGCGAGGACTGCATTGAGGCGGGTTATAGCGATCAGTTTTACACTTTCTTTGCGACCGGTCGGATATGAAGAAGATATCTCTTTGAGGACCTTAGCTGCATCCTCGGCATCTATATTCTTAAAGAAGTAGAACCGGTGGTGCACCTTTTCAAGGAGACTGACGTCAAAGACATCTACCAGATTCATTGCCTTAAGGATATTCAATCCCTTGTCGACAACCAACAGCGTGTTGGAGTTGGAGTCGGAGATAATGGCGCCCGTCGAGGAGACGAACGGGGTCAGGAGTTTTGTCATTTCCTCGACAGTGATATACTTCAGGGGGATTACCTGTATAATGATCCTCTCGCCCGAGGAGCTTTCATCCACATCGAGCTCCGAACGCAGGGTTATCGGCATACGGGATACATCCTTCATGTTGACTATTTTATATACCGGTCCCTCTCTGACAATCGTAAGCCCGTTGGCTTCCAGGATCTGACGAAAAACGGGGAAGATATCCTTGTTGCCCAATCCTCTCATGGTGCGGATGGTTACTTTTCCTCTTACATCCGGATCGACGATATAATTGATATGCAGAAGCTCCGATATGGCCCCGATCACCTCGTATATATCGGCGTTATCAAAATTGAATGTAATCTTCCCCTTCTCACTGGATATCGTTTCCGGGAGGGGCTCCTGTGCCGTGCGTGGAGGAGGCACATTCACCGGAGGCTTTGCCTTAACCACCTTATCCGGGATTTTACTCTCAGGTAATGAGGGCGGTGACGGAGGAGAAGCCTCTTTGACTGGGGCCACAGAGGAAGCGGGAACGCGTCCGGTCGTTTGGTTTATCGGTCGTTTAATATAACCAAATGGAGTATCAATAAGTTCGAATTCGCCGGTATCATCCACAATGACCGGTTCTTCTTTCTTTTCCATAGACTGGACGATCTTCACGTTACCGGTATCGCCGGATTGTACACCGTCGTCCTTGACCCGATGCGCCTGTCCTGCGCATCCCGAAAAGGCCAGAGCCATAATGAAGGCCACACAAAAGATACGTAATTTATATGTATTATTAATCATAATGCCTATTTTTCCCTTACCTTTATTTTGCCGAAAGGCGTGTTAACACTCCGATAGGTACTATCTTTCTGAGAACGGTTTCTGTCTGTTTCGAAACCCGGAGGCGCTGATAGAGCCGTATTGTTTGCGGGTTGGGCCCCGGGTTCGGGCATTCGATCGACAGTTGCTTGTGGTGGCTTCCTCACCGCCGGTTTTTTTGTTTCAACCGTCGGCTCTGTTGTGACAACCGTTGGTTTTGACTCTTCCTTTGCTGCGACTTTACCCCTTGGCTTGTCCTTGTCGTAGAGGAGGACCTCATACATCTTTCCACCATCACGGAGTGTGATGCTCTCTTTCTTGATACTATGAACAACCACATCCTCTTTGGCTTCACCTATGGTATCCCCCTCCCTTACCCACATGGAAGGCCGTTGAGAAGAGGGTGGCTTGGGATTACTGATGAGTGCTGTTTTGTAGTCATCCCGTATAATGATACCATACAGGACGATCTTCCTGCCGGAGACCCTGATATCCTCTTTTACCGGCACCGGTTCCACTCCCGCTTCTGCTTCTGCTCCCGCTTCAGCCTGAGCCTCTTCAACGAATTCTATCCTGTTCTCATTGAAGAGATCCTTGTCAGTCACCGCACCATAGGCCGTTTCAGGAGGTATTGTATTCCTTGCGACCTTCTTCACAGGCCACTTTTTTATCTTTTCCGGTACCGCCTGAACCGTCTGCATCTTGTCTTCCGCCACCCATACGCCAATACTCTTCGCTCCGAAAAAGGCAACGCAACCCGCCAAGATTACATTGATAAACCATGTCTTTGAGAAAACATCAAGTATCGATCTCATCTAACTCTCCGACCCTTTCATAAAACCGGCAACGGTCATATCCACCCTGAGCTGTTCCTTTCCCTTTCCTCGCGGAACGGTTATGCGCATCTCACGCACCATCAGATTTTTATCGGATGCCTCAATTCCGTACAGGATTTCTTTCAGTTGCCGCATCGTCGAGACAATCGAGAACTTTACCGGAATGATCAGATATGCTGTATCATCCTGTTTTTCCGCCTTCAAGACCCTCTTTGATTGTATCTCCACATCACTCTTGGCAGCGATGGCATTGAGTATATTCTGTATATCAACCGCCGCAAGGGATGAAGTCCTTCCCTTCAGGAATCCCGACTCTCCCTGGTCCAACGCGGCGGTAAGGGCTGTCAGACGCTGCTTTAACTCCTCCCCTTCCCCGATGGTCCGCTGGTATTTTGCAAGCTGCTTTTCCTTCATCTCTATCTGAGTGCTTCCATCGTAGATTCCCTGGAGAAACGGAAACACCCAGTACACGAAGCCAAAGAAGAGCAGAATCGCCCCACCGATCAGAATATATTTTCTTTCTCTGGTAAGTGAGATCTTCATCGCGATTCGCCCCCCTTCACCTTCAGTCCGATACGGAATTTTTCTTTTCCGTCTTTGGTTTTCGTAATGGTTGATACAAACGCTACATCACCGAAAAGAGGAGATCCTTCGAGCAACGGTATCAGCTCGGATGCCAGCTCCGCGTATCCTTCTATCCTCACATCATCGCCCGAGACATAAAAACTGTTAATCCACGCACTCTGAGGAATGATATCGCTGAGTTCTCTCAGAACATCAAGAACCGGTATGCGATTTCCGCCAAGATTAATCAGGTAGTCTATCTGTTTTTCAAGTTCGTTACACTGCGCACGCATTTCCCCTACGCCGGCGACCTGTGCGCTCAACTGTCCGATTCTCGTATCCAGACGCTCCAGGGTAAGTCGTTCCCGTACGATCATGCCACCTCCCCACGAGAGGAGAGAAAGGATCAGCAGTCCCCCCAGGATCAGCATGGCATAATACCCGGCCCTGCTGGGCTTTTTCCGCAGCCCGACGGGAAGCAGGTTGATATTCATCGGTGTCTTCTGTATCGCTTTCAGGGCACAGCCATAGGCCGGTATCAATTCGTGTGACGATATCCGTCCGTCCGGAAAATTCAACCGTTGGATCTCAAAGAGGGATTCTCCATCGGGATCGGTAAAGAAGGTTTCGTCGACGGGAGGTCCGCAGAATATGACCGGTGGTTTTTCCTCTTCATTGTTCAAATCTTCGTGGAGAAGCTCCAGTTCATGCCGCACGACGGCGGAAAGATCACTCATGTCTCCCCCCGCTTCAACATACCGCGAATAAAGCAAGAGGTTATTTCTGACCAGATTGAGCTCGATACGACCACCCGCCATATACAGAATGGCTGCCGATCCCGCCTGTCCGGTCACGGTTCCATGGGAAAAGTAACCGGTCAGTGCCGTCGAGCTGATCTCTATCCCCGAAATACCCGTTCCAAGATCCTGACACAGGCCGGTGTACGGACCGACAGCATCCTTTGCCGCGGCAACCAAAAGCATCTTCAGCGTTCCTGCTTCTCTGTCTTCCGAGATTATTCGGCAATCAAAGTAAACATCGTCCGCCGAAAAGGGGACGTACTTTTCCATTTCATAACCGAGAGTTTCTCGAAGGTTTTCCTTTACAGCCAAGGGGAGTTCAATATACCTCAGCACAGCCAGATCTCTCGGTACGGAGAGATAGATATCCGTTGAAAGGATATGGTTTTTCTCCAGGAATTCACGGATCATATTCCGTGCCACCGTCAGCCGTTCCTCAAGGGCCTTATCTGCGGGCAACTGATATACAGCGTGCGCCTCCAGTTTTACCTCCCTGAATGACGCTTTGAGGTACACCACTGAAAGGCATTCCTTTTCGATACTAACACCCAGGCCTGTCTGAAAAAGCACCGCCAACCTCCTCTATTCCTCGAGATTCCTGAAGGACCTACTGTCCACGAGAATCCGCTTCGGTTTGCTCAATCTGTTCTGAAAATCCGTCACACGGGGCATTATCGAGCCAGCGGATGACCCTGTATCCTTTTTTGGCTTTTACGTCAATCTTAACAAAGGCCTCCACCCCGCGCCTCGTTTTGCCGTCCCCTGTCGTCCCCACCGATGTAATGGTAAAATAGGGAATCGTATCCATCGTAATATAGGATTTGATGGATTTATACACTTCAGGACCGACAATCTCAATAACTTCGGACATCTTTTTAAAATCGCTAACTTTTCTGTAATCGATAATCGCCCGTACCAGATCTTCCGTCATGCCGGGAAGGGAGATGAGCATATGGTAGTCGGCCGCATTGATATTGATCTTACCTTCAGCCGTCTTTTTTTTCGTCTTACTTTTCGGCGTGCTCTCCTCTCCGTATACCGTCACTATCTTCTCCAGCCCTCCATAAAAAAGTTCGGGCGTAACTCCCCTTACCAGGAGTAACTCCTCGACAGACTGGAAGTCACCGTCTCTGCATTCGTATGGTTCAGAGAGAGATCGATAGTAATCATCTTCCGCACCGTTGACGCGATGGAACTGATCTTTGTCCCGCCAGTCAAGAATGGAATCCACTATCACGTCCCTGTTTTCATCCTCAAGCCCGAAACCGGAAAGTATCATCTTCAGCAGAGCATTATTAGCCGTATTCAGATTTATCTTCCCGCTTTCACTCGCCACATGTACCTTGAATTGTCCTCCGCCAAATGACACAGGAGGGATATCAGTGTTGACCCTCAACCGTTCTTCAACCTCCTCTTCTTCACTCTCTGAAGTCTGTACCTTTTGGGGTATTCTCTCATTTCTGATGAGTTCGACAATCGCCCTGTTCAGCCCCGCTTCGGCTATGTAGTAGGCTTCCGTTTCTTCTTTGAAATTCCGGGTGATATTCGCTTCCGTTCTCATGGTGTAACAGAATTCTCCGACTATCACGGTAAGAAGAGCCAGCACCCACAGCACCAGAAACAGAGCTATACCTTCTTCATTGCCGATAACACGTCGCATTTCCCTGTCATTATCCCACATCGGCCGCTATCCTGGCTATCACATAAATAGGAACATTGTCGTCCCTCATGAGAGTCATCCGTACGGCAACCGGAAATCCGGAATCGCTTTCAGGATCCCACGTCTCCTGCCACTGAAGCGTGTCTTCATCCGTGACATTCTTCAGGTATTCAAAAACCATACCGGAACCCCTGAGGAGCTCCACAAACAGGTCATCGGAATCATCCATGTCAGCGTCTTTGCTCATCATCACGACATTCTTTTCGCTGAAACTCAGGATCTCGCCGTTCTCCTCATCCTTTTCCACCCGATAGCTCACATGAGCCAGACCGAACGTGTTGCCTGGAACCAGGTGAATGTCAGATACAAATTCCAATGATTTGCCGTCGCCCTTCAGGACAAGGGCCTTGTCACCCTTCACCACATCAACGGGTATGGACGAAAGCTGGCGCTTTATCAGATCCAGGACGATTCGCTCTCTCTGGCGCCCGTCAATATTTCTCTCTCCCTTTTCCCATGCCCGTATTCCCATACGGAAAGCACCAAAAATAAGTACCGTAACGAGTGAGAGAATAGTCAGGGAGATCAACAGTTCCAGCAGCGTAAAGCCCCTGTTGCCTCTGTATGTCATAATATGCCTTACTCCCGGGATTTTACCTTCTCAGCAACCTTCATCGTATCTATGGTAAGGTGTTTTGCACTTTCTTCCGGCCCCCATGAGACTTCAACTTCGATCGTAAATGCATCGAAGGGGAGCCGTGAGACCTCTTCCTCTCTCTGTTCCATGAGGACGATATTCGCCTTCCACCTGGAACCGTCTTCGAACTCACCTTCTGAAGTCCCCTCTTCAATGGTATCCGAAAGGAGAATCTCCTCCATCTTTTCCCTCGCATGAAAGACAGCCCGGGTATATTCGTCCGACAACCTTCCGGAATTCAGACCACCCGAAAACAGCTGAAGGATCACCACAAGACTAATGGCCAGTACGGATATGGCTACGAGCACCTCTATCAGTGTGAATCCCTCGCAACAGGGGCGACCGGAGCGCCCGAGAATAGCACATCCCTGCGACAGTATCCTTCCCTTCCGGATTTCCTCAGTCACATTCCGGGAGGCTTCATATCTGGATCCATCGGGCTCCGACCTCACTCCTCTCCTCCGGGCGCTACCTTCACGACTCCTGTGATAACATCAACCTGTACGGCATACCGTCTGCCCCGCTCATTGACCAGGGCTATCCCTCCCCCGTCGGAACCCCCGCTCGGGTAAAATCCGATCTCGAATGTCCCAGAATCAATCTCCTCATCACTCATGGGCGCGTCCTCAACGGGTATCCTCTCAAAGGAAACCCTTCCGGGCAAAGCATATAGTTTCTCCCGCGTGCCTCCGGTTTCTCTCTCACCTTCCGTGTCATCCTCATTCGCCCCACTGCGGTCTCCATCGGCGGTTTTGATTGTCAGTCGGCCATGTTCGAGATCAAAGACCGCCGTATATTGTACCTTCTGTGATACCGCCTGGCTCCTGGCGTATCTCAGGGAGGCCGCCACCTTGCCGGTTGCGCCTTTTACATCCAGGCTGCCTATTCCTCCAACAAGCCGGGGGACAACAAGCGCAGAGGCGATCCCGATGATCACGAGGACAATGATGAGCTCCAGGAGAGTAAATCCTCCTGCCCTGGAACTTTTCAAAGGATACGAACAGTCCCGCATCACTGGCCGATATCTTTCCAGTTCACGATGTCCATATCCTCCCCCTCGCCTCCAGGGTTCTTATCGGCTCCCAGCGACGTGATTTCATATTCGCTATTTTCCCCCGGACAGACATAGACATATGGAGTCCCCCACGGATCGAAAGGGACTTCTTTCGCGAGATACGGACCGTCCCAGTTCTCTGCATCATCCGGCTTTTCTCTCAACGCCTGCAGGCCCTCCTCTTCGGTGGGGTACCTGCCCATGTCAAGACGGAATGTATCCAGAGACGTTTCAAAGAGTGCTATCTGCGACTTGGCGGCCTTCTGTTTCGACTTGCCCACCTTTCCGAACATCCGTGGTCCCACCAGCGCGGCAAGGAGCCCCAGAATCACCATGACGATCAACAGTTCAATCAGTGTAAATCCCTTTTCTTTTTTTCTCACCTCGTAAACACTCCTTTCAAAAAGGCATTTCGTTCATGCTAAATATCGCCATCAGCATGGATATAACAATAAAACCAACTATTAATCCCGTTGTAAGAATCATCGCCGGTTCCAACAGACTGATAAACCTTCTGATCAGATTTCGTACAACCTTCTCGTAGTTATCTGCCACCCTGAGGAGCATCTCGTCGAGTTTCCCCGTCTCCTCGCCCACCGTTATTATCTGTATCGCAAGCGGGGGAAACAGACCCATATCATCGAGCGGTTTCGACAGCCGTTCTCCCTCTTTGACCCTGTCATAGACATTCATCATGGAACGAGCGATCACTCGGTTGGTTACGATATCCATACCCAGTTTAAGGGCCTGAAGGATAGGAACTCCGCTCTCCGTCAGGGTGCCAAGGGCGCGTGTAAAGCGTGCAACCTCGGCCTTTTTGACAAAATCACCGATTACCGGCAGGTTTACCTTATACTGATCTATCTTCAGACGTCCCGAAGTCGTATTTTTATACCGTATGAACAAATACCAGATTGCACCCAATCCACCAAGGATTACAAACCAATAATGCTTCAGCATGTTGCTGACGCTGAGAAGGAACTGTGCGGTCGCCGGCACGGTCTGCCCCATATCCAAAAATATGAGCGAAAATTTAGGCACGACAAAGGTGAGCAGGACAATGATTGAGAGGGCGCTCACGAAAACGAGGAAGAGGGGATACACCATGGATGCCTTTATGTAATCTTTGAGGTCTTGGGAGTTTTCCAAAAATATGCTCAATCGACTCAGCACGGCTTCAAGCACGCTCCCCGCTTCACCCGCCCGGACCATATTGACATAAAAGGTTGAAAAGACACGGGGATGTTTCCCCAGCGCGTCGGAAAGATAGCTGCCTCCCTGTACCGTTTTGAGGATATCGGCTATGATGTCTTTGAATTTTCCGTTTTCCGCTACATCGATTAGTATCGCCAGAGCCCTGTCAACCGGAAGACCGGCTCCTAGCAACGTTGACAAATCCTCGGTAAAGGTGACGACATCCTTCGTCGAAACCCTCTTAAAGAACGAAAGACTCTGTGAAAGATCGGCGGTGAGCAACCTGTGCCCCCCGGCGGGTGAAATCCTGATGGGGATATACCCCATGTCCTGAAGCATGGTGACCGCCTCCTTGGTTCCAGAGGCTTCAAGAGTACCGCTGACAACCTTGCCAGCATGATTGGTGGCTTTATATGCAAAAGCCTGTAGATTATTTTTCAAGCGTTACCCTCAATACTTCCTGTATGGTGGTAATCCCCTCCCTGACCTTCCTCCATCCATCCTGGCGCAACACCGTCATCCCGTTTTTGATAGCAACGTCCTTGATCTCTTCGGTACTGGATCGTGCCATGATTTCTCTCCTGATACTGTCATTAATGGAGAGATATTCAAAGATCGCCGTCCGCCCTTTGAACCCGGTGCCCCTGCATTCTTCACATCCCTTTCCTATATAAAAATCTATATCTGCCACATCATCGGGATCGACGCCCATCGATCTCAAGAGCTTCTCCTCCGGTTTGATGATCTCCTTACAGTTCGGACAGAGGACCCGTACCAGCCGTTGCGCCAATATACCCAGTAGTGTGGAGCTGAGAAGAAAGTTCTCCACATCCATGTCAAGCAGCCTCGTAATGGCTCCTGCCGCATCGTTGGTATGGAGTGTACTAAACAGGAGATGTCCCGTAAGGGCAGACTGAATGGCAATCTCGGCAGTTTCCCTGTCCCTGATTTCACCGACCAGTATAATATCCGGATCCTGACGGACAATTGATCGAAGCCCGTTGGCGAAGGACATGCCGATTTTAGGGTTGACCTGGATCTGATTGACCCCTCTCAACTGGTATTCCACCGGTTCCTCGAGGGTGATGATTTTTTTCTCGGAGGAATTTATTTTCGCAAGGGTCGTGTAGAGCGTTGATGTCTTGCCGCTTCCGGTCGGTCCCGTGACCAGTATCATTCCGTGGGGCTGCGATACCAGATCCATGTACTCATCGAGGAGTTCCTTTGGAAATCCCAATTTTTTCAGATCGAGTATGAGGGTTTCACTGTCAAGAATTCTCATTACAAGGCTCTCCCCAAAGAGCGTGGGAAGGGTGGAAACTCTGAAGTCTATCTCTTTATCCGAAACCTTGAGTTTTATCCTCCCATCCTGAGGAAGCCTTCTCTCAGCGATATCGAGTTTCGCCATGATTTTTACCCGTGAGATTATGGCGGCTTGAAGGCGGCTCGGGGGCGATTCTAACTCATGGAGCACACCGTCTATGCGGTACCTCACCTTGAACTCATTCTCGAACGGTTCGAAATGAATATCACTGGCCTTCATTTCCACAGCATTGAGGATGAGTCTGTTGACCAGCCTGATAATCGGGGCCTCCGATGCGAGATCTCTCAGGTGGTCCGCATCCTCAATGTTCCCGGCGGATATATCATAGACACCTCTGTCCGCTTCTTCGATTATTGTTTCCAGCGATTGAGTCCCCGCACCGTACAGTCTCTCTATGGCATCGAGTATTTCATCTTCCCTTCCCTTGCGGGCATCGATATGCAACCCCGAGGCAAGTTTCAGCGCATCAACGACGTAAAAATCCTCAGGATCGGCCATTGCCACCACGAGGATATCTTTATCGATCTTCAGAGGAACAAATTTCGATTGTCTCATAAATTTCAAAGAGATATTATCCAAGACAATCGGTTCTCTGGGATATTCCTGAAAAGATATGGTCATATTTTTGTTTCTCCACACAAACAGGGTACTATATTTCCGAACGATATGGCAATCACGGCGCAAATTGTCAAGCAAATACTATGCCGAAATACGTCACAAGGAACCGTCACCGTTCTATTTTTTCAGGCATTCCTGCCAATACTTCAGGCACAACCTGCCATCAAAATCCTCTCTATACATCTTCCTGCCTTCGGAAGTGAACAATAGCATATTTTAGGGGAATACACCAACTCCACATACAAGATCACCTCGAAATTATCTTCCTTTCCGTTTCTCATTGACAGCCGACAACTCACTGCATATACTTCTCTCGAACAGAACCATATCACGAAGGAGGAATTGAATCGCTATGAATCGCTATCTTTCATTCGTCATAAAGACCGCCAGTGCAGCACTGATTCCGATTATCCTCTTTTCATGTGCTCCCGTTAACCTTTATACAATCAATATGAACTATATCCCGTCAAAAACCATTGCAACCGGGACTGACAATATAAAAAAGATCCAACTTACGGTAGCCAGATTCATCGATGCAAGAAACATACAAGACACAATGCTTATCGGTACGGTTGAATCACCCGACGGAGGCATGAAACCGGTTTTGCCGAAATACTCGAAACCGGTGGATACGGTTACCGCCGGTATCAGAGAGTACCTGTCCGCGGCAGGATATTCCCTATCCCCTCAAATACCTGTGTGGGATCTCAAGAACGATTCAATCGAAAAAAGATGGGGCTCCGTGCTGATTGGAGGCACTATCGACAAGCTTGAGATTACCTGCCGTCGTGAAGGCGTAAAGAAAAATTACCAGGCGAATGTAAAATTGACTGTCGTCTTTGCGGATGTCCGCAATGCGCGAATATTTCACCGAATGGAGATCGAGACAAGCCCGTCATTGATACATGTAAGATTCTCAGAGAAAATTCTGGAAGAACAAATCAACAAAGCACTCTCAGATTCCATTGAAAAGGTGTTTGGAAGCGTGGAGACGATACAGAATATTATCGGAGAATTATAACAAACCGCCAACTTTTAAAAGGCTCCTCCAGCTTCCGCTCATATGCAGGGTTCTCTTTGCAAGCCATCGAGAACAATGACTGAAGTTCCTCGGAACAGGGTGCAAGGACTTCAATTGGACAAAAAGGATTGCCTCATGGCAAGGAACTTTCAGGGGAAGACTTTTTCTTCGAAGAGTAACGTATCTCTATAATTCGAATTATCAAGAAGTTAAAAGAAAAAATAACTTGACTTATTTCAAAAATCAAATATATAGTCGCCGTATCAATAAAAGCGCCTTGACTGACAGACAGTTGGGGGGGCGCATAAAGTAAGGATTGAGACATTTTAAAGGACGAATTTAAACACTTGGATTTTCGGTCTTCTGTTTTCTTCTTACATGTAGGCGATCCTGCTTTAGAAAAATCAAGAAAGGAGGATTGCCGTAATGCCTGAAGGTACCGTAAAGTGGTTTAATTCAAGCAAAGGGTTCGGCTTCATCGAAAGTGATGAAGGCGGTGATGTGTTTGTTCATTACAGCGCTATTCAAATCGAAGGTTTCAGAACCCTGGAGGAGAATCAGCGTGTTTCCTTTGATGTCGAGCAAGGCAACAAAGGTCCATCAGCCGCCAACGTCAAACTCATATAACTATATTATTCTTAACAGAAAAAGGTGCCCACGATTATTTACGAGGTACCTTTTTTGTTTTCTCAAATCTAAACTTTCACTTCACCGAAACTCAGTCAGATTTATGAAGATACTTTTTGATCTTCGTCCTCGTACCTGATTTTCAATATGTAGACAGAATAGTAAAAATTTCCTTGTATAAGTTACCGTTGTTTTAGTATGAAAACAGTTGCTATTTTAGCGTGTGTTTGAATCTGAAAAACAACATCCTTGGCAAGAAGGGAGGTGAAGAAGGCAACAGCGGAAGAAAAAATCTAGTTGGCAGGTAGAATCCATTTTCCAAAGAAGTTACATTTAACTCAATTCGGAGTCAGTACATACTCACCCAGTCATTCCCTTTATAACAGATACAACCGTTGGCCACATTGAAACCCAGTCGGAAATCAAACCGTCTGCTCCGGATGTTATTTGCAATACGATGAAAGGAGAAGGGTTTTATGAATACCGAAAACAAAAAGATTGACTGGTCGGCGCTGTGGACAAAGGAAGACTGGTGGGCCTGTTGGATCGGTTGGTTTATCCTTCTTTTAGGCTCACCCATGATCAATTTACTTCCAAGCACTCCAAAAATTGGCAAATGGCATACGATAGCCGAAGCCTTCCCAAAAGGCATTGAAACGCTCTGGTCGGCCGTGATACTTTTCATTCTCCTCTGTGTTCTCACTCTCATAGGGGCTGCCTGCATGAAACGGGATGTTCGTCGCTACATTCCAAGCTTCCTTGTTATCTTCATACTCGCTTTTCTTGCTATCTTTGTAAGTTCACAAAGTACCATCAAGACATGGGGCTTCGAATATGTTCTTTGGGCATTGGCCTTCGGTCTAATTATCAGTAATGTATTCGGCGTCCCAGACTGGTTGAAGGCAGGTCTTATGACGGAATACTTCGTCAAGATCGGCCTGGTGGTCATGGGCCTTGACATCCTGTTTGCCGTTGTCATCAAAGCCGGTGCGATTGGTGTAGCCCAGGCCATCCTCGTTGTCGGGCCAGTATGGTTTCTGACCTATTGGCTCTGTCGCAAATTTGGCATATCGGAACGGTTCTCCAGTGTCATTGCCAGCGGCAATGCAATCTGCGGGGTCTCGGCTTCCATAGCCGCCGGCGGCGCCGTTCAGGGTGATCCCAAAGAGGTAAGCTACGTGGTTGCCTGGCTCATGATTTGCGCCGTCGTGCTCATCATCATCATGCCCCCCATCGCGAAATGGTTGAACCTTCCCACCAACATGGCGGGGGCATGGATCGGAGGGGTCATCGATAATACCGGTTCTGTGGTAGCCGCAGGCGAAATCATCGGCACAAAGGAAGCCCTCAACGCCGCGGCCATGGTCAAGATGGCGCAGAATCTGTTGATCGGTTTCGCCGCTTTCTTCCTGGCACTCTGGGCGGCCCTCAGCCTGTCAGTGAAGGAAGGGGCCGAAAAACCTTCCTTCCTTGAGGTGTGGTTCCGATTTCCCAAATTTATTGTCGGATTTGTCGTGGCCTCACTTTTCATCTCCTTCGTCATCCTTCCCGTATATGATGAGAAAGTGGCAAAGGCGATGCAAGGCCTTTGTAAAGGCTACCGCGTCTGGTTTTTCACCCTTGCCTTCGTATGTATAGGTCTGGAAACACGATTTAAAGAGCTGCTCTCCGTCGGTGGCGGCAAACCTGCCATCGCCTATTGGATTGCCCAGTTTGGCAATGCAGTGTGGACATTACTCATCGTCTGGATCCTGTGGTCCGGCACATTCTTTGTCCCACCCATTCCACCTGGTTAACGACACTGGAGAAGAGAGGGGGTAAGCCCCCTCTCTTCTCCAGTACATCAATGATACCAATCCAATACAACCCAGGTATATAATATGAGCAGCGGTACAGTACGGCAAGACGTGCCGAAGTATCCGGAACCATTGACAGCTACAATGATTAATGTTACCTTGGTATATCATGTCATCATCTGATTCCCGAGCGGTGGCATTATAAACAGTAGATGCGATACGCTCCTGTCGGTAGTGAAAAGCGAGGGGATGCATGGGAAAACTGGTACCCACTATCCTGGACACGAAGTATGAAAACATACTGAGAGAAGAGCGATCATTGGCGAGGACCATAGCTTCGTCAATCATAAAAATGCAACCACTATCGGGGTGGGATGTGGCCATTCCGCTCATCATCATTATAAAACTTGTCAAGCACAAGAGAACAAAAGAAATATTTACCTTGAACTTCCTTTTTACCAAAAAGCTGGCCTTGGAAGCCGCCCGCGATATTGTTGGCAAGGAGCAGACAAAGGAAGATGTCATGGAACGGATCAAGGCAAAAACCGGAGATATTCTCAACGCGGATGAGAAGGGAATCTATTCGCAAAAGATCAGAAACAAACAGATGAGAGAAATAGATCTGCTCATCGATCATTACGAGAAACTGCTCAGGTCCCAGGCGAAGGACTATAAAACGATGGTCCAGAGTGCCTATCGGACAGGTAAACAATACAACCTTTTCCTGACTCAGTTAAAGCAGGTCGAGCATGAAGTCACCAAGGCAGCCCAACAGGCCGTCGGTGCGGCCGGAGCGGCCGATGTCGCCTTCCAAATGGAAAAGGCCGCCGAAAATATGAGGGCAGCCAAGGCGGAACAGATGTTCATCTTTGAGTAATTGAATCTCCGGCGCCATGGTGTCGGAGATTTAATCAACAATCCATTTGATTGCCATGATAAACAGCCAAGGACTAAAACTGATATATGATCACGCCTATATCCCGGAACACCTTCCTCATTATGTGGAGGAAATTTCTTCAACCGAGGCGCACCTGCTTGACGGATATCTCTGTTATACCAGACAGGATCATTTGATCTTTACCGGATATCCACTGGACGAGACCGAAGGAGACACCGCACGGGTGTATGAATCGGCACTGAAATTCTTCAAACCCGCAACGGTATCTGTTATAGCGCCCGAACTCTGGTTCGGAACCAGAGATATTTCGAGGGAAATGGAAGACGCCTATTATCGGATGAATCTGCCTATTTCTTCGATCTCCCTCGATGTTTCCTATATGATACGGCGTGCGGATCGCGAGGTCATCATAGGGGAGGGAGAATTCGGCAGCGAGCACAGACAACTCATCAGGGATTTCATCCGTATTCACGATATATCGCCGGAACATGAAGAAATATTCAACAATCTTAACAAATACCTAGAAAGATCAGACCATGCAAGGCTCCTGGAGGCCCGTAAGGAAAACAACGCCCTTTCCGCCTTTACCATCGTCGACCTCGGGTCAGCCGAGTACGCCTTCTATCTCTTCAATTTTCGATCTCCTACAGAGAGCGTCCCCGGCGTATCCGATCTTCTCTTTTATGAGATGGCACGCCTGTCCAACAGCGAGGGCAAGAGAGCCATCAATCTCGGTCTCGGTATCAATCAGGGGAATCGTTGGTTTAAAGAAAAGTGGGGGGGAGCCGTTTTCATTCCCTACCGGTCGGCCACGATCAACACACACCCTCTGGATATGGATACCCTCCTGAACAAACTGTAATAGGATTCTTCTCTAATATCCCACCTCTCTAAGAAATTCGATTATTTCCCTATTAACCACAGGAGGATCCTCTATGATCAGACAGTGACCCACACCTTCGATGATTTTCAACCTTGAATTCGGCAACAGAGAGTGTAAATAGCTTGAAAACCTGGGTGGGGTGGAGCGATCACCATCTCCAACCAGTAGCAGGGCGGGGATATCGATCCTTTTCAATTCCTCCTCGGGTCCCCAGTCCCATATGCTTCGCGCCACTTCATAATAGTTTGTCACGGGCCGTTTCGTCAGTTCATCCGTCACCCAATCGAACGTCTCCTGCGACGCCGAGGGGGACAACATCTTCGTTATCTCCTTCTTGATAACGTTTTGGCCATCGGGAAATTGTCGGGCCCTCCGGTCATATCCCCGAGGTGCCGATATCTCCGAGAGGAAATTGAGTTGAGTCCACAGATAGTGGAGCCTGATCCTTTGCTTCAAACGGGGGGTTCGGTGACCTCTCGTCGCTATCAGGATCAATGCCTTACTGTGCAACGGATAATCAAGGCAATACTGCATGGCGATAAGCCCGCCCATCGACCATCCAACGAGAACTGTCTCGTCCGCGCCGATTTTGTCGATAATCTCCCTCAGATCACGGGCAAATTGTTCCACGGAAGAGGCACCTTTGAGAGGAGAGGAAAGGCCGTGCCCTCTCACATCAATGGTCACGACCCTGTAATGTTCGGACAGAACGGGAACCTGCCATCTCCACCAGACATGGGAAGCCCAAGCCCCGTGAATGAGTATCAGGTGTTTACCCATTCCGGAGGCTTCATAATAGACTCTCCCATCCTCTACCTCAATGAAAGGCACGCTATTTCTCCCCTCTCACGGAGTCACGTCCCGGACCTCATCACTTCCAATGAAAATTTATGAAAGATTATCAAGGCAGTCGAGCCACGCCTCGGCATACATGGTCGTCGAATCGCCATGCCCCGGATAAACGGTAGAACTGGACAGGATAACGTTATTCAGTCTCTTCAGGGTTCTCAGCATCAATCCCATGCTCGTTGGTCCCCATATTTTACCATACTCCCCTTTGAAAAGGGTATCTCCGCTAAACAACATCTTTTCACGTTCGATATAATAGCAGACAGACCCCCTTGTGTGTCCCGGTGTATGAAAAACCTTGATTTCGGTACCGTTCAATCTCAACTTTGTCTTGTCCTTCAGGGGAATATCCGGTTTTAACGTCTCATCGACCTTCTCGATAAGATCATTGTCATGTTCATGGAAGCATATCTGGCCACCGAGATCTCTTTTAACCCGAGATGCGGACCGTAGATGAGAGGAGTGCCCGTGTGTAATTAGGATATATTTCAGGTTTGCTTTGTGTTCACGGAGTGCGTCTTTAACATCGTCGTAGGTATCGGCAACATCTATGATGGCGGCTTCACCCCCGTCAATGAGCATATACGCATTGACATCCTTACCGTTCGAAGAAGACAGGAATTTCTTTACAACAAGATTACCCTTATTCATACAAAACTCCTTTCATATGTATTACAGGCAACTCACCTGTATGTACCGAACCGTACCTCCGAATTAAACAAAGCACCTCCCCTATTGAAACTACCCGTAGCACATAACGCGAAAGTTTTACCAGACCTGGATAATCACGGCGTCCGTCGAATCGGCTCATCTCGGCTGATCGATCCCTATTCAAGCTTGAACAACTTCTTTACCACAGCCACATAGGAGTCGGCCCCACCGTTGCGGCTTTCTTCCTTCAGTCGGACGACGGGATCGTGCAATATCTTATTCACAACAGCGTTGACGAGTATCTCTATGTTCTCTTTTTCTTCCCCGTCAAGATTCTTCATCCACGAATGAGACCGCACTATCTCTTCCCTGATTATATCTCCGGCCTTGTTCTTCAGGTCCACGATCGTTGGAACGACCTCGAGTGTGGCAAACCATCCGGAAAAATCGGCGACCTCTTCATCGATAATGGCTTCCGCCTTTCGTGCTTCATTGAGGCGGCTTTGTATATTATCATCGACCACACCCTGGAGATCATCGATATTATAGAGGTACACCGTATCAATATCTCCGGCGCCCGGATCAATATCTCTCGGCACGGCGAGATCGATAAGAAACATGAGTCTGTTCTTCCGCCTGCATAGGGCCGCCTCCATCATACCCCGAGATATTACATACTCTGGGGAAGCGGTTGAACTTATCACGATATCGACGTCTCCGAGTGCGCTCTCCATCTGGTCGAATTCAATCGGAAGACCGTGAAAATCATGGGCGAGTTTTACCGCGTTCTCGTAGGTGCGATTGGCAAAGAGTATCCGGTCGATCCCATTGTCCGCAAGGTGTCTGGCCGCAAGTTGCGCCATCTCGCCGGCACCGACGAGAAGAACCTTTTTTCTGTCAAGGGCGCCGAATATCTTTTTGGCGAGCTTCACCGCGGCAAAGCTTACGGAGACAGCATTGTTTGCTATCGCCGTCTCCGTTCTCACCCTTTTCGCGACAGAAAAGGCTCGGTGAAGCAGTTTATTCAGAATGACGCCGGATGTCTTATGCATAACACACAGACGGTAGGCATCCTTGAGCTGTCCCAAAATCTGAGGTTCTCCCATGATCATCGAATCGAGACTTGATGCAACCCTGAACAGATGGCGGATTGCATCCTCATCACGGTATACGTACAGACATTTTGTCATCTCTTCGGGAGAAAGGTTGCCCCGGGACGTGATAAATGTTTTTAATTCCTCTATGGCGGTACCGGCGGGTTTCATGTTTGCAAGCACTTCGATCCGGTTGCAGGTAGCAAGAAACATCACCTCTCTGACATGGGGAATACTCCTTAACTCTTCAAGGGTCTTACCTTCATCTCCGCATGATATGGATAATCGTTCCCGTATCGTGACGGGGGCGCTTCTATGATTGATTCCTAGGAGGACTATGCTCATGTCTTCCCTATTCCGTAATAATCAAAAATTATGTATCGTTACAAAAAAAATATTTACGCCGAGAGAGGCAAAGAGGAATCCGGCAAAACCGATTATCGAAAGAAAAGCCGCTTTCCTCCCTTTCCATCCAATGATAAGCCTCTGATGTATCAGGACCGCGTATATTACCCACGATACTGCGGTGCATATTTGCTTCGGATCCCAATGCCAGCTGGTTCCCCAGACGATCCGGGCCCATACCGATCCCGCAATGATACCGAATGTCAGAAGCGGAAAACCCCAGATAATACAGATGTGGTTTATCCGGTCAAGATCCTGCAGCGATGGGAGCAGTCCGCTGATTCCTCCCACCTTTTTCTTTTTGATCAGGTTGTCCTGCAGAAGGTACATCGCTCCCGTCAGGCACGCCAGAACGAAGAGAGCTCCTCCGGTAAGGAGAAACACGACATGTATGGAGACCCACGGTCCGTGCAGAGCTGGCGGGAGGGATGCTCCGCCCATTAATCCGGCAGATGCTGTTATCAGCATCACTAGAACGGTGGGAGACACAAAGGCTCCGAGCACCCGTGTTTTGGTCTTTGTCTGAAAAGCAAGATATGCGCCCGAAACGACCCAGGCGACGAATGAGAGTGAACTATAGATATTAGCCGAGGGGATAAAAGCCGTTCCTATCCACCGCATGACGATATAAGTCGTGTGGAGGACAAATGCCAGCGAAAAGATCCACATTGAAATCTTCGCCACCTTCACCCTCCCGACAAAGAGCGAGATGATGAATCCTGCCGTACTCACAAAGTAAGCGATGAGTGCAATTCTGAAGAACATTATTTCCATACCAAGCCTTACAAGGTGAATCCGTTACCGTTCCAATGCCACATCCTCACCGGTAAGATCCTTAATAATCTCCCTTACCCGGTCCCACCTGCCTTCTCTGATGCAGCTGAGGATATCGGAATCCAGCACGGATTCAAAGAGTTCCCGGTTATCCGTTGACGGACCTCCACGAGCCAGTATTCTCTCCCTGAGATCACCCATGATATCGAGGAGGGCCCCGTATTCGGGACCATAGTGCTTTTCCATACTCTCTCTCAGTCTCCTGGCAAGTGCGGGACTTTTTCCTCCGGTTGATACGGCCACCAGAAGATCCTCTCGCTGAAAGACCGCAGGGACTATAAAGGTACACCTGGCGGGATCATCGACCACATTCACCAATATCCCTCTGCCGCTCGAATCCCGAAAGATTGTATCATTGACATCATCCCGATCTGTCGCTCCTATGACCAGGAAAGCGCCCTCTATATATTTTTCACGGTAATCATCAGAGACATGCTCTATAGTCCCCTCATCCCTCATCATCCTCAATTGCGCAGTCATGGTTTTTCCGACAAGCACAACCTTTGCGCCGCATTCGAGAAGCCGCATCACCTTTCTCTCGGCCACATCTCCCCCGCCTACAACGACACACTTTCTATTGGAAATATCAAGACATGCTGGATAATACTTCATCGGCACCATCCTCGTAGGAAATATAAAGAGATAGCTATCACGAAGGCCATGAAAGTTCAAGTTGCTTGAATTATCAACAAAGGGGTGGTAGCTTAGATGACTATGGGGGTATCTGAGCGGCCGGTTTACGGAACTGTTGAGGACGCTCCGTTTCAGAAAACATTCATGCTCCCCCGGGAACGATAGGAGGTACACGGCATGCCGGAAACAAGAGAACAATGGATCGAGCTAACCATCCTGACACCACCGGAGATGGTTGATGCACTATCAAATTTCCTGGAAGAGCTGGGCACGAACGGCGTGTTCCAGGAAACGAAGGTGCAGGATTCCTTCAACGGCCCGGCGGTCTCTTCGGTTCCGGAGCGCGAAGAAATCAAGTCCTATCTGCCGTGGAGTCAGGACATAGACGAACAGATAATCCGCATCGAGACGTATATCGACGGTATATCTGCCATATTTCCCCTGCTGGACAAACCCCTGCTTTCCACAAAGACCATCACCGATCCCGACTGGGCCGAAGGGTGGAAAAAATACTTCAAACCTCTCAGGGTAAGTGACAACATCGTAATCAAACCGACATGGGAACGATATTCTCCCTCTGGGCGCGATATCGTCATCGATATAGATCCCGGGATGGCCTTCGGAACAGGGCAGCATGCCTCGACCATGATGTGCATCGGGGCTATTGAGGATATCCTGCTGAAAGACAGATACCGTGAAGAACGAACGGTCCTGGATGTCGGCACGGGTACCGGCATTCTTGCCATCTGTTCGGCGAAACTCGGCGCACGCATGGTAACGGGAATCGACATAGATCCGAAGGCGATTGAAATAGCGGGCAAAAATATCGAAATAAATGACGTGGAAGATCGGGTGGAGATCATCAATGAAGACATCGCCCGGTACACGGGCAGTTTCGATCTGATCGTGGCCAACCTGATATCGGGAGCGCTCATCAACCTTCACAACCATTTGGTATCACTTGTAAGGCCGGGAAGGTATATCATAGCCTCTGGAATCACGGAGCATGACGCACAAGATGTGGAGAACACCTATTGCGATGGAGCAATGACGCTGCATGATACAAGAAGTGACAAGGAATGGGTCTGTTATACCTTCAAAAAGACAGACCGGTAAAACAATACAGGCATACGGAAATAGATAGTGGCCACACCGAGAATCTACAGTCCTCACGAACTCCATGAAGGGGCATCTCCGGAATTAGGGAAGGAATACTTCACTTACATACGTGATGTCCTGAGACTCAAAGAGGGTGATGAACTGACCCTCTTTGACGGTATGGGCCACGAATATCATGCCGCTATCAGAGATTTTTCCCACCATGATGTCCGCCTTGATATCATAGGGAAAGAGGACATCAAACTCCCTGACACACATATCACGATCGCCCAGTCACTCCCCAAAGGGAGCAAGATGGATCTTATTATTCAGAAATCAACAGAACTGGGAGTAAGCCGGATCGTCCCCTTCATATCCTCACGGTCCATATCCAGACTGGAAGGAACTCGTGCATCAGGCAAGACGGCGCGGTGGCGCAAGATAGCCATAGAGGCCTCAAGACAATGCGGCAGAGGCGACGTGCCGGAAGTAAGCGAAATCAGGTCGTTCGGTGAAATGCTGAATATGCCTGATGAAAATGCCCTCCGGCTGATCCTGTGGGAAGCAGAGGCAGAACGGGGAATCAGAGAGATATTGACGGACGAGAAACATAGTAGTGCCGACAATTTCTTTATCGTTATCGGCCCGGAAGGCGGATTTTCATGGAAAGAGATTGAAATGGCCAGACAGCGGAGTTTCATTTCCGCAAGTCTGGGACGACTTATTTTGAGAACCGAGACCGCCCCCCTCGCCGTCCTTTCGATCCTTCAGTACGAGAAGGGTCTATTTGGCACACTGAAAGAGGCGATTTCATGAGTGTGTACTATGGCGGATTCTGGCAACGGTTCGTGGCACTGGCGATAGACACTGTCATCCTGTATATATTCCTCATTATCCTCTTCTTTGTCGGTGATCTTATCGTTCCTCTCCGCTGCGGTTTCACCTCGCTGACGGATACCCCTTCGACACTCATGTACACCTTATTTTGTCCCTGCTACGGTATGGCCATTGTGCTCAACGCATGCTACTTTATATATTTTCACGGTACCACAGGCCAGACGCCCGGGAAAAAACTGCTCGGCCTCAAAGTTGTATGCACAGATGGGAAACCTCTGACTTACGGGGTAGCCTTTTTGAGATGGGTCGGATATATCATATCGAAGTTGCCCTTTTTCCTTGGATTCATATGGGCCGGTTTCGATCGCAGAAAACAGGGATGGCACGACAAGATAGCCGGGACCTGTGTGATCAAAACACACCGGTATCAGAAGATACCGGATCATATGCCATCGGCCACGCGACCCGAAGAGGAGCACAGCAACCTCGCCATTGACGAACAAAATTCCTCTGAGAATAGCAACGGATATAGCACATTGAAAGAAAAAGGTTCCGACAGTGAAAAGACTTGACAAAAGAATCTGGATTGGATAGAAGTCATTCGTTCTTGAGACATATGGTGTGGGTCGGTAGCTCAGTCGGTAGAGCACGGGACTGAAAATCCCGGTGTCGACAGTTCGATTCTGTCCTGACCCACCATTCATTTCAAAGGGTTAACCGTTTTGGTTAGCCCTTTTTTTGTGCCGAAATCGTCCTCTGTAACCGTCTAATGATGCGGAAAACATGACTGATACCCGTTGAACGGTTCTCGTAACAATTACGCGAAACAGATTCTGTCCTTACCTGACCCCTTTGCCCGGTACATGAACCGGTCAACCCGGTTCACAAACGTCTTCATCTCTTCACCCGGTTCGTATTGAGTAACCCCCATACTCATTGTCATATAAACACGTTCGCTGGCAACCGGTGAAAAGTTTTCCTTTTTGAACGCGGATCTGATTCTTTCCGCACTTACGACGCCGTTCTCGCCTGTTGTCATGGGCAGGAGAACCGTAAATTCTTCACCGCCATAACGATAGGCGGAATCCACCTCGCGTAGTTGGTTTTTGATCACCTGGCCGAGAGACGATAAGACCCGATTTCCTTCAATATGGCCGTATGTATCGTTGAAGGTCTTAAAGTCATCGAGATCGAGAAGGAGGAGCGTCAATGGCTGCTTGTAGCGGTTGGAACGATTAATCTCTATCATGAGTTGATCGAAGAAATGTCTTGAGTTGTAAAGCTGGGTGAGATCATCAACGATACTAAGCTCACGGTATCTGATCTCACTCTCTCTGAGTGAATCCTCCGCCCGCTTGCGATCGGTAATGTCACTGATGAAGTTCAGCGTGGCAGGCACCTCATCCCATGAGATAACCTGGGAGTGAATCTCCAGCCATTTTTCAGTGCCTTCTTCCGTTACAATTCGGAAAGAATAGTTACTGTCTACCGATTCGCCCTTTATCCTTCGTGAGTAGCGATCAATAACTACATCACGGTCATCCGGATGGACAAACGAGAAAAAGGGTCGTACAGTAATCGTATCTTCGGGGTAGCCCAAGATTTTGATAAGGGCGGGATTGGCCAAACAAATCTCCTTTCCCTGGAAAATCATGATACCCTCACCGGCAGACTCGAACAAGAGACGGTAGCTTTCTTCACTTTTCCGCAACGCCTCTTCTGCCCGCTTGCGATCGCTGATATCCCTCGACACCCCATGGATGCCAATGATGGTTCCCGCAACATCACGAAGAGCCCGCACCTTATTCTCGAGCCAGACGGTATGGCCATCTTTATGGTAATATTCCATCTCTATCGAAACAGTCCTGTCTGGATCGACGTTTTCCTCCTTTTCCCTTTCCATCTCCCGGGCTAATACGTCAATAATCCTTAAATACGTTTCCTGTGTCACCATTTCAGACAGGTGTTGATTCACCCTTTCTTCCGGCGAGAAACCCAAAACATCCATAGATGATGGGCTCACATATGTGGGTTTCATGTTCATATCGAGAGTCCAGATCGTGTCCGTCATCTGTTCCGTCAAAAAGCGATACTTCTCCCCTCTCTTTCGCAGCTCCTCTTCCGCGTGTCTGCTCGCGATCAATTCTTCTTCGAGAATCCTGATCCTTTTTTCCAGATCTTCGTATGTGGGTTTTCTGGTCATAGGGATGCTACCCTCCGGTTGTTTAAAAGTAATCTCCATGCGTACCTCTTGGTTTCCCGACGGCACCGCGATGTGTGAGGTACATATCAACATTCTCATCATGTTGCACCCCCTTTGTTTCCCGATCAAAAATTTTTTCGTGGCAAAAAGTTCGCTGTAGCTGCCGCAAGGATATATCGTTATGTAACATTTCAAAGTTTTCAAAATATCCAGATCAATACCTTGACCTAACAATACTGGTGTCGGCGGATTCGATTCCGCTCTGATCGGCCATTTATTTCAGGGGACGGTGTGTTAGTGCGCAACCCCCTTTTTTGTTTTGGATTTTTCCCTTGACCGTAAGAAACATTTCTTTTACTATTTTGAGCGGTAATCGTGGCTGCAAAGCCAGCGAAGGGAAGTCGCAACGACTTTTTTATAATCTACACCGTAAAAGAAAGGATTGGGACATGAAAAAATTGCTTGTTGGATGTCTGGTTTTGTTGGTGGCGTTGTCAATCGGTACAATCGGAAACGCCAAAACACTGAAACTTGCAATGGATGCCGATCCGGTTTCATTGGATCCCCACGTACAGTTGTCGGGAGGTATGCTCCAGTATTCACACATGGTCTTCGATCCGCTCGTTCGATGGACCCAGGAGATGGACTTTGAACCCCGTCTTGCCACAAAGTGGGAGAGACTTGACGATCGTACGATGCGCTTCTACCTGCGTAAAGGGATCAAATTTCACAGCGGCAATCCCCTAACCGGCGAAGATGTCAAATGGACGGTAGAGAGACTCAAAAAGAGTCAGGACTTCAAGGGTCTTTTTGAACCATTCGAAGGTGTGAAGGTGGTCGATGATTATACGGTAGATATCGTAACAAAAATACCGTACTCACTGCTTCTCAACATGGCGACCTATATCTTCCCCATGGATAGTAAGTTCTACACCGGGACCGATGCAAACGGCCAGCCGAAAGACGCCATCGTCAAGATCGGTCCATCCTTTGCACTCACTAATGAATCGGGAACCGGTAAATACCGGGTGACCAGCCGTGAACAGGGTGTAAAGACCGTATTCGAAGAGTTTTCGGATTACTGGGACAAGGAATCTCCCGGAAACGTCGACACGATTATCCTCACACCCATCAAGAACGATGCGACCCGCGTGGCCGCCCTTCTTTCCGGTGATGTAGACTTCATTATGCCGGTTCCGCCCCAGGATTACGATAAGATCAGAAAGGATAAAAAGAGTAAACTCATCACCATGTCGGGCAGTAGAGTCATCACCTGTCAGTTGAACCAGAAACGTCGCCCCGAATTCGCCAATAAACTGGTTCGCCAGGCTATCGTGTATGCAACCAACAACGAGGGAATCGTCAAAAAAATCATGAAGGGCACCGCTTCCGTGGCGGCTCAGCAGGCCCCCGAAGGATTTGCCGGCTATAATAAAAATCTGGTTCCCCGTTACGATTTGAAGAAGGCAAAGGACCTGATGAAGGAAGCCGGCTATGAGAAGGGGTTCGAATGCACAATGATTTCGCCTAATAACAGGTATGTGAATGACGAAAAGATCGCTGAGGCGTTCGCGGCAATGCTTGCCAAGATCAACATCAAGGTAAACCTTAAAACCATGCCCAAGGCCCAGTACTGGGATCAGTTCGACGCTCAGGTAGCGGACATCCAACTCATCGGATGGCATCCGGACACGGAAGATTCGGCCAACTACACCGAATTTCTCCTGATGTGCCCCAACAAGGAAACCGGGTACGGTCAGTATAACAGCGGCAATTACTGCAACCCCGAGGTGGATAAGCTTATCCTTGCATCACAGACGGAAACCGATCTCGAGAAGAGATCCGCCATGCTTCAGAAAGTCGAACAGATCCTCTACGATGATGCCGCATTTGTTCCGTTTCACTGGCAAAACCTCTCATGGGCGGGCAAGAACGAGGTGGATATCAGACGTATTGTAAATGTCCAGAACTTCCCGTATTTCGGTGACTTAGTAATAAAGTAGCACTATGCCGATCTGAGGGTACCCTTGTTACACAAACAGCCAGAACAATCGGGGGCAAGATCCGTCAATAGCGGGTGTTGCCCCCTGTTGTGTAAAATCGTTATATATGTGTACCGGGTATGGTGAGAAAATAATTTTTTAGGGTTTCATATGTTCGCCTTTGTCGTTCGCCGCATAACGCAGGCCATCGTTGTCATGCTGGTTATCGGCCTGCTGGGATTCTCCATAAAGCAGAAGATCGGAGATCCCGTCAGGGATATTGTGGGAATCTCCGTTTCCGTCGCCGAGAGAGAGGCCCTGCGGGACAAGCTGGGACTGAACGACCCCTTTCTGGTACAGTATGTCCGCTTCATAAAGAACGCCGTCCACGGTGATCTGGGCATGTCGTTCTTCTTCAAGAAACCGACCCTCGAGGTAATCCTCTCAAAAGCCCCGGCAACCCTTGAACTTGTCTTTGCGAGCAGTCTCATCATTATCCTCCTGTCCGTCCCGCTCGGCATCTACACGGCCATACGGCCGAGAAGTCTGCCTTCCAGGATCATCATGGGGGGAAGCATTGTAGGCGTCTCCATACCGGTATTCCTGACCGCCATCATCCTCATATACATCTTCGCGGTGGAACTGCACTGGCTTCCCTCATATGGCCGGGGAGCGACGGTCAACATAGGGGGATGGGAGAGCGGTCTCCTCTCGCTGGACGGGCTGAGACATCTCTTGCTGCCGAGCATCGCCCTCTCCTCCATCATGCTCCCCCTCTTCATACGCCTGATACGTTCGGAAATGATGGAGACCCTTGAGACTGAGTACGTCAAGTTTGCCTGGGCAAAGGGCCTTTCACGCCGTCGCGTCTGGTTTCTCCATGCATTCAAAAACACGCTCCTTCCCGTGATTACCGTGGGAGGTGTGCAGCTGGGCATACTGATCGCCTACACCATCCTTACGGAAACGGTCTTTCAGTGGCAGGGGATGGGATTCATGTTCCTTGAAGCGGTCGAACGTTCTGACACATCACTCCTCGTGGCATATATCATAGTGGTGGGCGCCCTATTTGTCGTGGTCAATACGATCGTGGATATCATCTACGGCCTGGTCAATCCAACGGTGAGAATAACGGGAAGAAAATGAAACAGTGGAAACGCTTTAAGGAATCTTACTTTCTGTACAGTTTCAAGCACGATCGGGTCGCCATTACCAGCTTCGTCGTTCTCCTCATCCTTATTCTTATCAGTATATTCGCTCCCCTAATAGCACCCTATAATACATATGATACGTCCAGCATCGATATCATGGACGCGGAGATCCCCCCGTCGTGGATGGAAGAGGGAAATCCCGATTTCATACTTGGAACTGATATTCAGGGAAGAGACCTCCTGAGTACCATGCTCTTCGGTATGCGCCTTTCTGTTATGATCGGCTGCGGTGCCGTCTTTCTGCAGGCAATCATCGGTATCTTTATTGGATTGATATCCGGATATATGGGGGGAAGAGTGGATTCCTTTCTGATGCGCATAGCCGACGTTCAGCTCTCCTTCTCCACTCTCATGGTAGCCATCATGATCAGTGCCATATTTCAGGTCGCCTTCGGGGTGGGACGCTACGAGGAACTGGCCGTCCCCCTTCTCGTACTGATCATCGGTCTGGCCGAGTGGCCCCAGTATGCGCGGACCGTACGGGCCTCCGTGCTGGGTGAAAAGAACAAGGAATACGTGGAGGCCGCCCGCGTCATAGGGCTGAGCTCGCGGAGAATAAGGTGGCGGCATATCCTTCCCAACACCATGTCCCCGGTACTCGTCATTTCGACGATCCAGGTAGCCAACGCCGTAATGAGCGAAGCGGCGCTGTCGTTTCTGGGACTGGGCATGCCGGTCACAAAGCCTTCTCTGGGGTCCCTTATAAACTCCGGTTTTGAGTATATTTTCAGCGGTTCCTGGTGGATCACCCTCTTCCCCGGAATACTGCTGGTAGTCTTCGTACTGGTCATCAATCTGCTGGGCGACTGGTTACGGGACGTGTTGAACCCGAAACTCTACAAAGGGTAAAGAATTGGCATGAATCACCTCTTGGAAGTACAAGACCTTGAAGTCAAATTCGCCCTCAGAATGGGCGATCTGACGGCAATCAACGGCGTGAGTTTCACCCTTGACAGGAGCGAACGTCTCGGCCTGGTCGGAGAAAGCGGCGCCGGCAAGTCGGTAACCGGTTTTGCCATCATTAACCTCATCAGCAAACCGGGATATATCTCGGGAGGAAGAGTTATCTTTGAGGGAAGAGATCTGACCAAGCTGACCGATGAAGGGATGCGCCACATACGAGGTAACCTGATCAGCATGATATTCCAGGACCCGATGATGACACTCAATCCCGTCCTAACCATCGGCACACAGATGGTGGAAACATTGCAGGCCCATGGAGGGATACCTAGAAAGGACGCCGAAGAAATCGCTCTGGATAAACTGCGAAAGGTTCACATCCCCTCTCCAGAGAAACGTCTGAGACAGTACCCACACGAATTTTCGGGGGGTATGCGGCAGCGTATCGTTATCGCCATTGCCCTTCTTACCGATCCGGCGCTTGTCATCGCGGACGAGCCAACCACTGCCCTCGATGTCACCATACAGGCGGAAATCATGGATCTGCTCCTCGAACTGTGTGAATCGGAGGGAACGGGACTGATCCTCATCACCCATGACCTTGCCGTGGTATCGCAGGTAACACAGAAGATTGCGGTCATGTATGCAGGCAAGATCGTGGAGACGGGACGGACCGAAGATATCATTGACAATCCGCTGCACCCTTATACACGGGGTCTTATACATGCCCTACCGAACGGCCGCAATCCGGGGACACGATTGTACCAGATACCGGGAATGATGCCGTCCCTCATCAATATCCCCCCGGGATGCTCGTTTCACCCGCGCTGCACGATCAGTGGTGACATATGCAGGTACGAATCACCGTCATTGAGAGAGATACCCGGATACCGCACCATGGCGGCCTGCCATATGCTGGGTCTGCAAAAGGAACAGACAGAGAAGGACACGGCCTCATGAACGACAGGTTGATAGACATACAACATCTTGTCAAACATTTTGATATTTCCGGCGGCTTTCTGGAACAGCTGGCATTCAGTGGAGGGCGTATCGTAAGGAAACGGACCGTTGTCAGAGCGGTCAATGACGTCAGCCTGTTTGTGCACCCCGGAGAGACGCTGAGTGTGGTGGGAGAGAGCGGATGCGGGAAATCTACCCTCGCCCGTGCCCTTCTGGGACTGTATCCACCCGATGGCGGCGAGATCTATTACCGCGGCAGCAGGATCGATAATTTGACACAGCACGAGATGCTGCCCTATCGTTCGAAGATGCAGATGATCTTTCAGGACCCCTATGCCTCGCTGAATCCGCGCAAGACGGTGCAGCAAACCCTGGAGGAACCGGTCGTCTTTCACAACCCTTCCATCACGGACACAGAGGTAAAAGATCGGGTGGCCGAAGTCATGAGACAGGTCGGCGTGGACCCGTCATGGTCCGACCGGTACCCCCATGAATTCTCCGGCGGCCAGCGCCAGCGGATCAGCATAGCGAGGGCCCTCATGGTTGATCCCGAGTTCGTAGTGGCCGATGAACCCGTCTCCGCCCTCGATGTATCCGTCCAGGCACAGATCCTCAATCTTCTCATGGACGCACAGGAACAGCGAGGACTGACCTACATGTTCATCACCCATGATCTTTCGGTCGTGCGACATATCAGCTCCCGCGTGGCAGTCATGTACCTCGGACGGGTGTGCGAACTGGCACCGACAAAGAGCCTCTTCGAATCTCCCAGACATCCTTACACGCACGCCCTCCTCAGTGCCATCCCCGATCTTTACGATCGTCGACACACATACATAAAGCTGAAGGGGGAGGTGCCCACACCCATCAAACTACCCCCGGGATGCATCTTCCACGGCCGATGCCCCCATGCAAACGAACGCTGCTCCCGTGAAATCCCCCCCCTGGTCCACCAGGGTTCGGGGATATATGTCGCCTGTCACGCCATAGAAGAGAAACGGATTTAACTATAAGAAGTCACTCCCCGGAGAAGACATGGAGATCGAACTGCTCATCAAGGACATAAAAGGATTTATCGCACGGGATGAGGCCCTGCGCCTCTATGAATTAGCGCGTGAGGCGAGCCTCATCGGCCCCTGCCTGGAGATCGGAAGCTACTGCGGTAAGACCGCCGCCTGCATCGGCACGGGGTGCCGGGAGAACGGAGGCATACTCTTCTCCATCGACCATCACCGGGGCTCGGAAGAACAGCAGCCGGGAGAGGAATATTTCGATCCGGACCTCCTGGACGAGGAGACCGGTCTCATAGATACCTTCAGGGTTTTCAGAAAAACCATCAGCAATGTCGGACTTGAAGACACGGTTATTCCCATCGTCGCCAGATCGGTTGTTGTAGCCAGATCATGGGCCACACCCCTCGGCATGGTCTTCATTGACGGCGGACACACCTTCGAGGCGGCCCGTACCGATTACAACTGCTGGTCCTCTCACATCCTTCCGGGCGGATTCCTCGTCATTCACGACATCTTTCCCGACCCGTCAAAAGGGGGACAGGCGCCCTATCACATATACAATCTGGCCCTCGCCTCCGGCCTTTTTACGGAACTGCCTATGACGGATACCCTTGGTGTTCTGAAGAAGGCTTAATAGAAGATTTCAGCGGACCAGCCAAGGCGTGATCTGTATTTGTGCAGTACGACCGCACTTCAGTTCATGTCCACTTTATTGTTATGCGTCCAGTACCATGTAAGGTTATTTTCCGTCCGCACCGCCTTGATGTAACCGTCATCGATAAAACTCTTGATGGTCTTGCGAACAAGGTCATTGTCGAAATCGGTCTTTTCCCGAATCCTGTCACACAACAGGTCCATGGTTCCGTTGCCGGATACTGTTTCAATGGGAAAACAGCCGCAACCCTCGATCAGATCCTCCGACAGAATTCGGTAGACAAGCTGCATCCTGAAGTGCCCCTCCACCCTGAAGTTCTCTTCCGGCAGGCCCCTCCCCTCTCTGTAGGCGCGTATCTGCTCTTCCCACATATCATTGATTACCTTGTCAAATAATCCCACAAACTTTTCAATATCTTCGGGCGAGAGTGCCGATGTCCTCACGATCGCACTGTTCGCGTCATACCGTGTCCAGTCGTCGGTAAGAATTTCCAGATCGTATTCCTCGATCTTTTCACGGACTGTGGTCCCGGGAAAGGGCGCCAGAAAGTGATAACCATGGGGTATTCCAAGGCTCTGTGAAAATTCACGCGTGTCTCCGAGGGTTTCAGGAGACTCTCCGGGAAGCCCCACCATAAACGAGGCGTGGGCCAGTATCCCCGCTTCTTTGCACATCCTGACCGCATCTCGTGCCTGGTCGAGGGTGATGCCCTTTTTTACGCGTTTGAGCATATCCGCATTGCCGGACTCGATACCGAAGCTGACGCTGTCGCACCCTGCATCCCTCATGAGTTCGAGAATTTCCCCGTCGACGGTATTGACACGCGAGAAGGCGCTCCAGGCAAAATCAAGACCCCGTTTGCGGATCTCTCCGCAAACTTCGTGAACCCGTTCCTTATTCGACGTAAAGAGGTCGTCGGCTATATTGATCCTTGAAACCCCGTACGAAAGTATCCGTTCTATCTCGTCCATGACACAGGCCGTCTTCCGGTAGCGGACCTTTTTCCCTACCATGCGTCTTCCCTGGCAGAATATGCATGAATTCGGGCACCCTCGACTCGTTATGATACTGACCGGAAAGCCGAGCGCCCGATACCTCGACATGGGGAGCAGATGGCGCGCCGGCATGGGGATGGAATCGAGATCGGCTATCAGTTCTCTCGGCTCAGTGACGACCATCTCGCCGTTCCGCCTGAAGGCAAGCCCCGGTATAGCCGGCCAACTTCCTTTCTCCTCCATGTGCGGAACGAGTTCCATGATAGTCTGTTCACCCTCACCCACAACCAGCAGATCTATCTCGGGATATGTTTTAAGCGTGTCTGCAACGGCGAACGATACATGGGGGCCGCCCATGATGGCACATACGGATGGACGGTGCCGCTTGGCGGTCCTGAGTATATCCGCGGCCACTGGAAAGTTCATGGTCACGGAGGTGGTACCGACCACATCCGGCTCAAAGGTGTCGAGTTCTTCCTTCAACTTCTCGGGCGTGTATCGAGATACGATGTAGTCGATGATTTTTACCTGGCAACCGGCCGCCTCAAATGCGGCAGCCACGTAGGAGACGCCCAGTGGTGGTGCAGGGGCCTCCTCAAGCGGATATGGCGGTGCAATAATAGCGACTCTCATAGGCGGAACCGTGCTTTCGTCTCAAGATCCAATTTCATACAGGGTGACACCTGTCCGTATTGTGATTGGGGGAATACTACGTGATAGTAAGCTAAAATATAAATGATGGGTTGTCAACAGAGAAGTGGAGATCCCCGCAACAATGTGCGGGGAAAATCCCACTGGTAGACGAAAGAGATAGCTCCAATGAACCGTCACGGGCGGGGATATGCTCCTCCGCCCGTGACTGATGTACCGTACCGTATCATTGCTCAGGCATGCCGCCTGCGTATCATCACGATGGCCGCAACGATGGTGAGCAGGA
>DAISYQ010000033.1:0-38097 GCA_036825195.1 Syntrophales bacterium
ACCGGGTATAGTACAGATACCCGCTCACGCACCGGTGCGATGAACAGGTCCCATCACACACTAACCTGCACGAATTCCATATAAAACTGTGCTGTAATATAAAAGGGTGAATAAAAGAATTACTGAGAGTCAAGGTTTGAATATCCATACGCCCTGCAACATACAATATCCACTCTCATCTGATGTGAGAGATTACAAACCATTCGATTGAAAAAGCCCCAACAACACCTCTCAATAGAAAAAACGCTGAGAGAGTATAGTCCCAACGCAATTTTTGGTTTTCTAATCATCTCTCGCCCCAAATGTCAAGGAATATTTATGAATAATTGTATCAACCCTTCTTGTGAATTCGTCAGTCGAATTTGTCCGGCAAGTAAGGATGTTGGATTATATGGATAGAAAAGTATAACATGATGAAGCGCTCAGTGTCAGGGATAGAAAGTCCGACAGGGAGTTCAACCTGTCTTTGAACAGGCATGCGAAAAGGATCCGCAGTCAATGTCCGTAATGTACGGATGGGGGCATACCGCCCATTTGTTACGGACCAAGTCTGACGGCACATGCAAAACCCGTCACAACATCAAACAGGGCATCATGAATACCTAAAGAAGCATAGATACGAGTGTTAATCCGATCGACAAAACATGCATTACTTTTTCGACATAGACACCCTGTTCGAACACCCTACAACCCTAGAGATTTTCTAAGATCTGTGTCTTTTTCTGGTCGTAGTCCTCTTGCGTGATTAGGCCCTTATCCAGAAGTTCTTTCAGTGTTTGAAGTCTTTTCTCTATATCGCCGGACCCGGTCTCGGCTGGACTGGACTGGTGCAATGTACCCCTTCCCGTATCAATATACGGTGGAGCAGTATCCTCTCCGTAAACCTCTTCTTTGGCATCCACATATTTCGAGGTTTTGTCAACAATCTTTTTCTCCTCCATAAACCGGATGCTGTTGTAGCTTCTATCTATAAAGTCATCGAGAGAGAGTCTCTGGATTTCCGACAGAGATCCTGCGTCCGTCCACTGACTGCATTGCAGGTCAGGGAGCGAAATCTCTTCTATATAGAGGATCTGGATTTTTGTTTTATTGCCAAAACTTCCCCTCTTTTCGAGACACTTTACCAGAAAGCAGTTTGGTATGGAGAAATTTGACAGAAAATGCCGCTCATGCTTGAGAAATGCATCAGGAGATGCGAGTGTGAAATACTGATAATTTTCATCGAGTATTTTTACCTCACCCGACTCAAGCTTGTCTTCCCTCGGGAAGAGAACGGGGGTGGCCTGACTCGGATCACCCATCACAGTGTGTATTCTTATTATAATTCCCCGTTGAAAGACATTGCCAGTGCCGATTTGCCCAAAGATATAAGAGGTGCTCCGAAAATTATCCTCAAGAGGGTCTTTTATGCGATTAGGAGCATCCTGCTTAATCGGTTCATCCCTTTTAACCTTGCCTATGAATTTCAGATCCCTGACTATCTTCAGTCGGATTTCGGGTGAGGACAGATAAAAGATGTTATCCGTTATCTCCTTCTTTGGTTGCAGTTCACTGCGAAATGCATCTACCTGTTTATTCACCTGAGCGCAACCATATGAAAGGACGAGACATGCAGCGGTAAAGAAGACTACCAATTTCCGGCTCATTACTATTCCCCCTGAGAAGATAATGGATATCTTTTTTTTATATCCCTGATTTTACGAAACGTCAAGTTTGATATTTTCCTCTGGTTCATTACCCATTTCAAATCCCTTTTCCACAGATTGGTCACCGTAATCACCCTTCAGATCTGTTCAAGATAATCCCGAATCTCCTTGAATACTGGTATGAGTTACGGTACACTTCATTAGATGGGCAGGGTGTTTTTCCCACACCATCCTAGAGTGCCCTGAAAATCTTTTATTTTGGAAGTGTCTTTTTCCAAACTATATATACACGATACCTTACATCACCGTTTTATCTCTCAAGGGGTCGGGATCATCTTATATTGGGTTTAGTAATGTTCGACTCATTGTTTTAAAAAGGTAATAGATCTATGACGAATGATTTGGATGAAAAGAGAGAGATGAAGAAAAAAGCCATTTTTGATGGCATGTCTCCTCGGCGTAGAGAAAAAATATTAAAAAAGATCGGTTACGAAGACTGGGATCCATTCCAGGAACCGAAAGATCCTATTGACCTGCGAGACCAACGGGTCGAGCAGTCGGCATCTCTCATGTGCCGGAGATTCCTGTTGGATCAAGATTCCGTGGATTGTAGTGCCGAATATCTGAAATCCGTGAAGGAGATGTGCAAGGGTCTTATAAAAGCAGAAGAAAAGTACCTGGCAATGTACGATTTCTGTTGTTGGTACAGTAAAATATACGGGAAATAATCCTTCCCATAACTCTCACACACAGAAAGTAGCCGATAATGAAGGATATAAAGCTAGCCGTGGTTTGCATGCGGTCGGAATTTGGCCGCAGCGATACCAATATAACAAGGATGGAGACTTTTATTCACAAAGCCACCTCCACAGGAGCCCGCATGATATGTTTTCCGGAATTATCGATTACCGGCTACAGCGTCAGGAACAAGTTACGACAGTATGCGGAACCCATCCCCGGTCCCATTAGTGATCATCTGGTTAAGGTCGCCAAAGACAAGGGAGTTGTCGTATTGGCCGGTATGCTTGAAGAGAGTAACGGAGAAACTCCCTATATAAGTCACGTAATAACGGGTCCGTCAGGGATCATCGGTGTTCACCGAAAGACACACCTTTCTCCTCAGGAAAGAAATGTCTGCCAACCAGGGAAGGAGGTATCGTCTTTCACCTTTGATACTATTACCTTCGGCATTCAGCTCTGTTACGAAAGTCATTTCCCTGAATTGAGTACCATCCAGACCCTTCAGGGAGCAGACATTATATTTTTTCCCTACGCCTCACCCAACAAAAAACCGGATGAAAAGAGAAAAAGCTGGCTGAGAACTCTTCCAGCCAGAGCTTTTGATAACAGTGTGTTTGTCGTAGCATGTAATCAGACAGGGGAAAACGGTGCGGGTCTCTCTTTTCCCGGTGTAATACTTGTCCTTGATCCTTCGGGAGAAACCCGCTGCCAATATGCCGGCACTGGCGAGAAAATGATTATTGAAGAGTTCAAGAAAGAAGATCTGGAAACCATCAGATCCAGTGAGATGCAAAATTTTACCCGTTACCGTCGTCCAGAATTGTATGGATCACTATCCAGCCGGATATCATTTCCAGTTACGGATTGCATGGATCCTGTTCACGTAACGTCGATTACACAAACCCAATAGGAATGTCTGCACCTTTACACGGAAATGCATACCAAGTAATTGAGTTATTTATGATGTACAAAAATCATATAAAAAATACGTCTTGACACGTAAGACCGTTTTTCATATAACCCCCCCCCATACATATGCTGATCAGCATACCGGAGTTTCACAACAAATTGTATGGAATTACCGATTGTTACGTAAGGCATTTATCAGTTGTTCATTCACCTCGTCACGAGTAGTGGGGGATATGCTCGTTGTTACATTCGATGTTACCAACTAAACATGAAAAGGCATAAGGAGTGTCCATGATAGAAGCACGGAATCTCACCAAGCATTTCGGGCCCATCGTCGCGGTGGACAATGTATCTTTCACCGTCGAGCGTGGAGAAGTTCTCGGTTTTCTTGGTCCCAATGCAGCGGGGAAGTCGACAACCATTCGAATGTTAACCGGTTTTCTGCCCCCAACAGCAGGAACAGCGATCATCGGCGGCAACGACATCATCAAATCGTCACTGGCTGCTCGCAGTGAGATCGGCTACCTTCCTGAAAACGCACCATCGTACCCCGACATGACCGTTACCGGTTTTCTGGAATTCATTTCCGAAATCCGCGGATATTCAGGCAGCGAGAAAAGGCGCCGGATTGGCAAAGTTATCGAGCGTTGCTTTCTACAGGAGGTCCGCTTTCAGGTGATCAGCACACTTTCCAAAGGATTCAGGCAACGGGTCTGCTTCGCCCAGAGCATCCTCCACGATCCGCAGTACCTGATCATGGACGAACCCACCGATGGCCTGGATCCCAATCAGAAGCACGAGGTACGAACAATGATCCGGGAGATGGGGAGGGAAAAAACCATCATTCTCTCCACACATATCCTCGAAGAGGTTGAGGCCATCTGTACCCGTGTCGTAATCATTGCCAACGGCAAGATCGTCGCCGACAACACCCCCGAGAAACTCAAGCTGCAGGCCCCGGGTCACGGAGTCATCCGTTTCTTGATACCGGATAATCTCTCATCCGTGTCGCTGGCGGATCTTGGACAGGTTACGGGAGTGGAAGGGATTGATCATGTTTCGACAGACGGCGTACTTCGGATTTCAGTGTATCCGGAAGATCCGAAGAATCCGCCGGTAAACGGGATTTTATGTTACCTCCAAGAGAAAAATGCTCAGGTTCATTCTTTTCAGGTTGAGGAGGGACGTTTGGATGAATTCTTTCGAAATGTTACCACATCGACTGACGCAGAGGTACAGATATGAATAGATTTTTGCTGAATACCAAAGGGATTATCAAGAGGGAACTTGGCGGGTATTTCGGTTCTCCCCTTGCCTATGTGTTCATCGTCATCTTTCTGGTGATGTGCGGGTTTTTCACCTTTATCGTAAGCGGTTTTTACGAGGTCGGCCAAGCCGATCTCCGCGCCTTTTTCCGATGGCTTCCGTGGACATATCTTTTTCTGATCCCCGCCGTCTCAATGCGTCTATGGGCGGAGGAAAGACGAACTGGAACGCTTGAACTCCTTATTACGCTGCCGACAACGCTGACCGAATTGGTCCTCGGCAAATTTCTTGCCGCCTGGCTTTTTGTCATTTTGGCCCTGGTGCTTACCTTCCCCCTGGTGCTGACCGTGATCTACCTGGGGGAACCGGACCTGGGCGTCATCTTCAGTGGATATCTCGGCAGCATCCTCCTGGCCGGTGCCTATCTGAGCATAGGGAGCATGACCTCATCGCTGACACGGAACCAGGTGATCAGTTTTATTCTGTCGGTGGTAATCTGTCTCTTTCTGGTACTGGCAGGCTGGTCCCCTATCACCAACGCCATCTCGACCTGGGCACCCATCTGGCTTGTAGAGGTAGTGGCCGGTTTCGGTTTCATGCCCCATTCGGCTTCCATGGAGCGGGGCATCATTGATCTTCGGGATCTACTCTATTTTGCGTCGGTGATCTTCTTCATGCTTTTCGCCAACGGGGTTATCCTGCAAAACCGCAGGGCTTCGTAAAGGAGACGGCTATATGGAACGAAAAACAGTGACAAATCTGAAAAGAATTCTCGTATCCTCAACAGGGCTGGTGATACTGTTCATAATACTTATTCTGGCGAATGTGATCTTTTCCTTCACGAATCTCCGGGTGGATACAACCGAGGAACGGATCTACTCGCTCTCACAGGGTTCCAAGAATATCCTCTCTCAATTGAATGAACCTGTTACGATCAAGTTTTTCCGGAGTCAGAGCGACAAAAACTTTCCCCGTAACCTGAAGCTGTATGCCAGACAGGTCCATGATTTCCTGACGGAGTACGAATATGCGGCAAAGGGACGATTGAAGATAGAGGAATACGATCCCAAGATTGACTCCGATGAAGAGGAGTGGGCCAAGAGGTTCGGGTTGCAGGCACTTACCACTCCCACCGGTGAAAACATTTATTTCGGATTGGTCTTTGCGGCTGCTGAAAGGGTGGAGAGAATCGCCTTCCTGAACCCCGGCCGGTGGGAGCTTCTGGAATACGACATCACCCACATTATCCATTCCCTCCAATCAACAGAAAAGAAAGTTCTGGGAGTTATTTCCGGTCTCCCGGTATTCGGCACGGTGACGCCTGGCAAACGATCGATTGAGTGGTTTTTTATCAGTGAATTGAAGAAAACCTACGATGTACGTGAGATCGGTCCCGATGCCCAACTGCTCGATTCAACCGTTGATCTGTTGATGATTATCCATCCCAAAAAGCTGACTCCGCGACAGGAATACGCCATCGATCAGTATGTGCTCTCCGGCCGTAACGCAATAGTTTTCGTGGATCAGAACTCTATCATGGATACCGATGTGTATGATTCCATGCGTCCCATGAGTCCCCCTATGTCGAACCTTCCCAACCTCTTTAAGGCGTGGGGTGTCTCAATGGACTCCTATAAGGTGGTGGCCGATTTTGGTCATAGCACCAAGGTTCGCAAGGGCAATATGATCGACGATGACCCGGTTCTCATCTCCGCCCGGAAGGATCTCTTCAACCATGACAGCAGAATTACCTCCCAGTTAGACACCTTGCTTTTTGGCACGGTGGGAAACCTGAGAAAGGAGATGAACAGCCCCTATGAGTTCACTCCCCTTGTCCAGTCTGGAACAGATGCTTCACTGGTTCCGCTTATCGAGCTGAATTCCGGAACGGCTGGTATTAAAAAGAATTTTACTCCTTCAGGAGAGCGATTTAATCTGGCCGTTCAGATACGGGGAATCTTCAAGAGCGCATTTCCCAACGGTCCATCCGCAGACGAGAACGTACCCGATGATTCAAAAAATCAAACCAATAAGACCCATCTGACAGTCGGAACAAAAGAATCAACGATTATCATTGTCGCTGATGCGGATATGCTTTCCGACGGGTTCTTTCTCTCGAAGAGCGGTCAGGCGGGATATCAGATGTCACGCATGTTCAACGACAACTTCAACTTCGTCGCCAATGCCTGCGAGAATCTCACAGGCGGTGAAGATATGACGTCCATCCGCTCACGAGGTACCTTCGAGCGACCCTTTACGACGGTTCTCGCGTTACAAGAGAAGGCCAGAGAGCGCTGGTTCCTCAAAGAGCAGGATCTCGTTAAACGAACAGAGGAGACCAACCGTAAACTGCGCGAACTGGAGGCGCAGAAGGACAGTTCGCAAAAGCTGATCCTCAGCAATGAACAAATTGCCGAGATAGAGCAATTCCGTGAGGAGAAGCGTAAATTAGAAGGCGAACTCAAGCAGGTACGCAAGAACCTTCGTTCAGATATTGAGACCCTTGGACTTGAACTCAAGGCCATTAACATCTTTTTAATACCCCTGTGTGTGTCCATTGCCGGACTGGGATTTGCCATTTACAAGAAACGAAGGATGAAGAAGTCATGAAAATGAGAACCCTGGTCATTCTGTTGCTCGTATTGGGATTATTGGCAGGAGCGTCGGCTCTGTTGTTATTTCATAGCGGGTGGTCGCCCCAAACGGCCAAAGTTCAGGAAGACAGATTACTCGAAGAACTCCCGGTCAATGAGGTCGCTTTTTTAACTGTTGCATCCTCCCACAATACCACTACCGTGGCGAAAAAAGAGGATGGCTGGATCGTAAAGGAACGATCCTCCTACCCTGCCGATTTCGGCAAGATTGTCAATCTTGTACGGGCACTCAAAGAAACCACCATCGGCAGACAGTTCACCGGTTCAGACGAGACCCTTCGCCGCCTTGCATTGAAAGACCCGGATGATCCTGCTGCTGCCGATACTGAAAAGGGACTACTCCTCATTCTCAAAGATCAAAAACAGAAAATCCTTGTCAGTATTCTTTTGGATCGACAACAAAAAGATCATTACACCGGGCAAGAGGTTCCGGGTAGATATGTAAGACTCAGCAACGATTCTACCGTGTACCTGATAGATGAGAGATTCATTACCGTAAGCGAAGATCCGAAGACCTGGCTGGATTCATTCCTCTTCAAAGTTCACCCAGAGGAGATCAAAAGTATTTCATGCATATCCACAAGCGACGACACGATACTTTATCGATTTGCCCGATCAGAAAAGGAAGAGAAACTCCAGGCCGTTGCCGGTACCCTAGCCTCTAAACCGATCAATCAACTTTCACTCAACAAGTTGACCACGTCTCTTCAATCTATGAAAATAGTGGATGTGGTCCAACCGACAACCGACTCTGTCACAGCCGTTCAATTTCCTTACCGTTTCGATTACGAACTCTTCAACGGTACCACATACCGGATCTACCTGGGGAAGGAGAATCCCATACCCGAGCCCTGTGAACTCAGACTGACAGTTGAATACAACAGGCCTCAATCCGGAAAAGAACTGGCGCCAGCCTCAGATGAGACCGCCATTGAGGCCAAAAAACTCAATGAACGCATGAGCCATTGGCTCTACCTGGTAAGCAGTTCGCAGTACCGTACATTCATGACAGACCCCGACCAACTCGTCATCATGAGACAGACAAACAGACCGTCCGACAAAAGCCTACCTCTGCAGATGCCGACTCAATAACGATACAGGTTTTTATCGAATTTTTTAAGCGGTTGAGTTTGCGTTTGTATTATAATGCGGACAATTTGATTGTCGTATTCAATGATCAGTAGTTTAGGAAGTAATGTGACTATCGGGTTCTTTCATGTGTCAACAACTGTGAGTTTGGTGTCTTTCAATAAAAACCTTGACATGGGTAATATTGAGTGTATAGATAATACGGTAGAGTATTTACAGTGCCGGTTGGTTTAACAGCTTTGTGTAGAGGAGAAGAAAATGGATAATGAAAAACAGGCGGTATTAGATTATTTTGCCAAGCTAAAAGGGAAAAAATCTAAGCTCTATTTCAATGATATTCTCAAGGCGGTTCCTGGTGCAAAGCCACGGACGTTTAAAAAGGTCATCAACGAGATGATTCAAGAAGGGTTGCTCACCTACTGGTCCAGCGGAAGTACAACGCTCTACATGCTCAAGAGCGATGAAAATCTGGCTGCCGAAGAAGCGGCCATGAGCGACGAAGGCAAAGAATAAGAACCTCGCTCTGTAGATTTCACACGATATGCACGGCAAAAAACGGGGTAAAGATACAGAAATAGGTGTGTCCTCATCTGATTGTCTTTACCCCGTTTATTTTTTTATACGCATCCCGTGGGCTTCGGCAATCCTGCCACCTTACATGCGCCCTTTGCCGGTCCGGACGGAAATAGCTCGTACATATATTTCAACTTAAATCCGGTATTCTTTGTCAACAATCTGACCATGGGAGCGATCCCATATTCCTTAAAATACTCCTGAATATAATTGACAAGCTTCCAATGGTCTTCCGTCATTTCGGTAATACCCTCGGTTCCCATGGTATATTCCACCCAGTTTTCGTTCCAATTCGAGAAATCGTCTATGAATCCGTCATCATCGACCATCCAACTGTCACCTTTAAACTCTACCTTCGGCATACTTCAAACCTCCTTATTGTTTCACATTTTATCCGTTTGCCAATGACTGTTTGCATTGAGTCATTCATAAACGGTGTACGATTATTATATAAAGTAAGGAAAGAATGCGAGATTGTCAACCCTTTCTTTCCTCTCTATATCATATCTATATTGTTCCGTACCTTCCGCACTCTCTTTATAAAACTTTCTGCCCATTCAGAATCACCGGCACCGTGGATATGTGTGTACGTTGCCAGTAGATTCTTCTTGCAGAAGCCATCGTTGTCCCCACCTATTCCGTTACCCCGTCGTACGGTAAAGACAAAATCCTTCATTTCTCTATCTGTTCCTGTCGCGATAGCCCTTGAATAATGGAATTCATGCCCCTTGATGATCTTTCCCGTTCGGAAGTATGGGTTTGGCCGTGTTACTTCCAGAATGGTATACCCGTGACCCTGAGGCTTTCCTTCCATGATAAACTGTAAGGGGACAACTCCTACCATAGGATACTTGCTGCCCTCCACGATAAGAGATTCGCCTAAATACAGCAGGCCCCCACATTCCGCATAGACCGGCAAGCCGGCCTCGATCTTTTCTCTCAAGGTACACCTGAATTTCCTGTTTTCCGCCAGGGCACGGGCCTGGGTTTCAGGGAAACCGCCTCCGATATAGAGACCGTCCACATCGGGAAAATCCGCATCCTGTAGGGAATTGATCTCTATCAGGATGGCGCCCATCCTCTGTAGTTGCTTCAGATTTTCAGGATAGTAAAACCAGAACGATTGATCTCGGATAACACCGATACGGAGTGGGTCACCACCACCCTCCAGAGATTCTCCCTTTTCGTAAGGAACACTCTCCCTCTCCCCTTCCAAGGGTCGCACATCGTGAGCTATCTTCCACAAAGCATCAATGTCCACAGAATCACCGACGACAGATCGAACCGTAGCTATGGCCTTTTCTGCGTGTGCACGTTCATGAAAGGGAACAAGCCCCATGTGTCTTTCAGGAAAGGGGTTATCACGTAATTTAGGAAGCGATCCGATTACAGGGATCCCACAGTATCGTTCGATTGCACCGCTTATGAGGGCCTTCTGCCTCGGACCTGCTACCCTGTTGATAATAACCCCTTTGATGTTAACATCTGGGTCAAGTACCTGACACCCTTTCACAATAGCAGCTACGGTTCGGGTTGCCATGGTTACATCCACAACAAGTATAACTGCTGCATCAAGTAACTTGGACAGATTCGCAGTGCTGCACGAACCATCTATGTCAACTCCGTCATAAAGTCCTCTGTTTCCTTCAATGACAGCTATATCCGCTTTTGCGGAATGCATTGTAAAAGATCGCTTAATCTGATCATCTGTCATCAAGAACATATCCAGATTAAAACACTGGCTCCCTGATGACATGGACAACCATGCGGTATCAATAAAATCCGGACCCTTTTTGAAAGGTGCTACCGTGTATCCCCTCTCGTAGAGAAGAGCGGTAATACCCACTGTGAGGAATGTCTTCCCCGCCCCTCCTCTCAGTCCAGCAATAACTATTCGAGGGGATACAAGTACCATTCGTTAATCGGTGAACTTACACTGCGCGCTCTGCCGCCACGAAGGATATGCAAACCGGTAGTCATCGATAACTCTTTCCGAGAAAGGTATTCCACATTTCTCGAAAAACCGTTCCCAACTTATCCTCTCAGCCCAGTCACCCAACCGCTCATACTTATGCGCGTCTTTGGCATAGGTCTCGAGAATATTCTGTACAGCCTTGACCGTCTGTGGCCATCTCGGTGGTTCGTTGGGAATAAAGGGTATGACGACCTTTGAAAACTGGGGTTTGCTTATTCTGTTGGATATCTTTCCGCCAACCAGTATGGCAATCCCGTCGCCTTCGGCGTCCGCCATCGGCATGGCGGGGCACATGGTAAAACAGTTCCCGCAGAACATACATTTTTCGTTCTTGACTTCGACGCTTCTTGTTCCGTCTTCTCTTTTTATCATCTTTATTGCGCCGGTCGGACAGGCAGCCACGGCAAGAGGAACCTCACAAATTTTACTGATATATTCCTCGTCAAGCATCGGAGGCTTTCGGTGAACTCCGACAACCGCTATGTCGGATGCGTGCACCGCACCGCACATATTCAGGCAACAGGCCAACGATATTCGCACATGGGCGGGTAACTGCATGCTGCCGAAGTGTTCGATAAGCTCATCCATGATCGCTTTTACGACACCCGATGCGTCGCAAGCCGCCGTATGGCAGTGTATCCATCCCTGTGTGTGAACGATGTTGGTGACCCCGGCACCCGTTCCACCGATAGGAAATTTATTTCCTCTGCTCTTCAGGTCGTCAATTAACGGCTGGAGTTTCGATTTGTCGTCCAAGAGAAATTCTATATTGTTCCTGGTTGTAAATCGAAGATGACCGTCGCAGTGTTTATCCGCGATTTCACAAATTTCACGGATAAAATCGATACTCATTAAGCGGGTCCCGCCTGTTCGTACCGTATAGAGGTCTTCCCCTGTATCGGAGTGATGGACCATGACACCCGGTTCCAGTATTTCATGATATTCCCATTTCCCATAGTTTCTCTTCACAACATCCGGGAAAAATTGCTCATACATGGCAGGACCGATGTCCGTAATCCTGTCTTTCATTGGATTTGATGGATCGTATGGCATAATCGTTACCCCCTAAATCGCATGTTCTTTTCTGAATTTATGAATATCTCTAGTGAAACCACCCTCGACATCTTCTTCTTTCCAGAAGATATACGGATTTTCTCTCGGATGGTCTATCATTTGAGGAACTGCTTTTATTTCAGTAACTTCAATAAACTCTTGCATGCCCTTCCTCTGGATAAGCTCTCCGATTCTTTCTCTGTTCCTGCCCTCTTCCATCCACCAATCCCACATCTTGTCCACGAAATCCTTGAATTCTTCAAAGGGCGGCTGCATTTCCATGAACGGGATAACCAAGGTGGACAACTGCGCACCTTCCAGAATAGGAGCCTTACCCCCAACCAGGATGGTGGCACCTTGCTCGAGGCCGACTTTCAAGGCCCGGGGCATGACGTTGATGCAGTGCATACAGCGATTACATTCACGGTTATTGATCTTCAGATTCTTTCCATCCCAGTTCATGCAGCGCGTCGGACAAAGTTCAATAACCTCTTTTACGATATCAAAGGGACCCCAATCTCTTCCTTTGAAAGCTCCCCCGTTAGGGGCAACTTCACCGGCCACATAAGCCTTGACAGCCTCCTGATCAATCCGTATGTCGTCTTTCCATGTGCCGATTATCGAACAGTCGGCCCTGGCGATTGAGGCAACGCAATCGTTCGGACAACCGGACATCTTAAACTTAAACTTATAGGGGAAGGCTGGACGGTGAAGCTCATCCTGATATTCGTTTGTGATGTCATAGCACAAAGCCTGCGTATCCAGACAGGAAAATTCACATCGTGCCTTACCGACACAACAGGCAGGACTTCGGAGCACAGACCCTGATCCCCCCAAATCCGTATTAAGTTCATGGGTAAGGTCAAAGAACATCGGCTCCAGTTCATCAGTTTTACAGCCGAGGAGAATGATATCTCCGGTGGAACCGTGCATGTTCGTCATGCCGCTCCCATGTTTTTCCCAGATATCGCACAGTTTCCTCAAATACTCTGTCGTGTAAAATTTGCTCGACGGCTGATTAACACGAAGCGTATGAAATGCCTCCACTCCTGGGAAGAGATCCGGTCTGTCAGTATATCGACCAATAACCCCTCCCCCATAACCGAACACGCCGACGATACCGCCATGTTTCCAATGTCCCACTTTATCCTTATAGGAAAGCTCCATCAGGCCCAAAAGATCGTTAAGCTCTTCTTTCTTTTCAGCCATTTTCTTCATATCTGTAACGAAGCTTGGCCAGGGACCGCTTTCCAACTGATCCAGTAAAGGTGTCTTGGTTTTAGACATTTCCTACCCCCTTTTTCCTTTTTGATGTTGCTTAAACTTACTATAACCTACTATCTAAAACTTATCTACATACTTTTTTGAAATTGACACTTTCCAATGAAAGCCATAAACACAGGTATTAACACGTTTGTTATTGGGTGCTTACCCTATATTTCATGCCAATATACCTAGGGGAATTTTACGGTAAATTTGGGGGTATATATTTAGATAGACACTTTTGTCAAGTCCAAAAGTATGACTAACATGAATCTTCTTGACACCTCTTTGATATCTCTGTAGTAATTTTGTTGTCAATTCCTATTCCATTAACCACGGTGGGATTGATAGTATTTGTCCGCATGTGGTTGCAGATTGTATATGAAGAAAAAACTCCTCATAATATACAGGTGCTTTGGCTCGGTACAGTTTACGATATTTTTATTTATCACCCTTGCCCTAGCTTCTATTCTCGGTACCATTGTACCGCAGGATCTTTCCCCGGATAAATATACATCGCTGTATAACCCGGATATATACTCTCTTTTACAATATTTCCATATCTTTGATCTGTACCACTCGTGGTGGTTTACAATTCTTCTTATATGCCTGTCGGTAAATATTCTCATCTGCACGTGTATACAGATACGCCGCATATCTCGCCTGTACATGTTCAAACAAGAAAAAATCGACTATTCGATCCCTGTATCCTCCGGGAACAACAAACAGTTTTTCAGCAACAAGGGTGTGTTCGAACTCGAAGAGAAACTCAGGGTGTTTCTGAAATCTCTTATGGGATGTGACGCGTATTGCATAAAAAAAAATGACGGGATTTATCTCTTTGCGGAAAGAGGCAGATGGTCCAGATTCGGAATGGTATTTGTCCATTTCAGCATCCTTTTCATCCTGTGTGGCGGACTGATAGCAGCTATATGGGGCTTTATCGGCCATATGAATCTCGTCGAAGGTCAGCAATCGAACAGGGTGATCCTTAACGGGGAGAAAGATTCATTACTCCTCGATTTTGATGTTCGCTGTGATGATTTTACCGTCGATTTTTACGACAACGGCCTTCCAAAAGAGTATCAGTCCAACCTGAGCATAGTTGAAAGGGGGAAACCAATTCTCTCCGTACCGGTCAGAGTTAATCATCCACTCAAATATAGGGGTTTGAAGTTCTGTCAGGCCAGCTACGGCATATCCAGGGAAAGCTACGCAATGATCGACGTGAGAAATAACCGGACCGGGGAAGAAACTACTCTTAAGATGGGCATCATGGAAAAAACCCCACTTCCGGGGAGTGAATCTTTTCTCGCGATAGGCACATTCAATGCCGATTATCAGGGGCACGGTCCCTCTGTTCCCGGAGTACTGATTGAGAAAGGAACGCCGCACAGAATATTTCGGATTTCACATGAAGGAGTGGTCGAAGGATCTGAAACGGGCGATTTCTCTTTCCGGCTGATGGATTTCAAGAAGCAATACTACACCGGGTTGAGAATTACATACAATCCTGGGTCGCCATTGATCTGGATCGGTTTTATACTTGTGTTCTGTGGTTTCATTATCAATTTCTTTTCCGTTCACAAGAGGATATGGGTGATGATATCACCCCTGAACGAAGGCAGTGAAATCAAGATTGCAGTCAGTGCAAGCAAACAAAAAGAGGCCTTTGAAGAAAAGCTTGCTATACTGTTAGGAAGAATGGATCGGGGTAATGAGCCTTGAATGACACCTATATACTCAGCGTTACAACATTTGTCTATTTCTTTGCCGCTTTTTTCTATCTCTCTTCCCTCTTCTTTCACAAGAGATTTGTGGAGCGGGTGGCGTTGATATTTGTATGTTCAGGATGTGCGTTGCATACGGTAGCCATTGGGATCAGGTGGATCATATCGTATCACCTGGGGATCGGACATGCTCCTCTTTCCAACTTCTATGAATCGCTCGTCTTCTTTTCTTGGGCTATTATTTTTGTCTTTCTGCTCATGATAAGGCGCTACAAACAACCTACTATCGGTATGTTCGCTTCATTCTTTGCCTTTCTTTTATTGGCATACGCGTCACTGTCGGGACAGGTAGCTCATGAAATACAGCCCCTCATTCCCGCACTCCAGAGTAACTGGCTGATAAGCCATGTAATCAGTTCTTTTCTTGCTTATGCCTGCTTTACCATATCGTTCGGAGCGAGTGTTGTCACTCTGACGCGCCTGATAGGTCGGATATCGACCGACACGGATTTCTGGGAGGATGTTACCTACCGGATGATATCCATGGGTTTTGTGCTCCTGACTTTGGGGATCATCACCGGAGCCGCATGGGCCGATCGTGCCTGGGGAAGATATTGGGGATGGGATCCAAAAGAGACGTGGTCATTAATAACATGGCTGATCTATGGAACGTTTTTGCATGCCCGCCTCATCGGGAAATGGAGAGGGCTGAGAATGTCTCTCATTTCCATATTGGGATTCCTAGCCGTCATGTTCACATATCTTGGCGTGAATTACATTCTCTCCGGCATGCACAGCTACCTCTGATTATCACTTTCAGCGTATTGTATCGGGGGATTATCCATAAAGATCGAGCAGTTGCCTTTTATACACAAGGAATTTTTATTGTAAGTTTTTCACTATTGACAACATCGCTTTCATCTCATATAGAGGAAGGCTTATTTTTAAAATTAAATATGTGGTGCAAATGTGTACATAGAAAACCTTCTGCTGAAGAAGAAAAGTATACTCTTAAACGCATGGATTACCATGATACTGGAGGGCTTTTCATCGGAGAATTCAATATTTCTCAGGAGTGAAAAGAACAGATTCAGAAATCCGATTGCATACCAGATTTCTCAGGGAATACAAGTAATATATGACGCCCTTTCAGAGGGAAAAGATCCCATCGATATTTCTCCCTTCCTCGACGATATCATCAAGATAATGGCCGTTCAGGAACTCTCTCCTTCCAAAGCCATTTCCTTTATTTCCCATCTGAAGCATATTGTCAGGAAAGAATTGAAAGACGATCCGGGAAAAGAACGTATGACCGATGAATTATTACTTTTCGAATCAAAGTTGGATGAGTTGACTTTTATCTCTTTTGATGTATACATGGGATATCGGGAGAAATTATTTGCGTTAAAGGCGCGAGACGCAAGAAACAGGGTAGGCGGATTGTTGCGAATGGCCGGGTTGGCAGTCGATGTGGATTAAACAACTAGTAACGATCGATAAAAAAATATTGCGGTATGGGGTGCGGATACATGGGTTTTAGCAGTGCCTACTACGTTTCACTTTTTGCAGTCGTAATCCTTCTTTTCATTCCCTATCTAGGGGTTAAGGTCGGGCTGGAGGTACTCTTCGGAATCATTGTGCCATACCTGGCTTTCATCACTTTCTTCACAGGTGTTATACGTCGGATCCTAACATGGGCGCGGACTCCGGTACCGTATCGCATACCCACAACATGCGGACAGAATAAGACCCTCCCGTGGGTAAAGCGAACGATCAGAGATAAATTCGAGAACCCGGAGAGCGTGTGGTACGTCATCGGCAGGATGTTCATGGAGGTCTTTTTTTTCAGGAGCCTTTTCAGGAACATGCGCATGGAATTGCGGCCGTGGCAAAAATATCCCGAGGGCGGAAAGCTGATTTACTGGTCGAACAAATGGCTCTGGATCGGGGCACTGGCATTTCACTACATGTTTTTAGTCGTTCTCCTCAGGCATCTCAGGCTCTTTATGGAGACTTCTCCTTCGTGGGTAAATTTCATCGAACGCATAGACGGCTTCTTCATCCTCTACTCACCCACCGTCTATTTTAGCGGCATAATCCTTGTGGTCTCAACGGTATATCTCCTTCTCAGGAGAATGTATGATACAAAGGTACGATACATCTCGCTCGCTTCCGATTACTTTCCCCTCTTCTTAATACTCGGCATCGGCATTACCGGGATCATCATGAGATATTTTTTCCGGGTCGACATGGTTGCCGTAAAGGAGCTGACTCTCGGCCTGGCCACATTTCATCCCGTGATACCGGACGGGATTGGCGTACTGTTTTACATCCATCTCTTTCTGGTATGCATTCTTTTTGCCTACTTTCCGTTCAGTAAGCTCATGCATATGCCGGGGGTCTTCTTTAGCGTAACCCGGAATATGACTGCAAACAATCGCTGGGTACGGCATGTCAATCCCTGGGAATATACGCCAAAGCTTTTCTCATACATGGAGCAGGAAGATCTGTACAGAAAACAGATGAAGAAAGCCGGAATACCACTGGAAAAAGATATAGATATAGAGGAGTAAAACATGGCGAGTGTGCCGAAGCCGGTAGAGCTGATACAGATAGAATCGAAACCTCCAGATCGACCATGGATGGATAACAAGGCTGTATTGAAAGAGGGTACATACTGTAATGCAGCCCTGCCCAAGTGGCTTGAAATTCTGGATTATCCATATCCTCGTAGGTGGTCGGTAACGGATGACGATTGGAATCTGCCTGAAAACTGGAAAGAGATTTTCCTCAAGGCGTTTGAAGACCGTCTCAACAGGTTCCGTTCTTTCAGGCTCTTTATGGATGTCTGTGTCCGATGCGGCGCATGCGCCGATAAATGCCACTACTTTATCGGTGGCGGAGACCCCAAAAACATGCCGGTCCTCAGAGCCGAACTCCTGAGATCGATATACCGGAGGTATTTCACGACGGCGGGAAAAATGTTCGGCAGGCTTGCCGGGGCACGGGATCTTACCGAAGATGTTCTGAAGGAGCTCTTTTATTACCTTTACCAGTGCAGTGAGTGCCGACGGTGTTCCGTCTTTTGCCCTTATGGCATTGACATGGCGGAAATGACGATCTTGGGGAGAGAGCTTCTCAGCTCCGTCGGAATAAATATAGAATGGATCATGGCATCCGTCGGTAGTTGTTATACCACAGGAAGCCATATAGGGGCTCCCCCCCACGCCTTCAAGGATACCGTCGATTTCTTCTGTGACGAATGCGAAGATATTACCGGCATACGGCCTAATCCAGGCTTTAACAGAAAAGGCGCCGAGATCCTCTTTGTGGCGCCCTCGGGAGACTACTTTGCCGATCCGGGAACCTACAACTTTATGGGATATCTCCTACTCTTCGAGTACCTCGGCCTCGACTACACCCTCAGCGGTTATGCGGCGGAAGGTGGTAACTTCGGGTACTTCGGCTCCCATGAAATGGGCAAGAGATTAAACTACAAGATATATTCCGAAGCTCGGAGGTTGGGGGTAAAGTGGATCCTCGGAGGAGAATGCGGTCATATGTGGCGGGTTATCAACCAGTACATGGATACCTGGAACGGACCTGCCGATTTTCTTGAAGAACCGGTTTCTCCCATAACGGGGACAAAGTTTGAGAATTCAGCGGCGACAAAGATGGTTCATATCTGTGAATTTACCGCCGATCTCATCAAGCACGGGAAATTGCACCTGGACAAGTCACGAAATGATCATATCATCCCGACCTTCCATGACTCCTGCAATCCCGCCAGGGCATTCGGATTCTTTGAAGAACCACGATACATTATACAAAATGTGTGCAACAACTTCTATGAGATGCCCCGGGACACGATCAGAGAACAGACATTCTGTTGCGGGAGCGGAAGCGGCCTCAACGCGGATGAAAATCTGGAACTGAGGATGCGGGGCGGTCTTCCCCGGGCAAATGCAGTCCGATACGTTCATGAAAAGTATGGAGTGAATCACCTCAGCTGCATCTGTGCCGTTGACAGGGCTGTCTTTCCAGCCCTCATGGAATACTGGGTCCCCGGAGTAGATGTGACCGGAGTTCATGAAATGGTCGCAAACGCCCTGGTATTCCCCGGTGAGACTGAGAGAAAAACGGATTTGCGTTTACGGCCTCTCAAGGAATTTGAATCTGAAGAAACAGATGAAGACTAAGCCTCGAAAGCATCGACTAAACGTGGTCGATGCCTGCGTAATATAGAGTAGTATAAGTACATATGCATTGCTTAATAAAGAGGGATAGGGATGCCTGAGGAGAAAAAAGAGATCATCAACAGTCTCAAGGAGACCGGTTTCTATAAACCGGCGAAGATCTATGATAAAGGGAAGATCATAGTTGGGATAGTCATATTCATCATTATTGCCGCATTCCCCTTCCTCTACAATGCCGGAAGGGCGGCAAAGATGCCCCAGCCGAAACTTGACACCCCCGCAATCCAGCAACTGCCGGAATCGGAACGTACCTGCGTTCTCCCGAGGCAGGAAATGAGGGAGAATCATATGGTGCTTCTCAATGAATGGAGGAATCAGGTTGTCCGTGAAGGCAACCGGGAATATACCGGATATAAGGGGAAGAAGTACACGGTTAGCCTCCAGAATACATGCATGGAATGTCATTCAAACTATGATGAATTTTGTAATGAATGTCATCAGTATACGGTACAAACACCCGTTTGCTGGAATTGCCATTTACAAAAGCCAAAGGAATGGGCACGATGAAGACTGTGGATGAGAAAACTGTCACAATGAACCGAAGGAAATTTCTCGAAATAACGGGGGTATCCACCATAGTCGGACTCCTTGGAGGCTGGGGGCTTGTGGAGCTTTTTGCGCCCGGAGAACTGGATGCATCATACCTCCCCAAGAAAGAGGCACTGGTCGCTCAACGGTGGGCCATGCTGATAGATATGAAGAAGTTCACCGATCAATCCGCAGAACAGTGTATCAGGACCTGCCATCGCATCCATAATGTCCCCGATATCAGCAATCCGAAGCGGGAAATCAAGTGGATATGGCTCGAGCACTTCGCAAACGCCTTTCCCGGCGAAGAACACGAGCATATGCCGGAAAGCATCGAGGAAGAGCGCTTTTTCGTCATGTGCAACCACTGTGATAATCCACCCTGCGTGCGGGTCTGTCCTACTAAGGCAACCTGGCAGAGAAAAGACGGCATTATCATGATGGATCAGCACCGATGTATCGGATGCCGATACTGCATGGCGGCCTGTCCTTTCGGAGCGCGGAGTTTTAACTGGGGAGACTATCGTTCCTCTATCAAAAACAGGAATCCCGAATATCCAACGAGAGAAAAAGGGGTTGTGGAGAAATGTAATTTCTGTGCGGAGAGACTTGCCAAGGGTCTCATCCCGGCGTGCGTTGAAGAATCCAAGGGAGCGATGATCTTCGGTGATTTGATGGACGAACAGTCAGAATTGAGAAAGAGTATGCGTGAGCACTATACCATTAGACGCAAGCCCTATCTGGGAACCAACCCCCAGGTCTATTATGTGATATGAGGTGATGTATGTTTGAAAGGGCACTGGCCGGAGATAGAAGGTACTGGGGACTGGTAATTGTCCTGCTGTTCATTATCGCTACAGGGTTTATCACGTATCTCTGGCAGTTGAAGATGGGTCTTCAGATAACGGGAATGAGCCGTGATGTTTCCTGGGGTTTCTATATTGCCCAATTCACCTATCTCGTTGGTATCGCCGCATCGGCGGTCATGCTTGTCTTGCCTTATTACCTTCATGATTACAAGGCATTCGGCAGGATTACCATTCTGGGAGAGTTCCTCGCCGTTGCCGCGGTATCCATGTGCGTCATGTTTATTCTCGTCGATCTCGGAAAACCGATGAGGGTCTTCAACGTCTTGCTGCACCCGACACCCAATTCGATCCTCTTCTGGGATATGATGGTTCTAAGCGGCTATTTTCTCCTCAATATCGTTATCGGCTGGACCGTCCTCGAGGCGGAGAAAAATTCGGCACCGCCGCCATCATGGATCAAACCTCTGATATACCTGTCCATTCCCTGGGCGCCCTGTATCCATATCGTGACGGCTTTTCTCTACGCCGGCCTTCCGGGAAGGGGATTCTGGCTGACGGCTATCATGGCGCCGCGCTTTCTGGTATCCGCATTTGCATCGGGGCCGGCCCTTTTGATATTGCTTGCCATGATCCTCAAGAAATTCACAAAATTCGATCCGGGAACAAAACCGATTCAGACCCTGGCCAAGATAGTCACCTACTGTATTATTATCAATGTGCTGTTCGTTCTCTTCGAAGCGTTCACCGTATTCTACAGCCAGATACCGGAGCATATGCGCCATTTTGAATATCTCTTTGTCGGTATCGCGGGATTCGGGAAACTTGTCCCCTGGATGTGGGTATCCATGATAGGGATGATCACGGCAAGTATCCTTCTCGTCATTCCTGCTGTGCGGAGAAACCATTCCACACTGGCCCTTGCCTGTGTCATGGTGGTCGTTACCACATGGATAGACAAGGGACTCGGCCTGATCACGGGTGGTTTCGTGCCCAATCCCTTTGACAGAATAACAGAGTACTGGCCTACGGCACCCGAACTGCTGATTAGTATCGGTGTCTGGGCGGCCGGATTTTTGATACTTACAATCCTGTACAAAATTGCCGTATCCATTAAAGAGGAATTAGGCTAAAAATTTTATGAGGAGGTTTATCGTGGCGGTTGATTATACAATCAAGATATCGTTGGATGATGAAAAGACACAAAAGCTCGAAGCGGCCGGTCTGGGTGACAGTATCAAGGATAAGGCTCTTGTAGTCCCCATGCCACAGAAAAATAAGAGAAAATTTGTCAAGGCATTTCCCAAGGCTATCCTCGATGAGACTACAGGCGAGATAACCGATTTCCCCGAGGAATCAGTGGGACTGCTCATCGACACCATCGCAGAAAACAAGATGCTGGAAGTTATGCATCTCTTCCTTATGAAGGCATTCAAACCGTTGGAAGGGAAAGAGATCAGGCGTTCCATTCACACTACATAGGTATCTCGTTCTACCGACACGCTGTATTCTGGAGAGTGGTTTTCTAGCTGACAGGGATGTCTCCTCTTCAGACACCTGTACGGCACGATGTTGTATTATGCTGCACTCTCTCTTAAGGGATATGGTTTTCTCTACAACAGATGCCTGTATATCCCAATAATACAAATGCTGGTTGACGAAAAAGGCTACTACCTTTATTTTTTGAGTTGCTGACCACACGGAAATTGAGGCGTAGAAAAATTATATTGCAAAATACCGTATGATGCATATAGTAACGGTGGCAGAAACTGTTTAATTGACACAATATATTGGAGGATAAAAAAGAATGGCCCATGTAATAACTGATGAGTGCATTTCATGTGGAAGTTGCGAGGATGAATGTCCCGTATCCGCAATAAGCGAAGGGGACGACAAGTATGTAATTGATCCCGACGTCTGTACCGATTGCGGGAACTGTGCCGATGTATGCCCGGTGGAAGCTATAGAAGCCGGCCCGGGTAAAGACGAGTAGCCATATACTATCAGTGATCAGGTATTTCACTTCGTATTCACCGGACAATGTATGACGGGTACCGAATTGATCGGAGGTTCAGGAACGATCCTGAACCTCCTTTCTACACAAAAGATTATTATTCCATTGTTACTTCAACACAACGATATCCTCGACATTCACTCACAGAATTGTCAGTGGAAAACATCCTTAACATCTTAAAGATTGGTTGGGAAGTAATTGTATAAAGGGAGAGATTTATGGTATTGACCGATATCGCACCATTGGAGAGATGGGCCGAGCTTGAAAAGGAGATACACAGAAGATCCGCCCTCAACGCTTCCGTCTTTGATATAGACGGGATCAGGATAACGAACTATACCGAATGGGCCAACCGTCTGTGTCCGGCAGTAAAGGCTAACGAAAAAGGACAAAGTTACATCTGTTCGGTTGCCCACCAGCATATAGCATCCCAGGCAATGCGAAGCAGAGAACCCGTCATCGCGGAATGTGACGGAGGACTCATAAAGCTGGCGGTGCCCATATTTGTTGAAGATGAGTTTCTCGGTGTTGTGGGAGGATGCGGACACCTACCGGTTTACGGTGAAGTTGAGACATTCTTGATTAGTAAGACAACCGGCATTGACGAAAAAGAAATCGAAGAGCTCTCACATGACATGAAAACAATGTCAGAAGAAGAGGCCACATCGACCATTGAATTTATCAGGCAGGAAGTCGACGAGATCGTACGTCAATACGTAGTTCGGAAATCTGGAAATTAGCACACATCATGTAAAACAAAGGTACTGTAATGCCCGGTTTTTCGCCAGTTAAAACGCCTGCGGCTTCCTTGCGATCGGTAGGGGTATATGTACTTTGTGCCTTTTTTTTATCAGGAGCCGGTGGTCTCATTCACGAGGTAGTCTGGACGCGCCTCTTGCGTCTGGTGATGGGCAACACCACCTTTTCCATCACAACGGTCCTGTGCGCCTTCATGGGCGGTCTTGCCCTGGGAAGTTTTCTGGGCGGCAGGTTCATCGACAAGAGGAAAGATTCGCTCAGGATCTTTGCCATCCTTGAAGGGACAGTGGCACTGTACTGCTTTTTCCTGCCCTGGCTCATCCCGGGTGCGGAACCGATCTACCGGTGGATCTATCAGAACACCCACACCTCGTTTTATCTCTTCAGCCTTATCAAATTTTTCTTCTCCGGGATCCTGCTGCTGATCCCCGCAACCTTCATGGGGGCGACCTTGCCGGTACTGGTCCGGTTCTTTGTCCAGTCCACGGATACCGTCGGGTATCCGGTGGGCACCCTCTACGCCGTCAATACCTTCGGAGCCGTTCTGGGCGGTGCAGCCGCCGGTTTCCTTCTCATCCCGGCACTGGGGGTGATGACGACGATCAGAATGGCCTGCCTGCTGAATGCAACGGCTGCGGCCGTCTGTTATTATCTGTATCTCCGGGTTGGCAACACCCTGCCGGAGACCGTGCCGGTACGGGATGTGATAGAGGAGAAAACGGGAGAAAAGACACAAAAGAAGAAAAAGAAAAAAAACGAGGCTCCTCCACCGCCTGTCCTTCCCGATCGAATCGTGTACGGCCCGAAGTTCCTGATGTTTCTGCTGATCGGCTACGGAGTGTGCGGTATTGCGGCCCTGGTCTATGAAATCGCCTGGACCCGCGCCCTCTCTCTGTTGATCGGCTCCTCCGTATATGCATTCAGCATGATACTCACCGCTTTTGTGCTGGGTATCGCTATCGGCAGCATGGTCTATGCACGGTTTGTCGACAGGATCTTGGACCCGATGCGCGCCCTGGCAATCATTCAAGTTGCCATCGGTCTGTCGGCACTGCTTGTGGCGCCTCTGATCGGGAATCTGCCCTTTCTCGTTACCGGCTGGATCTCACACTTCAGCGCCTCCTTCTGGCAGCTGCAGACGATTGAGTTCGTAATGATCCTGCTCATCATGCTTCTCCCCACGACCCTCATGGGGGCCGCCTTCCCCCTGGTCAGCCGGCTTTTCATACAGAGATCAGAAACCGCCGGAGCATCGATGGGAACACTCTACGCATTCAATACGATCGGGAATATTATCGGGGCATTCGTCGGAGGATTCGTCCTCATACCCCTCCTGGGCATCGAAAACACCCTCTTTGTTGCCGTCATGATCAATATACTCATGGGAAGCTCTTTCCTCGCCCTGAGCCATAGCTTGGCCAACACAAGCAAAGGTTTGGCGGTCGGAGCCTCGATAGCTGCAGGAGTGATCGGATTTATCCTCATACCTTCCTGGAATATTTCAGGAATAAGTTTCGGTCCTTTCTACGAGGCGGTCAGACTTCCCAAAAGCATCGCCCGCTCACCGGAAGAACTGAAAGCCATCGCCGCCCAGCGGAAGATCCTCTTTCATAAGGAAGGCGTCAGTACGACCGTCACGGTCAAGCAGTTTCCCGACAAGTCCCTCGCCCTCTATATCAACGGCAAGCCCGATGCATCCTCCGTTGAGGACCTGCCGTCACAGGAGCTGGTCGCCCACATCCCGCTCCTCACCCATCCCGATCCCCGCAGCGCACTCGTCATCGGCCTTGCCAGCGGCATCAGCCTGGGATCGGCGAGCCGGCATCCCCTCGAGCGGATCGATTGCGTGGAGATCTCCCCCGCCATGGTAGAGGCCTCTCACTATTTTGATGCATACAACTACCGCCCGCTGGATGACCCCCGGGTGAATCTCATCATCGGCGACGGGCGCAACCATCTTGCCCTCACCGAGAAGATCTACGATGTCATCATCTCCGAACCGTCTAACCCCTATTTTGCGGGCGAAGCCGATCTGTTTACCCGGGAATACTACCAGCTGTGCCGCGATCGCCTGACCGATCACGGTGTTGCCTGCGCATGGGTGCAGGCGTACATGATCGACAAGGAATCATTTCGCAGCATTGTCCGGTCCTTTCAGTCGGTCTTTCCGGAGATGATCCTCTGGAAGACGGCGAAGGGGGACTGCATGATGCTGGGGTCAAAGGTACCCCTGAAGGTCGATTATCACGAACTCGACAGGAGGATTCGGCATAAGGGGGTCGCCGAAGACCTGGCGCGCATAGACATCCGCACCGCAGCCGACTTCCTCGCCCATATGGTGATGGGGAAAAAGAACGTCGAAACGTTCGTTTCCGGGGCGATCGTCCATACCGATTACAACGCCCTGGTCGAATTCGCCGCACCTAAAGCGGTAACCGGTGAAAGCTACCAATGGCCGCTCATCGAGGCAATGGAACGCTACCGGGAGGCCGACCTGTCGTTCCTTACCGCTTCGGCCGTCGATGCCGGGACGGTGGTCGGGGTCAAGGCAGAAGTAACGCGCTTTATCGAGGCCAGGGGGCACGTCTATCAGGCATACTTCTTCAACAACCGGGGAGAGACGGCGAAGATGGCCGGAGAGCTGAGGAAGGCCGCTGCCCTGAATCCCAACGATAAGCTGCTCAAAGAAGCCTTTGACTTTATGCGGAAACAGGCCTTCGATCTGGCGGAATCCGGACGTACCGACAGTGCCGTTGCCCTGTACAGAGAAATGACCGGCATCTTCCCCGGCGATGCCAAGGTCCATTACAATCTGGCGACGCTCTTGAAGCGCAGCGGAGATATGGATGAGGCCCTGAAACACTACCGGGAGGCGGTGCGGTATAAACCCGATTATGTCATTGCCCGATTCAACCTGGCTGCGATTGCCGAACGGAAGGGGCTGTTCGAGGAGGCTGAATCCGAGTACCGCCATGCCCTGCAGACAGAACCGGATTGTGTTCCTGTCATCAACAACCTGGCACGGCTCCTGGCCTTCCATCCGAACCCCGGCATGAGGAATGTGACGGAAGCGCTCCGTCTGGCGGAGAGGGGCTGCAAGCTGACCGGATACAAAGATCCTGTCCTGCTCGACACCCTGGCGGAGATATATGCCGCTTCCGGCCGCTGGAACGAAGCCGGATCGGTCGCCAGGCAGGGACTCGACATCGCCATCTCCAAAGGCGACAGGAACCTGGCCGACCGACTGCGTAAGAGAATCGAATTCTTCCAACAGCATCAGTAATGGGAACATCTCTTCGTTGAGATTTCTTCTCATCAGGCCTCACGGAAGGTTCTCGTATGACGAATAGAGAAGTATACCCCTTCGAGATCATGGCAAAACCCTGTGGGCCGCTGTGCAATCTCAACTGCCGTTACTGCTTCTATGCCTATAAACGCAGCAGATTCGATCCATCGTTCAACTGGAAGATGAGTCCCGACCTCCTTGAGATCTTCATAAGGGATTACATCCGCTCACAGCCTGTGGACTATCCCGTACAGTTCGTATGGCAGGGAGGGGAACCCGCTCTGATGGGCCTCGATTTTTTCAGACGGGCGGTTAAGCTTCAAGAGAAATACAAGAAGAATGGCCAGAACATAACAAACTCCTTTCAGACCAATGCCACATTGATAGACGCAAAGTGGGCGGAATTCTTCAGGGAACACCATTTCCTTGTCGGTGTGAGCATCGACGGCCCCGAAGAAATTCACAACCGCTACCGGGTAGATCATACGGGTTCAGGCTCCTTTGACAGGGTGCTGGCCGGCGTGGAAAACCTCAGAAAACATCATGTGGATTTCAACGCCCTCGTCTGCATAACGGATATCAGCGTCCGGGACCCGCTGCATCTGTATGATTTTTTGAAAACACACTTTGACTTTATCCAGTTTATCCCCGTGGTGGAAAGAAGGGATTTCAAGAGAAAAGCCCCGCTGCTGAAGAACACGAAGAAATGGACACCATGTACCGGAAGCGGTTATTCCGATCTTGTCACCGAATGGAGCGTCACCCCGCAGGGGTTCGGTACGTTTCTCAACACCGTCTTCGACAGCTGGATCCGTCATGATGTGGGACGAATCTTCATTCAGATTTTCGACTATACGCTCGCAAACCTGATGGGCTATCCCGCACCGCTCTGCGTTCTGAGCAGAACCTGCGGGAAGGGACTGGTGCTGGAACACAACGGAGATCTCTATTCCTGTGACCACTTTGTCTATCCGGAATACCTGCTTGGGAACATACGGGAAAGACCCCTTGCCGAACTTGCCGGATCACCGTCCCAGATTTCATTCGGCCGGGATAAATGGGAAAAGCTGCCCCGTCAGTGCAGGGAGTGCGAATATCTCACCCTCTGCTTCGGGGGATGTCCGAAGAATCGGCTTATCCATACCGAGGACGGAGAAGAGAGGCTGAATTACCTCTGCGAGGGGTACCGCTCATTCTTCAGACATACGTCGACGGCCATGCGATTCATGGCTAACGAACTGATCAATCACAGACCCGCATCCAACATCATGAAAACTCTCGGATAGTGCTTAGACACCCGGAACACCGGTCTTTCTCTTCAGGTTCAACAGATCCTGCCGCAGTGCCGGGAGCACCGTATTCTTCAACCCGGTTTCGTACAGGTTATTCTTTTCTTTTGGATCAGAGATAATATTATACAGTTCCGGCTGGTAGCATCCACTTTTATACTCGATATACTTGTAGTTCTTGGTGCGAACGGCATATATCTCGGGCACAGTGTAGGGAAAATCGACGAAGTATTCATACATCCAAGACGTTCTCCAGGGAACATCCCCGGAGGCCAGAAGAGGAGCAAGGCTCATTCCCTGCATGGCCTGCGGCACACCGAGTCCCGCCAGTTCCAACAGTGTGGGAGCCAGATCGATATTCAGCACCATCTCGTTCAGCCTCCTGCCCGGGTTCTTGATGCCTCCCGGGTATCGGACAATAAAGGGAACACGTATCACCTCTTCATAGGCGAACCGTTTATCCACCAACCGGTGCTCTCCCCAGTATATCCCATTATCTCCAGCATATACGATAACGGTATTATCCGCGATTCCGGCGGCGTCAAGGTAATCGAGTATGCGCCCCACTTCCCTGTCTATTGCAAGGATAGTCTCACAGTATCCCCGGTACATCTGCTTCAGGCCGCCAAATGTCCCGTAAATGATGTGATTGTCCACCAGTCCGATCCAGTTGTCCGCTTCGGGCGGGAGATGAAGGTCGGTGATCTTGCCGTATGTTCCTTTCAGATCTCTAGGAGGCAGCCAGCGGTGATGAACCGCCTTCAGGGAGAGATAGAGACAGAACGGATTGTCTCTCCTCTGCTTTATGAAATCCAGTGCATAATCGGTCAACTCTTCCGTTATATATTCCTTCCGGGAACGGGTATGGACACCATCCACTATGAGGGGGCAGTTAAAATACCTCCCCTGCCCTCTCTGAATGGTAAAGGAGATGAACCGGTCCACTCCTCTCAGATCCGGCAACCCCTTGCCGGGCATATGCCATTTGCCGATGAATGCCGTGTCGTAGCCGCCCTTTTTCAGCAATTCGAGAAAGGTGACGTTTTCATCTCTCCAGGGGGTTATATTGTTTTTTACTCCGTGTGTATGGGCATACTGACCGGTAAGAAAACTCGCCCTGCTCGGACTGCAGAGGGACGATGTAACAAAGGCATTTTCACAGAGAGCCCCCTCCCGTCCGATCCTGTCGAGATTGGGCGTTTCGATGAAGGGATGACCCATACAGCTCATATGATCCCAGCGGTGGTCATCACTCAGGATGAAGATAATGTTGGGCTTATCGGCCTGAGCGGAAAAGGCGCGCATCGGTAAGGATATGTCCATCATCCCCGCAACCGTCATGCCGCACAATAGTTCGAGGACCTCCCTTCGGGAAAGGCTTCTGTCGAACAGATTGTCTTCAAACGATGCCATGCGCATCCCCCTCCTTTACGTCTATCTCTTTATCAGTAGAAGAGCGCGGTATAAATGTCCACGAATATATAAAACAGAAAGGTACCCCCATTCCAGAGGGCAACGGGAACGATAATAAGGCCTGCGAGGAGCATGATCACGACGGAAGGCTGCATAATCCTTTCCGGTACGGGGAGTTTCTTCCGGTACAGCAGTCTGCATACGATCTCGGTAATACCCATCTCAAGTACCGCAACCCCTATAACTCCCACAATCAGCGGATGAAGGGACCAGTAGGCCAGTTCCCATCCCGCATATATGCAGCCGGCTCCGTATACCATCTTTGCAGACCACGCCAGGGGGGTGATCAGACCCGCAAATACCCGTTCCTTCATTGATGCACCCGCCCTGTAGGCAAGCGGATGAGCGATAAATGCGCCAAGCCATATACTGATGAACATGAACAGGGCGGATAGGTCGGACAGTACCCGGCTCACGCCCGGATGGTTGCGCCCAATAAGGGGAGAGATGTTATAGATGTTGATCGACAGGATCATCAGGAACAGAACAATACCCGCAGGAACCAGAACTCTTCCATAAAACGTCTTCTGCATCATGATAACATCTCCTCTTTCATTGATGCATTTACAACAGGCACCGTGGATCGTGCCCACCGTTCAACACAAGATTGAAATACCAGAGAAATTCTCAAAAAGGAGCCATGTACAATCCTGTTGTATATATGTACTACCCGTGCAATTCTGTCAAGGATGATTACGTCCAACAATTCAGGCTTGACTTGGCAGACAACGTCGAAACAAATGTCGGTCGGATTATCAAGTTCATCTACAAGTCTTCAAAACAATATCAGAGAAAAGTAACTCATTGCCATTTGAAAGTCTCGATGTAAAATTTCTTGACATGACAACGCCATGGAGTTAGTGGGTCAATATGTTTCATTGAAATGCCTGAGGTATATCTGCTTGTGAACGGCTATAACCAGGGAAGGGATTATGGTCTGGTCATAAAAGCCCTGTTTTTTAAACGATGACAGGGCTTTTGTTTTCTATGAAGTTCATACTTTACGTGCTATTACTAAAATGGAAATGATGTATTATACGGATCAGTACAATACACCGTAACTAATTTAGATTTTTTTATTTATATTGATGGTAATGGGTTACGATTACATTTCTAACGTATTTTCGAAGGATCTTATACGGCAATGATGGCCATGGTTCGGTTTTTATCCGGATCCATATAAACGATGTTCGCCTATGAAAGTGTCAACCCAAATATGATGAATAACCTGATCAATTTCATATTGCCATCGATTGAACATGTTCATTTTGCTGGCTATTGGGTAGCTTTTTTTGCTGCTCTTCTTGAAACAACTGTCGGCATCGGCCTTTTTCTTCCCGGTTCAACCATTATTCTTTTTCTCGGTGCACTTTCTTCACGCGGCTACTTTGATACAGGCGATCTCATCTGGTTTGCCGTCTTTGGCGCTATTATGGGTGACAACATTAACTACTTCCTCGGGAAAAGATATGGGGCCAAGTGGATCGAAAAAGGTTTCTGGCTTCTCAAGTCCGACTATATAAAAAAAACAAGGAATTTCATGGACTCTCATGGCGCGAAGAGTGTTTTTCTTGGTCGGTTTGTACCAAGCATCAAAGAGATTGTTCCGTTTATTGCCGGTAGCGTAAAAATGAACAAAAGAACATTTATGTTCTGGAATGTTCTTGGTGGTATCGGGTGGGGATTTGAATGGGTCCTTGCCGGGTACATTTTTGCTCAATCTCTTAATCTTGCAGAATTATGGTTGTCTCGGGCGGGTTTATTTTTTGCTTTTCTCGTAACATCTGGTGCCATTTTATACTTTTTAAAATGGCTGATTATCAAGAAGGGGAAACAAATTTGGATCATTGTCGATTCTCTTTGGCAATCAACCAGAGAGGCAATCACGAATAACGAACATGTGGCGCTATGGATAGAAAAACATCCTCGTCTTATCTCTTTTTTGAAAGCACGGCTTGATACAGAAACATTTTCAGGCCTGCCCTTATCCATTCTTGTTCTGGCTTTTGCCTACGCTTTAGCGCTGTTTGCCGGAATCGTAGAAGATCTAATAACATCTGATCCTATTATCGCCGCCGATATCCGTATTGCAAATCTTGCTGCTGTCTTCCGTACTGATACTCTAACAAACGTTTTCACCTGGATAACCCTGCTTGGCAAAAGCCAGGTCATCCTGGGATTTATTGCCGTCTCGGTTGTTCTTCTGTGGCTGTGGCGGAAGAACTCTTTCATTGTTCCTCTTTTTATCACTGTTTGTGGAAGTGCAACATTTACATATTTAGGAAAACTAGCCTTCCATCGTTCCCGCCCGGAACTGGCTGTTTATGTGGAACATTCTTTTTCCTTTCCAAGCGGGCATGCTACTATTGCAGTCGCTTTCTACGGTTTTTGTGGCTACCTCCTTATGCGCTTTGTCCAAAGCTGGAATCAAAAGATCAATATACTTTTTGCAACAATTATCCTAATCATAGCAATTGGATTTAGCCGAGTATACCTTGGGGAACATTATGTAAGCGATGTTTGGAGCGGTTACCTTGTCGGGTCCATGTGGCTAATTATTGCCGTCTCTTTTTCAGAATGGCTCGGGTATAAAAGAAAGAGTGACCAATCTATTATTCCTGCTCGTGGAGCCAGCCCAATCTCTTTTGCTCTTGTTTTCATCGCAATCCTGTTCTATACGGGGTTTTCAATGAATTACCACCCTCGGCTAGCGGTAGCTCCAATAAGGAATGTGGTCGTTGTCTCGCAAAGTACAGATGTATTCACCAATGAACAGATAAAATATACCGAGACACTGATTGGCGATAAACAAGAGCCCATAAACTTTATTTTCCTTGCCAGGAATGCTGGACAATTGGTTGCAGCACTTCAGGAAACCGGATGGATTTTAACCGATAAAGCTGATATCTCGTCATTCACTAAAGCAGTAAAGGCTTTGCTGCTAAAAACACCTTATCCGTCTGCGCCTATGTCGCCTTCTTTCTGGAATGCCAAGATGCAGGATCTTAGCTTTGCAAAAGTGCCTGAGACAAATTGGCTCAGAAATGCACACCATCTGAAAATATGGAATACAAACTTTTCATTGAAAAATGGAAATAATATCTATGTTGGATTAGTTAATGCCAATGATGGTTTTAAGTGGGGCATTATTCCAAAGATTTCCCCTGATTTAGACACGGAACGAGAGTTGCTGTATCGAGACCTTAGCCACACAGGGAAAATAAAAAGCTACTTGAAGGTTCAACTTGTAAAACCTATGATCGGGAATAACTTTATAGGAGACCGTTTTTTTACTGATGGTAATGCTTACACAATTTTGATGCAATAAATACATTTGTAATGCCGAACAATTGCACTAAGACGGATTGCAATTCCGTTGCGCTCCATTGCAACCGCTTATGCATGGCATTAATGATTGCTGAGAGAAATCTGTTTCTTATTTTTCTCCCTTAGATGGAAACGACCGCGCTTCCAGCTTTCTCAAGTTTGCTAATCCACATATCCTTGAGGATATTCAATTCTTTAATAGGATCTGCATTTGATTTTTCATCAAAATCAAGTTCATCCAAAACCTCAAACTCAAATGATGATTCTCCAAACGCTTTCCATTCATTAAGCAACTCTGAGTTTCTATGGCTTCCAAATATCAGTTCTGCTTTGTGCCTATTAATCTTGGCTTGTAACTCCAGACTGAAACCGACGTATGATTTACCATTTTGCGTATTTCTTATTCTATATATCCCCATGGGGCGGTTGGACTGCTTGTAATTTTTCTTTGCTTCTGATCTATCCATGCTGTTTCCCTTTTATGACTTCTAATAGTATATTTAGTGATTATTCCCCGGACTTTCGTGCAATCCTAATTCAATTAGTGAAAAATGAAAAGAGGAAGTTTCATCATCACATCAAGCACAATTGAACTTCGACCAGTTAGCATTCCGTGATAATAAAGACTAAAAACCAAAGAGCATAACAAGTACTGCTCGAAATGGAGCAATACTTTAAAAATTGCTGAACACTCACTATCAGGAAGCAAGCCTTAGCCTGGATGATCGGGAAACACGCTGTCAGGTAGTAGCACCCTTTCCCTACTAAACCTTAAAATTATTTCAGTAATCTGCTACAAGCAGGCCAATTCAAGTTTTGTTTGTTACAGGAGGAAATAGACAATCAACTACATCTATTTTATCCTTTTTTACCAGTTAATTATTTAAGCAGCTTCCGCATCGAATAATTATAGAACCCAATATGCCAAATGATCAGTAGCAGAATAATCGTCTCGCTAGATATAGGCAACCCCCTGTAATCGAATATGTATTCCTTTTGAATATTCTCTGTACGTTGTTTTTGTTTATCACTTTCTAGCAGACTGAAACCCATACCCAATGAAACCATTCCCGTTTTACCATCAACGGCTTTATCAGGTGGAACTCTGTAAACAGAAACCTGAAAACAGGACAGAGAAAAGAGAAAAATCAAAATGGCAAGCGATGTCAAAAAGGTTGCCTTTGTTGCTTTTCCCGTCAAGAGGGCTTCGCGCTCATCACGTTCTCGCATGAAGGTTATCTTGGCGATGACTTGGTCTCGAAGCTGCCCGGAAACCATCAACCTCACACTTAGGTAAAGGGCCAACGTCATCCATACTGTTATGATGAGTCCAGCAAAGTTGTTCAGGAGCCTTGCGTAATCAGCGTCACGGTCAACTATACCCTCACTATAGCAATATGCGAATACAGCAAGAACAACAAACAAAGGAAGTCCATACAAGAATATCTTCAATAGGGTTGAGTCAAACTTTTTCACGATACATCCTCCTCAATATAAAAAATATTGTTTATATCTGTCTTGAAGTAACGGGCAATTCGAAATGCCAATTCAAGAGAAGGGTTATAGCCTCCTCCTTCGATGGCAATAATGGTGGCCCGTGTTACATCTACTTCTTTCGCAAGTTGTTCTTGCGTCATTCTTCGTTCCGCACGGAAGACATGAAGCCGATTAACTATCTTAAGATGTGGGGCTGTTTTTGGCATGTTTCCTACCCAATGTTTTTGATAGTTCTGTATACTTTATTAAACATATTGTCAAGTATATTTTACTTTCCTAATTTTGTGATAAGGAACATCAACGCAGAAGATCAAGGCAACCGTGTAAATTATCGTGAGGGTAAAATACTATTTCGGAATTTCCGATTGTAATTTTCAGTGAGTTGGATTCTTGGAAAAAACAATTGTGATGGGAAGAAAGATTCATCTGCCGCAGACGATTTAGATTGTTTTGATTATTGCTGGAATCGAGAGACGGGAAAAAGCACATTAGGGATCAGTAACCGTCTGATTTAGCGGTTGGGATTGTTCATCTTCCCCGGATCACTCTCTCTATTTTGACCTGTTTCTATGATTTCGGGGGTAATGCCAAGTGCCTTTGCGCGTTTTTCCCATTGTTGTCGTGCCAGAACTCGCATATCTTCGACATCGTCCATTTCATCCTGAATTTCCATACCCAACAATGTCTCCAGCACATCTTCGAGCGTTACTAGTCCTGACGTTCCTCCATACTCGCCAACGACAATAGCAATCTGCTGACGATGATCGAGAAGAAACTCCAACAGCATTGACAACGGCATCGACTCCGGAACAAAAGAGATGTCTCGTTTCAGTGCATCGAGCTTCACATCACCCTGGCCTTGAGACGCAGACATCAGAATTTTATCTTTGAGAACAACGCCTGTGATGTCGTCAATATCCGTCTCGTATATCGGCACGCGTGAGAATGGCTTTTCATCGGCCATCTTCAAGGCTTCCGCAACCGTCATATCATGAGGCAACGCGTACATGACGACGCGCGGCGTCATGATATCTGTTACTTGCAGCGAGCCGAAATGAAATAGATTGTGAATGAAGCGCGACTCATGTTCCTCGATCTGCCCGGTCTGCTCGCCCACATCCGCCATGGCGATAAACTCATCACGGCTGAAAACGTGTTCAACTTTCCCGCGGGCAATCAGTCGTGTCAGTCCTTCAGCAACCCACACCAGCGGATAAAGGGATATAATCAGACCACGTACAAAAAATGCCGTCACACCTGCGAACCTTCTCCAGTAGACCGCCCCCATCGTTTTCGGTATAATTTCAGAAAAAAATAAGATCAGTAACGTCATTATGGCGGAGAATAAACCAATCCATACACTTCCAAAGACCACTGCAGCTTTTGCACCAGCTACAATTGCTCCTACCGTGTGTGCGATTGTGTTCAGAGTCAAGATCGCTGCGAGTGATTGATCTATCCGGTCATATCTCAACCGTTTTAACAGCATCGCACGCCTGGGATGTTTCTCTCGCAGACTCTCTATGAATGATGGTGTAATGCTTAAAAGAACGGCCTCTGCCACGGAACAGGCGAATGAAAATACCAGTGCCAATAAAACAAACGTGATCAAGAGCACCACATCTGTCTTCGTCCCTTTAATAATTGTTAAGCTGTTACTATCGGCGCTACCGGCAACAGTCGCACTGGCAACAATCAATAAGAAGATAAGTGCTGATATCCTATATAAAGTGTGATTTGACGATTTCATGGTAATTCAGATGTAGTATTGATGAATCGAGTTTTCAACGTTCTGTAATTTTATGATTGAAGCTGCGAAGGCATGTTACAAAGGCTCTTTTTAAGTTATCATCCTGCATTGTCACTATCTATGAATGCGATGTTTAGTGAAAACACGCCTGCCTTATATAGATATAGCACAGATTCGGTCATGATTGAAAGCTTGTATCGATGAGCTGAGCAGAACGTGCAATGTTTCAGGACGTATACTTTGGTCTGACAACGACCATTCGCCTTCTTACAAGCACTCACAGATAAAGATATGCTCCAACTGTCGAATCTCCTGGAGTCACCTTCCATACCCGACCGTTTCGCAAGTAATCAAGATTGACAAAAAAATCCTACCTAAATGCCTGTTCGTTTCGGTTAGACTTGACCTTTCATTCCAACCAGTGTAGTAATCTTGCGGGTGTTTTCACGCAATATCTTAGTAAAATAATGTTAAACAGGTTGTAAGACAGGCACTGGGTTCATACGCAATTTCCTGTCCAAGGGTTCACGGTTTTTATTCTGAAATAAAAATTATAAGGAGGAATAGGGTTTATGGGGAAAGAATTGGTAACGATACAGGATACAACGGCTAATCCGGCGCCTCTGGGTCTCATGGCCTTCGGGATGACGACGGTGCTCCTGAATATTCACAACGCGGGTTTCTATCCTTTGGATTCGATGATACTTGCGATGGGAATATTTTACGGAGGCATAGCACAGGTGATCGCGGGCATCATGGAGTGGAAGAAGAACAACACTTTCGGGACAACGGCATTTACCTCCTACGGCCTTTTCTGGCTCAGTCTGGTCTTTCTGCTGCTGATACCGAAATTTGGGTGGTGGAACGGCCCGACGAGCGGTGCGATGGCGACGTATCTTTTCATGTGGGGTCTCTTTACCTTCTTCATGTTTATCGGCACGCTGAGGGCAAACAGGGCCCTTCAGGTCGTGTTCCTCACACTGACAGTGCTCTTTTTCCTCCTGGCCTGGGGCGACGCATCGGGCAGTACCACCATAAAGCATCTCGCAGGATACGAGGGGATCATATGCGGATTTTCGGCCATCTACGCCGCGATGGCACAGGTTTGGAACGAGATGTACGGAAAAACGGTCCTACCCTTGGGTCCCGTACAGTAAACAGTCTTGGTTTAATTATTGATCTGAACCACAAGGAAATTGCGTATAGCCGTACCATTATCATGATCTTCACGATTCCCCGTAAAACCTCAGGAGGGGAACAGATCGTACGAGAAACCCCGCTCAAAGGCGGGGTTTCCTGCTTGTTGAAATCCTACTTTCTGGTATTATCATTCTCATGCATGCAATAGATGCCATTTCAGAGAGTCATCAGTTGATTCGATTTGAACAGATTGCACGCCTCATGTCAGTAAGTGTGCGCGCGATCTATCACCTCGCCTGTATTCTGTGCATATGGATCATTCTGACACCGTCCGCTTCCCTTTCAGCTGAAACAACAACCGGAAATGAATCACTCGACACAAAGATCGGCCAGATGATCATGATCGGATTCAGGGGACTTTCAGTCGACGAGACAAGTCCCGTAATAGTCGATATACAAAAGCGTCACATAGGCGGTGTCATCCTCTTCGACTACGATGTCCCCTCTAAATCCCCCGTCAGAAACATCGAATCGCCCCCCCAAGTCAAATCACTGGTAAAGGCACTGCAGGAGGCATCTACCCTCCCCCTCTTTATCGCCATCGATCAGGAGGGAGGAAGGGTAAGCAGACTCAAAGAAAAGTTCGGCTTTGCGCCCACGGTCTCCGAACAATATCTCGGAAGTATCAATGACTGTGACGTCACGAGACAACACTCAGAGACAACGGCCCGAACCCTCGCCGACCTCGGTATAAACGTGAACTTCGCTCCCGTTGTCGATCTCGACCGCAATCCCGGCAATCCCGTGATCGGGAAACTGGAGAGGAGCTTCTCCTCCGATCCGAATACCGTGGTGAAGCACTCGATCATCTGTATCGAAATGTTGCACAAACACGGCATACTCTCTGCGATCAAACACTTTCCCGGCCATGGAAGCTCTTCCGCTGATTCCCACAAGGGATTCGTGGATGTGACCGAAAGCTGGTCGGCAGACGAACTTAAGCCCTTCGACGCGATCATTCAATCAGGGATCTGCGACATGGTCATGACGGCACACATCTTCAACGCCAGGCT
>DAISYQ010000034.1:0-34937 GCA_036825195.1 Syntrophales bacterium
CTCTACCTTCTGACAGGAAATCCCGAAAATGTAAATAACGCTAGGTTAACTCACAGATAATCTTAGCGGTGTTCACAGGTTTAAAATGGACACAAATATCTGAGTACTGCTTCCTGAAGTCAGCAAAATCACACTTGATTAATTTGTTGTATATTTCTTCCCGAAATATTCGCTTGCTCCTATAACCAGTGGCTCTGTCTATCGGGGCCTTCTACTGAAGCACAAAGGCCGGAATCCATGAAAGACTCCGACCTTTTCTACTCAAGATAGTTCAAGCGATCTTGTTTATGCTGTCATGTCTTTTCTCCTCCTCATGAACACACCCGCCGTGACAACCATCAGCAACGCAAAGATAATCAGGCCCCACTCAGATAATGTCGGTATTGGAGTGACTGCCTGCCCGTAGGTAACTTTGACTGCGATCCAATCCAGATAACTATAATCAAATCCCGAATTCTGCAATTGAACCACGAAGCTCCCGGAAAAATCGCTGGCTGCCCAGGTATGTCCCCAGAGATCGTTCCCTATTTCATAGGTCGTTTCAGAGGCGTCTGGTTTTATAGATGGCTTATAATACCAGTCACTGCCATTTGGTGAAATTTGCACGAAAAATCTACCAAAATCATAAGGCGGCGGCTCTCCCCAAGCGTCGAGCCTGACGGTAATGGCCGTTATTACCGAATCGGCTGGAATTGAAAAACTGAAACCACTATAATTTGCATAATCATATGTTCCAGCGGTATGAAACCTGGCATATCCGCCCCCATCGTCGAGAGCATTGGTAGGATTATCAACTTCACTAAAAGCTGGAACAGTAGTTGGGCTTACCCAACCCGTATCATCCGCCTTAGTAATTCCTGGTATCGTTAATTCCACAGTGATCAGCGACACGACCAATATCACCGCCAAAACCCGCCACTGAGAAGCTGCTTTCATAGCCGGATTGCCTCCTTGAAAATTTGGAATTTGGAACGAATTTGGGGACATATCTATTTCCGTTCAACAGAAATCGTATGGGGGTCATCTATAAATAGTAACCACGTTTTCCCCCTATAATCCAGGCGACCCACAAAAAACAAAAGCCCCATCTCTCTTTACGAGAAACAGGACTTTGAGAATCGAACCATAATCCCTCCTTGATTACTGCTGTTCGCAAGCAGATATAAACAGGTATTTCAATGAAGCATGATAACTCTTTAACTCAATGCCAGTGGCATGTCAAGAAATTCTGCCGTGCGACTTTTAACCGGAAATCATCAAATTTCTTCTGGAATGATCGTGAGCATTAGTAGGTGAAATCGAGATCATCGATAATCTGATGATCTCGACTCTCCGAAGAATAGATTAACAACTGCTTTCAGCATGCTGTACTATATTTCATGGACCGAATCGTCATGGAAAATGCCACGAAAAACAAAAAGGACTTAGAGGATTCCTCTAAGTCCTTGAATTTATGGGGTGCAGGGAGTCTAACAGACAACCTATCATACCGTATTAATTGACTTATCAAAATTCAGAGAAATATTATGCTCCCAAATACGCCCCCAAAGTTCATTCATATGGCAATAAAAATGAGGATTAAATCATCACAGACCGAACCAATAAACGTGATCTCAAGTTGACATTGAACACATTAGACATGTTTCGTTGAAAATAGGTTCGTCAAAAGGCTTTAACCATTCCGAAGCGCTGATTTCTATCTTATCTTTTTTCGGAGCCATTTCGTCTTTCTTTAATGCCATGCGTTTCGTAAAGCGGATCCCTTCATGCAAAACTGCCCCAAATTCATAATCCGCATTTAACATATAAAGGCTTCTCAAATGCCTATCATAAATCGGACCAATTTTATCTTTATCATTTTCCCACCGTGAATATGTCTCTGGTTTTACATCCAACAACCCTGCCATCTCTTTACTTTTAAGACCAATTTCTTTCCGGAGGAATTTCATTTCTGCGCCACTCAAAAGGTTCTCTTTGCAGACCAACTCCCTACCGATCAAAAGATGGAGTTCTTCTATCTTAGGAATTTCGGGACCACCTTGGCCGCACTTGGGGCACTTATATTGAACGATACCATGAAGATAAACATTATCCAGACCAGACTCTTTATAATGATAAACTTTATTGTTGATTACTTGAAGCTGCTCCCCGCACTCCCAGCATACTTTCATTACTACACACCCCCTTTGACTGTGACTATAACCATTTTTGCCTTTGAAACAACTGCAGTGACAACAATACCTGGATGACCCTCTAAATCTTCTCCATGTACATTGTAGCGGTATGTATTTTTATGTTTTTCTGATCCAGTAACGTTTCCTGTCTTCAAAATGTACTTAACATCAGGAACTGTATAATTACGATCCGCCATTTGCTTTCTGGCATGATCAGGGAAAATTACTGATCCATTAGATAAAATTTCCCGAATCAACTTTTGCGCTTCTTCATTTGGTAGGCAGTCCATCCGATACCCATATGACACAAAGGCTGTTTTGCTAACACGAAATTGATTTGAGATCAAGAATTATATGTGGTTGCTGAAATATTTCTTTTATTAGTTGATCCTCGATTAAGAATATATCACGTTAAACTTTTCATATCAACAAAAAGTCTAGTTTATTTTTCGGTTAAAATCGATACGAAAGAGAGGAAATCTGTGGGTACCCGCCCTGTATCAGGTATGCCTGCAGGTGAAATTTATGTTGATCTCTTCTGGATCTATAGAATCAATCGGGATCGAATGGTGGTGACATTACCCGCGGTTGGCGCGTAGCGCAAGCCATCCAGTTCATGGCTTGGTTGTTCCCCTATTTCACCCAGATCGACAAATCCAGTTTCTGACCTGTCTTACGACGAAAGTTCGCCTGTGCGATGGCAATCCCTACGGTTGTAAGAGTGAAATGCGAAAGCATTGATTCATCCCACAGCGCAAATAGGTCCTTCAGCTTGGGGCGAATGCGCAGGAAATAATCCTTGACTTCAGCCTCCGACATTCGGCTCTTGTCAAATAGGGCACACAGTTTCTTCTCTCCTTCAGCATCAAAACCACAGTCTTTGCAGCGCTTCTTAAGAACCTCTACATCCATAGCGCTGATCTGACTTCGGGTCAAATCATGCAGGCAGGGGATAAGAACAGCTCTATAATTGTCCAAATCAGTAAGGGCTTCCACAAGTTCTTCATCGGTGAACCCTTTGCAGAACAGACCAGGATACGAGTCTCGGAAGCGTGCTTCAATCGTCCCCCAACCGCCGAGTTGTACCGCTGACCCACAACCAGTGTACTCAAGGTGAGCGTAGCAAGACTCGTTTTCACTCAGGTTCCCTACAAAAGGGAGCAGATACTTGTCGAGGTAGTCCTCCAGAGTTGGTAGGCTTAGCATCCCATGGTTTTTGGTCCGCGTGATAAGGAAGTTAACGGTGAGCGCATCCATCTGGTCGGGTGTGAGCTTGGCTGCGATTGTGAGGGATTCATCAAGTACAATCTGGCGTATCGTCCTCTCCGTCTCTTTTGCCCTCTCAACCAGTATGTCAACCAGAAGATCCTCCAACTCAGAGTCGCCGGTCTTCGCGTATTCTCGTTGAGCACTGAAGATCGCCATCTGCATACTCGGATCCCGCATCGTTCCCATCTTGTCTGGGGCCTCCTCCTGCAATCGAGAGAGGAAATCATCAGTAAGCTTCTCTGCTCGCTGTACCGCCAGGGAAGCTGCGTCTTGGGCAAGAGTGAGGAAATTGGCCTTGTAGACATCTAGAGCAATTTCCTTGGCGTCAGCGTAGGAAATGCCCTGGTTGATCACAATGGATCCCCCTTGGAGGTTGGTCGACTGATCCCCAGCCGATTGTTTCTGAACTTTGTCGTTCAGCACTGTTACTTCCTTATATTGATGTCACCACCGGCTTGGTAGTTGGTGGAGTTACTGCCGCTTTTCTGCATTTGCTTTCGACCACATGTTTTCTGACGTCGTGTAAAACATGTAATGACAATCCCGAGCACGAAGACGCCCACACCGCTGAAGACCCATTCCTTGTTTTCGATCAGCCAGTTCATCATGTCCTCACACTGTCTTTATGCACAACGATGTTTATATGGATCCTGACAAAAATCTCATTGTAAGAATCGAGAAACGCCGTTTCCGATTGGCTTCCCCTACGTACATTAGATTTCACCACCTTGATCAATACTACGTAATAATAAACGTCCTAAAGAAGTAATATCGTATCCTTGAGCTTTCATCATTCCTGTTTTTTCATCAAATTCCGGTAATTCTCCCCTGGTTGGTCGACGGAATTGACCTTTTAAAAGGTTTAAACTAACAAGATGATTTTCATGTGCTTCAAAAATTGCATCTCTATCAAATTCTTCTTGGCTTGAACCAAGAGTAGCTGAAGGAGGCATCAAAGCCTTTTCATGTTTCTCCCAAAAATCATCATACTCATCATCGCCTTGATAAAGTGAGTAAGATTTCAAAATAAGGATTTCGAGATCGTTGATCTGTCCAAGTAATGAAAGAAGCTTCTTATATTCAAGGTGCTTTAATTCTTCATCGGAAAGACTATTCTTTATGAGTGCAGCTATGTAGTCTTTTCGTTCATCGGATATTGCTCTGGAGGTTTGCCAAAAAGCATCTTCCATTAAATCAATTGATTCTTCTGTCATGAATTTTTCTTTTACATTTCCATTGTCTAATTTATTTATCTTCTCTTCGAGAATAATCAAAAATTTTTCGAGTCTGTCCCATCTTTGGTTTGGGATTAGATTTCCAATGATTTCCGCTGCCAAGGGGCCCACAAAAGGGATCAATGCGAGTATTCCCTTCGAAAAGATTGCCGCAATATCTGAAGTTTTTGTCTCCATATTCTTTTATTCTCCCCATTCTATTTTGAATCCAGGAGGCCAAATCGGAGTCGAATCCCATCGGCAAACTGCCTTCTCATATTCCTTCCATTTTTCATGGGCCTTTATTAGGTTGTTAGAAGTTGCCCATTTCTTATCAAGATATTTCAGATGATCGTATTGAGGAACTGGCACCCCACCAATGTTGGATTCCCAAAGTAAATGTACTGAAATGAACGAAGCAACCTGATAGATCGTCTTGTGACATGACTCCAATCGGTCTAGCGTTAGGCCTTTCTCTTCTTCCGAAAGGGATGCAATTGTTTCTGGAGCGGCAGCATGAGCGATAAACTTGTCAACATACTTTTTAACATTTTCGCATTTCTTTAATTCCGATTCTAAATGATCAAGAACATCACGTCTCATCACATCATTTCTTGACCTCATTTGGGGATTGACTTGAGCCAATATATCAAAACTTTTATGTACTCTTTCAGACATTACAAAAGCATAAGGCCCACTTGTTGGTAACGAGCCTGAATGAACGCCACTCTTAGTTTTAGGCAGGGAAGATAACCATTTGTCCTGCACAGCACCATAATCATAAGGTAGTCCATCATAACAGACGTAGTTCTCACGTGTCATTAGATCCAAATTCTTTTCAATTTCCTTTAGAACCTGTCTTAACGAAATAACTGCCCATTTTGGATCTTTTTTAGGTTTTTCTATAAGTCGTCTTATTGCTACTGCTTGGGTAGTGGCGAAACCAGCATCAAATAGCCGAATAACAGGCCCATTGAAGCCTACATCTTTGAGGGGTTTTGACTCTGCCATTCTCCTTAACTCATTAATGGTTATGAATAGGGCATAATCCCAAAGCATTGAGGATATCTGTCGAGATATTGAAAAGGGATCTTCACCGTGCAACCACTCGATCCATTTTAGTCGCATTTTGCGAAAAGCTTCCCCTTTCACTTTGTCTAAGAAATCGCACTCATCTATCGAATACTTGTAGGCTAATTTATCCATATATTAAAACCATAACGCTTCCTTCAGGCACCAGTTTCTATTAATATCTTCCTGAGTGAAAGGACGCTGTCACTCCCCTAATTAATCAGACAATGGTGGCGCCTAGCTTTATTAGATCGTGTTGAAGAGCAGAAAGTGCGCAACCGCGATGTGGTCCAGCGAAAATTCCATTGGGTGATTGGATGCTGCGATACTGCTGCATAACCGTGAATACAGACACCTGCTCATCGAGCTTCACGATAGGACCACCGCTCTCACCATGGTGCCATCCGATGTTAAATTCGTAAACGTTCAGTGTCCCGAGCCTGTACTGTGCCGACACGATACCTTCATTTGCATGGCTCTTCAAGAATAACTGTCCGCCGATGTAGTTACCTTGATCATCTATGTTGATGCTGACAATCTCCGGCGCTGGGAATCCCACTGTAAGAACCCGCGCCCCGTCTAATTGCGTTCCAAAAGACACGGGGAGCGCAGGGAGATGCATCCCCTGAGTTGCACATGGTCCTATTTCCAGAATTGCTAAATCCAAGTCCGAACGCTCAACAGGGAAGTTAATGACGGGAAAGTGGAAAGCAGGATCGCCGTTACCCGGAACTATAAATACCACGAACTTGTCCTGCGGATTTCTCGAATGACCATCGGTTAGAACGTGAAACGCTGTTACGACGTATCGATCAGCCACTACGACGAAGCCGCTACCCCAATTGCATTCGTATTTAGCTGGTCGTACCTTCCCCTTTTTCATGGTCTGGTGCCGAATGGTTCGGAACCGGAGGACAGCGACCACTGATTCCCTTACTGTTGTGATTGAACTACTTAAGCTCATACCTCGTCCTGGGCTGTCTAAAAGTTATTATTATTGTTCCTGATAAAAACCTAAATGAAGAGTATTGGATAGATCAATCTAACGCTCCATTTTTCATCTTGGCAACCTCGATATTAATCTGAGTTGTTCACAAAAAACAAAAGCCCTATCTCTCATTTTGAGAAACAGGGCTTTAGATGATCAGACCATAATCCCCTCCGGTTACAGCTGTTCAAAAGCATACATTATAGTTTCAATATCAAAAAATGTGTTAACTTCATAACTTCATCTTATTTCTATGTCAAGAGATATATAAGTTTTATGATTTCCTGTTTCTTTTCGACCATTTTATTGAACATGGATACACCTTGCGTTACCATATAAACATGATAAAATTGAAATCAGATTAGGTCCTTTTTCGGCGTATTTCGGACCTATTCTCTGTAAGGAGAAGCCCCGGGTGAACTTTCCCTTCATCTGGGTCTTCTTTTTTGATTGAATGAGATTCTATGGGGTATTTTTTAAGACGTCTTTTCAAGAAATATTGGGGTAAGATTTTAGGGAGTTATTTTTCCCCTTGTAACGTATAACCTTTTTCATTGAATAGCCGTAGGCATGCGTCCGTGACCTTGGAATCATAGAGAATATCCCTATTATTTTGGATTTCATTAAGAGCTATGTCAATTCCCCCTCCGGATCTGTAAGGACGATACGATGCCATGGCTTCTATTACATCCGCAACAGCTAATATTTTTGATTCAGTAAGAAGCTTGTCTCCTGTTAATCCGTTAGGATAACCGGAACCATTCACCCGTTCATGGTGCTCTAAAACCATTCTCGCAATAGGCCAGGGAAAATCAATGCCCTTCAAGATATTATAGCCTGACAGAGGGTGCTCTTTAATCAGAGCATACTCTAACTCTGTTAGTATATGCGACTTGTTAAGGATTTCAGAGGGGATGGAAATCTTCCCAATATCATGAAGGATGCCCGCCGTACGAATGCCCTCGATCTGATCGGGCGTCAGATTCATTTCAGTGGCAATAGATCGGGCCAGATCAGAAACCCTGCGCTGATGGCCTGCCGTATAAGGGTCCCTTGCCTCTATAGTTGCAGCCATGGCATTAACGGTAGCGTATAATGCCCTCCGTATCTGCTCAAAACTCTCTTTGAGTTTTTCTTCAACTTTTTTCCGCTCCGTGATGTTGCGAGCGATACCGATCAGACCGATGATCTTCTCATCACGGATGAGTGGTGCTCCGCTTATCTCTCCGTATATAGAGGCTCCGTCCTCTGTAAGAAACTGATACGTGTCTGACGGGATGGCCTCGCCATCTAAAATTTGTTGTAGATTGCTCATAATCCGTTCGAACGATTCAGGTGTAAGGAGCTTTTCCAGGTCGGTAACAGGTCGGCCGATGAGATGCTCTGGTTTTAACCCGATGGATTTCTCGACACTCGGTGATATATCGGAGAAAATAAGATCGTTATCTACAAAACAGATTACATCCGTCACATTTTCGAAACTCAGTCGATACCGCTCTTCCGATTTACGTAACTCCCGAACCGTGCTTTCCAGGTCCGACATCTTCTTCTCAAGCTTCTTGAAGAGTACTTCATTATGCTGCCTCAAGAACTCCATATCTTTATCGGGCGACTTTTCTGTTACCTGTTTTACTGTATAGCTTTCCTCCAAGACCTCTCGCAGGATAGTGATCAGGGCTTTGGGCTCTTGGGGCTTGAGGATGAACCGGTCCGCACCGAGGCTCAGCGCAAATGCCTCATCCTTCGATTCGGTATAGGTAGCAGTATAGAATACCAGTGGAATCTGCTTCAGGGCATCATCAGTTTTCCATTCACGGCATAGGGCATAGCCATCCATTACTGGCATTAGAATATCGGTGACAATAAGATTCGGAGGGTTGAGGCGAGCCTTTTCTAAGGCTTCTTTTCCATTGTAGGCTGATGTTACTACGAAACCGTTTCCCTTCAGAAGGGTCTCCAGCATCAATAGATTGGTTGCGTCGTCATCGACGATTAAAATACGAATCGTCATGGTCGCGTACCTTTTAAGTGCAGATATGTAAAGATAAACGTATAATTACGTCATACGATCTCATGATCGGTTATGTATTGTCAAGGAATATTACGCTCAATTATCGAGGCCTTCTTTCGTCTTTGAAGAGCACTTGGAGGATTATCGTATTAATACCCCGTGGATTTTTCATCACCCGAACGGCAAGAGAATTTTGAGGCGTGATAAACTTTTTAAGAAGATCACCAATAAAACCGGCATCAAGATAACAGCAAAAGACCTACGTGATGTCTTTGCTTCGACGATTGCAATGGGTAGCGATAAGAACCGCCCCGATATCCAAACAGTCAGTGACCTGCTCGGTCACACCAATTTAACGACCACGGAGAAGTATCTCTACTCCCGTAAGGAGACTCGAATGGCTGCTGTCAGTGTCTTGGATGACATTTTCGATTCGCAAAATGACACGGAAAATGCCACGAAAAACAAAAAGGACTTAGAGGATTCCTCTAAGTCCTTGAATTTATGGTGGCGGTGCAGGGAATTGAACCCCGGACACTACGGATATGAGCCGTATGCTCTAACCATCTGAGCTACACCGCCTGACAGATTGGGATGTACTCCTACATCATATTTATCTGCGTGTCAAGAGACTATTGAATTTATTGACCACCCAGGTCGTAGGCCACGATTACACTCCTTGACAGAAACGTTCCGAGTCCCACGGCAAGTACAACCTCGTTCTTGCCATCATTGTCTATATCTTTGATCTGATAATCGGCGACATATCCCTGAATCGTCTTCGTTCTCCAGTTTTCGGCCAGTCCCAGGCCATCCCACTCAAGGTCGCATATGACACTGCTTGTAAAGGTTTTAAAATTTTTCATTACCCTTCCGACGGGTGACAGATTCTTGACGACTATGATTTCCTTCTTCCCGTTTCTGTTAATATCATAGGTCAGAATTCTCTCTTTGACAAATATCTTCTCAGGAGTTTCCTTGGCTTCCAGAACATTTCCGAAATCAAAAGAGTTGTTGGACCCTCCGAACGTCTCATCACTCTTCCATATCAGTTTGTCGCTCCCTTCGATAACATGGATCTTGTAGTAAGCCGATGCCGTTGTTTCTTTATAAACACAGATGTGTCCGAAGTCGTCGAGTGCAACAACCCTGTTGGCCCCGTTTGCATCGAGGCGTTCAACGGTGAGGCCATACACGGAGAGTCCCTCCGGTATGGACATTCTCTTGCCTTTCCTATAAGTTCCATTGTTGTAGACTATTTCATGTATGGGAGGATCAAAAGGCTTTTCGATTCCCTTTTCCTGTCCCAGCAATTGCGGAGCACCTCCGATATCAACAACACGCAAGAACCATCTCAGCCCGGATGCGACCTCGACAAAGCCTCCATCCCGGAATTCCAGCACGAATGATTCAAGGACATCGCTCTGAATATTCGTCACAATGATCTCATCCCTGCCGTTCCCATTGATATCTGCCACGTCAACCGAGATATAGTTGCTGTAGGCCCTTCCCGGAATATTGTTAAGTATTCTGAAATCCCTGTTGATCTTTTGGTATATCATTACATCGTGTTCACTGATAATGACAACCTCATTCAATCCGTCACCGTTGACGTCGCCTATATCCATTCCCTTGAAGGTCTTTCTATATTTCTCACTCATCCAGAATCCTTCTCTCTCAACGGGGTTGGCAGTAGTAATAAAGGAAGGGTTGATAACGGACGTAAAGGTACCACGTTGCGCCTTCATCACCGCGGTTTCATCAGGAACTTGTATCGGCTTGGATGGGGCAGGCGTGGTTGTCGGTACTGGGGCAGGTATAGTCTTCGGTGGAGCTGGTGCCGGCAGAACAGCAGATTGGTGAGCTGGTGGGGCCTCCTGCCCCAGAAGGTAGGAGGTAATCTTTTTTGTAAAATCACCGATACTGGGAATCACGTCGTCCAACCCCTGACACTGCACAAAGACATTAACCGGTGTTTTATAGGCAGTCACGTCGAGAAGTTTCGCGTCGAGACTGATGCTGTTCCCAATCTTTGTAACACTGCCCCACACGACATAATCGATATTCAATCTCTTGCCAAAACCATACACGTCAGCGATGTTAATCTCTTTCTTGTCTATTTTATTCAGCGTTTCTCGGACAGTGTCTTTGGTACTGACACTTATGTCATTACTCGCGGAGAGCCGCGAGATCAGCATATCCCATATTCCGTCTCGTACATAGTCTATGTTCTCCGCGCTATGAACCGTAAAGGGGAGCACAGCCACTTTTTTCTGGTCTCCCGCACCTTCAGCCCATGCCGATCCGGAAAACACAACACCCAAGATACAGAAAAAAATTAAACACCTCTTCATCCCAATCTCCTTTACGTATGGTTAGACAAAGCTCTTAAGCAGTTTCAAATTTTTGACATCGCCGGGAGTTTCTATAATCTTCGGGACATCAACAAGAGATTGATCCCCCATAATCGACCGAAACAGATCCTGTCCGATCATCCCGTCTCCAATGTCCGCGTGCCGGTCCACCCGGGAACCCTTCTCTCTTTTTGAATCGTTCAGATGAATAACCTTCAGATATTTCCTGTCTATTGTATTATCTATCTCTTCCAAAAGATCAAGATAGTTTTGCCGTGTTCGGAGGTCATATCCTGCCACAAATACATGGCAGGTATCAAGACAAAATGCCAGTCGGGAACGTTCTTTGACCCTCTCCATAATACGGGCGATCTGCTCAAGGCTGCCTCCGAGTGCCGTTCCCTGCCCTGCCGTCGTCTCCAGGGCGATTTTCACCTTTGCATCCGCGGCATTCTCATGGATAACATTAAGGGCATCCGTTACCCTGTCTGTGCCCCAGTCCTCACCGCGTCCCTTATGATGCCCCGGATGGACAACAAGGTAGTCGATACCGAGCTCTTCACACCGCCTGATTTCATGAATCATGGCATTCAGGGATTTTTCATACAACTCTTCGTCGGGTGAGGCCAGATTAATCAGATAACCGGCATGGGAGATAACCGGATCTATCCCTGTTTTTGTTCTCACCTCACGGAACAACCGTATCTCGTCCTCTTCAAGAATCCGCTCTTTCCATTGGTTGGAGGTCTTGGTGAACAGTTGAATTGTCGTGCATCCCAGCGCATGCCCCCTGAGGAGAGCCTTTTCAAGGCCGCCAGCAATGGACATGTGCGCCCCCAGGAGGGGTTGTTTCAGGGCCGACTGCCTATCCATTTTTGTCTCCCTTCAAACAACACCGTACTCCTATTTGACACATGCCGAATCGGATAATGAAACAAAACCGATCGTATCTATATCTTCGGAACGGCAAAGTTAATGATATTGGTGATAATGGATTGATTGTACAGACCGATGAGGATGATCACCACAGCCACAGCAATAGTGGGGATCAGCATGCTCAGGGGTGCCTCGTTCACCGCCGAGCCCTCTTCATGAGCGTGCCCCGATTCGGAGGTCCCGAAATCGTAGTAGCCGGTTTCAATGATCCTGAAGAAGAGGACGATATTAATCAGGCTGGAGAACAGAAGAGCGACCACAAAGATCCAGTTACCGGCCATCACGGAGCCCTGAATCAGATACCACTTACTGAAGAAACCACAGGTGGGTGGTACGCCTATGACAGACAGAGCCACGACGAGGAAAGCTGCCATGGTGAAAGGCATTGTCTTGAATATGTTCTTGAAGGCCCCGATCTCATGATCCTTCATCTTATATGCCAGAATACCGGCCACGGCAAAGAGACCGAGTGTCATCACCACATCGTTCATAATATGGAGGATCGCTCCCTTGATCGCCACGGCATTGGCGATGCCCACACCGCCGGCCATGTATCCGACCTCGGCTATCACGACATAGCACAGCATCCGTTTAAAGTCTCTCTGGGCAAGGGCCATCACCGCCCCGACAAAGATGGCTATAACCCCGGCATACAGCAGGATCTGTGTTACGGGTAGGAGTGCCATGGAGAAGTTGGGTCTGAACACGGTAAACATGATCCGCAACATGATATACACGGCTATCTTGGTCATCAAAGGCGCTATGAGGGCGCTGGCGACCGAAGGAGCCTTGGTATAGGCATCGGGCAGCCACAGGTGCAGCGGAAAGAGGGCCATCTTGAGGGCTATTCCCACCATAAAGAAGGCAAAGGCGACCAGTATCACCTTGGATTCGTACAGTCGAGGCAGGATATCTGCCAGATCTGCCATATTCAGTGAACCGGTAACCATATACAGGTAGCCAACCCCAAGGAGATAGAAACAGGCCCCGACGGTACCCAAGATCAGATACCGGAAGGCCGCTAAAGGAGCACCCTCCTCGCCTGTCGCGATCAAGGCATACCCCGATAGGGAGGCTATCTCTAGAAATACATAGAGGTTGAACACGTCTCCCGTAATGACGATTCCCACAAACCCCGTTACCTGCAGAAGGAAGAGTGTGTAGAAATAGATTGTCCTGTCGGGTAGTTCAATCTCAAGACTCTTTCTGGAGTATATTGCCACCAACAGAGAAGCGCCGGTGATCAGGACCAGCATCATGGCGTTCAGATGATCAACCACGTATTCGATTCCCCAAGGCGGGAGCCAGCTGCCCAGGTAATAGTGGATGGTTCCCTGGTGAATAACGGTGTTCAACACCAGAACCGAGCAGAAGGTTGTGAACAGAAGGGAGAGAATCACCCAGAGGTAACACAGGTCTTTTCTCAACCAGCCTATCAGGGGCGTGGCAATTGCCGACATCAACGATACAACAACGATCAGGGCGGGTGCTTGTTCTATAATCATTTGATTGCCTTTAGTATCTCATCCTCTTCCAGGGTATGGTATTTTCGGTACATCATAATGGCGATGGCCAGAGCGACGCCCAGTGTCGCTATGGAGACGACAATCGCCGTCAGCATCAGAACGTGCGGCAGGGGATTCAGATAACCCGCCACCTGTATGGCGTGTTCACCGTGCATATCCGCGTTTGTCAGGATCGGCAGTGTGGCCCCGCCTTTCTTGTAAGCCATGGAGACGAAAAAGAGTATGATTGCCGTCTGAAAGATATTCATCCCGATGATCTTTTTGATGAGGTTGGTCTTGGCTATCATCGCATAAAAACCGATCATCATCAGGATGATGTATATCCAATAGTTGTATTTCGCTATGATAAAGTCCATCGATTCTCTCTCCCGTGGAGGATGCGCCGTGCGTTCCCCCTATTGTCCGGCCTTTCCGGCCTCTTTGCGTCTTCTCAATAACAGGATACACGCCATCCCCGCCGTGAAGATGACCGTTGTCTCGCCCAGGGTATCATACCCCCGGTAGTCGGCGAGGACGGATGTAACCATATTCGGCGTCGCCGTTTCCTCTTCTGTTTTCTTGATGTACCGGGGCGACACATGAACACTGGGAGGTGAATTAGGGTCTCCCCAGTCTGGCATGTCAATAGTTCCGTATATAAGAAACGCCCCCACAATGATCGATACAATCAGGCTCAAGGTCTTCAATCTTTTGACCTCCTTGTCGTCTTCAACACGGCGGCAACCAGGAGAATGGTTCCGATTCCCGCACTGACCGATGCCTCCGTGAAAGCGACATCGACGGCGCCGAGCTGCGCCCACATGAGGCACATAAAGAAGCTGTAGGCTCCGAGTATCATAACCGCGCTCAACAGATCCCTGACGGTTATCGCCGCGATTGCACACATAACTACAAATATCTGAATAACAATATCAAAGGGTATGTTCATCGTCGTTCTTCCCCCTTTACCCACGGTTTGAGCCCATGCCGTATGCCAGCCCTGGAAATGGCATGCGTTGCCGTCGGCTGCGCCAGAAACATAAACACGGCTATGAAGAGAATTTTCAGGGCGGTAAGGGACAGTCCTTCATGGATGGCAAAGCCCAGGAGGCAGAGAAAAACGGCCAGGGTGTCGCCTTTACCCGTTGCGTGGAGCCGTGTAAAAAAATCGGGAAAGCGCAGAAGGCCAATCGTCGCCGTCATGAAGAAGAACACACCACCGAGAATACACACTATCGAAAGAGCATTCATGAAATATGTCATATTCCTACCGTTCCATTTCCAGGTATTTTGCTGCGGCTATACATCCGATGAAATTCAGGAGGGCATACACCATACTGATATCGATAAACATATCAACCCGGTTGTACACATATCCGAGGATAAGGAGTATGATCAATGTCTTGGTGCCGATAGCGGAGATGGCGGCTATCCTGTTAAACACCCCCGGACCGAATATAGCCCGGTAAAGAGCCAAAAAAACAAGGAGGCACAAACCGAGACCGACCGCAACAAAAAATATATTCATATGAAACCCCACACGTGAGTAATCTACCCGTTATCTCCCCACTCGCTACTTTTCTTCTCATCGTCGGGCAGTATTCCACCCGTCGATATATCAAAAAATATAGAATACATAACCGCCATGACCGTAAACCCGACACCCAGCTCAACACCCAGTATACCCAAGGACCGGGCATGGGCGGGATCGACATGCAGAATGACGGACAATTGGCTGTAATCGAGATAATTTCCACCGAGAAGGAGACAGGTGAGCCCGATCCCCGCATAAATCAAAACGCCCACACTCCCAAAGAGGATGATAACTCCCTCCGGAATTCTCTTTCGCATTTCGTCATACCCATGGGTTATCAGAAGCAGTGCCAGACTCGCCCCCAGGATGACGCCTCCCTGAAACCCTCCTCCCGGACTGTAATGACCATGCATGATGACATACAGGGCGTACAGCTGGATAAAGGGAACGAAAATCCGTGCAATGGTCTTTATGATAATATCGTCACTCTTGACAATCATCTACCTACCCCTCTTCAACTCCGTAAATATTCGGGATACATCCAGCACATCCTGGATGTATATGTGGTCCGCCTCCATGAAGATATGTGCCACCCGGTCCTCCATTTCTCCCGTATCAAGATCGGCTGCCACCTTACTGTCCAGGGCATGCACCACAAACTCCCGTTCCTCGATATCCATTGTAATCGTTCCCGGCGTCAGGGTAATGGAATTGGCCAGCGTTACCCATGAGATATCACTCTCCAGTTTGGTTTTGAAGGTCATGACCTGGGGATCTATCGGCATCCGGGGGGACAGGGCAAGATAGGCGACATGAAAATTAGCCGTCACAATCTCACGGAGGAGCCATGGGATATAATGGAGAAACCGCTGAGCGATAATACGTCCATCCCCTACCCTCACATTGGCGAATAGCAGGTCGTGACTGATATAGGCAACGATCAGGGAACAGATGACACCGAGAGAAAGGTGAAAAGCATCGAACTTCTCGGACAGCAGTGCCCAGAATGCCATCAAGATCACAAAGGTGGCAACAAAGTTCTGAAATCCGGACCGTGCCTCTTGTGCGCCCTTCAGAATAGATTGAACTCTTTTCTCCTCCATCCATCGTGCCTCGGATGTCAGGGTAGTTGCCGTATCAAGTAATCCCACAGCCCGCTCTTTCGCGTTTTCCAGGATACGAAACGCATCGTCCGCCGCATGAATAAAAATAGTCACTTCCATAGTTTTAATCCCGACTCACCGGTACCGGAACCGGTACTATGAGCACCGGAACGGCCGCATTTTTTATCACCGTATTGATTGTATCTCCCTTGAATATTCGCTTTAGGAGAGGTTTTTCACCCTCTGATCCTACAGCTATCATGGTCCCACGGTAATCCGCAGACGCTGTTACGATCTCTTCCGCAACTTTTCCGGCATAGATATGTGATTCAGCGTTGATACCCTCGTCCAGACAGATCTTCCGTGTATACACCAACCGCTCTTTGAGTTCTCTCATATCTTTTACGGTCAGTTTCTCACTGATAACATGTATGATGTCAAGCTCGTCGATCAGTTCTCTGAACGTAAGGATATGGTTCATGACCCTTTCAGAGGCAGGGGACCAATCCGTCGCAAAGATAACGTGATCAAACAATCCCTTGTCCGAATGTTTCTGGCCCATGACAAAGACCGGCTTACGTGACTTCAGGGCCAACTCTCTGAGAGTGGTATGATAAGACGTCTTATCAAGATCAACGACGATTAAAGACACGTGTTCCTCATCGGCAATGGACATGATTTCTTGATAAGAAAAATTCTTGATGGGTTTTGTCTCGAATTGGAACTCCGTACTTGAGAGACTTTCCGTCCAACTTTCCGAGGAAGGAGGCAAGGCGAATATGACCCTGTTAAATACCTTCTTTTCCAGCTGTAAGAGCTTCTTAAAGACGTCAAAAGATGAAATGCGTTCCTTCAGATCAGTTACGTAAAGCAATGTTAACCTTTCACCTCCCGAAAACTTACTTTCACCTATCCTTACAGTCTAACGCTTGCAGGGACCAGCAGACTTGGAAGCATTGAATGCTTGGCCAACTTTTTAGCAACGCTTCCCAGAAAGATTTCTTTCATGGAACTCTTCCCCGTTGTCCCTGCAACGATCATTGAGGCTTCCCGTTCACTGGCCGCCTTTTCTATCTGTTCGAACGTGCCGCCCACGTAGAGATGTGGCTCGGCCTCTATACCCTCCCTCTCAAAAACGGAACATACTCTCTCGAGTCTCTGTCTGTTTTCCTTCCGGAGGGCCTGTATTTCCATTGCAGATGTACTCTTAAACTCCTTTTCCCCGATCACATGCGCGACAACCACACTTTTCAGGATAGTTTTAAATGAGAGGAGGCAGTCGGCGGCTTTCTCACTGGCCGGTGACCAGTCCATTGCAAGCAGAGGCCGCTCGAATGGCCTTTCAATCTCTTTTCCTGAAGGCGGCACATACGTATATACCAGTACCGGCGTGGAAGTCCTTTCAAGTATTTCAAGGGTTTCAGAACCCCCGTAGAGTTCCTCAAACGTCCCTTTCTTATGGCGGCCGGTTACGATAAGTTGCACATTTTCCTCAGCCGCAGTAGATATGATTTTGGGAAGCGGGTCACCCACAACAATATATGCCCCTACTTCAATTCCCTGTTCAAAAAGACTCTCCGCCCAATCTATAAACCGGACATTTGCTATTTCTCGAAGTCGTATCTCTTCATCCTTGAGATACCCCTTGCCGCGATACATGGCGACTTTGTCCCTGGCAATGACATGCAGAAACACTACATGGTCAAAACCTGCTTTTCTCAAATCCATCAAAGACCGGAGGGCATCAAACCATAAATCTTCAAATTGGGTTACAAAGAGCAATTTCTTATTCTGCATTGTACCCCCCGTTCATCTATATCCCGTCTAGGTCATCCTATCAGGTTTGCTATAACCTCCGCCAGCTCTGCAGGCTCAACCGGCTTTTCCATATAGACCTCGGGTTCTGGTATCGGTTGATCGCCAAACTCCGTCAAAGCTTCTTGGGATCGGAGGAATGTGCGTCGTGCAATTCCGGAAAGGATGATAACAGGAATGTTCTTGAGGGCCTCATCGCCCTTCAATTCTCTGTACATGCGAATGCCACTCTGTTTTGGCATTAAGACATCGAGTATGATCAGATCGGGCTTCTCACCTCTCGTTATGGAAAGCCCTGTTTCACCGTTCATTGCTATTAGGGGGATATACCCGTACTCCTCCAGAACGGTTTTGACAAACATGATTATATCGGGATCGTCATCAACGGCAAGAACCCTTTTAGACATGACAGACGCTCCTTTGTGCTTTCTCTTTTTGAATCTTACAGTATGGGTTTCGGATTACTTCACCGCCTACTCCACCTGTTTATAGGGGAGTCGTACGATAAAAGTTGATCCCTTTCCCAGCTCAGATACTATCTCTATGCTGCCCTTCTGTTCCTGAACCAACTTCTGGACAACCAACAAGCCCAGACCGGTACCCCGTCCCCCCTTCGTGCTGAAGAAGGCCGAAAATATCTTATTTTTAACCTCTTCACTCATTCCGGTACCGTTATCAAGCACACTAAATCTGATTATATTGTCATTTTCACGGTGTGTTCCTACACTGACTTTGTGCCGTTTCGTTTCATCAAGATCGAATATACAAGCATCTACAGCATTCGAAACAAGATTAAGAAGGATGCGGTGAGCCATATCCGGATCCATCGAGACATCTTTTATGGATGGATCAAAGTCTCTTTCAACCTTAATCCGGTTTTCCATTGCCATTCCATCCAGCAATTCACATACATCTTCGGCAATATCATTTGGAAAGCAATTTCTGAATTCCGGTTCTCGCTCTTTGGAATATGCAAGTAGGTCGGCAACAAGATAAGATATCCGCCCCACATTCCTCTCGACCATTTGCCAGCCCGTTTTTAGCTTATCGATATCATTTTTGTCAAGGCCAATATTGACAACATATGTCGCCCCTTTGAGACCGGCAAGGATGTTCTTGATGTAGTGGGCCAGTCTGGCAACCGTCTGTCCTATTGCCGCCAGTCGCTCGGATTTCACCAGTTCCTGCTGAAGACGTCTTATTTCCCTGAGATCCTGAAAGAATCCGACACTTCCGATAGTTTCTTCGCCATCAAAAAGAAGGGTGCAGTAAAATCGTGCCGGGACATCGTCTCCATCCTTTCGGGGAATCATCACATCCTGCCAATCTACATCTCCCATTCTCCTGCCGGCACTGAACATCCGGCCGAATACATCCGCTATCTGCGGGGGAAACAACTGCCTGAAATCCAGCTTCCTTACAACGTCAATTCGAGGTATCCCGAATATGGCCTCCGCTTCCGGATTGAATATGATGATCCTGCCATTCTCATCGGTTGCAACGATACCATCATTGGAACTAGTGATCAGTTTATCCTGAAAATCGGATTTACGTTTTACTTCCCCGATGGCCATATGGCACATATTTTCAAGATCCGACGTATAAGCTCTGAACCGTTCCCTTGTAACAAGTTTTTCCTTGGCCCTCTTCAGCGCCAGTTTCAGCACCTCGTCACTGACCGGCTTATTGATAAAATCGGAAGCACCATATCGAAGGGCCTTTACAGCGGCTTCCATATCGCCATGACCCGTCATAACGATAACCTCGGCGTCCGTATTGCTGATCTTCACCCTCTTCAGGACATCGATTCCGCCCATCTCTGGCATATTCAGGTCGGTCAGCACAATAGAAGGTGACGCTCTCTCAACCGCATCAAGCCCTTCTTTTCCGGAAGTGACGGCGATGACATCATACCCCTCACTCTTCAGTGATAGAGAAAGATTGTTGAGGCTGTCCTCATCGTCATCAATCAATACTATTTTGTTCATATCCATAATGATATCCGTTCCCTATTCTCTAAAATAGCGTTAGAGAATTACAACAGACTATCAGGATCCCATTACAGCCCGTGCGGTCATCCGTGCCAGTTCCAGAAAGAATCCCGGATGAATGAATAAGAGAAACGAAGCAATGGCGGTTACCACGGGTGGAATAACCGCACAAATGTGGGCCTCGTTGAATCGTGTCGAGGTATCAAAGTTTGGTCCGCTGGAGAAGAAGGCGTTGTACGTTATCGGCAGGAAGTAGGCCGCATTGAGGAGAGAACTCGTCAGGATAACAACGAGTATGGGGATCTGTCCCGCCTCTATACATCCCAGCGCAAGATACCATTTGCTGATAAAGCCCCCCATCGGGGGTATGCCGATAACACTCAGTGATCCGAAAAAGAAAGCCGCCATGGTGATGGGCATCATCTTTCCGATCCCCTTCATCTCACTGATCTTCTTGAATCCGGTATGGGCGATAATAGCCCCGGCACAGAAGAAGAGGGTTATCTTTCCAAAGGCGTGCATAACGATATGGATAACTCCCCCTGTCATGCCCATGACGCTGATCAGACCGCCGGCCATCACGATATAGGAAAGTTGACTTACCGTTGAGTATGCAAGTCGCGCCTTGAGGTCATCCTGCCTGAGGGCGAACAATGAACCGACAATGATTGTAATGGAAATGAAATAGATGAGGAAGACATCGAGTGAAAGCGCATGCATCAGATCTATTCCGAATACATGGAAACATATTCTCAGAACGGAAAACACCCCTACCTTCACAACTGCTACGGCATGCAGGAGGGCACTGACCGGTGTCGGGGCAACCATGGCAGAGGGAAGCCATGAGTGTATGGGCATGATGGCAGCCTTACCGATTCCTGCGATGAACAGTATAAAGGTAAAGATGAGCATCGGTCCTCCCGCCTTCCCTGCAAGGATGCCCTGATCGGCAAAATCGAGAGTCCCTGTCAAATAATAGGTAATAATCATTGCGGGCAGAAAAAAGGCTATGGATGTTCCCATCAGATAGGTCAGATATTTTCTTCCCGCAAACCGGGCCTCCTGGTCCTGATGATGAGTCACGAGAGAATAGGTGGAAAGTGACAGCATCTCGTAAAACATATACAATGTAAGGACATTGGCGGAAAAGGCAACGCCGACGGCTGATGAAAGAGCAAGCGCGAAGAAGGTGAAATATCTCGTCTGCGAGTGTTCTTTGAGGGGGCGCATATATCCGATTGAATAGATGGTTGTGACGATCCACAGGGAAGAAGCCACCAGCGCAAAGAGCAGACCGAGTGGGTCAACCCGAAAGGCTATGCTCACTCCAGGAAGGATCTCAACAAGATTATACAACAACCTCTTGCCGTCGAGAACGACGGGCAACATGGAAAAAACAATGCCGAATTTGATCAGAGCGATACCAATACTGCAGGATTCTCTCAGATTTGGTTTCTTGCCGCAGAGAACAATTAAGAGAGAACCAAATAGCGAAACAGCCACAGCCAGTAGCGGTTTTACAGATACGATGGTTTCCATGAAATAGTGTTATCCTCCTTGCTGCGTATAAAGAACCACAAATTCTAGAATTTCGATGCGCTACTTAGCAATTATCCGACTGGTTTTTCAAGTACTTTTTAATGTGTTCGTTATCAGTTACCCGTAGTTATTCATTTGTACCGTCATTTTTCAATTATTTTCAACGAGATTGACTTTCAACCTCTTGAATCCGCTTTTTTACCACCCCCACCATTATGTTGACCACTCCCTCGATATCTATTCCGGTGGTATCGATAACGGAGGAATCATCAGCCGGCTTCAAGGGAGCTACCGATCTGTTGGTATCCCGGTAATCTCTCATCTCTAAACCCCGTCTGACCTCATCAATATTGGCGCTTCCCCCATTGTCCACCAGCTCCTTGTGCCGGCGCCGTGCCCGTTCACTGACATCCGCATCCAGAAAGAACTTTACATCAGCATCGGGAAACACCACCGTTCCCATATCTCTTCCCTCTGTCACGATGCCGCCATATTTTCCGGCCTTTCTCTGGAGCGGAAGGAGAGCGTCCCGTACTGCCGAGACTGCGGATATGGAAGAGGCGAGCATGCCAATCTCTTCTGTTCTGACATAGTCAGAGACATCGTCCCCATCGATCAGGATCCTCATATTCCCATCCGTCGCAAGGGGAATAGTAATATGGTCACTCAATTCACGAAGGGCATCATCGTCCGCTATTGATATTCCATGCTGCATTGCCCGATAGGCAACCGCCCGGTAAAGGAGCCCCGTGTCCAGATACATATAGGATATTCTTTCGGCGAGTATTCTGCTTACGGTGCTCTTTCCGGAACCCGCCGGACCATCCACCGTAATTACCAATCTTTTCTCCATCCTTTATCCCCCTTTAATCCTTCTTCCATATGATAAGGTTGGCTGAAAGCACTGATAACAAAGTGCCGGTGGCCTAACAAACGTCCCCACTACCTAATAAACTGGCACGTAATATTAATGGTGTGGTTGAATTTGTCAAGACAGAAAAACCATGATCATACCTTCGTATAGTGTTTAACCAAAGAAAGGATTAAAATTAAAGATAGATACAAAGATTTTAGGAAGATCTCAAAGAACATTCCCTCACTGCCGATTACGATACCAGCAGAAATAATAACCCCCCGATGCTTTTATATCACCGGGGGGTCCGTCTGTTGATCTCTTATGCCGCAATTACCAAACTCGGCAGCCATGTTGCAATAGCGGGAAAAATCATAACAAGCGCTATCGTTGCAAAATCTATCAGCATAAAGGGGAAGGCACCCCAAAACAGGGCCTTCATCGGCATCGATTCGGCCGGTACCAATCCTTTAACGATATACAGGTTCAACCCCATGGGGGGTGAAATGTTTCCCGCACACATGTTGATCGTCATAAGAATGCCGAACCACAACACGTTTATATCCAGTGCGAGAAGTATCGGCAGTATGATGGGGGTCGTCATCATGACGATGGCGGCCGGGTCCAGAAACATTCCCATAATGATGAATCCGACCATGAGAACGACAACGACGGTTGTGGGAGAGACATCCATGGAAACAACCCAGTCCGTCAGTGAGGCGGCACATCCCGAATAGATAATAACATACCCGAATGAGGTAGCTCCGATAATGATCCAACCGATCATTGTGGTTGTCTTGACCGTGGCCAACAGGACCTTCCTCAACAACTGAAAATTCATGGTTCTCTTGGCAAAGGCAATCACAAAGACCGCAAGACAGGCTATGGCACTTGCCTCTGTGGGGGTTGCGACCCCCGTATAGATCGTTCCGAGAAGGAGCAGCACCAGAAGCAGAAGTGCCCACACCTTCCAGAGGGATGTGAATTTTTCTCTCCATGTGAACCGGACATCTTCTCTCGGTGCGAGCGCAGGATTTAACTTAACCCTGATGGCGATGTAGAGGATTGCGAGAATGGTCATCAGTATTCCCGGTAAGAATCCTCCGGCAAACAGTGCACCGATAGATTCATTGGCCAGTGTTCCATAGAGAATCAGGATAACACTGGGAGGAATTAAGATGGAAAGGGCGCCCGCAAAGGCCACGATGGCGCCTGCCATCCCCGGCTGATATTTCCGTTTCTCCATCTCGGGAAGGGACAGGAGACCGACTGTGGCCGTTCCCGCCGTACTGGCACCGCACACCGCACCAAATATGGCACCGAAGACGGCACTGGTTATTCCGAGACCACCGGGAAGATTACGCAGGAAGCGGTCAGCGACATCATAGGTGTCCGCCCCCATGCGGCTGTGCATCACCACCTGTGCCATAAGAATAAATAGGGGCACACAAACAAGGGTATAATTACCCATGTGCCCATACCCGGCCAAGGCTACGCCATACAAACCTTCCGTCCCCGGCCAAAACACCAGCGCACTGATCATACTCAGAAAGCCCAGTGAAAAAGCAACCGGCAACCCCATAAAGAGAAGCACGCAAAGAGAACCTACAAGTATAAAAAGTATCCAATACCATTCCATGATCATCGACCTCCCTGCGATTCGGTCTGAGCCGTTCCGGTTAGAATGGCGATATTACGCACCAGTCTGAAAAGGAATTCCATAGCCAGGAAAAACGAACCTATGACAAGGAATGTCCTCATCGGCCACAGGGGCCACGCCAGATACTCCGTACTCCGTACGCCGCCTTCCCATGCGTCCCAGGCAAAGACAGTCGACTCGAAAAAGAATGAAATCATGTAGAGGAGTGCCATTATGGAGGTAATAATTTCCAGAATCGCCCCTCTTCTTCTTTCCATATGCTCAGTAAATATGTCCACGGCAACATGCCCTCCCGCAGGAAGGGCCCAAGCGCCACTAAAGAAAACAACCAGAATCAACATATAGCGATTGATCTCGAAGCTCCAGGTAGTAGGCATCCCGAAGATATATCTCATAGCTACGTCGTAGCTTATTGTCACCATCATGACAATGACAATCCACCCGGCAAATTCGGCAAGTCTTTCATCGAATCGTGATATGACATCCATGAATTTACCAAAACCACCGGGGGTATTATTCGTCCCGTTATTCATAACATTTTCTCCAAACTGTGGTAGGGTAAATGGAGAGGCAAGATGGTGTTTCTCCTGTCTCTCCATCTGGTATTTTCACTTCAGCCACACTATTTCCAGGTCTTCATTTCTTCCTTTATCAGCGCAACCAGTTTCGCGCAGTCCGGGCTTTCATTCGCATACCAAGACCATACTTCATCAAGCATTTCTTTCGATTTTGCGATATTGGCATCATCCATGACGACAAACTTAACGCCCTTTTCCTGGCACCATTTTTCATTCTCTTTTTCATAGTTTGGCCAGTATTCTACGCTTGCCCATCTCCCCCATTTTTTAGCAGTATCTTTAAGAATTTTCTGGAGATCCTCCGGCAATCTTTCCAAGGAGTCTTTGTTTATCCAGAGGTCGTCAGCCCAAGTGAAAACGGGCGGGTTGGTGAAGGTCTTGGCAACTTCGAAGAATTTATAGTCTTTCAGACCATAAGCATAGAAGATCAGTGCATCGACGGTCCCTCTCTGAAGCGCGGGATAGATTTCCCCCGTCGCCATGGTCACGGGAGCTGCGCCCCACGCTTTCGCTACCCGTGTACAGACGCCGCCGGCGGCCCGTAATTTGATGTTTTTGAGAGAATCAATGGTTCCGTATTCGGTGTTGCCCCGGCCGATAATTCCGGAGCTTCCGCAGATGATATTGGTGAGATAAACGGCATTCGCCCTTTCGAGATAGTTCTTGGCTATGATGGCATTGAATTCATTGTCGCCGTTCATGTAGTCCCAGAATTCTCCCCGATGACCTAGAGAGATATAGGGAAGCCAGTCGACATCCCCTTCCGGAACCATCCCATGAAAATAGGATGCACAACTGGCAAGCATATCAATGGTACCCTTTGATAATCCGTCCAGTGCCTCGGATCTCCCTATCAACTGGTCCGCAGGAAACACCGTAAACTTTAGCCTGCCATCGGTTGCTTCCTTCACCATCTTGATGAATTCTTGATATGCCTTGTATTCTGGGTGCTGTGAATGCCACGCCATCTGGAATTTGAGGTTATAGGTTTTAGCGCATTCCGCCTTGTTGAAAATGCCGCCCCCGAAAACAAGAGAAATGCTTAATACTAATACTAACAAACTTACCAAACTAATCTTTTTCATTTACCTTCCTCCTTTAAGGGTCCATGTTTTATTGTTTGTTATTTGCCAGTCTTTACCTCATTTCTGCTTTTCAGCTATGTTCTTATCATCACCTCCTTGCTTCACGTTTATTGTTGGATCAACTTACAGAATCAATCTCTGGGGATCACATTTCTCTCTCAAGATCTTAAGTTCATGTGCGGTAGGAGGTTCCACCTCTTCCGCTCTTGAGATATCAACGTCAAACTCCATGTTCTCCAGGATCTCTTCTTTTGTTACCCCCGGATAATAACCAGCCAGATACATCTCTTTCGTTTCTTCATCGAAACGCATTACCGCCATATTGGTAACAACCAATTGCGGTCCCCCTGGAAGTAGTCCCGCTTTCTCTCTGCCACCATTTCCGGTCAGGTGCCCCGGACTCGTTAGATAATCAACTTTATTTACAAATTTCCTTTTTTCATGCTGCATGAATGTGATACTTCTCGGAACAAAAGACGCGACATCACAGGCACCCCCACTCCCGGAAAAACGTGTCTTGGGAAGGTAATATTCTCCGATAACCGTCGAATTGATATTTCCATATTTATCGATCTGGGCCGCTCCCAGAATACCGATGACGTGTTGCCCCGTAATCCTGTTCTGCATCGTTGCAAATGCGTCCAGAAGACCGCTGTTAGATGAAGCCCAGTACATAACGCGCGGGTCTGCAACCGCTAAAGGAATTTCATCCAGTTTCGCATCAATAGATCCCGTCTCAAAAAATATAACACTATTGGGAGCATTGATATTTTTTGCAGCCATTGCCGCCAGCATCGAAATCCCGGTCCCACAGAATACAATATCTCCATCCTTAATTTCTCTGGCGGCCACTATCGTCATCATTTCTCTCAAGGTATATTCCATTTTTTCGTCCCCTGATCAGTTTCTCTTCAGATTTACAGCATACCCCACATTCGGGTCCGCTTTTATTGTCTTCATACGATCTTCCCCGACAAGGGCGATCAATTCTTCCTGACCGTCTACGCCATAGACATACTTTTTGAGATACGTATTGAAAAGTTCATCATTTCGAGCCGCTTTCCCATATTCGTTCAGGTATATGGGATCATAATCGTAATAGTTATGACATGCTGTAGGATAGGCACCATGGGGGACGTGTACGACTGCGTCAACATTTATGAAGGGAATCTGATTCTGGTGCGGCGCTGCTCTCAGTTCGTTCTGGTCAACCAACTCTTCACAGGTCAAGATAAGATGTTTTGCCGATTTAGCCTGTTCGACATCCGCAAAGGTAAGTCCTTCGATCCTCCCGGTGCCCTGTCTGTCGGCCTTTTGAACATGAAGAATCGTTACATCCGTATTTATCGCGGGAACCAGGACTACTTTTTCCGTATCCATCCAGTTTTTAAAAGGATTGTCTGTGACAACCAGTTTCTCGTTTGGAATCTTGGGGTCGTTCTTTCTCATATCAGCTGAGAAGCCCCATTTGTTGATGATATCTGTTCCTAATGAAGAACGAGTCGGGAGGAATGGCACCCCCATTGCTCCGGCAAGGAATCGAAGGGTCATCTGATAATTTGAATAATCTTCAATCTCAATGGTCCCTTCCTGAACGGCCTTTTTGAATCGGATACAGGTTGCCGCAAATTTCCCATTACCCCCGTAAGCAATCTCTATCTTTGAAACACACCCGGCGCCGATGAGTTCATCCACTCCCGTGCCGTTTGAATGGACATACATATGGAGATTTTTGATTTTCTGTCGGATAATCTCATAGACAGCGGCCATTGGATTTCTGTTGCACGTAAACCCTCCTATGGAAATATGACTGCCGTCGCTGACATACTTCTTGATTGCCTCTTTTAGGCTCATCACTTTGTTCGGTTCGACATTCATGCTATACTCTCCCATCACTTTGTTTGGATTAAATAATCAAGGTAGCTATAACGAGACTACGTCAGGCACAACGAGGCAAACTTCAAAGAACGTTCAGGAGAATGGAATATTATTCGGCGAATAATATTCCATTCTCTCAACTAAACATTTTTTCTTCTCTTAACCTGCCAACATGGAAAGGAAGAGTCCGGCTGCCGATACGGTACCTATTGTCCCGGCAACATTCGGCCCCATGGCGTGCATGAGGATGAAGTTACGTTTGTCCTCTTCCCTCGCGACGAGCTGCGCAACACGGGCTGCCATTGGTACGGCCGACACACCAGCAGCGCCGATCAGGGGATTTATCTTATCTTTCAGGAATAGATTCATGAGCTTTGCCAAGATAACACCGGCAGCGGTGCTGAAAGCAAAGGCAACCAGTCCGAGACAGAAGATAAAGAGAGATGAAGATTTCAGAAAGACGTCAGCCGGCATGGTTGCACCGATACAGAGACCCAAGAATATCGTAACGATATTTATCAGTTCGTTCTGAGCCGTACCGGAGAGGCGTTCCACAACACCGCATTCCCTAAACAGGTTACCAACCATCATCATTCCGACCAGTGGCGCGGCAGCGGGAATAAGAAGGCAGATAATCAGTGTTGCTACCAGAGGAAATCCGATCTTTTCAGCCTTGCTGACCTGACGCAGTGTCTTCATCTTGATCTTACGTTCATCTTTGCTGGTTAAGGCCTTCATTATGGGCGGCTGGATAATCGGAACCATCGCCATGTATGAATAAGCGGCAACCGCCGTTGCGCCAAGAAGGTGCGGGGCAAGCTTGGAAGTCAGATATATCGTGGTAGGACCGTCAGCTCCGCCTATGATTCCGATAGAAGCGGCTTCAGGCATGGTGAACCCGAACAGGAGAGCCCCGAAAAAGGTCACATACACGCCGAACTGCGCTCCCGCCCCGAGAAGCAACATTTTGGGATTGGCTATAACGGGACCGAAATCTGTCATGGCACCTATACCCATAAAAATAATCGGCGGGATTAAGTCGAAGTGATCGATGGCATAATGATACGGCACCCAGAGAAGACCCCCTTCTGCCATGAGATCCGTCAGGGGAAGGTTCACGAGAAACATTCCGAATCCGATAGGAACCAAAAGCAGTGGTTCATAGTTCTTGGTAATTGCAAGTACAATAAAGATGAGGGCTATCGCCCACATTACGATATTACCGAATGTTATATGCATAAAACCTGCATCTAATAAAATACTGCGGAATATTGCTAAATCCATGTCAGTTTCCCTGCCCCCTTAATCTTTCTTTTTTGTCATATTTGTCACAGTAACGACAATCTTTGAGAATAAGTTTATTCCCGTTTGCAGGATAATAAGAGTAACGAATACTCCGCCAAATCCAACAACAAATGTTTCAAAAGCTTTTCCCCAATCAACCATTGTACACTCCCTATTATTTCTTAAAAATTTTTTAATACCTTAAGAAGTTTAAAATCCATCAAAGATCTTACTTCCCATATACGTGTTTACCCTTTCAGATAATACCACTATATGGGACACTATACCGCATAATGACTATCGAGATTTCCATACTACAGGGCTTGCATTGTGTCAAGAATTTTCAATCCCCTATCAAGACAAAGTATAAAAAAATAAGTATTCTATTGAATTTTTTATCATTCCAAACCATATCATGTTCAAATACTATCAGTAACTTTTCTCTTGACAAAAGGCTTTTCTCTATGTCAAATAAATAAAAGAGTACAATATAAAACGGTATCCTACATTATGGAACAATCATTCAAGTCTCATTCGCCCGACAAAATCAATTCCATCGAAAAAGCCCTCATGATTCTCATGGTATTTCGAGAAGGACAGCCGTCTTGGGGTGTGAGAGAGCTGAGCGCACATCTCGGGTTTAGCCCATCCACCACCCAGAGGATCCTGCAGATCCTGAAGTCCTATGGGTTTGTCAGGCAACATCCGAACACGAAGCAATATTGTCTCGGAAATATCTATCTTTCATTTTTTCGCACCCTGCAGGATAATTATCCGATTACGCGCATAGCGATGCCGCTTATAAGACGGCTTCTGTCCCGGACCGGGGAAACCGCACATTTCAATATCATTGATACCGACTGTGTGTCCAGAATCTGCATCGCCACGTTGGAATCTACTCTAGAACTGAAGGCCGGCATGCCGGTTGGAAGCAAGGCTCCGCTTTACGCCGGCGCCTCATCGAAATGTTTGCTGGCCTTCTCATCGCAGGATTTTATTGACAGTTATCTGAAAAAAGTCAAGCTTGAACCGCTGACTAACAATACAATCACTGATGTGGAGCAGCTCATCGCGGAACTTAAACTGATAAGGGAACGAGGCTACGCTTCAAGTCTAGGGGAAACATTTCAGGGTCTTGGATCATTGAGTGTTCCGATTGTAACCTTTCATCAGGGAATACCTGTGCGGGCTTCAGCAAGCCTGGCAATACCTGAGGTCCGTTTTAATAACTATGATCACCGTAAGATGTGTATAGAGGAGATGCTCCTCGCTAGTAAAGAGTTCTCAGACAATTCTGGATATTATACCTAAGGGTAAACTGAGCCTATGCCGATCATAGGAATATTACCACCAACACAACTAGTAATTTAGGAAGGAGAGTACGTTATGGATTTTGGTTTATCAGATGAATTAATAATGTTGAGGGACACCGTACGTGATTTTGCAACCGAAAAGATCGCTCCGTTCGCGGATGAGTGGGATGAGAATCACTATTTCCCGTACGAAGAAGTTGTCAAACCGATGGGCCAATTGGGGTTCTTCGGCACCGTTATCCCCGAGGAGTACGGTGGAAATGAGATGGGATGGCTTGCAGCCATTATTATCACAGAAGAGATCGCCCGCGCCTCCAGTTCATTAAGGGTTCAGGTTAATATGCAAGAACTGGGATGTGCCTTCACTATTTTCCGTTACGGCAACGAGGCCCTGAAGAAAAAGTATATCGAGAAATTGGTCAATGCCGAAATACTTGGCGCATTCGCCATCACCGAACCGGGCGCCGGTTCAGATATTATGGCAATCAAATCGACGGCTGAAGACAAGGGAGATCACTGGCTCATAAACGGTCAGAAGACATGGATATCCAACGCCACGATCGGTGGCATAAACATCTTCTATGCCTACACTGATCGTTCAGCCGGAGGAAGCGGACTTTCAGCCTTCGTGGTCGACTTGGAAAACAGCGAAGGGATTACCGTAACCGATCTGGACAAGATGGGATCCCGTTCATCGCCAACAGGGGAAATTATCCTCGAGAACACGAAGATTCCCAAGGATCACATACTGGGCAAACCTGGGGACGGTGCGAAAATCGTCTTCGGTTCTCTTGCACAGACACGACTTTCGGCCGCTGCCGGTGGTATCGGATTGTCTCAGGCATGTCTTGACGCCGTGACCCAGTATGCCATGGAGCGTGAACAGTTCGGTCAGCCGATCGGAAAATTCCAGATGAACCAGGCCTTGATCGGTGAGATGGTCGCTGAAATCGAGGCAGCACGGTTGGCCGTATACAAAGCCGCATGGCAGAAGGATCAGGGAAATCTGGGGAACAACCTTGAGGTCGCTGCGGCGAAATACCTTTCAGGCGAACTCGCCTACAAATGTTCACAGTACGCGATGCGTATACTCGGTGCATACGGGTATTCAACCGAGTATCCCGTAGCACGCTTCTTCAGAGATGCCCCGACATACGCAATGGTCGAAGGATCGACAAACGTCTGCAAGTTCATTATGGCTCAGGATCAGTTGGGGATCCGCAAAGCGAATCGCTAACATTGTAAAGAATCAATGGGCAAATCCACAGGCGGCATTCTCCTATCGGGGAGGATGCCCTCTGTGGTTCATATCCGGGCATCAATCTGGATATAGAAGAAAAGAGAGGATATATAAATGATACCTTATATAAAGATGAAAGAATTCGGCAAACCCCTGAGGGAGTCGCAGATAAAGAGAATGGAGGAAAGTGTCGCCCAGACGGAAGAGGTCATGAAGGGGATTGAGGCTGAAGATCAAAGAATCCGTGATTTCGGAATTTCTACCGATCTGGTTCACAAGCGCGAGCAGCTGACCGTCTGGGAACGGATCGACTATCTCGTGGATCCGGGAATGTTCTTCCCACTCCACACCATATATGACCCGGACCATGAAGAATCAGGAAGCACCGGGGTTGTTGACGGTATTGCGAGGATCAGCGGTAAGTGGTGTGTTCTTATCGGTTTTAACAACAAGTGGATAGCCGGTGCGTGGATTGCGGGACAGGCGGATAATAACCTTCGCGTGACCGATCTCGCCAAAAGGTTAAACGTACCGCTGGTATGGCTGGTCAACTGTTCCGGCGTCAAACTGCCCGAGCAGGAAAAGGTTTATGCCAATCGTCGCGGTCAGGGGACCTGTTTCTTCCGTCATGCGGAACTGGAAGTGGCGGGGATTCCCGTCCTTGCAGGCATTTACGGAACCAACCCGGCCGGTGGGGGTTATCAGGGAATCAGCCCCACCATACTCCTTGCCCACAAGGACTGCAACATCGCGGTAGGCGGCGGCGGCATCGTCGGTGGTATGAGCCCCAAAGGATATTTTGATGAAGAAGGTGCGGAGCAATTGATTGAGGCCACACGGCACTTCAAAGCCGTACCCCCCGGAAGCGTTAAGATCCATCACGACGAAACCGGTTTCTTCAGATATGTATTTGATGAAGAGACCCAGGTTCTCGATGCCCTCAAAGAGTACATGGAAGGGATACCCGCCTATAACCCCAAATTCTTCAGACTGGCAGAGCCGGCAGATCCGAAGTTTTCGCCTTCTGAAATTGCATCCATCGTTCCCTACAATCAGAAAGCGGGATACGACTTTGACAGTGTTCTTGCACGACTGGTCGACAACTCAGAGCATCTCGAGTTCAGGCCCGGTTACGGCCCTGAGGTTTATACGGGACTCGTCATGATCGACGGTTTCCTCGTGGGCGCAATCGGAAACCGCCAGGGAATATTGCCGAATTATCCTGAATATACGAACGAATACAGTGGCGTCGGCGGTAAACTCTATCGCCAGGGACTGATCAAGATGAACGAGTTCGTAACACAGTGCGGCCGCGATCGTATTCCGATCATCTGGTTCCAGGATACATCCGGTATCGATGTCGGCGATATCGCGGAAAAGGCTGAACTGCTCGGACTGGGGCAATCTCTCATCTACTCCATCGAACAGAGCAACGTACCTCAAATGGTTGTTATACTCCGTAAGGGAACGGCCGCTGCACATTACGTTATGGGCGGTCCTCAGGGACGCACTACCAACGCCTTCTCCCTCGGCACCCCCACGACAGAGATCTACGTCATGCACGGGGAAACAGCGGCCGCAGCCAGTTACTCCCGGAGACTGGTAAAAGAGAAAGATGCCGGAAGACCGCTCGGTCCTGTTCTTGAAAAGATGAATGAAATGGTTAAGCACTATTACGACTCGTCACGCCCCTTCTACTGTGCGAAGGCGGGTCTGGTGGATGAGATTGTGCGATTCGATAAGCTGCGTGACTACATGGTGGCATTTACCAACTCGGTCTATCAGAATCCGAAGTCTATCTGTCCGCGTCACCATATGATGCTCCCGAGACTGATCAAGGCACAGGTCGTAACCGGTCTCGAGCGTCCGAAGAGTGAAGCATAACGATACTGATAATTGAAACGGTGGCCGGTTTTTTATAGTGACTTAACCGCACCAAATGTGATAGCAAGTGAAAGCCGGTACGCATTGACACGTACCGGCAAGTATAAAATTATTCAGGAGGTAATGAAGAAATGGAAGAAGTATTGGCTCCGATGCCGGGTAATATTATTGAAGTTCTGGTGAAAGTCGGTGACGAAGTAAAGGAAGATGACGAACTCATTATCCTTGAGGCGATGAAGATGGAAAATCCGATCTGCTCCCCTATCGATGGTACCGTAAAAGAAATCAAGGTTAAAGAAAAAGACGTCGTGGAAGCCGATCAGCTTCTGGTTGTCTTGGAGTAACATAAACGTGAGAACCATGGTGGAAGTACAAAGCATATGGAGATTTTGTACCACCACCAAAAAAATTTCATACGATTATGAGGGGTCTTATCTCCCCTTATAATATTACCCGTAGTTGATATCAGGAAACCCACAAGCACTTTGTGGGTTTCCTGATATGCGCATATGAAGACCTCACCCACTTTTCCCTGTGAACCGTTCTTTCTTCCAAACTTTCCCCCGATACGAGCATCCCGCAACTAGTCTAAAATTCACAGCATTTTAGCATATCACCGATACCTACGATATGAAGAAGAGAACAAGAATATTAGGATTATGCACCAATCTTTCTGAGGATAGCGACCTGGTTGCCAAATGCTATTTGTGGTGGGTAGGGCTGAACGACACCATTTGGTCATTTTGCTTAAGGGTGATCAATGAAAGTTATATAAAGACTGCCCTGAATGAAACGAATCACCGAGGCTTGATATGTTGTTTTATTCTGTTCGAGGATCCATTTTGACAGAAAACCCCCGGATACAATCCGGGGGTCTTTGTATATGCGAAACAACATCAGATAAAACCGGTTACCAGATTTTAAACAGGTATATCCCAAAGCAGCTTCGATACCAATTTTATCCAGATCCTTCTCCGATTATTGTATATCGTTGCCTTTTTCTGCCTTTCTCACATTCTCCATTTGAGGGCCATCCTCCCTCCACAGCCAGCAGCTGTTTTTAAGGAGTGATGTGTTTATTTCCGGAGCCTCCATATCATGGCTACTTTCTTCCACTCTGTAATACTCCGCCTGCACAATGGCTGATCCCATGGCGATAACGAGGTTTGTCATATGCAGACATCCCTTGACACCTCCCATGATCTCCAGCACCTTTTTTGCGAAGCCCCGTAAGACAGAAATACCGATTAGGTTTTTGACGCTATCCTTTATCGCATGACATGTTTCGCCTCCCGGGACCTTCACCATGTCCGCCTCGGCCCTGACAACCACATTTTCCGCTACAGAAACGTACAATCTCACAACGATATGGTGAATATCTCCCGGTTCGATAAACCTTCTGCCCGCAGTGGAATAGGAAGGAAGCTTTCGGTTATCTCTGAGGGTTCCCTCCGCAAGCATGGTGTCGTCATCTATGGTGGAAATATGTATTGATATTTCTCTCGAATGAACCGGAGTCTCTTTATCCAAAAATTCTTGTCCTTTCTCTCTTCTAATGGTTCTTTTTCTTTCACCCTCTTACCGTCGGGTCTGCCTCCGGATCATAGCGGGATATTATTATGTTTTTTAGATGGTCGTGTCTCCATCTTATCCTTGAA
>DAISYQ010000034.1:35037-37947 GCA_036825195.1 Syntrophales bacterium
ATAGCGGGATATTATTATGTTTTTTAGATGGTCGTGTCTCCATCTTATCCTTGAACGCCTCAAGGAGAGCCACGATCCGTTTCCGGGTCTCTCGCGGGGCAATAACCTCGTCAATGATCCCCAACTGGGCCGCAAAATAGGGATTGTTGAACTGCTGCTCATAGGCCCCAACCAATTCGGCTCGCTTGGCCGCCGGGTCGTCGGCACCTGAAATTTCCCGCCGGTAGATGATATTACAAGCCCCTTCCGCTCCCATGACGGCTATCTCTGCGGTCGGCCAGGCCATGATGTAATCGGCGCCCAGGGACTTGGAACACATGCCGATGTAGGCACCGCCATAGTCCTTGCGGGTCACCACCGTGATCTTCGGTACCGTGGCTTCCGAGTAGGCGTGCAGCAGCTTGGCTCCGTGTGAGATGATACCCGACCATTCCTGATCCGTCCCCGGCATGTATCCGGGTACGTCGGCAAAGGTCAGTACCGGTATATTAAAGGCATCGCAGAACCGGATAAACCGCGCCGCCTTGTCTGAAGCCTTGTAATCCAGAACTCCCGAGATAAATTTCGGGTTGTTGGCGATAACGCCCACTGGCTGTCCCATCACTCTGATGAAGGCCACGGTGATGCTCTTTGCCCACTGGGCATGTACTTCAAACATCTCGTTGTCGTCTGCCACCGACATGATTATCTTCTTCATGTCGTACCCTCGGGTCGCCTTGTCCGGAATAATCGTATCGAGGTCCGGGCATTCTCTGTCCGGGCTGTCGGTGCTTTCCTTTACCGGCAGCGGACTATGGCAGCTGTCGGGAAGGTATGACAGCAGGTCCCGTACCCGGGTGAGGCAGTCTTCATCGTTGTCTGAAACGACGTGACAGACGCCGCTCTTGGCCGCATGGGCCTCGGCTCCGCCGAGTTCTTCGTGGGATACCTCTTCGCCGATAACCGCCTTCACCACATCCGGCCCGGTTATGTACATATGGCTGGTTCCTTTTACCATGAACACAAAGTCCGTAAGGGCCGGTGAGTACACAGCCCCTCCGGCGGTCGGTCCCATGATGACGGTTATCTGTGGAATGTACCCCGATCCAACGGTATTGCGGTAGAATATGCCGCCGTATCCTTCCAGGGACGGGACCCCTTCCTGGATCCGTGCCCCGCCCGAATCGTTCAGGGCCACAAAGGGCTTCTTGGCATCGAGGGCCATGTCCATGACTTTCCAGATCTTCTTGGCGTGCATCTCTCCCAGACTGCCTCCGGAACTGGTAAAATCCTGGGAGGCCACAAAAACGGTACGGCCCTTCACTTTTCCGAATCCGGTAATGACGCCGTCCGCCTTGATCTCTTTTGTATCCATGCCGAACAGGGTGGATCGGTGTTTCACAAACAGCTGGACCTCCTGGAAGGTGCCTTTGTCGAACAGCAGATCTATCCTTTCCCGAGCCGTCAGTTTTTCCCTCTCATGCTGCCTCTGAACGGCCTTCTCTCCCCCCATGGTCAACAAGTCGTCCCGCTTCTCTTCGAATGCCCTGATCTTATCTGTGGTTGCTCCCATCTCTATCTTCCTTTCATAACCATCTCTCAACCGTCACGCCCACCATAAACCGCCGACATTCGCTGGTGACACCGGTATGGCGCTGGTGAGTCGGTACGTCCCTGTTTGCGGTACGCTGATCTCGTGTTACGAGTTTATTACTCCCTCTTCTTTAAGGCTGTCAATCGCTTCCTGAGAATACGCAAGTACCTCTCGTAACACCGCTTCCGAGTGCTGACCCAGGAGCGGCGCCGGCGCATAGACTTCACCCGGCGTCTCTGACAGACGGATCGGTGATCCGGCTATCTTCATCTTACCTACCCCGGGCTGGTCGATCTCTACCAGCATCTTTCGATGGGCGATATGCGGGTCTTCGCAGATCTCTTGCATGTTGTTAATGGGGGAATAGGGCAGCCCCGCCTTCTCAAACAGATCCTCCCATTCCTTGGTCGTCTTCTTTGCCATCTCACCGTCTAGGATGGCAATGAGTTCTTGCTTGTTTTGCGTCCTGAGGGGATTGGTCTTAAATCTCGGGTCATCGGTGAGTTCCTCTCGGCCTAAGACGGTACAAAACTTCGCCCACAAGGCATCCGTGCCGATGGCCGCTATGATCCAGGAGTCGTCCTTTGTCTTGAATCCCTGGAACGGGACGATGGATGGATGTGCCCCTCCCAAGGGACCCGGTATCTCCCCGCTGATGGTATAGCGGGCAACGGCATTCTCCAGGACGGTAAAGAGGCCGTCTACCATGGAGCCGTCGTAGTGCTGTCCCCTCCCCGTTTCCACCCGTTTGTAGAGCGCCGCCAGGATCCCGATTACCGCCTGATGACCGGCAAAGATGTCGCCAACCGATGAGCCGACCCGGCAGGGCGGGCCGCCTTCCGGTCCCGTAATACTCATGATACCGCTGTAGGCCTGCGCCACCATATCATAGGCCGGACGTTCGGTGTATGCGGGAAGGGAATCCTGGCCAAATCCGCAGATGGAGGCATAGATGATCCGCGGATTTATCTTCTGAATCTCTTCCCAGCCAAAACCGAGCTTCCGCATCGTTGTCGGCCTGAAATTCTCTATAATAACATCGGATACCTTGATCAGTTCTCGGAGAATCTCCTTCCCTTTCTCACTCTTCAAATTCAATACCATACTCTTCTTGTTGCGGTTCAGACTTATAAAATAACCGCTTCTGTCCTTGCCCGGCTCGCCGACAAAAGGTCCGAATTCCCTCGAATCGTCCCCGTGAAACGGTTCAACATGGATAACCTCGGCCCCCAAATCCGCCAAAAACATCGTCGTCGTCGGCGCTGCCAGTACATGACTCAAATCAACAACCCGTATCCCTTCTAAAGCTCTACTCATCCTATCCTCCAGATTACTTT
>DAISYQ010000035.1:0-36404 GCA_036825195.1 Syntrophales bacterium
ACCGATCCGTATGAAGGAGGTTATACGATGAAGAGAAGTATATTGATTGTCATGGCACTAGCCCTTGTTGTCGCCATGCCGCTGGGTTCCGTCTATGCTCTTGAGACATTCAAGGGCCCGACGGAAATCAACCAGTACAACCCGGACAAGGCGTATAACGGATATACGATGTTTACCCCGAATATGTCGCCAACGTCTCCCTATAAAACATATCTTATCGATATGTGGGGAAATGTGGTCCACACGTGGAGTAGCCAGTATGGGGTAGGACTCTATGCCCGTTTGTTACCGAACGGGAGTCTTCTCCGCGGTGCCACCGTACCGGCGGCGAATGCGGCAGATACCTACGGTGTCCTGTCAGGTCCGAGGTGCGGGGGTTTTGAGGAGTATGACTGGGATGGAAACGTTACCTGGCAGTACTTCCACTATAGCGAAGACTCCATTTCGCACCATGATTTCCGGAGGATCTGGAATAAGCAACTCGGTGCCTACACCACCATCTTTCTCACCTTTGAGAGGATGACCCCTCAGAACGCGATCGACTGGGGATGCGATCCCAAATATGTGGACGACTATACGAATAACGGTAACGGCTGGTCGTGCGACGGGATTTATGAAGTAGACATGAACGGAAATATCGTCTGGAAGTGGACCTTCGCAGATCACCTCTGCCAGGACTACGATCCGACCAAACCGAACTTCGGCGTCATATCTGAGATGCCGGAAAAGCTTAATATCAACTGGGAGACCCCGTACGGGGGGCCGCGGACAGACTGGACCCACTGCAATTCCCTCGACTACCATGAGGACCTTGGTCATATCTGTGTCAACGCCAAACACACGAGCGAGTTCTACGTGATCGACCATGACGGAACCTTTGTCGCCGGTAATCCTGCCGCGAGTATTGCGGCGGCCGCCAGTGACGCCGGTGATTTCCTCTATCGTTTCGGCAATCCATCCGTCTATGACCAGGGTGAACCCGCGGCGTTTCATACTGAAGGTAACCAGCAGATGTACGCGTCGCATGATATCCAGTGGATCGGCGGCACGAATGCACCCTGGGACGCTTCGGAACTCCCCGGAGGCGGAAACTTCCTGATCTTCGATAATGGAACGTGGTGTACACTCTTTGCTCACTCCGAGATACTGGAGATCAATCCCTTTGTTCTCGATGCAACAGGGACTAAAAGCGCCAGTTATGTCAATCCACCGGACGCGGGGTATACGTGGCAGGCGGCCATAGGCGGAGTCGGGGCTGATGGGTGTAACCTGTCAAATCAGGTCCAATGGCGGTTCCAGTCTCAGGTTCCGACCAGTTTCTTCGGCTCCTTTGTTTCCAGTTGTCAGCGTCTCCCCAACGGGAATACGCTGATTGACTCCGGCCCGACCGGACATTTCTTCGAGGTGACGGCGAACAAGGAGGTTGTCTGGGAATACCAGAACCCTGTCGGAATCACAGGTATTGCGACTTCTCTCACGGACGCCGCTGGCGGTATGTTCTTTTACACCTTCAGGTGCCACCGCTACGGACCTGACTATTCGGGTCTGGCCGGTAGGAAGCTGGAATCACAGGGCACCATCACCGGCCGTATCCCGACGCTATCGGGTGGCGGCGATGTGTGGCCTGAAACAATAACATACACTGGCTGGGGTGCCGCTGCTCTCTCGGGTGAAGGCGGCGGCGGCGATGCCGGTGGCGGTGGCGGTGGTGGCGGAGGCGGTTATTAATGCCGTACCGATCCACATCCCGTTAAGGAATGGTATGATACACCCCTCTGTCTGATTGGATATACGTCAGACGAGAGGAAGAAAAAGAAGGGTGCGGGACATATGTCCTGCACCCTTCTTATTTGATCAGCCAAGCCGATTTACCCGTACATATTCCTTGAAAATTTAATTGGTAAAATCAAGTAAAATGAATGAAATTTATCATAAATATTCCTTGACATTTTTGCTGAGTAATGGCAATTTCTTTTTTAAGAGTTTACATTGTAACATTATTATTTTATTAACTGTATTTCATGATGTTTCTCATATATTAAGAGGTTTTTCTATAGTTCAGATCTCAGTTTCTCCGTGATGCTATATTGAATCAATACGTCATATAGTTAAGGTAAGACAACTGACAGACCTTTTCGGAATGCGGTCGATTCACCATGGGGGTTCTGATGCTGCTGTACGATAATTCTCCATACTGTCTCACCGATCATTCTGAAGGGAGGTGATAAGGGCAGAACAAAAACATTCCTCATTTTATTAATGCAATGGCCGGACGATTGTGCGGGTAAAGGCGCATATGGAGAGGGAAGAAAGATAGTTTAATCCTGGCGTATGCTGCATATTTGTATTTTTTGATGCATATTGGAATCATTTTCGATTTCAAAACGTTAATCATTACTGAATGGGAGGAGATATCAATGAAGAAAACAGCTTTATGTATAGCCTTAGTGGTCATTGTTGCGGGTTTTGCAGCGTCGGCCTATGCCTATCAGGCGCTTGTCGGCCCCACTGGGGTTGTATACTACGACAAGAGTGATGCCTATGACGGTTACACTCTCTTTTCACCCAACTCCTGTAAATCAAGTTATCTGATCGACATGGAGGGGAACCTGATCAATGAGTGGAGGACGAAATTTTATCCGGGTCTGTACGGAGAGTTGCTTCCCAATGGAAATCTGCTCAGAGGGGCTCGACCGCCGTACAAGTACTGCGGTATCGATGGAGTATGCGGGCGCGTACAGGAATTGAACTGGGACGGCGATGTTGTATGGGAGTTCAAAGATATGGCAACCAGAGACAAGGTTTCGCACCATGCCTTCGAGCGTATGCCGAACGGGAACACCCTGATCCTCGGATGGGAACGTATTTCGAATGAGGATATCATCGCAAAGGGACGTGACCCGAAGACTATTCCTGAGAAGAGTGTCAAATCCAAGGGAGTCTACCACCGGGATTTCTGGCTCGATTTCGTCTGGGAAGTAACACCGTCAAATCAGATTGTCTGGGAGTGGCACTGCTTCGATCATATCGGGACGGGTCCGGACCAGCTTGATATTAATTATATCCTCCCCATGCCGGTGGGAGAGATCTACGCCACCTATGACTGGAGCCACTTCAATTCCGTCAGATATATTCCGGAAACCGATCAGATCCTGATGAACTCTCGTAATCTTTCCGAATTCTATCTGGTCAACCACAAGACGGGAAAGATCGAATACCGCTGGGGCAATCCTTCGGCTTACGGCGCCGGGAAGGCCCCCTCATTCTTTGATGTAGGCGACCAGAAGATGTTCGGGTCCCATGACGCCACCTGGCTCGGTGACGGCAAGGTAATGGTTTTTGACAACAGTTCCGAGAATCCCGAGGGGACGCGTTCGCGCGTTTTGATTGTGGACACGAAGACAAACGAGGAGATATGGAGATACGAATCCTGGGATCAGTCGAGTTTCTTCAGTCACCGTCAAGGTTCTGCTCAGATGCTCCCCAACGGCAATGTCCTCGTCACCTCCAGCAACCTTGGTCACGTCTTCGAAGTAACCGAAAAGGGCAAGATCGCCTGGGATTTTGTCAATCCCATGATCAAGGACAGTCCCATCTGTACCATCAAGGACGACGACAGGAAGGTGCAGGTACAGGGCCACGACTTCTACTTTAACATGATTCACCGGGCCTTCCGATACAGCAAGGACTTTCCCGGATTCCAGGGCAAAGATTTGTCTGTTAAGGAAAAACTTGCCCCGAAGTGCCCCGAGGCCTACAAGTTTTATCAGTATTAATCAGCATCAGAACAGACGGTTACATGGCTGAAAATTGCTGCTATTGTTAACATGGTTATTGGAAATACTCCGGGGGACAGGCTGAGGGAGCATGTCTCCCGGGGTCTGCAATAAAATCTATTACAGAGAGGATTTGATCAATGAAGAAGAAAAGACTGTTTACTGTTTTGGGTATGGTCGCGGTTTTGGCCATGGCGCTGGTATCTGTAGCTACAGCAGCGGATCTGGTTGTCGTAGCCACCCCGGCTACCTTCGCCAAGGCGGAAAAGTGGGTCAATTTCCTGAAATCGAAGGAGATTCCGGTCAGGAACGTTGCACCTTCGGACCTTGCGGCTTTTAAGGAAGAGCCCTATGTGATTCTCATGGGGGGGATGGACGAGGCCGATGGGATCAAACCTGTTGCCGAAAAGGTGCTGAGTAAGGCGGAATTTGAATGGATCAACAAGCCGGGCAACAAAAAGATGTATCTGAAGTACGATGTCTGGTTCGGGGGTCAGGAGATAATAGTCTTCGCGGGAGCCGACGGCGCGGGAGCCGAGGCTGCGCGGGTAGGCAGCAGAGACGAATGGTGGACAGCGATCTCCGAATGGTTTGAGATCGAGGAAGAGGTAGGCGCTGCAGGCGGAACGCCGTCATACTAAGGATTGACGAACAAGATTCATTGTTTGTAACAAGAAAAACTAATGGGGAGGATTATTATGAAGAAAATATGTATCGCTCTGGGCCTTTGTGCCCTGTTAATTGTACCTGCAACCCTCTTCGGCTTCCCGAGCGTCTATCCAACCGGAACGACCATCTATAAGCCGGATAAATGCGCGAATGGGTATACCGTCTACGCAACCGAGGTCGAAGGCGAGGGGGCCGTACTCATCGATATGAACGGAAATGTGGTGAAACAGTGGAAAAACATGAGCAACCGGGAACATCCGGTCAAGATTCTCAAGGGCGGGTATATCATGGGAGCAACCCGTGAGAAAGTGGAGTACGTTGGCCGGATATGGGATCACCCCGAATCGACGGATCTTTCCATCATGGACTGGGACGGCAAGATCGTTTGGCAGTACCCCAAGGCGGGAATGCACCATGATTTTCAGGTAACCGGGAATCCGGTAGGATACTGGGTACCGGATGCGCCGGTGGAATTCAACACGGAGAAGGTTTTGATTCTGTCCCACAAATTTATCAAGAAGGGCAAAAAAGCCAAGAAGATCAGCGATAAACCTCTGTACGACGACTATATCGCCGAGATTGACAGCAAAGGGAATATCCTCTGGGATTATCTCTGTAGCGACCACTATACGGAGATGGGCTTTACCGAACTGGAACAGGCCATCATCTACAAAAACCCCAATATGAGCGGTACCCGTACCAAGGGTGTCGTCGGCGGTGACTGGATCCATATCAACTGTGCGTCATACGTGGGACCCAACAAGTGGTATGACAAGGACCCGATCAAGTATGCCTGCTTCCACCCGGAAAATATCATAATGGACGGGCGTCAGACCAATACCCTCTCCATCATCGACAGGAAGACGAAGAAACGTGTCTGGCAGGTGGGTCCGCACTACTCACCGGACACCGTCTGGACCTTTGACGGCAAGGAGTACAAAAACGCCTATGCAAAGCTCGGGCAGATTGTCGGTTTGCATCACACCCATATGATCCCCAAGGGGCTCCCGGGTGAAGGGAACATTCTGATCTACGACAACGGCGGACATGCCGGCTACGGAGCACCGAACCCCGGCGCCATGACCGGTCTGAACGACGCCGTACGTGACTCTTCACGGGTAATCGAGATCGACCCCGTGACGCTGAAAGTAGTCTGGGAGTATTCGGCATCAAAACGCGGAATGAGAGACCATTACAAAGTCTACAGCAGCTATGTCAGCTCCGCCCAGCGGCTGCCTAACGGCAATACCCTGATCACCAACGGAGCGATAGGTCAGCTCATGGAAGTAACTCCCGACCTGGAGACCGTGTGGGAATACATCAGTCCCTACTTCAACACAACGGGACAGTACAACCTGGTCTACCGTTGCTACAGGGTGCCGTACGACTACGTACCGCAACTGCAAAAGCCGGTGGAAGAAGCCGTTCTGCCGATGGATAACAGCAAGCTCCGGGTCAAGGATCTTGCTATGGAGAAATAAACACAGAAGATATAACAAAGCTTAAACAAAAGGCGGGGGGCACGGGTAGCCCCCGCCATTGATACATATGAACAACCCGAATCTTATCGTTACAGGGAGGCTACATGAAAGACAAAAAGTTACTATTAGGACTCGTTTCGGTACTGGTCTTCACCTTTGTGTTGACTTTTTCAGGAATGGTGTCTGTTGCGAAGGCTGAAGGTATCATCAGTCTTAATAAGGCAAGCGCCGAAGAGATAACAGCGATCGAGGATGCGGAAATTCCCGAATCTCTCGCGAAAGCAATTGTTGAATACCGGGAAAAGAACGGACCCTTTAAAGATCCTACCGATCTCAGAAAGGTACCTGGTATGACTGATGATTTCTATGAGAGTCTTAATCCGGTGCTGTCTGATGACGGTGATGTGATCTACGATCCTGATGCCGAGCCGGCATTGGCTCCATCCAAGTGCTAAGGTTTTTAATCTGTTTTTCCTGCCCGTGGGAGCCCTGCCATGGGTAGCGCGGGCAGGAACAGACAGGTTGATCGCGGGGAGAAGCGCCTTATGCGTTTCAGACCACGAAGAGGAGTTTTGTAGCTTTATTACCGGCGGTATGTTGCCGGATACTTTATATTAAATCATAGAGTCTTCCGTGATGTTTGATAGCACGTCTTGCCACGGAAGGTTTGATACCGTAAGAATGGAAACTTGTGAATAAAGAGAAAAAAATACCATCAGAGTGCGATCAGCGGAACATCCCCGGAATAACCAGGCGTGGATTTCTGAAAGTCGGCGCTGCCGTAGCGGGTGGAGTGGCGGTTACACCTGCCCTTCAGCACCGATCGGCCATAGGCGCAATGACCACAGATGTATCGGGAAAGAGCGATTACGAGGTAGATAGCTGTTGCCAGTTCTGCCAGGCGCGATGCACGACAAAGGTTCAAGTTAGAGACGGACGCGTGGTTAATGTATACGGCAATCCCGGGAATGAATGGACCATGGGTACGATGTGCCCCAAGGGCCAGTCGCTGGTCGAATTAACATACAGCCCGCATCGAATCATCTACCCGCTCAAACGAGAGGGAAACAGTTGGAAGCGTATTTCCTACGGGGCAGCCCTCGATATGGTGGCGGATCGAATTCTTACTATCAAACGAGATTTTCCGAAAGATTACGCCCATCGGGTCGTTCATTTTGCTCCGTTGTGGGATTCACATGAGAGTGAGATTGCCTGTAAGGCGGCCCTTCATCTTGCGGGGTTCCCCGATACCTGTTCCCCCGGTGATACCTGTATCGGCAGCTCATCAACCGCTCTGAGTCTCTGCCTGGGAAGCGGCGTATCATCTACCACGCTTGACGAGCTGAAAAACGCTCAGATGCTTCTTCTGTGGGGAGCGAATCTGTCCGTTATTTACCCCACATACGTCAGATGGATCGATGAAGCACGAAACAACGGTGTAGAGGTTGTCTATTTCGATCCAAGACGGACACCGACCAGTAAGTACTGCAATGAGCAGGTGATGCCTCGCCCGGGGACGGACGGTGCCTTGGCGATGGGGCTGGTCAGGATCCTGATACGTGAAAATCTCTGTGATCGGGAGTTTATTGCATCGCACGTCAATGGTTTTGAAGAGTTGGTCTCTTCAGTTGAACAATATACCCCCGAAAAGGTATCGGAGATCACATGGGTACCGAAGGATGTGATTGTCAACCTGGCCAGGAGAATCGGCCGGAGTAAGAGGACAATATTATGGATGGGAGGGTCTCTCTCCCGTTATACCAATTCCCTGCAGACCATTCGCGCTCTCATTGCCCTTCAGGCCATAACCGGCAATATTCTGGGGAAGGGCAGGGGGATCATGAATGTACGGGGGGGGAAACCCGGAGGAGAAGAGATTTTCGACGAGATGTACAGCGCCCCAAAGCTGGCATCAAAATTGAATTTCAGAAAAGTTATCTACAATATGGAGCGCGAACGGGTCAATCTGTTGCTGCTGAATTCAAGCTACCGCCGTTATCCCGATACGAACAAGATCAAAGAGGCCATTTCCAAGGTTGACTTTGTGGTTTATCGCGGTTTTTTCATGGATGAGGAGGCAGAGATCTCCCATCTGATCATTCCTCCGGTGATGATATTTGAAAGCGACGGATCGCAGTACGGTGCGCAACGGCAGGTGGTATGGCGTACCAGGGCCATTGAGCCCCTGGGAGAAGCGGTTCCAGACTGGCAGTTTTATACGGATCTGGGGAAGAAAATATGCGGAGGCACTTTCCCGGATGTTAACAGTGCAGAAGATATATTCGAGCTTTTCAGGAAGAATGCTCCGACGTGGGCAGGATTGACGCTGGAACGATTGAAAAACTCACCTTCGGGAATATCGTGGCCGTGTCCGTCGGAAGACCATCCCGGAACCCGGGGAGATATGTATACCGACGGTCGGTTCTTTACCGAGGACGGCAAGGTGGATCTGATTACGAAGGGACTCGGTCCGATTACGTGGTCCGAGCCGAAGGGAAGTCCGAAGGAAGAAAAGAAAAATACCGCCGAATTCCCCCTTATATTTACCCAGGGTAAAGTGGTGCAGCACTGGCAACACACCTTTACCAACTGGTCCGGGTATATGGCGCAGTTTTCGAAAGGCAACTATGCTCAGGTGCATCCCAAAACAGCTCTGAATCTGAATCTTAAAAACGGAGACTGGGTATGGGTCGAGACAACACTGGGAAAACTCAAGATGAGGTTGCGTATAAGTGAATCAATCATGGAAGGGGTTGTCTGGATGCCATCGCATCTTTCTCCGTCTGTTCCATTCAAGGGAAATACCGGGCAGATCGTCAATTCAATTATCCCTTACTATTGGGACAAGGTGTCGGCCCAGTTTAACGGGTTCGGCTGCAGACTAACAAAGGCTTAATGACCGTGGAACCGTTGATTGTATATAATGAAAAATTGTGCATAGGCTGTCATTCCTGTGAGATCGCCTGCCAGTTGGAGAATAACGCGCCTGTGGGTATCATGTTGCGGCATGTAACAAGCGAACCTCAGGGTGTTTTTCCGGAGGAACGTGAGTGGATCATATCGACCGCCTGTTTTCATTGCAATGATCCCTCGTGCGTTTCGGCCTGTCCTGCAGGGGCCCTGAAAAGGAGGGATAACGGGGTCGTAGAACACATCCAGAAAAACTGTATCGGATGCGGATATTGCATTAACGCTTGTCCCTTTGATGTGCCGCAATTCAGTCCCTCGCAGCACATTATGAGAAAGTGTTCTTTCTGTACGCAACGGATAGATGTCGGGAAAGAGCCTGCCTGTGTGGCTAAGTGTCCCACAGGTGCCCTGAAGTATCTAACCGACGGAAATCTACCAAAAGATATGCCGGCTGCCTACGGGAAATCGGAGCGACTGCACATGGTATACGCCCTGACAGGCAAACCATCCGAATACCATTTGCCAGAGCCTGTACCAGGCAATAATGTAACCCACCTTCAGATCTTCAAATGGTTGATCGGACTCGTGCCAGGGGCTTTTCTGCTAGGATGGTTTTGGAAGAAACTGAGCTTTGAGGAGGATAATCTTGAATGAGGTAACATGGGGATACCCGATTGCCCTGTATCTTTTTCTTGCCGGACTGAGTGCGGGAGGCTTCGTCTTTACGGCCCTGTTCTCCAGGGTTACATCCGGACATGTGGAACTGCCGGATCAAAGAAGCGCCGTTTTGCTCCCTTTTCTGTTGGGAGCAGGCATCTTGATGCTCATATTGGATCTGGGGCGTAAACTGGACTTTTGGAAATTATTGTTTCATTTCAATATTGACTCACCAATGTCAATGGGATTGTGGGTTCTGATTGTTTTTTCTTTTCTCCTGCTTTTTTGGGCGATCATATGGCTTCCAAAGGCAATTCAATCGCGAGTACCGGTTTTGGCCGAATGGATTTTAACGCTACGAAAGTTGAATTTTGAGCGCATTGGTCTGTGGGGAAGCGCCTTGGCAATCCTGGTGGCTGTCTATACCGGTGTGTTGCTCTCTGCTGCAGCGACGCCCCTCTGGAATTCTGTTTTGCCGCTTATCTTCCTTTTCTCTTCGCTTTCAACCGGTTTTGCCCTTGGCCTTCTTCCGGGATTGTCAAGTACAACGCACGATAAGGGAGGTAAGAATATATACGAAGATTATATGATGGGTCGTTATCGTCTTCTCCTTTTCGGTCAGTTCGTTGCCGTATGTATCTTTCTTAGTGTTGCGTATCTAACCCAACCCCACGAGATTATAGTTAATTTAATTTACGGATGGATCGGATATCTCTGGTGGTTCGGCGCTATCGGTGCCGGAATTCTGTTTCCTCTGATGACGACGTTCTTCAAGAAAAAACCGAGATGGTTTTTGGCCGTAGTCATTGTTGTCGAACTTGGAGGAGCGTTTCTTTTGCGGTGGTCACTGCTTATAGCAGGTCAGGCTTGATATTTTAGAAATGTTTGTATATAATTTTATGTTCTTTGCGATCGACATATCCCTGTTTTTTTTAAAGATGGATGGGTCCTTTGTGAAGGCGTTAAAAAGTAGTGATTTCAAGAAACAAAAGAAGGAGAGGAGAAGGATTGAAGATGAAGAAAGTAAATCTACGGAGATTGGTATCTATATCAATGGTCGTTTTTTTCCTAGCGACGTTTTTCTGTACCGTCACATATGGGGAAGAAAAGTTTAAGGGAAAGACGGTCAATGTCAACACCGCTACCGTGGAAGAGTTTGTCGAGAGTACTCCGATTCCACGAGAGGTTGCAGAAAATATTGTAAAATATCGAGAAGAAATGGGCGAATTCATGGTGATCGAGGAACTCCTTCAGGTTGAAGGGTTCACCCGTGATTTGCTGAAAAGGGTAAAAGATTTTCTAATACTTGAAGGAATAGGAGGCGGTGAGTGCACTTGTTAACCAGAAAAGACCACTTTTGTAAAGAAAGGGCGTTTTTATTATTCATCATTACGGTTGTCCTTGTGCTGACTTTCCCATCTCTCGTATTGAGCGAGGAAAATCCGAGAGGGCTCGATCCGCGGTCTAACGCGACGTATATGCCGATCCTCGGAGGATTGCGTCATGGGACCTGGCACAATGCATACGGTCAAAAGAGGGATCTGGCCGAATGCGTTGTTCTTCGACAGAGCAGCATAAAGGACGGAAAGGCGTATGTGTCCCCGGGAGGACTTTATTACGTTTCCGAGACATCTTATGATGCACGACCGCTCATGAGAGATCCGTTTCTTATTTTAGGTGAGCATGCCTATCTCGTTCGTGCAACCCAGGAAAGGGTGGTAAAAAGGGACGTAACGGTAAAGAAGGGAGATAAAGAGCTCCTCGATCCATTGGGTTACAGAATATGGTTCGATTATGCCACCGATCATTATATGAAACCTTATGGCGAATTCGCCCTGATTGCCCCATCAGGAGGCTGGCCGAATGAATGGCCCATCTCCACGGCCTTTCCCCAGCCCGAAAAGGTGAAGGAATTGGACCTTGAAGGGGGTATTCATCCCCAGCAGAGGGATTTTATCATGGGGAAGTCCTATCTCTACGGAGCGACTCACCTGACCGCTAAGGATATTGATTTTGACAAGGCCGTCTTTTCCAAAATCGAATATCCCGTGATAAAAGAGGCGATATTTTCCATGGAAAGGCCGTGGGTCGCTCATATACTTCAGGAGACCTTCCGATGGGTAGGAAACAAACGACTCTATGCTTTCAGGAAGGAGAATGGCGTTTTAGTGGAAGTAAGGAACTGGACGGGGAAGAAAGTGCTGGCTTCGAAACTGCTTGTTCCGTCCACGCAGCAGGAGTACAAATCTGCTGAACAGGACAAGATGTGCCTGACTTCCCTTGATCTCGATCTCCATATTGAATTGATTGTCGATCCGATGTGGTTCAACGGCTCCGATTACGCGCCATGGGTTAACGCCGTTCCCTACGGATGGGACGATGGTACCATATCCTTTGCTGTCTTCAGTGATCTCGTCAAAGTTGAGAACGGGAAACCATGGCCGATGGACGAACGGTATATCGTCGGGCTCGAGTCCAATTATCAGACCGGGATGCTCCAGCGTTTGACTCTGGAAAATCGCGATGCATTTGTCTTGAGTGATGAGAATACCAGTTATGACGGCCCGACGAAGATTTCGGAGGTATGGGACAGAAAGTATTTCACCGTTGTGGCGAAGGATTTTGAGAAGGATGTGGTAAAGAACTGTTATTTGCGTGATTGTTTCTTCCAGAGGACGGATAATATGATCCTGTGGAAGGAGGGGAGAGAGAATATCGATTTCTTTGTCGGGGAGACCTCGCTCTTCGCTCCGGTAATGGAGGACACGTTCCTGACACGACTGGCCGATCCGACCTATGGTGTTCCGGTCGTAAAGTCACGGTTCACCTCCTATCCGAAGGTTATCCCGTCGGCAAAGTGGTTCGCACCCGATCCCAATTGTGCCTTTGTTCCTAAAATGAAGGGATTTGTCCGGAAGTTCGTCCGGACGCGGGATGGAAATAAAATAACCGCCTCTGAGGCGCTGGTAATCAGACAGAGCTATGTCGATTATCGGAAGAAGAAGATCATAATCCCACCGGCGGGGCTTTACTACACGACACGGGACAGCAGGAATATCCGTCCGGGAGAACCTTTGTATGTCCTTGGTAAACAGGCATATCTCCTCGGATTCAAGAGTTATCTCGTAGTGAAGAGAGACTTCCGTGTCGATTTCTGGAAGGAACAGCCCATGGGAGATGATAACCCGCTCTTCTGGCAGGATGTGCCGCTGGGGGACGGAAGCAAGGCACTGCGATATCTGGGATCATCCATCCTGTGGGGGAGACCGGTTTCCGAACTCCGCATAACCAAATATTCGGGAAACAACTGGGGAGCAAATATACTCACTGCTCACGGTTTTTATGACTACGATGATTTGACGGATGAAAATTCCAAAAGAGGTCCGGGTTCGGGAGATCAGAGATATTACCTTCCCTCCATGTTTACCGAAGGTGCGACCTACATGATCCCGAAGTGGATCGCTCCCGATTTTGTCGAAGTCGACCAACTGGGCACACCGGGTATGGATGAATTCACCATTACCTATAAGAAACCCCAAGATGTTGTCTTGAAAGAGGGTGAACAAGCCCCTGTAGGAAAGAAATACCGTCTCGTTGTAAAGAAGGTAGATACCGGCAACAAAGCGGCTGAGTGTGTCCTTATAGATTCAAAGGGAACGATACTCGCAGAGAAGACATTCGGTCCCGTTACGGAGGAACTGGTTGACACCTTCCCGCAGTATGGTCCCTCACAGCAGAAGATCACCTTGCAGTATGAGGATATCTACATCAATATGGATATTACCAGTGACTTTGCGGGTGGGAAGTGTACCTTCTACATTGCGACAGGAGCACAGACATTCAAGCGCGATGAACCGTGGCCGGCTGACCCCCGTTTTATGGTGCGTCCGGATGTCTGCGGACATTGCTATCAATTGAATGAAATAATCCTGGACAATAAGGACCCCATTGTTCTGGATGCTGAAAATCCGGTCTATACGGCGCTGGGTGGATACTTCAAGATTGTGATCGACGATTTCGACGGTGAGTCCATCAATGCCTGGCACATAGAAGACCGGTTTGGGAAGAAAACCTCCAATCTTGCAGAATATCGGAGAAACAATGTTGATGTCATGGTCGGCGTCAATGGTACCGTGGAGAGCTTCTTACGGAGAACTATCCTTGAACGGTTGGCATATCGAGAAGAGTGGAGACTGAATTAATATGACAGAAAAACTATTAGTACAGCCAATAGCGGCAAGAGCAAAGTGAAATGGAGAGTATGGAAAATGGTAAAAGATATTGTATTAGATCAACCAGCTGGTAACATACCTGAGATGAGGAAACCATCGGTATGGAGTGCCCTCCCCTCCTTTCGGAAGAGTTGGCCGGGGCTCTTGGCCATGGCAGTGATTGCTATATTGTGTGGTCTGCCTGGAATAAACTTCTTTTTTACCCTCGATACCCTGTTGCGGTATATCGATGCCGTGTTGCCACCGATTTACGGTAAGGGTCTCTTTGTGGATCTCTTGCACTTCAACTACGTTGTTACCTGTCTCATAGTGGGCATCGTTATCCGGAATGTGATCGGTGTTCCGCAATCATGGGAACCGGGTTTAACCTTCAGCGGTCTTTTCATGAATGTGGGGATCATCATGCTCGGGTCCCAGTACCTGTTGAGAGATCTTATTAAGCTGGGAACTATCAGCATTATCGTCATGGTGGTTATGGTCTTTGGAGGGGCACTTATTTTCACATTCATGGGCCGCTGGATGAAGATGGGTGATTCCATGACGGCTCTCCTTGCGGCGGGTTTTTCCATGTGTGGCGTATCGGCATGTATTGCCATATCACCTATGGTGCGTTCAAAGAGCGAAGAGGTGGCCTATGCCATTGCCGTTTCGGTGACGTTCGGTCTCTTTTGTCTCTTTGTCCTCCCCTTTATCGGCCATTGGATCGGGATGTCAAACGATGCTTTTGGAATACTGTCCGCGGCAGGGGTTCCCAATTCTAACCAGGTAATCGCAACTGGCTTTAATTTCAGCTTCGAGGCGGGAAGAGTCGCCGGATTTACAAACATCGGTCGACTGGTTTTGATTCCCGCGGGTGTTCTCTTTATCTATTTTATGACTCTGGGCAAGGAACTACGCTCATCATCGGTCAGTTTCTGGCAGGTTCTCAAAGAAAAATTCCCCATATTCATTTTCGGTTTTGCGATCGTATGGACACTAAACTGTCTCAAGGCATGGCCCGTACCGGCCAGTGAAGCCATGGGCGTGGTGATGGAATGGTTTTTTGCGCTCTGTTTCGTCGGTCTGGGACTACAGACCAAACTGTCGGATCTGAGAAAAGCAGGCCCTAAGGGACTTATCATCGGATATGTGGCCGGATCCATGAGAATAATAATGTGTTTGATCATTCTCTTTGCTGCCGTAAAGATGGGTTACTTAAGCTAGTATTTGCCCGCTTGTAGGGCGAGTGGAGAATGCCTGAGCTCTGAGACGTGAGCAGTGATTATTTAAGGAGTTTATTATGATTGACGATAAAGAAAAGAACGAGAACCAGGCTTATGAGGAGTTGAAAAAGGTCGCGGATGCGGCGGATGCAAAACAGGCACGCCACCGCGTCGACGAATACGTCGCGATGATAATCGCCCTTGGCGCCGTACTCATACTCTGGCTTTTCCAGTTTGCGGGGCTTTACTAGGGGGCGTTATCTGAAGAACAGAGGGCGCCTTCCCGGTTGCACGTTCTGTTCGAAGGACAGACTCAAAACAGGAGTGGCAAAGAAAAACAACTTTCTTTGAGGGATGAAGGTTCCCCGTAACGTGTTGCGGGGAACCTTTGGTATGAAAGATAGAACGGGATAATGAGAGATATCCTTATTGTGTTAAACGGGGGCAACACTGAAAAGGCAGTCAAAGAAGCTTTTCGTGTCGCTCAAGACGAATCAAGGAGGGTGAAGGTTCTGCAGATCCTCGATTCGGGATTATACTTCTACGGTCATAACGATCTTGTCGCACCCAGACTCAGCAAGCGAACATATCTGTTCTACATCCGTGAGCAGGTCCTTGAGAAGGGCAAACAGGAAGCGGAAGAACTTCGCGAAAGGGCACGCACTATCGGTATCACTCTTGAAGTTGCACCGGTGGAGACGGATGATGTGATAGCAACCGTAATCGCCGAAGCCAAGAGGGGATACGAATTGATCTTCTTGCCGAAAAAAAAGAAAAAACTGTTACCGCTTTTGAAAAAAAACCTTTCAAACCAGCTCCGGAAAAACGTATCCGGAAGGGTCTTTGAGTGTTAGGGTTCGATAAGAACCAAAACAGAGTCCCAGAACGTTTAAACCCGTTCATAGAGCATATCGAGGGACGGTATCACTATTCTTCAAATCGCTGAAGGAAAATAGTATTTTCCAGTCGAGACTGCACGGATATCAAACAAGCGACGATTCTTCATTGATAAGGGAGCCCATCATCTCCTTTCTTTGTTTTGAAATATTCTTTTCTAGTTATCACCTGCAATGGATATCAATATCTGTTCGATAGAGCCATAAAGCATGTATAGACCCGCAATCTCGGGTATGAAGGTTTGAATATGTTCAGATGGTTTAGGAAACAGTTTGATACGATACAGAGCCCGGAACTGGATTGGATACAGGTCGAAGTAACGACCTGCTGCAATTCGGCCTGTACCTATTGTCCCCATACAACGATGGGCAATAACTTTCCAAGCAAGCATATGCCGTTGGATCTCTTTCAAAAGTTGATTCCTTTTATTCACTATACAGGATTGATACACCTTCAGGGATGGGGTGAACCTCTCCTTAATCCGGATATTTATGAAATGATCCGTATAAGCAAAGAAAAAACAAAGTGTGTCGGTCTTACGACAAACGGTACGCTCCTCAATGAAGATACGATACGTCGGTTACTTGATAACAACGTTGATATTGTAGGAATTAGCCTTGCTGGAGCCACGGCGTCATCCCACAATTCCCTACGACCGGGCAGTGATTTTGATATGATACTGTCTAACCTGCGTCTTCTATCAAGGATCAAGGAAAAGCAGAACAGCCGAGCTCCCGCAATACATCTTGCGTATATTATGCTGAAATCAAATATTCACGAACTGGAACAGATTGTTCAGATCGCACAGAGTGTGGGAGTAGCACAGATTGTGGCAAGCAATCTGTCGTTGATCGTCGAACCGAAATTATACGGAGAAGCACTTTTCAACAATACGGATACTACTGACCGGTACTACGAACTGTTGGAAAAAACAAAGGAATATGCATGCCGTAATGACATTGTTTTTTCGTATGGTCGGGCTGATCTGAATCGACATTCGATGTGGTGTAGTGAGAATGTAGGAAGAGCCTGTGTGGTTAATGTAGATGGTGAAGTATCTCCGTGTGTCTTTACAAACCCCATCTTGAAGACCGATCGCTGGTTCGATAATCGGTTACTACCGTTAAAGAATGCATCATTCGGAAATATACGGGAAGAAACCCTGTCTGAAATCTGGCATAAGAAAGAATACGTCAAATTTAGAAATTTCTTTAATACAGCAGCACCCAATATATCCGAGAAACTTTTATCGTCCGTACCAGAACCCTGTATCCATTGTTATAAGCGCCTCTTGGGATAGAGAGGTACACGACAAGGAAATAGCACGTTTTTCGTATACCCTGCAGCCTTGTGAAGATGAAGCTTGCAATCCCGCTACCTATCTTTTAGACTTTGGCACATATGTCCCTGCGATGGAAACAATGTATCAATATATTGATGAGTACCTTAATTTTATTGCTGTTGAAAAGGGAGTTTCTCTCAATACCTTGGAGGCGTACAGCCGGGATCTGAATCGGTTTGTGGAGTTTATCGAACAGGCGGGGATTACGGATATCAGGAAGATCTCCTCAGATACCGTTATTTCGTTTCTCGTGAATCTGAAGGGCTGCGGGTTGGCTACGACCTCCATTAATCGGTCGATAGCGGCTATCAGGGGGTTGTATCGGTATCTTCTGACCAACAATAGCATTGATGAAAATCCGATAGCCACCATTGAACGGGCAAAGGTATGGATGCGGCTCCCAGACACGCTGGGAAGAGAAGAGATGGTTATTCTCTTGAGTCAACCCGGCACGAAAACGCCGCTTGCCGTGAGGGATACCGCCATCCTGGAGCTTTTATATGCGACGGGTATTCGCGTTTCGGAACTGATTTCACTGGGCATGAACAATATCAACTGGCAGGCGGGGTATCTTATCGTCGTGGGGAAGGGGAACAAAGAGAGAATCGTTCCGGTGGGAAGAACGGCCTTTGATATCCTGAACAGGTATGTTAGAGACTCAAGGCGTATCCTATGCAAGGGGAAATCGGCAAATACCCTCTTTGTGAACAGATCGGGTAAAGGTCTTACACGACAGGGGCTCTGGAAGATTGTAAAGAAATATGTTAAAAAGGCAGGGTTGCATAAAGAGGTTTATCCTCATACGTTTAGACATTCTTTTGCAACACACCTTTTGGAAGGAGGGGCTGATTTGCGGTCTGTTCAGGTGATGCTAGGTCACGCCGATATATCCACGACACAGATCTATACGCATATCACTCGAGAGAGGTTGAGGGAAATTCACAGAAAGTATCATCCAAGAGGGTAATAATGGATTACTATCGCAGCTCCGTTGAAAGAAAGAGGGGACCACAAACACCCCGGACTCAGAAACACGATTCCCATTTCCGGTGGATCATCATCGTAGTGCTGATCTCGTTTGTTATCGGAGTAACAGCCAGTCTGCTGATAATAAAATTTGGAGGTCTTGCCCGGCTGTCAGCCATTAAAGACACCATCCTTGTCACGATCGGGAAAGAATCCCCCCACGTCCATTACATCGACATCGAGAAAAATGGCAAAGACTACAGATTGAAAAAGGGAGACCGTTTTGAGGTCTCATATCGCGACGAGTTCGCGATAAAACGGGTATCGACGGATTCCCTCTTCAAGGGGGGTATCGCTGTCGATATTAAGGGAATAGGGGGCTCGAACGACCTGGAGGTGCTGTTAAAAGGGATCGAGTTGGTTGACGCAAAGATAGCGGACGACAGCAAGATTTTCGGAATTGATGTTCTGCATAAGGACAAGGTTATCGCATCCATTCCGATAGATGTAACGATTATGCCCCAGGACTGGCTGCGGTTTGCGAAAGAATCCAAAACGGAAGAATCGAGGATTGAATTTCTCGAACGTGCAGTCCGCATGAAAAAAGATGATGTCAATGCACGTAAGATGCTGGCAAAGTTGTATGTGAAGTCGGGAATGACCAACAAGGGAATTCTGGAATATAAGAGGATACTAAAGCAAAAACCCGACGACCTTGCCTCTCTTATAGAGCTTTCAAAGGTGTACATGCTTGGAAAACAGTACGAGAAGGCCATAACCATTCACCGGATGATAATCAAGATAGATCCCAAAGATGATATTGCCTATGCGAATATCGCCTACTCATATGCGAAATTGGGGAATTGGGTACGTGCGGTTGCAAACTGCGAGGCTTCACTCAGACTGAACCCTGATTCCACCACGGTCCGCTATAACCTGGCTGAGGCCTATGAGAAGATGGGCAGGGACACCGATGCGATTGAACAGTATGAAAAGGTTCTGAAAAAGATGCCCGGTGATGTGAATGTTATGATTGCTCTTTCCGATGCCTACCTCAGAACAGGCAAGTATGAAGATGCGATCGCTCTGTATCGAAAGGTGATAGACAAACAACCTCAGAATGCCTCGGCATATGCCAATATAGGATTTGCTTACGGGGCCACGGGGGTTCTAGAAAGAGAGATAGCGAATTACAAAAAGGCCATCTCTCTGCGACCAAAAGATCCGGCAATACATTTCAACCTGGCCATGGCGTACGAGAAGGCAAAACTTTTTGATGAGTCGGCTCAGGAATATCTGAAAGTACTGACCCTTAAACCAAATGATATCGATTCCGAGTCACGGCTTGCCGAGTATTATCTTGTAAAAAAGGATTACGGAAGAGCAATAGACATGCTTGAAAGACTGGCAAAGGTCAGGTCCAACGATGCATCGATATACGAAAACATCGGTTTTGCGTACGGAGAATTAAAAAAATACACAAAGTCCGCCGCCAATTACGAGAAAGCCATAGAGTATGGTGCGAAGAGTGAAAGCCTTCACTATAATCTTGCCGTTGCATATGAAAAGATCGGCAATAAAAAGAAGGCAATCTCTGAATATGAAAAATATGCATCCCTCAAGCCTACTATTGAGATAATGACCGTACTGGCGGATTTCTACATGGAAGAAAAGCAGTACGACAGGGCCATAGACATATACAAGAAGATGATAGGAATCGACCCAAAAGATGCCGGATTGTATTCGAGTATAGGATATGCTTACAGCCTGAAAGGGGATACGGACAGGGCGATCGCCAACTATAGGGCCTCACTTCGTTACGAAAAGGAAGATGATATCGTATACTGTCGGCTCGGCAATGCCTATGAGAAAAAAGGCATGTATAAAGATGCACTCAGGGAATACACCAATGCGTACCAGATAAATCCGGATTCGGGAGAAGCGGCGCGTAAGATACCGCAGATGAAAATTCGGATGCTGCAACAGAAGCACCAGTAGTATGTGTTTCATATCATAGAGAAATTTCTATAGATAAAAGGAAACAAAAGAATGAGACAGATTGCCGTGGGAGATATGGTTATAGGTGGCGGGGCTCCCCTCGTGCTGATCGCAGGTCCCTGTGTTATCGAAGATGGAGTCAAAACGGAGAACATTGCTCGGTATTTGAAAGATCTTGCGAGTGAGTTGAAAATCCCGTTGATATTCAAGGCGTCCTATGACAAGGCAAACAGGAGCTCCATACATTCTTTCAGGGGACCCGGAATCAGGGAGGGTCTTGATATTCTCAGGGGGATCAAGGAGAAATTTTCGGTACCGGTTCTTTCGGATGTCCATCGTTTTGAAGAAATCGAAGATGCATCGAAGGTACTGGATATCATACAGATTCCGGCATTCTTATGCCGACAGACGGATTTTGTAATGGAAATTGCCCGAGTTGCCGGCATCGTTAATGTCAAGAAAGGACAATTTATCGCTCCGTGGGACGTTTTAAATATCATAGATAAAATCGTATCCAGTGGTAATAAAAACATACTGATTACAGAGAGGGGAACATGCTTTGGCTACAATAACCTCGTTGCCGACATGAGATCTCTCCCCATAATGAGAGAAATGGGGTATCCGGTAGTATTTGATGCAACACACAGCGTACAGCTTCCGGGTGGCGCCGGTGATTCATCCGGAGGCAATAGAGAAATGGCCGTGTATCTGGCACGCGCAGCAGTTGCCACGGGGGTCGATGGGGTGTTCCTTGAAGTACACCCTGATCCCGAATGCGCCCGCTGTGACGGCCCCAATTCTCTCTATCTGGATTCACTTCCCAATCTCCTTGAGATGCTCAAAACAATAGACGGAATTGTTAAAACCGTTAAGGATTAAGAGAAGGATATATTATGGACAGATCTTTGTCTGAGAAGCTGAAAACGATTACTCTCCTAGTGTTGGATGTTGACGGAGTGTTGACAGATGGGAAGATAATCATTGATGACCGTGGAAATGAATCAAAGAACTTCAACGTCAGAGATGGTCATGGATTGAGACTGCTCATGAGAGGAGGTGTCGATATACTTATTCTGACAGGCAGACGGTCTGAGGTGGTGCAACACCGAGCGAATGAACTCGGAATCAAGGATGTCTATCAGGGCGTTCATGACAAGGCAAAGGTGTTAGGTGAAATACTCAATGAAAGGGGGCTGTCCGGAGACTCGGTTGCATATATGGGTGATGACATTGTTGATCTGCCGGTATTCAGGATAGTGGGATTTTCCGCAGCTGTCGCCGATGCACTCGATTATGTAAAAGAAGAGTCGGATTACGTGAGCAAAAAAAAAGGTGGGGACGGTGCTGTCAGGGAAATCTGTGAAATGATCCTCGTCGCCCAAGGGAAATGGAGCGAGGTAACAGAGAGATACGGAGTGAAGATATCGGGATGAGACTTTCACTTTACATGTCTCCCGTTAAATGGTACACTTCTTGCAAAATTCTCGGGAGAACTTTGAGGATACGAGTTGTCTATGATTCTGCCCGCGTTTATATGTGGGCATGACATCTTACCCCTCGGATCTACGCCATTCACTCTTTAAGGCTCTCCCCGGACTTAACCTTTGTTGAAGAGAATATCTGCAAAAAAACTGGTCGTCATCGGATGTATTCTGCTTGCCGTAGCACTGGTTCTGTATGTGCTTTGTGCGGCCCACAAAGGGGAACAAAATATTCTGAATGTTCTTTCGGAAAAAGTCGACCTTCAGATAAAAAATTTTCATTATACCGAGGTGGGAGATCCGGATCTGACATGGGAAATCATTGCAGATACCGCTACGTATATCAAGAAAGACGATGTCACTCATTTTGAAAACTTTAAGGCAACATTAGCCTTTTCCAGGGGTGATACCTATACGATAACGGGAAATAATGGCTCTTTACATACCGATACAAAGGATATGGATATACATGGGAATGTTGTTGCCGTCTCGGATAAGGGGGATCGCTTTGAGACCGAGAGCCTGAGCTATACCCACAGTAATGAGGAGATCCGATCGAAAGATGCCGTGAAGATGACGCGCCCCGGAGTAGATCTGAAGGGGAAGGGCATACATATCTCATTGAAAGATAAAAAAGTAACCCTCTTATCCGATGTCAGAGCTATCCTAGTAAAAACACTGGAGTGAATCACATGAAGAGCAGATTGACAATGAATCGTACTGTAACGATAAGGAACTTCCAAATATGAGAAAGAAAACCCTACTGATGCCCATGACGCTGGCTCTTGTACTGTTTATCGCCGTAGAGATTGCATGCGGTGAAGGAGGACCGATACAGATCACTTCAGATCGCCTGGATGCTTACGATGATAAAGGCCTGGTCCTGTTTTCCGGTAATGTTGTGGCTACACAGGATAATACGGTAATACATGCCGATGAATTGTATATCTACTATGACAAGAAAAAAAGCACAGGAAAACCTCTTGCCGGTGCAACAACGGATGCAGGGAAGATAGAGAGGATTGAGCTGAAGGGAAATGTCACCATGGAGCGAGACGAGAGAACCGTTTCCGGAGACAGGGCCATCTTCTATAATGCCGATCAAAAAATCATTGTGACGGGCAATAGCGTCATGAGTGAGGGTGACAATGTAATCAAAGGAGAGAGGATCACCGTTTTCCTGGAGGAAAACAGGGGAGTTGTCGATGGGTCCGGCGGGGAAAGGGTTACGGCTACGATCTATCCGAATAACATCAAACAATAAACAGGTAGATTGTCACTATGCTTCAGACCGAAAAACTTCCCCCAAAGAGAACTGATTCTTTGAAAAAGTTGATTGCTAAAGGGCTGGTAAAGACCTACAATGAACGACGTGTCGTTGACCAGATAGACCTTGAAATTTGTAGGGGAGAAGTGGTAGGTCTCTTGGGGCCTAACGGCGCCGGGAAGACGACAACCTTTTATATCATAGTAGGGCTCATTCGTCCCGATGGTGGAAGTGTATTGCTGAATGGTGAGGATATCAGTCAATACCCCATGTATATGAGGGCGCGAAGGGGGATAAATTATCTCCCGCAGGAACCGTCGGTATTCAGGAAACTTACTGTGGAAGAGAATATAATGGCGATTATTGAAACACTTGACATCCGGAAAGAGGAGCGGGAAGAAAGACTATGCGAGCTTCTTCAAGAACTGGACCTTTCGGGTCTTTCAAAGAATATGGCATATTCACTTTCGGGCGGTGAACGCAGAAGAGTTGAAATTACCAGGGCACTGGTTACTTCACCGCAGTACATGTTGCTGGATGAGCCCTTTGCCGGTATTGATCCTATAGCGGTTTCTGACATTCAGGATATTATACGTAAGCTACGGTCGAAGGGAATCGGAGTTTTGATTTCCGACCATAATGTGAGAGAGACACTCAAGGTTTGTGACAGGGCGTATATCGTAAATGAGGGCACCATACTGGTCGAAGGCGATCCGGATTGTATAGCCGGAAGTGAGATTGCCCGCAAGATTTACCTTGGGAAAGATTTTGATCTATAAACAAGGTAGGATGATGGTTTTTGAACTCAAACAGAATCTTAAATTAACGCAGCAGTTGATCATGACGCCACAACTGCAGCAGTCGATCAAGCTTCTCCAGCTTTCGAGATTAGATCTGGTGGATACCATAAACCAGGAGCTTGAAGAAAACCCACTCCTCGAAGAAATGCCGGTCGGCAATGATCCTGAGATGGAGATCATCCCGGAACTCGACGATATGAAGGTCGAAACAAAGACACGGGAAATCACCGGGGAAGGAGACGGAAAAGAGGATTTTGATTGGGACAGCTATCTCGAAGATTTTGGTCCCATGGGTGTCCCCTATCATCGAGAGGACGTAGACGCACCGCCCTTCGAGAATATGCTTACCAAGAAGAGTTCGCTCTCGGATCACCTGCTGTGGCAGCTTAACCTGTCGCGTCTTACCGATGTGGAGAGACATGTGGGTGCACAGATCATTGGCAATTTGAACAGTGACGGTTATCTCATGGCGACTACCGAAGAGATTGCCTCAATTGAAGGAGTAGCTGTGACTTTGGTTGAGGATGTTCTTCAAAAGGTACAGGCCTTTGATCCCAATGGTATCGCAGCGAGGGATTTAAAAGAGTGTTTGCTCATACAACTCAGGTTATTGGATGATGATCTATCGCTTCCGGCAACTGTTGTTGAGGATCATCTGAAGGATCTTGAAACAAGAAACTACACCAATATAGCCAAGAAACTGAAGATTTCCATTGATGAAGTCGAGCAGGCGGCGTTGGTGATAATGAAACTGAATCCTAAGCCAGGACTCCTCTACAACGAAGACAGATCACAGTATATAATTCCAGATGTATTCGTTTTCAAGGTTGGAGATGCATACCGGATTATTCTGAATGATGATGGCCTCCCGAAATTGAAAATAAGCAACTTTTATAAAAAGATCATGAGTGATGCGGAAAATAATAGTGAGGAAAAGTGTAAAACATACATCAGAGACAAATTGCAGTCTGCAACGTGGCTGATAAAAAGTATACAGCAAAGGCAGAAAACGATCTACAGGGTATCGGAAAGTATCGTGGAACACCAGATAGAATTCTTTGACAAGGGAATCAGTTATCTCAAGCCCATGGTTCTGAGAGATATCGCCGACGATGTAGAGATGCATGAGTCAACGATAAGCAGGGTTACCGCAAACAAGTACATGCATACGCCGAGGGGCATATTCGAACTCAAATATTTTTTCAATAGCGGGATAAACAGGATCGGTGAACTCCAGATTGCATCACAGAGCGTTAAGGAAAAGATTAGAGAGATCATCAGCAGAGAAGACAGCAAGAAACCCTATAACGACAGTCAGATAGTCACGATACTCTCGGGACAGGGCATATCGATAGCACGGAGAACTGTGGCGAAGTATAGAGAAATGCTGGGAATATTACCCTCATCAAAAAGGAAGAAGTATTTCTGATCTGATGAAATACAGATTGACTTTTATGATCGCCTCAAATATAAATCAACCTTTTATTTTGTTGATGGAAACTCATGAAGGAGGAATATGAATGCAAACTTCTATTACCTTTCGGAATATGGATGCTGAAGAGTGGTTGAAAGAGTATGTTGAGAAGAAACTTTCCAGAGTTGAACGGTATATAGACAAGCCCGTGATAGCCACTGTAACATTATCTATAGAAAAGTTCAGAAATGTGGCCGAAGTAAAATTAACGGCCAAGGGTATCAATTTGCAGGGGCGGGAAGAGGCAAAAGAAATGACCCTTGCCGTCGATACGGTTATAGATAAGGTTGAGAGGCAGATAAAGAAATATAAGCAAAAGATGAGAAATCACAAGGATGTCCCATCAAGAAGTGAAAGCGCAGAAACCGGCGCTGAAGAATACGATGAGTATGATGAAACTTCCAGGGTGGTGGAGACCAAGAAGATCGTCCTTGATCCTATGTCTCTTGAAGATGCGATTTTGGAGATGGACGAGTCGAGAAAGCTGTTTGTCATATATAGGGATTTATCCTCCGAAAGGGTGAGCGTTATCTATCGTCGCGATGACGGAAAATATGCGTTAATTGAGACAAACAGCTGAAATACGGGAACCAATGATGAATATTCAGGACATGCTTAAAAAGGAATTTATCATCGAAGATCTGAAATCCAAGACGAAACAAGAGGTTCTTGTTGAACTGGCGGATGTCTTTCTGGGCGACGACACGGATATTGATAAGAGTACCGTGATTGAGGTGTTGCTGGAAAGAGAAAAACTTGGAAGTACAGGCATTGGTGATGGTATCGCCATACCTCATGGAAAACTTGCAGGTCTTGAAGATCTCGTTGTATCTTTTGGAAGGAGCCACAGGGGAGTTGATTTCGATTCCCTGGACGGCAGACCGGTACATATCTTCTTTTTACTTATGGCTCCTGAGAATTCGGCGGGGCAGCATCTGAAGGCGTTGGCCCGAATTTCCCGGATGCTGAAAGATGTCTCTTTCAGGGAATCTCTTGTCAAGGCAGAATCAGCTGAAAATATATATAATCTTATCGTAGAAAAGGATAGGACCTGTATGTAATGTCCATAAGGGAATGGCTGTATTCCACAATCAATACGTCAACTTCGGCTTGTAAGGCCGAAATGTATTTCTGCGGGTAACCCCGATACAATCGGGATATCATGCGTTGCTGTGTAAAGACTATATTCTTATCGGGGTGAGCACTGTTCAGGGTTCTGACCTGTATTCGTAAAGGTTAGTACCCACTCTTTTGTTTGTAGTGTTTTCCTCCGGTTACGTGAATTAGATTGGCAACAGGGCGTGTCGGTATCTCGAATCTCAATATATAGAATAAACAGAGACATATCAAAAGACCGAGGAGTGATGAAGAACCTTCGCATCGTCATTATAACCGGCCTGTCGGGTTCCGGAAAGAGCACGGCATTACGGGCCTTGGAAGATATTGGGTTCTTCTGTGTCGATAATCTTCCGGTAATGCTTCTTCCCAAATTATTGGAACTGCAGACCGGGTCCGCGGGAGAGATCTCAAAGATAGCCCTTGTTATGGACCTACGAGAGAAACATTTTCTTGAGAAACATATAGACGTCCTCTCGCGGCTCAGAAAAAAGAAATACAATGTGGAGATACTCTTCCTTGATACGAACAATGACCTCCTTTTGAGAAGGTTCAGCGAGACGAGAAGGCTGCATCCGCTTTCGGAAGGAAAGACCATCCTTGAGAATATTGAACTGGAGCGTGATAAACTCCAGGCATTGAAGGAGATGGCCACCCATGTCATTGATACGTCCGATTACAGTGTCCACGAATTAAAGAAACATGTCCAGAGACTCTACCTTGCGCCGGGTACGGCCAAAAAGCTCATTATAAACCTGATATCGTTCGGATATCGCTTCGGGTTGCCTCCTGATGCGGATATCGTACTGGATGTTAGATTTCTCCCCAATCCCCATTTTGTCAAAGGTCTCAGAGATTGCAACGGAAATGAAAAAGCCGTGGAATCATATGTTATGGATTGGGATGAAACCAGAGAATTTCTTGTCCGACTGACCGAACTGATGACATTTCTGGTACCTCTCTATGAGAAGGAAGGAAAATCGTACCTGAATATCGGGATCGGATGCACCGGAGGAAAGCACCGGTCCGTGGTGATACTCAATCAGTTGGCAAGATATTTTGCGGACAAAGACTATACAACCAACGTAAGTCACCGTGATATAGACAGGGTCTGATCACAGGGCAGAACTCCTCACCCGGCTGCAAATCTCGTTTGGAGAAGGCCTGCTATCATTCGCCGGCAATTTTCCTCGTAATATTATCCTGTATCCAGTGAGAATCCCACCATTCAATCGGATTTACAAATTTTCCCCCTACGATCATACTGAAGTGAAGATGGTCACCCCCCGCCATACCGCTCACACCCGTACGCCCTATGAGTTCTCCTTTGTTGACCGTTTGGTCCTTCTTTACGTTTACCGATGAAAGATGTCCGTAGAGGGTGAAGATTCCCATGCCGTGATCGATAATTACGGTATTGCCGTAAATTCCGAGATATCCCACGTAGCTGACAATACCGGTATTTGAAGCCTCAACCGGCGCATTTCTCGTTGAGGCGAGATCGATTCCCATGTGCACGCTCTTACTGATTTCCTTACCCTGATGGTAATAGGTTCTTTTATCTCCAAAGTATGCCATAGGGGCGGCATTTTTCATACGGACAAAGGTACCCTCCCAGAGTTGTTCCGGCCGCGTGTCTTTACAAATCTCCTGAATGGTTTTCAAGTTATCCGCTCGCATCTCACTATTTACCTGTGAAAAGGCCTCGAGCAGGGTGGTTCCCCTCAATTCTTTATACCGATTCTGAAACTCCGGCATCTTCGTTTCCAGAAAACGCTGGCTGATATTCATCCTGTCCTTGCGGAAAATCTTCTTCCTCATATGATAGGGGACCGGGTAGAGTGAGCTGTTCCCCGCATCGTCTTGAGCCACAATGCTTATCTTTAAATGTTTTTCCGCATCATCCATAAGGGGGATAGAAAAATACGATATACGATGTTCTGTCTCTGATGCGGTCATAGGATAGGAAGGGAAGAAATCATCATCTACCTGTACGCCGCTCTGAGGAACATTTTCTGAAAGATCGTAGACAACGATACATGATCCTCCCGGATTTATATAGTTGGAAAAACTCACGGGGGATATTTGGGGAGGAACGGTATCGATAGTCACTTCAAATGCCACAGCCGTCGTGTTCTTTCTGAACGAGTGGTCGGTGACGGTTATGTTGAGCGTCGCGGTCCCGTCGTGGAGTTTCAGATCTTGTGGAAATATGTCGATCGCCAGGGTTTCCTTATGTACCCCTTCTTGAGGTAGGTTCAGAGAATTGAGTGTATATTTCTTGCCGTTCTGTACAATATCGACAGAAACATTTCGAATACCTCTCTTCTCATCAATGCACATGACATCGAAGGTTGTTTCCTGTCCTATCATCTTGACATCACGGCTTAACTGAATCTCCGGTTTTTCCCCCTCGCAATAGACCAAAAATGCCCAGATTCCCGCACCCACTACGGCGACCAAGACAATAAAAAGCAGGTACCTCAGATATTTATTCATGAATTCCTCTCTTTCGTGTCAAACCTTTCACAGTTGACGTTATATACAATAACTGTTATATTTCTGCAACCACCCGGGTGGTAAATACTATTACAGAATCTGCACCGAACGGAAAGAGGGAGAGACAGTCCCTCTTTATTGTCTTGGGTGATTGCGGTTACCCCGGCTAGCATACCTGGGTACTACGTTATTTCCCCATAGGCTCTGTCGTATCCGGAGATACAGGGATATCAATATGTTGAAAGACAAGAATATTGTTCTGGGGATAACCGGCGGTATCGCTGCTTATAAGACTGCGGAACTGACCCGAGAACTCGTAAAACGGGGAGCAAGGGTGAAAGTCATCATGACCCGGAACGCAACCCGGTTCATAGGCCCCCTGACCCTTCAGACCCTTTCCTGCAATCCCGTTTACGGCGACATGTTTACCCTCTCCGGTGACTGGGACATACACCATATCTCGCTGGCTCAATCTGCAGACATACTGATCGTTGCTCCCGCAACCGCCAATATGATCGGCAAGATCGCCTCCGGTATTGCCGACGATCTTCTTTCCACGACGATAACGGCCACAAAGGCCCCGGTTCTGATCTGTCCGGCTATGAATACGAACATGTACGATAACCCGATCCTGAGGTCGAATATGGCTAGGCTATCTTCCGTGGGATATCTCTTCATGGATGCGGGGTATGGGGAACTCGCCTGTAAGACGGAAGGAGCGGGGAGATTGCCGGATCCGATAGATATCGTCGAAGAGGTGGAAACTATTTTGACAAAAAAGGATCTGAAAGGTCAGACAGTACTGGTAACGGCAGGCCCCACCAGAGAATCCTTTGATCCGGTGAGGTATATCTCCAACCATTCGTCCGGAAAGATGGGGTATGCCCTGGCTGTCATGGCCAAGAGAAGAGGCGCGGACGTGATCCTTGTCAGCGGGCCGACATCGCTTCCCGTACCGGCGGGTGTTCGATTTATCGGTGTCTCCAGTGCTTCTGAGATGCACGATACCGTCATGGAACACGTTGAAGAAGCAACCGTAATCATCAAAGCCGCCGCCGTGGCGGACTTTCGTCCGTCCATGGTCTCAGAAACCAAGATAAAGAAGGGAGCCGACAGGCTCGATATCAGCCTCGAGAGGACGTCCGATATCATATCCGAGGTCAGCAAAAGGAAGGCAGGGCGCATTCTGGTAGGGTTTGCCATGGAAACAGAAGATCTTATCAAGAATGCCCGGGCCAAGATGAAGTCCAAGGGTATGGATCTGATCGTGGCGAATGAACTCGGACAGCCCGGCTCCGGGTTTCAGCATGACACGAATATCGTGAAAATCATAGATACCGAAGGGAATGTCGAAGAACTGCCCCTTATGGACAAGAGAGATGTAGCGGACAGGATCCTGGACAGGATTGTTGAGATCTCAGGCAGATAAGGTGAGGCATGAGAGAAGAGTTACTGGAGCTGACAACCGCTCTGAAAAACCACATACTGTCTGTGAAGGAGTCAAAAAACGGTATGTCCGGTCTGTCGTTCAACGGAGGGGAGGATACTGTGACATCCATACCGGTTGATGCTCCTGTTGACGATAGCGCGATTCACGGCTTTTCTGCTACGCTGGAAGATATTCGAAAAGAACTGGGAGACTGTACGAGGTGTAAGTTGCACGATGAGCGACGCCACATCGTCTTCGGTGAGGGGAATCCTCATGCCGATCTTGTCTTCGTTGGGGAGGCACCCGGAAGAGATGAGGATATGCAGGGAAGGCCCTTTGTCGGCCAGGCGGGACAGCTCCTCTCAGATATTATTAAGGCCATGGGACTAACCAGGGAAGCCGTGTACATATGCAATATATTAAAATGTCGTCCCCCGGGAAACCGCAACCCCGAACCGGATGAGATCGCCATCTGCGAGCCCTTTCTGATACAACAGCTTCAATCAATACGGCCGCGTGCCATCTGCGCACTCGGTAAATTCGCGGCCCAGACCCTCCTCAAAACGGATACCGTAATCTCTGTTCTGCGTGGAAGGTTCCATTCTTACCATGGAATAAAGCTCATGCCCACATACCATCCCGCATATCTTCTGCGAAACCAGGGTGCGAAAAAACAGGTATGGCAGGATGTGCAGATGATAATGGAAGAATTACGACGGGGGGCGTAAGGCAGGGATACGGAATTGGATACTCACACCATATGTCGCCTGTCATAAACGGAAATCGGAGAACTCCATGAAACATAGCATACGGGCATACATTGTTGTATCGGTGATCTTGCTCCTTGTTGTCGGTGGAGCGATACGATCTTTCGGGGGAGATGGAAAAACTTCCTTCGACGTAATCACCATCGATTCGGCCATTACCCCAGCCGTCGCTGACTATATTGACAAGGAAATTGAAGGATCGAGTGCAAGGGGATCCGCCGGTATCATCGTCCTTCTGGATACACCGGGGGGGCTTGATCTGGCTATGAGGGATATCGTCAAGGTACTCCTCACACCCCCTCTGCCGGTTATTGTCTTTGTTCATCCATCCGGAGCCCGTGCGGCATCGGCGGGAGTCATGATAACCATGGCCGCCTCGGTGGCAGCCATGGCTCCGGGTACCAACATAGGGGCCGCTCATCCGGTGGCAATCGGTATCGGCGGTAAGATGGACAAAACGATGGCGGAAAAGGTTGAAAACGATGCCGTAGCCTACGCCAGAGGGATAGCCGAAAAACGGATGCGTAACGCCGACTGGGCAGAGAAGGCCGTAAGGGAGAGCGTCTCCATCTCGGCAGAAGAGGCGCTCAGGCTGAATGTCATAGATGTGATCGCCTCCGACATGGAAGAACTGCTCGCAAAGATAGACGGGACAACCATTATGCTCCCATCGGGGGATGTGGTTCTTGATACGAAGGGGGCGGTTATCAATAAGCGGGATATGGGGCTGCGTGAAAAGCTATTGGTAACGTTGAGCAACCCCAATATAGCCTATCTCCTGATGATGATAGGTCTGGCCGGCCTTTACTTTGAATTCGCCCATCCGGGGGCGATACTGCCCGGTGTGGTCGGAGGGATTTCACTCATACTGGCCTTTTTCGCCATGCAAACCCTGCCGGTGAGCTATGCCGGCATTGCGCTCATACTGTTCTCTATCATCCTCTTTATCGCTGAGATAAAGATCGTAAGCCACGGTATGCTCAGTGTGGCCGGAGTTATCTCGCTTGTTCTGGGGTCTGTGATGCTGTTCAACTCTTCGATACCGGCTCTCAGGGTGTCGTTTAGCGTGATGATTCCCACCATAATAATCGTATCGCTCTTTTTTATCGCGGTTGTATCGCTTGCGGTTAAGGCACAGAGAGCAAAGCCTCATACCGGAGTGGACGGGATGATCGGCCGGGAAGGCACGGCGATAACCGATATCCACGTCGATGGGAAGGTTTTGATAAAAGGTGAGTACTGGAATGCCTCCAGCAGTGAGCACGTAGAAAAAGGAGCGGACGTACGGGTAATCGGCGTCAGGGGATTAACACTCGAGATTGAAAGAATACAAAAGATATAGGGGAGGAAAGAAGAATGTATACAATAGTAGCTGTCGTTGTTCTGGTGGTGATGTTCCTGGCGGCCGCGATACGGATCCTCAACGAGTATGAACGGGGCGTAATCTTCCGTCTGGGAAGGATCATCGCTACCAAAGGACCCGGTCTCATCATCCTGATACCCGTTATAGACCGGATGGTAAAGGTGGATATGAGGATCATCACGATGGATGTCCCGCCGCAGGATGTGATAACGCGGGATAATGTTTCAGTCAAGGTAAACGCTGTAATCTATTTCAGGGTCATGGAGGCAAACAGCGCCGTTGTCGAGGTCGAGAACTTCCTCTACGCCACCTCGCAGCTCGCGCAAACTACCCTGCGGAGTGTCTGCGGGCAGGTTGAGCTGGACGAACTCCTTGCCGAGCGGGAAAAGATCAACGAGCAGCTCCAGGAAATCCTTGATCGAAGTACCGATCCGTGGGGGATCAAGATATCGACCGTCGAGGTGAAACACATCGACCTCCCGCAGGAGATGCAGCGTGCCATGGCGAAACAAGCAGAGGCGGAAAGAGAGCGAAGGGCGAAGGTCATCAACGCCGAGGGTGAATTCCAGGCCGCACAGAAACTGACCGACGCGGGGAAGATGATGGCGGAACAACCCATAGCGCTGCAGCTTCGCTATCTCCAGACACTGGCCCTCGTGGCAGCGGAAAACAACTCGACGACACTCTTCCCCATACCGATTGATCTCTTCGAACCCTTCATGGAGTTTGCAAAGAAGAGAGAAAAATAACATGACGGAATGCAACGAGATAGAAAGGAGGGGTGGCGTGAGAATGGAAAGGAGATCACGGAGGATCATAGGGGCCGTGATTCTGATTACTCTCGGCACACTCATGATCCTGAGCAGTAGCGGCATCTATGGATTCGGCAAGAGCTGGCCCATACTTTTCATCGTCATAGCCGTCACCATGCTGGTTCAGCGTCTCAAGGATGCCGGAGCGTGGATTGTTGGCGCGGCGGGGGTTGGATTCTTTGTGATGGAAAATTTCTATCCCGAGATCCGGAACTGGGGCACATACGTCTTTCCGGTTCTTCTAATTGTTTTGGGTGTATATATCCTATGTAAGAGAACAAGACCGTCGAGACCACAGTAAGATCATCATGGTCCGACACTGCGGGGTCACATCAGGATGTGACCCCGCAGTGTTTTTGACTGTGTATCAGCGGGTAAATTTTCGTGACGGAGAGAGGGTTAACGTATTTTTCTTGTTTTTAAAAAAACGCGGATGTGATATGTGCCCACGTTGCATTGAACCGTGAGCGCATCCTCGCTAGGTGTTGCGGGGGGGCTTCAATATTGCTGAGGTGAACAAAGACATATGACAAACGATAAGAAAAACGAAGATGTATCATTTGAAGAACTTCTGAAAGAAAATATGGATGAAACCGGGTGGCTGGAACCGGGAGAGCGGATGGAGGTCAAAATCGTTGATATCGGCTCTGACTGGGTCTTTCTGGGTCTCGGTGGCAAAAGTGAGGGCCTCCTCGATAAAAAGGAGCTTCTCGATGAAAACGGCGAGTTTCCGTACAAGGTCGGCGATTCGATCACGGTGTATTTTCTTTCTTCACGGCACGGCGAATATCTCTTTACCACACGGATCACCTCCGGTGAGGCGGGAAGGAACTTCCTCGAACACGCCTGGGCCAGTAAGATACCCGTCGAAGGACTGGTGGAAAAGGAGATAAAAGGCGGTTATCAGGTACGGATAGCCGGTGATACGAGGGCTTTCTGTCCCTTTTCACAGATGGGACTCAGGCGGACTGAGAATGCTTCCGAATATATCGGAAACCGGTTGTCCTTTCTGATTACCGAATACGGCGAAAAGGGACGGAACGTCATCCTCTCCAACCGGGCGATCCTGGAGGAGGAAGAGCGGGAGAAGAGGGAAGCGCTCAAGAAGGAATTGCATGCGGGTATGCAGGTCTCCGGGACAGTCGCATCGATTCAGAAATTCGGCGCCTTTATCGATATCGGAGGCATCCAGGGATTGCTCCCCATCTCTGAAATCGGATGGGAACGAGTCGACGATGTTGCAAGCGTACTCTCTGTCGGCCAGAAGCTCGAACTGATGATCATGAATCTCGATTGGGAGAAAGACCGGGTATCGTTCAGTCTTAAAGCAATGCTTCCCGATCCATGGGACCATGTCGAACGGAACTACCCGGAAGGATCTTCCCATGTGGGAACAGTGGCACGCCTGACAAAATTCGGCGCCTTTGTGACCCTTGAAGGTGGTGTGGACGGATTGATCCATATTTCGAAGCTTGGTGGCGGCAAACGCATCAACCATCCGAATGAAGTGCTGGAACTGGGACAGTCTGTCGCAGTGACCGTTGAGGCAGTTGATCTTGAAAAGAAGCGGCTCTCTTTGAAGCTGGAGCACGAAGAGAAGGGGACAGATGAAACGGGAATGGCCGAGGAAGAAGACTATCGAGCCTATCTTCAAAAGACACCCACTTCGATGGGAACGCTGGGTGATCTATTAAAAGATAAACTTGCCCTTGCCGTAAAAAATAAGAAGATGAAAAAATAGTTTTGTGTGTACATTCCGGGGGGGGACTATGGGAAATGTTGATCTATACCAGACATTATCAAAAAAGATAGGGGCCGAGAATTCTGCGATACTCCCTCAGATATGGCGCACCATCTGTTCCGAAGAAGAGGGAAACATTCTGAATGCGTTACCGGCGACGGCGGAAGATCTCGCGGAGATGTTCGGCAAGAGTCTGGATGAAATGAATGCCATCCTCCATGAACTGTTCATCAGGGGAGTGGTATTTGAAAAGATTCGGGACGGAATAACAAGATTCCGTATGCCGAATAATATCATTCAGTTTCACGATGCGACAATTCTCTGGAAAGACGCTCCTCAGGAGATGCTGGATCTTTGGGTACGATACATGAATGAGGAATTTCCCCAGATACCGAAGATGCTGACGGAACTCAATTCTCCCCCCTTCTTCCGTGTCGTTCCGATAAACGAGGGAATTGAATCGAATGCCACGGTTCTCCCGTACGAAGATGCCGCTCAGATCATTGATAAAGCCCAGAATATCGCTGTTGCTGACTGTCCGTGCAGACTGAGCATGAGAAAATGCGACAAACCCATTAACGTCTGCCTCCAGCTCAACAGGGGGGCAGACTACGCCATCAAGAGAGGTACGGGAAGAAAGATTGATGCGGCCGAGGCAAAGGAGATTCTGAAGAGATGCGAGGAAGCGGGCCTCATACACACCACGGAAAACAGGGCCGGGATAGGGACGGTCATATGCAATTGCTGCGACTGCTGCTGCACGGTCATTCCCTATCTCAGGAATCCTGCGACCAGAGGGATTGTAGCTCCCAGCCGGTACCAGGCATCGGTGCATGGTGAACTGTGCATCTCGTGCGGGTCCTGCCTCGATATCTGTCCAATGGAGGCAATTTCCATGGACGAAGAGGACACGGCCCTGGTCAATGCGAACCTCTGTATCGGGTGCGGCCTCTGTACAAACGATTGCCCTGTCGATGCCATAGCGCTCGTTCAGGTGAGAGATACGGAATTCATACCTTCATAGAAAGGCCCATTATTTGACCTTAAAGGTTCCGTGATCGACGGTCTTGAGCCATCTCATGGTCTCTTCGAGACCGTCCGTAAAGGAAACCGTGGGCTCCCACTTCAGTTCCCGTCGTGCCTTTTCGATGGAAAAGCAAAGACGGGAACCAAGGTTTTTAACGGCGTAAGTGGTAAGAAGGGGACGGGTCTTCATGCGCATGAGGGACCAGACACCTTCCATGATCAGTGCCGCCGCATATGCCGCCCCATAGGGGATGTGTCGTGTCGGCTCCTGTACATCGAGACTCCGGGCAATCATGGCGCAGAAATTCTGAAACGTGGTGAACTCCCCGTCATGAACGAGGTACCCCTCTCCTACCGCACTGTCGTTTTGTGAGATCACCATGAGCAGGTCCACGAGATTATCGATATAGGTGGGCCATACCAGGACATCTTTCCTCCAGAAAATCATCTCCCCCTTGACAATGGCATCTGCCGTCAGGGGGACAAAGGTCTTGTCGCC
>DAISYQ010000036.1:0-35345 GCA_036825195.1 Syntrophales bacterium
ACCCGGCGGCCTTCGCAAAAGCCGTGTATCTCTATCAAATCCTGCCGGACTGGCTGGTGAATCTGGCTGCCCTGGTGTTGCCCTGGCTGGAGCTTTTTCTGGGTGTCTTTCTCATTATAGGACTCTGGATGCCTGGAACGGTTATCATCAGCAGCGGCCTCTTTCTGATATTTATGAGCGCCCTGTCGTATAATATGGCGAGGGGACTGGATATCAGTTGCGGATGTTTTTCCTCATCACCCACAGCAGATCCGGCAAACATCTTGACTGCCCTGCGGGACGGAATGTTTCTGATCGTTTCTCTCTATCTGTTGCGTATCACGTTCACGAGAACCGGACACACAAGGAATTAAACGAGGGCAGCAAGGCCGCATCGTTTATTATGATAAACCGGATGCGCTTCGTGCTATTGTCTAGCACGTTATGATTATGTCTTTCCGGTTGAGCTAAATGATCCCCTGTTTAATACAACAGAAACTCCACAAGATAGCCCGCCACAATAGCAACAAGAAAGACATTAAGCACGAAAGCGACAATCAGTTTCTTTTTGAACATAGAACCAAGAATGATCATCTCTGGGATGCTGGACCCGGCTCCACCGATTATGAGAGCCAGAACGGTCCCGACTCCCATGCCTTTTCCGACCAGGGCTGCGCTGATGGGGATTACCGTTTCCGCACGGATGTACATGGGTACGCCGATCAGCGAGGCGATCGGAATAGACCAGGGATTACCCGGCCCGGCCAATCGTACGACCAGATCCTGCGGGAAAAACCCATAGATAAAGGCCCCTATGCCGGCACCGAGAAGGAGATACCAGAAAACCCCCTTGAAGGTTTCCACCGCTGACACCCCCGCATTCTTGATCTTTTTCTTAAAAGGAACCCTTATCGAGCCGTCCTCCTCGAAATTCACAGCGCAACACGATGTCTGCAGTGATTGCGGAGCGGTCATTTCTCTTTCTCCTCCGCAACACGAACCTGAATCCTGAAAGGAGGGGAAAATGGTCAGTGCCGGGGACGGCATCTTCTCTGAAGGGCAGCAATCGACAGGTGTCTCCTGGATTAAAACCGGGAAAAGATCGGATTTCGTTTTATCGTCCATACAACAAGCGTTTTGAATATTCATCAGCGGCTTGACCTCGCTTTCCATCCCGAACTTCGCCAGCAGGGCTGCAGCGGTCATGGCACCGAAGAAGGTGACGACAACATAAAACACCGTGATTTTAACGCCAAGCAGAGAGAGTAACAGGGCGATAATCACCGGGTTCAGGACCGGTGAAGAAAACAGGAAAGCCATGATCGGACCGAAGGGAACGCCGCCCCGAAGCAAACCGGCCGTAATTGGTATGGTGGAACAGGAGCAGAAAGGCGTTAGCGCTCCCAGACCTGCCCCCAAGAGGTATTGCACCCCGGTTAATTTGTTGGAGAGAAAATCTCGAATCCGGGAGGGAGGCAGGTATTCAGTCAGCAGCCCGATGAGAAAAGAAACAGCGACAAAAATCAAGACGAGTTCACCGGTAATAATCAGAAAAAATTTACCGGCAACGATGACACTATTCAGCTTGAACACCGTTAAGACCTCCTTATATGTTGACTATGTCAACATTATTCCCGTCTGTAATCTGCTGCACAGTCTGAAGAAACGTATCGAGACTGATGATCAGGACATCTCGCATGGCCGGGGTCATTGCATTCAGTATAACCACCATCTTATTCGTGAGTTGGTCTTCAACTCTGGCCAAGAGGGCCTTGCCGTCTTCAGTTACGGTAACACAACAAACTCTTCCATCTTTTTGGTCCTGTTCTCGATGAACCAGACCCTTGTCTTCAAGACGACCAACAATTCGGGTCGCACCACCTTTTGTTACTGCTGCGCTCTTAGCAATATGCTGCATGGTACAGATATCCGGACGCAACGCAGCACGGAGGGCTCGAAACTCACCGGGAGAGATTTTTTCACCGCAACACCCATCTTCCGTGCCTTGCGCACCAAAATAGTACATTATATCCTCCACCAGCCCTGCAAGTTGCTTAGCCTGTTTTTCCATCAGAACATTCCCCTCTTCTGGTCGGAAACTTTAATACAATATATCCGAAACCGATAAACAAGATTTTGCACATATAGTTGATTATGTCAACTAAATATTCAGGGGAGGTACGGTCCATATACAGATTTCTCCATGGATTAATCGAACCAAACAGTACAGTAGTGACAAAACAAAGGCCCGACCTTTTGTAATGAGGTCGGGCCTTTGTTTTCCGGGTTCCAAGTACAAACCCGCTTCACGATTACATCATAGATTTATAGGCAGTCTCCGTTGGAATCCCTACGGAGAGGGAATTCCTTACTTGGGCACGAGATTGGCGTCCAGCTCCAGACGCCAGCCTCCGTTTTCCCATACCCAGTTTTCACGGGATGTTGTATTAAATTCGAAATTTTTGTGGTTATGTTTGTAAGCAATCACGGCAAGAGCCTTCTTGCCGGATTCCGTAACCGTTATCTCTTTAATGGAATACTCCAGGACATTCACATTGGCTTTCTGGAGGAAAAAGTCCCTGTCCATCGTTTTCTTAAACGCATCCGTGGTAAGGTCATAGACAACATTCCAGTCCTTGTTCACCTTAGCCTGCCATTCCCGGGTAACGCTCTCCTTCAGAGCTTTTTCATCACCCTCTGATTGAGAGCATCCAACAAGCGTTACCACGAACACACCCAGCAATACTAAGATGATAAATTGATTCTTCCTCATTGCTTTACCGTTCCTTGCCGTTCCTTGAGAAGCTTCTGCAGGTATTCCTCAGGCGTGAGTTTCTGCAGATCCTGTATCTCATTCAGTTGCTCTTTCCGCTGTTCTTCGATGGTCTTATTCTGCTTTTCTATGAATTTCTTCCGCTCTTCACTCGCTGTCCTGTAAATATCGATTCCCGTAATCTCGAGGATCTTCTCGTCCATCTCCACCGATTCGTCAAGAGATATCATTTTGGAAGTACCAACGGAGACGCGACCGGCATCATCCACGGACAGCTTAACGTATCCCAGAAAAGATCCCTTGGCGTTGGCCTTGAGTCCCAAGGTGCCGGATGTAGCTGTAGACGAGGTTACCCCTATCTTCGCGCCGCACCCGACGGGCTTGTTATCTACCCCTCCGTATATTACCAGATCTATGCCTTGCATACTGTCCACGATCCTCTTCGTCTCCAACGTTCCCAGTTGAGACAGGAGGATCACGATATCGGCCTCTTTCCTTACTCCGGGAAGGATCGACTTCAGAGCATCCACGGGAGGGACGATTTTTACCTTGTCGGCAATCTTGGAAGCGAGTTCATTCTCGGATGTGGCAGGGAACATGACACCGAGGAGTGCCACCTTCAGGCCGCCGGCCTGGGTAATGACATATGGTTTCGTAAAGGGCGACACCCCCTCAGCATATGTAAGATTCGAGGCAACCAAGGGGAACGTGAGATCGGGTGACCGTTCCGCCAAAAAGTCGATACCCAATGCAAATTCACCCATGCCGACGTTCATGGCCGCATAGCCCATCAGGTTCGCCACTTTCAAACCCCTATCCGCTATAATATTCCCGGTACTGCTGATAAACCGCTTGGGGAAGAATCCACCGCAGTCTACGAGCAGGACTGGATTTTCTTCGCTCCGAATCTGATTGATCATGGTTGTGTTTCGGGCAAGACCGCCCGAATACGCACCGTGTCACCCGTGAACGGAGGTGACCTGACCGAACAGATCACCGGTGAACAGCACCGTCACGTCACCTTTCGCAAAGGCGCCCTGTGGCAGAGTCAGACACAGAATTGAAACAACAAACAGGATATATTTCTTCACAATTACTTTTACCTCCATGGTTTATTCGTACAGACGATTAATGGAAAGATGAGCTTCCCGTACCGATATATAAACATCGGGTCGATTGTTTTTCTCACATGTTTTTCTCAGTTAAACACTTTGCCGTTGCGAGGCGTTTCAGGTCCCCTTTGACGATTTCGTGATTTGCTAAACTGGCTCGGAGAGTTTCCTGGAGACATATTTCCAGATGATCTCTCGGTTCTGTCAGTTTGTAATGCATCCACGTACCTTCGCGCCGCACATCGACCATCCCAGCCGACCGCATAATCCCGAGGTGGCGGGACACCTTGAAACCCGGTTCGTTTAACGCCTCTGCCAGCTGGCAGACACACTTTTCCCCCTGAATGGCAAGCAAGACAGCCAATCGTAATCGGATCGAGTCCGCAAGAACCTTGAAAAGGGTGGTTTCGTTGTCCAATGTAAAACTCTTCTGTTTTTGTCGCATATCTGCGCAATTGTTCAGATAATACTCAGCCGCCATATGTCTGTCAAGCACATTTTCCGTACCGGGGATGAATTATTAGAAATTCTCCAGGGCTTTTCTGCTCATAGTGAGTAGAAAAAATAAAACCCAACCCCAATCAACACGACGCCCGCAATAAATCTAATCACATTGTCTGCCTTCTGGAAACGGATGGCCGATTTTCCAAAAGAAACACCGAGCATGAGTGCCGCCAGTGGCAGGCTGAACCCGATGGCATAGGTAATCAGCACACCAAACATCCACAGGGTATAACCTTGTAAAACGGCCACTCCGAGGATGATGAAGATCCCTGGATTACAACCCAAAGAACACACACTGACCGCTCCGCCCATGATAAGGCCGACAACAACTGCGCCCAGCAGTCCTCTTTTGGGGGTACTCGAAACCGTGTGAGATTTCCCTGTTATATTGAAAGGAAGAAGGTTCAGAGCGCCAAGCCCGACCACAATAGCAATGATTCCGGCAAATATCTTCCAATATTGTCCGAGAACGCTTTGAGCGACTTGCCCAATCAACCCGGCGACGCTTCCAAGGATGAGTAAGGCAATGGTCGTGCCGACCATAAAGAAACTTGCGCCGAGTATGGTAGAACGCCTGTCGGCCGCATCTCGCATCCCGGCATAACCGATGATGGCACCAAACACCGGCAATGTACAACAGGCACTGGCCACTGAGCTGGCCAAGCCCAGTACAAACGCCAGGGGCAGAGCCAAGGGGCTTGTTCCCGCCTGCTCCAATGTTGTCTTAGCCCATTCAGCAATCGATACGATCCAGTCCATTCCGATCTATCCTTCTTATTTGCAGCCCGATGACGATGGGTCACAACCGGAAAGACTGCATCCGGAAGGACGCGATGCCGCAACAAGGGCTTGTAGCAGTTTCCCTTCCGTGATCTCACCGGACACGAGGCTTATGCCACGCCCATTGACCATTGCCACCACACATGGCGCAGGCACTTTGCTAATCATTTGCTCGTAGTCCTGAGAGTCATCACTCAACGTGTAAAATGCCACAACCGTTTTTCCGGCACGTACCTTGTTCGTTGCCGCCTCGATTTCCTTCTGAATGTTCTGATCTTGTTTTTTCCCTTTTTCAGGCAGGTAGACGAAGACCGCTTCTTTGTCGGCGGCCACCTCGTTGAGAGAAGCGAACGACTTCAACGGTTCGTCCCAGGGTGATGATTTTACTTGATTCGTATCAACCTCCTGTGTCTTGCCGACCGTCGATGGGTCATCCGCTGGGGCTGTGGTGACCAGCGGTGCGGTGTACGCTTCTTGTCTCTGCGCGGGCTTATTATCGACCTTGCGGATGTAGGCTTGCGCCAAGACGGCCGCCGCCGCGATTACAACAATCAGGCAGATGATCACCTTCTTTTTCATTCCAAGGTCGGGTCTTCCGCAATTACACCCCGGTCCGCATTGTTCGCCTTCATCAACCTGATCTGCTGGTTTTGTCAATTCGGATCGTTCATCATTCATCGATTACTCCCTCCTCTGTATGAGTCGTGTTTCGATGTCGCATCTTGACCGGCAGGTTTGCCCACGGTACCGCGCCACATAATCTAGCGGCGCCGTCCCCTGCTGACGATTCGCCGAGACCTCACGATAGAACAGAGCTTATCCACCCGCACCGTGATTAGAGATGTTTCATCGTATATTTCAGGACCAGTACTACTTGCGTATTTGCGCAACTCCGCATCTATTACTCAAACAGTAAGCACCTGTCAAGAGCAAATCCAAGGCGAACAAAAGATTTTGATAGATACTGTGAGGGGGTTCTTAGAAATATGGCGAGTTCATCCCAGCTGATTTCTGATCTCCGAATTGAACTGAACAGCGAGCGCATTCCCCGCTGCTTGCGGCGGGATTAGCGAGCGAATAAAATAAAATTTCCTTAACAGTCGGAGATGCCCCGCAACTTGTTGCGGGGAGCTTCAATAGTAGGTTGAGGACGTGTCACGCAATAAGAAACCCAGAACATTGAGATCGAACTGAAAAATACCTGCCGAATTAGACAGGTTGTTCTCAATGCAGACCGGTTTGGTTGCCCCCTGAGAATTCGCACGCCATCAGCAGAAGGTTAACAGGGAGCAAGACAATAGCTGAGCGACTGAAGTCTTGACTTTATCTGAAACAGCATCTTTTCTCCGTCCTTTATTACCCCGATATCGATAGGTGCCAGCTTTTTAAGGACGTCTTTTGTTATAATAAACGTCACATTCTCATGAGTGAAAGACGTGTCAGATTTCTGTGGTTCGTCCAGAACCATCCCGAACGATGGCCCTGTTCAGCATGACCCCTCGAACAGCTCTATTCTTATCGAGGCTGAAGAACCCTTGTTCTGAAGCATTTTTTGTAACGCTTCAAGCGCATCATGAGATATTCTTACCATTGGTGTTTCCTTTTATCAGGTATCGACACCGCTTATATTTTAACCCCGGTACTACTTGGCTATTTGCGCAACTCCGCATGTACTACTCAAACAGTAAACACCTGTCAAGAGCAAATTCAGGTTGGAAAGAGTATTTTATGAATATCTTAACAGTCGGAGATTCCCCGCAACAAGTTGCGAAGAGCTTCCATAGTACGTTGAGGAAGTGTCACTCAATAAGAACCAGAGAAAATTGAGATGTCAACAATGGGAAAGCTATATCGTAAACGAATCGAATAATCGGCGTTCCGTTTCACCTTCAATCTTCGCCGTTACTTCAACGAAGGGCATCAGGGATGAATTATTCAGTTTATTCCTCAATAATTCATCGAGCTGGAAAATACCCGCCGAGTTAGACAGGTTGATCTCTATGCGGACCGGTTTTTTTGCTCCCTTGATAATTCTCACACCTTCGACGGCTTGTGCGGACACTGAATGAATATTCACCTTTCCCGATTCAAAGGGAATACGGGAACGGCCTTCGGTCATATCTATTGAGTCGGCTACCTTCAGGACACCCGCTTCGATGGTCAGGCATTTCTCTTCCGCATTATGAGCGACAATAGCGTGGAGGCTCTCGGATATCATGGTCGTCAAATCCGGCTCACCGTAGATCCCTTCCAATAATTCTCGACCCTTACGAAAAGCGATGAACAGGCTGTACCGCTCATGGTTGTGCCGATGTACCGCAATCCCCGTATCGTGCAGACAGGCCGCTATGACAACAACCAGTTCCGCATCTTCGCTGGTCAATCCATGGTGTGTCACCACCCCCGGTTCGACGCCGCTCTCGACCAGCAATCGGATCATCCTCAAGGCCGCATTAGCCACAATACGAACGTGCACCTCACCGTGATCGCTGATTCCCGACCGATCCACCGCATTGACATTCGCGCATTTCCACAACTGGAACAACTCCTGATCGGCATTGATGCGATCTACCAGGACTTGTAATTTTTTATTCTTTCGTACGGGTACTTTGAATTCCATAAGCAGTTCTTTCCGCAATTACTTGCCGGTATAATTCCCGGCAGTATTTAACAGCATTGTACCATACATCACTACCGAATTCCCGATTGAAATTTCCCGTCACAGGCAACCGGGACTGTGGTCTCCCTTCCAATCAGGTCAACGGAATAACCGCGAATATAACGGCACTCCAGAGAGAATGAGAGATAATGACCGGCACCAGATTACCGAGGCGCCAGTACAACGCCCCCCAGAAGGCACCGGCAACAAAGGCCGCTCCGATAAGCATGAAATTGAACGACCAGATATGGACGCCGGTATAGATGACGGTGGTAAGAATCCAACCTCTGCACCCTCCGAACCGTTCCATGAATCTGTCCTGCAGAAACCCGCGCCAGTACAGCTCCTCACCGGGCCCCGTGATGAACAGGAGCAGCAGAAAAACAGACCACAGGGACGTGCCCTGCCCCTTGCCGTATATACCTCCTATCTGACGCTCCGCAAAGGGGAAGACAGCCGATGATATTTCCTTTCCCGCCCAGAAGATGAGATACAGTACCACGGCCGAGACAAGGCCGACAACCAGTGCCCTTGCGTCGATGCGGAACCGATCCTTTCTCGGGGGCCGTATCCACCAGGACAGTGCGACGAGTATGGCTACCGAGATGCCGATCTTTATCCAGAAGGTGCTGAAGGTGAGGTAAAAGGTGGCAAACCAAAATATATTCGCGAGAACAATCGTCACTACTAACGGCTTCCATGACATTGCCGATTGCCTCACGTCAACCTCCCGATGATCAGCGAGATGAGAAGCAGGATGCCGAAGGCCGTGTTCAGTTTTGCCGTTTTCGCATCCGCATCGATGGGAGGCTTGTGTATCATCTCACGCAGCAGGCTGAAGAAGAGCGGAAGCGAGATGAGTACCGTCAAAGCCCAGAGGTTAAGGGGTCCGGTAAAGGCCATGATGATAACCGATACGTAGGCAAACACCACCAGGAGTATATATGTCCATATGCCTCCCTTCCGTCCGGTTATGATCGGAAGTGTTTTTATCTTTCTTTCCTCGTCATACACGGCGTCGCGTATGTTGTTGGCGAGGATCACCAGAGCGACAAGCACACCGGGGGGAAGGGAAATCCAGAAGGCATCCAAGCTCAGGGTCTGACGTTGAACAAAGTATGATCCCTCCACCATCAACGGTCCCCACATCAGAAACGTTGAAAGCTCCCCGAACCCTTTATACTTATATCTGAAGGGAGGCGCCGTGTAAAACAATCCGGCAAAAGCTCCTATCATGCCTATCGCCAGAATCGTCCAGCCCCTGGTCACCGCAAGGAATATACCGATTACTGCGGCAAGCACGGAAAGGCAGATCGCTTCGATCATCACCTCCCTAGGTTTCAGTATCCCTTCAACCAGGGGATGGGGGCGGTACTGCGCAGTTGATACCTCCAGCGTGTCGACGCCGCTCAAGACATCATAGTAGTCATTAAAGAGGTTTGCCGCGGCGTGCATGCAAATGATACCGACAAGGGTGATCAGATAAAGAAACCACGAAAAACTTCCATCCATGGAACCAATAATACTTCCCACGCTCACTGAAACCGCCGTCATCGTAAACGACCATGGTCTGCTGGCTAAGAACCATTTCTGATAGGCATTCATTCGATACGATCCCCCGAACTTCCCGTCTGCATATGCATGTGAAAGCGAAAACACACAGCCGATTTTTCCTATACACTCAAGATTTATAATTGAAGCATCCCGCATTATGGCGCGGATGAGCTCCGACTATGAAGGAACTCTTTTATTTTCTTCCTGCCACCTTCATCTCAAGCAGCGGAGTATTCGCTCACGCTTCGGTTCTTCCGTCTTTCAAATGCATCATGAACCTTGTTGTATCCTGAGAGAGGGATTGCAGGAAAAAGAACGGCCTGTTCCTACATAAAACCGGGTGAAAAAACATCGTATATCAGAAGCTCATCCGTCACGTCGAATATCCGATGTTTCGTGTCGCGTGGTACTCGAACGACTGTGTCTTTTTGAAGTTTCACATTCCCGGTACCATCTATCCACATAGTCGCCTGTCCGGCTACGATGAAGAGGATATCTTCACTTCCTTCGTGGACATGCTCCGGCACGCCCACACCGACAGGGATCTTTATCAAGAGTATGGTCGGACTGTCTTCTCCAAACTGCTGCGTCGTGATGATCTTTTTGATGGAAACCCCGTGGGCCGTAGGGTGATTCTCCCACGGCAGCTGTTCCGCATTGAAGAGAGTATCCATACCAAACTCCTTTCCGGCCTTCTTGCCACATCCTTGAACCAGATTTGTACCAATCCGCCAAGCACCATATATGCAAAGTATCAAGATGCTCTTCTCAACAGAGTTTTATCAAACGATATGCAATTGTTCAACCGGTAATACGAATCTCTCGACGGATTAGACCACACAGCAAGGGCATCGTATGGTTGTATTGCCTAACTCAAGGTCTTTCTGAAACGCTTCGACGCGAGGAAAAGAAAACCAACCGCCAGTGTCAACTGAGCCGCTGCCGCCGGCCAGAGCACCTTGATCCCTACTCCCTTGATGACGACCCCGCGCAGGATTTCCAGGTACCACCGCATGGGATTGACCCAGGTGACATACTGGACGACCTTTGGCATGTTGTGGATGGGAAACATGAAACCACTGAGCAGGACGCATGGCATGATGATGAAAAAGGCGGTCAGCAGGGCCTGCTGTTGCGTGCTTGCACTGGCGCTCACCAGGAGGGCCAGGCCCAGGTTGCCGCACAGATAGATCCCCGTCAACCCATAGAGGAGCAGGATGCTGCCGTGAATACGGACATCAAAGACCAGAATGGCAAGGATAAACATCAGTGTCATGGTGATATACCCGGTGATGACGTAGGGGATCGTTTTTCCGAGGATAAATTCCATCTTTCGGATCGGAGTAACCATCACCTGTTCAATGGTACCGATCTCCTTCTCCCTGACGATCCCGATACTGGTAAGCATGAGGCTGAATATGAGAAGCATCAACCCGATCAGTGCCGGGACATAGTACAGGCGGCTCTCCTGATTCAGGTTGAACCAGGCCCGGATCGCCATCTCCACCGGGACAGCTCCGGTCCGGTGGCCCTGCAGTCGCCCGTTAAAATCGGCTACGATCCCGTCCGCATAGCCGAGAATAATCGCCGTGGTGTTGCTGTCCGTGCCGTCGGCAATCAGCTGCACCTGTGCCGGGCGGCCCGCCCTAATATCACCGGCGAATCCGGAAGGGATCTGTATCCCTGCCCGTACCGTCCCCTGGTCCAGGAGTCGGGTCATCTCATCCATTGACTGGACCCGGTGGACGATCTGAAAATAGTTCCCCCCGGTGAAAGAACTGAGCAGCTCGCGGGAGGCCGGGGTCCGATCGCGATCGAGGACAGCAATCTTGACACGGTTCACATCCGTCGTCAGGGCGAATGCCATCACCAGCATCTGGATCACCGGCAGTCCGAACACCACCATACGCATCCGCGGGTCACGCATCATCTGCAGGAATTCCTTGACAAGCATCCGTTTCAGTCGTGTCAGCATACCGTCACTCCAGTCTCAGTTTCAGTCGCCGGTTGGCCGCAAGGATCAAGATGACGGCGTAGACGAACAAAAGGAGGGCGTTCAGCCAGAGGATCTCCAGGCCGATCCCCTTCATGTAGATACCCCGCATGATCGCAATAAAGTAGCGGGCCGGCACGATATAGGTAAGGCACTGGAGGAGGGGGGGCATGTTTTCTATGGCAAAGACGAACCCGCTGAGGATCAGGGTCGGGAGAAACCCGGCGACAATGGCAATCTGATTGGCCAAAACCTGTGATTTCAAGGTGATGCTCAGGGTCATTCCCAGAAAGAGCGCACCGGTCAGAAAGAGGGCGGCCATGGCAAAAAGCAGAGCCGGGTTCCCGCGGAGGGGGACATGGAAAAGCCACTCTCCCAGGGAAACGGCGATGGCGACATCAATCATGCCGATCACGAAGTAGGGAATCACCTTTCCGAAGATCAGCTCATGACCCCGGATCGGCGTGCTGATCAACTGCTCCATCGTACCGGTTTCCCACTCACGGGCAACGGTGACACTGGTCAGCATGGCGGCAATGACCATCATAACGATCGCCACGATCCCGGGTAAGATCATGTTCTGGCTGCGCATGTCGGCGTTATACCAGACTCGGGGCACCAGCTTCACGGCACCTTCCGTCAGGTGCCCCGAAGCGGCGGGACGCAAAGATGCAACGGCGATCTTCCGGTTATAGATCAACCCGACCCCTCTGGTGTAACTCGCCGCCAGTCGAGAGGTCGTGGCATCGCTGCCGTCCACGATGACCTGGATGGTAACGGTTACGCCGGAGCGAATTTTTTCGGCGAAATCTCCCGGAATAACCAGGGCAACCATCGCCTTTCCCGCGTCGATCTCCCGCTGAAGAGGGGCGTACCCTTCATGGAATCCCTTGATGGAAAAGTAGGGGGAACCGTCGAAAAGACTCACGAGCTGGCGGCTTTCACCGGTGCGCGATTGGTCCCAGATCACCGTGGGAACATTCCTCAGATCCAGTGTGAGCGCGTATCCAAAGAGGAGGATCAGCACCATGGGGATCGCTATCGCCAGAAAGAGGCTGCGCCAGTCCCGCAGAACATGAATGAACTCCGTGCGGGCCACGGCCGCTGTGCGGCGCATATTAATCATGGACGCCTCCCTTCTCCTCGCGATCGAAGGCCTCGATGAGTGAGACGAAAACGTCTTCCATCCCGGGGGTCACCGGCTCGATGTGCTCCGCTTTCGTTCCCTCGGCGGCTAAGAGGTCCCGTATCTGAGCGGTCGCTTCGTCGGTGTCGGCGCAAGCGACATGGAGTCCCGACCCGAAGAGTGAAACGTCGTGCACGGCCGGAAGGGCCGCCACCTTTTCAAGGATATCCTGCGGCTCGGTACAACGCACATCCAGGATCCGGTCCTGCATTACAGTGGCCTTCAGCTCACCGGGAGAACCCAGGGCTATCATCTTGCCGTGATAGATCAGGGCTATCCGGTCGCAATATTCGGCCTCTTCCATATAGTGGGTAGTGACGAAGACGGTCACGCCGCGGTCGGCCATATGATAAATCAGATCCCAGAACCGGCGCCGGCTGAGCGGATCGACCCCGCTGGTCGGCTCGTCGAGAAAGATGATCGGCGGCTCGTGCAGAATGGCACAGGCCAGGGCCAGCCGCTGCCGCCATCCCCCGCTGAGGACCGATGTAAGGCTGCGCCGTCGCTCATCGAGACCGGCCATCGTCACGGCCCAATCCCGTCGTTCCGCCAGCCGTGTTCCCTCCAGACCGTAGATTCCCCCGTAAAAATCGATGTTTTCTTCGACGGTCAGATCTTCGTAGAGGGAAAATTTCTGGCTCATATACCCGATATGCTGTTTGATCTGTTCGCTGTCTCGTCCAATATCGTACCCGGCAACGGTTCCGCCTCCCGCACTGGGGCGCAGCAGTCCGCACAGCATCCGGATTGTGGTGCTCTTCCCCGCCCCGTTGGGGCCCAGGAAACCGAAGATCTCGCCTCGGGGGACCTGAAAACTAACCTTGTCCACAGCCACGAACTTACCGAAACGACGGGTCAAATCGCGGACCTCGACGGCGGTCCCGTCGGGAGGAGGAACGTCGGCCGGACTCTCATCATCCACTGCGGCCGGTTCCTCACGGCCAAGGACACTGACGAAGACATCTTCCAGTGAGGGGACCGCCTCCCGCATATCCCCTGAAGGGAGACCGTTATCGTCGAGGAGACGCTTCACGACAGTACGCGTGGCCTCCACGTCGTCACACACCACATGCACCGTGTCACCAAACACCGTCGTGTTGGCGGTGGAAAGGTGCCGGGCCACCAGGCGGCTGACGGCCCGCGCCTGATCGCTGTGGATACTCAGGATTTTTCCGTGCATCAGGTTCCGGATCTCTCCGGGAGGACCGGCTGCCAGCAGGTGTCCTTCGCTGATCAGCCCCACCCGATTGCACCGCTCCGCCTCGTCCAGATAGGCGGTGGTGACCAGGATCGCCACATCCTGTCTCAACAACCGGTAGAGAATACGCCAGAATTCTCTTCGGCTCACCGGATCCACGCCGTTGGTGGGCTCATCGAGGAGCAGTACCTGCGGGGTGTGGATCAGGGCACAGATCAGTTGCAACTTCTGTTTCATTCCCCCAGACAGATCTCCGGCCCGGCGGCCGGTAAAGGGCGTCATCCTGCTGAACTCGAGAAGTTCATCCATCCGTCCTGTCCGGTCTTTGCGGGACATACCGTACAGATCGGCGTAGTAGTTGATATTTTCTTGAACGGTCAGGTCAGGGTACAGGCCGAACCGCTGGCTCATGTAGGCCAGGCGATCCCGTCCGCCCCCGGGATCGATGATCAGATCGTACCCGGCAACGCGGACCTCACCCTCCGATGGGGACATAATCCCCGCCAGCATCCTCAGGGTTGTGGTTTTTCCGGCTCCATCCGGTCCGACGAGACCGAATATTTCTCCGGGAACCACGGACAGATCAAGGGCATCGACCGCCGTCAGGTCTCCGAATCGCCGGGTGAGACCACGGGCATGGATGGCGGTCTCCGCCGGAGCGGCCATGGTACTACTCCTTTCCTTCAAGAATCGCGTCTGCCGGCATGCCCGGTTTCAGGTGATGTTCCGGATTTTCCAGATCGATCTTGATCCGGTACATGAGTTTTACCCGCTCCTCGAAGGTCTGAACGGTCTTGGGGGTAAATTCCGCCTCGCTGCTGATAAAGCTGATCCGGCCGGGGAACTGTTTCTCCGGCAAGGAGTCCGTAACGACCTCGACCGTCTGGCCCAGTTGCAGTCGTCCCACATCGGTTTCGTTGACATAGGCACGCAGCCAGGGGCGGTCCATGTCTCCCACGGTTACAACCGGCATGCCGGGGACGAGGTAAGCCCCGACCTCTGCAGATTTGTTGAGGACCATACCGTCAATGGGAGATGAGAGTTCGGTGTCTGCAAGCTGCTGATGGGCAAGGGCAAGGCCCTGGCGGGCGACGTTCACCCGAGCCTGGGCGGCCTTGATCGTTTCCTTACGGGGCCCTTCCTTGACCAAATCGAGGCGTTCGCGGAAACTGACAACGAGAGCCTCCGCCTCGACATTGGCACTCTGGGCGGCTTTGTAGCGGGTTTCATGGAGTTCGAAATCGCGCTGGGATGTCCCTCCGACTTTCAGAAGTTCGGAAAACCGTTCATAATCCGCCTTGGCCTGCCTCAGTTCGGTATCGGCAATGCGGGCTGCCGCCTCTGCCCGTTTAAGTTCGGCCTGCACATTGGCAATCTCCTGGGGACGACTCCCGGCCTCGAGTTCGGCGAGCATGGCCTCCACCTGGGCCAACCCGGCTTCCTCCCGGGCCACCATCCGTTCCTGATCGACACGCTCAAGACGGGCTATTATCTGGCCCTTCTTCACGCTGTCTCCCTCGTCCACCAAACGCTCGGCCAGTCGTCCGGCAATCTTGAAAGACAGCGGCACCTCCGTTATTTCTATATTGCCGGAGATTGTCAATCGGTTTGAGTTATTCTCCGTGCGAAACGTGTAGGTATAGATCCCTGCAGCGGCTGCAATAACCAAAATAACCAGCAGTATAATGCGCACGCGTTTTTTCATGAAACCTCCCTTTCATCTATCGATCTTCTTGCTCGTCTATCCGTTCTGAGGCGGAGGTTTCGATGGTATGACGTATCATATCGATCCCTCCCAGGGAAAAACGGTATACATGTTCGGCCAGGATCTCGATACGCTCCTCCACCGGATCGTGTCCCGGCTCTATCCGCGCAATCACCGGTTGAGCATAGACGTAGTGGAAACACTGGCTTACGATGCTCAGGGCACAGTCGAGAGCATGACGCCGATCGGCTGCCGGTCCCAGCAACTCCATGACGATCCCCACCAGAATCTCCTTGTGGGGCTGGATATGGTGCTCGAAGATCGCCTTGAGATTCGATGAAGGATCGGTGAGTTCTTTAACCACCAGCCGTGCCCGTCCGTTATATCCTCCCCAGCCTTCCGTACTGAGTAGTCGGAAACACAAGGCCCTCACAAAGGCCCGCAGGCGAACCTCCGGATTGTCGCCCGGCTTGCTGCCCATCTCGGACGGGAAACGGCTGAAACCGAAGGTGAGCAGATCCTCGAGCACCGCATTGTACAGCCCCTGCTTGTCCCTGAAATAATAATTGACCGCGGCCACATTAGCACCCGCGGCCCCGGCAATTTGACGAATGGTGGCGGTCTTGAAACCTTTACTTCCGAAGATATCTTCGGCTGCCTCAAGAATCCTCTCCCGTGTCCCCACCGCCTGCGTGACCACGCAAAACCTCCAGAATCGATAAAGTTGAAACAAGTGATTTAAACAACTGAATAAAACATTTATTCGTCTCTGTCAAGAAACTTCGCAGGTGTGAGATTCATGGAGGTGAAAAAAGTTATAGTTCCGCCGCCTCCAACGTGTTTTTGATAGGACCATTTCATATCATAATGAAAAGATTACTAGAATATTTATTGACAAGATAGATACAATGGGTTTAGTGAGTTAATATATATTAAGATTTTTAATATCTTATTGTAGTTAATCCAGTTTTCTATTTTACAGAAATGGGTATTGGAAGGAAGTACTCAGAGATTTCATTTCCTATTTCAAGCCATATTGTTCTTTGGGCCACATGGAGGGCAGATGTGCCTTGTGATTTCATTAAGGCTTCAACCCCAATAATAAGAGAATTGAACAGAAGAACTGTTCATAATGCAAGCAGATATATTTATCATAGTAGATATGAATATTGGATACCTGCTTTAGTACAAAAGAAAAATTTGAATTTAAATAGAATCATGTAGCTACATAATTCAAAAATCTGCATTCATAGGAATGCACAAAGTTATTTCCTATTAACAAGACACTTGATCTTATATGGAGGTATTATGAATCAAATTATCTCTACTTTAATAGGCGGCATGCTTGCTGCTAGCACGGGGTGGCTTTTACAAACAAGATCAGAACATGCACGTATTAAGCGCCTTAAACAGCTTCTACTAATTGGAATTACTGATGATTTAAAGTTATCTATTGAACTCTATGGACGTGTCATTGATGAATGGGAAAAAAGTAAAACGGTCTGGTATACAACCATCAGTGAACTGCGAGAATCTCGTCAGATTTATGTCAAAAATCGAGATTGGATGGCCTTAATAGACGATGAAATATTGCGTCAAGGAATTTTTAAATATTATAATATGAGTTCTAATTATATTTCAGTCCTAGAGAATCAACAAAAAAGAAAATATGAAATTTTGGCAAAGCTTAACGAACTAATTCGCGAAATTCAACTTCGAAATGGAGATTTGTCTATTGAACAAGCCCAACAAAAGGCAATTCAATTAATGCCAGCCGAAGGCAATGAACTAAATGGACTAAATACTCTTTTGCCTCAAATTATCCAGCACATGAGAGATTTTCGTAGTGAAGCTAAAGAACTTCTAATTAAATTAAATAGTAATAAATAATTTCTAACTTTATCACAGTCCGTATCGTTTACCTATTGCTAAAGGGTAAAGAATTGGCAAAAAAAACCGGGGATAGCAAAATTGCCAAGTCCCCGGAATCTTAGAATTCAAATGGTAGGCGGTACTGGGATTGAACCAGTGACTTCTACCGTGTGAAGGTAGCACTCTCCCGCTGAGTTAACCGCCCAAATGTGCTTTCGTAATATCCCAAAGGACTCTCTTTTTCAAGATAAAAATACTGTTCGGTTGTACATCATAAAGCGTTTCAGGATTGCACGTACCGTTACTTTAGAGGTATAATTCAGACAAGCTTTATTGGAAGAAGGGTACATGTTTTATTTCTGCCCCCAGGCAGAGAAAGGAGGGTTCTCTCATGAAAACAAGTATCATATTCACGGGTACAGGGCCCATTCTTATTATGACCTCGTATGATTCCTTAACCAACCCCGATTTTGTAGACAAACTCGCGGCAAAGGGGATAAAGAAATTCATCGCTTACGATTTACCGGTTGAGAAGGTACGAGAAAGATACGGCAAACACTTCAATATCGTCATGAACGATCTCCACCAACAAGATGACCTGAGGGTCCTCGACTATAACGGACACAGTATCTTCCTGAATTTTTCTTTCGCTGAAATAGGTGATCCCGTGTATTACGAACCTTGAATCAACCGGTTTCAATGCTGATCTGTTTCACTGCCCCATTCTCTCTCTTTCATTCGGATTTCAAAAAGATTGTCTCTACACCTATCGACTGATCTTAGATATCCTTGGCATACAGAAACACGGGATTTGATATCCGAAGAGGTACGCGACAAACACGTAATTGGACAAATGCGCTATGAAAGGAGAGGGGCAGTATGGGTAGCTTCAACGAATACGACAGCTATGATGGACTCGGAATGGCTGAACTTGTCAGAAAGAAGGATGTTTCCCCGGCAGATCTGTACGAAGAAGCGATACAACGGATAGAACGGCTCAATCCCTCGCTGAACGCGGTGATCACACCAATGTTCGACCTGGCGCGAAAAGATATCGAAAGGGGTCTTCCCGAAGGGCCCTTTACGGGGGTGCCGTTTCTGCTGAAAGACCTGGTTGCGGCGTATGCCGGCGTCCCTCTGACCGGCGGGAGCAGGGCCTACAGAAACTATATTCCCGATGAGGATTGCGAACTGGTAAAGCGGTTCAAGAAGGCGGGTGTCGTGATCATGGGAAAGACGAATTGTCCGGAATTCGGTCTTATGGGTATCACGGAGCCTGAACTTCATGGACCCACGCGCAATCCCTGGGATGTCGATCATACACCAGGCGGCTCGAGCGGAGGTTCGGCGGCTGCCGTCGCGAGCGGTATGGTGCCTATCGCCTCGGGTGGAGATGGCGGAGGTTCCCTTCGTATCCCATCGTCATGCTGCGCCCTTTTCGGTCTCAAACCGACACGGGGCCGTAATCCCACCGGACCGGAACACGGGGCGATCTGGCAGGGTGCCGTCGTCGAACATATCATCAGCCGTTCTGTCAGGGACAGCGCCGCCATGCTGGACGCAACCAGGGGGACGGATGCCGGAGCTCCCTATGTCATTCCCCTGCCCGAGCGACCATATATGGAAGAGATCAAAAGAGACCCCGGTTCCCTGAGAATAGCCTTCAATACGCTCTCTCCGCTCGGCACGGAGGTTCATCCCGAGTGTGTGAGGGCCGTGGAAAAAACGGCCCTCCTCCTTGAAGACCTGGGGCACACGGTTGAAAAGGCTTGTCCGTACCTCGACGGCAAGGCCCTGGCAAAGAGTTACCTCACCATGTACATGGGAGAGATTGCGGCCGATATAGAAGAACTGCAGACCATCTTAGGCAGAAAAGCAAAAAGAGACGATGTGGAGGCCCTGACCTGGACCCTCGGACTGCTCGGCCGCACTTTTTCCGCGGGGTATTTCGTCAAACAGTTGCGTGAATGGGATATGGCCTCCCGGGTGATGGGGCGCTTTCATGAAACATATGACCTCTATCTCACACCGACCATGGCGTATCCTCCCGTCAGGATAGGGGAATTGCAGCCAAAGCCTGCCGAGCGCCTCCTCCTTTCCATAGTGAACTCCCTGGGATTGGGAACGGTGTTGAAGCTTTCCGGCATAACAGACAAGCTTGCGGTAGAGAGCCTGTCGAAGACTCCCTTCACACAACTGGCAAATTTCACCGGTCAGCCCGCCATGTCCGTTCCTCTTCACTGGACGGACGAAGGTCTTCCCTGCGGGGTTCAGTTTATAGGGAGGTTCGGAGATGAAGCAACACTATTTCGACTTGCCGCTCAGATGGAGCAGGCACAGCCCTGGTTCGACAGGAGACCGCCCACGGTCGTTGCATAAAAGAAGACGGCGCCGGATTGCCGGCGCCGATTATCATCAAAACCCGTATTCACCCGTTATTACATCTCATCGGGCCACTCGATAAAGGGTCCTTCGATGTCCACCATGGCATTTACGATAAGATCGACCAGTCCCGTATAGGCAATCCCCGTCTTTTCCCACGCATCATAATATTCCAGAAGGTCCCGTATTGCCCCCTTGCAGTTGGAGCAGGGAGCACAGACCATCTTCCTGATACCCGGATCTATCACATCCTGAAAAACTTCGAGTATCTGTTTGAACTTCATACGACTCGACACGGAGCTTCGCCAATCGGGCATATTCAGTGAGGGCATGATGGCAAATCCTGCACCACCCCCACAGCAGTAATTCTTCACACCCTCCGGGGCCATCTCCCTGAACTGGGGCGCAATCTTTCTGAGTATCTTCCGCTGCGGTTCCACAATCCCCATGAGCCGCACGATATTACAGGGGTCATGAAGGGTAACGGGAAAGTTGTTTTTTTGAGGATCGAGCTTTAGCTTTCCATTGATAACGATATCCTCGAGAAGAGGCAGACAGCTTTCCCTCGGGATATTCAAATCTTCGTTGAGAACGCGGTCGGCAATTACCATAAGCGCCTTGTGGGCATGGCCGCATTCACCAACGACAATCTTCTTGACGCCCAGGTCCTTCGCTATCTTTGCATGCCGTACGGCCACCCGGGCTAATTGGGCATCGTCATACCAGACACCGTAATTAACGGCATCGTACCCCGCAATCTCACTGGACAAGGTCCAGTTCAATCCCGCCTCTTCAAAGATGATGGCGAAGGCGCTCGGATTTTCAGGCCACGACAGAAACTCCCCGGCGTTGTGGATGAGGAGGATATCGGCCCCTTTCTTGTCAACGGGTATTGTTATTTTCTTGCCTGTCTTCTCTTCGATCTCTTCTTCAAGAAATTCTATAATATCCTTGAAGGCTTGTCTGCTCATCCCCGTGGAAGATCCCACTTCAAGCTGCTGGACGGACCCTTTCTTGTGGAGCTCTTCAGGGGCAATCCCCATTTCCTGACTGAAAAGTTTTCGCAGTTCATGGGTTATGAGGCCATTATCGACACCGATGGGACAAGCTTGAGCACACCGTCGACAGAGAGTGCATCGATACGCGAGTTCAGCCAGACGGGCAACGGTCTTCCAGTTCAGATCGATTTCGTTTCCCGTAAATTTCGCGAAGGCCTTTCCTCCCGGTTTGATGTATTTATTGATAATCTTTCGAAGCACTTCCGACCGATAGGTGGGTCGATATATCTCCTGTTTGCCGCTTGCGACATATACGGGACAGGCATCATTGCATGTCTGGCATTTGGCGCAATATTCGAGACTCATCATCAGCGGCATAAGAAATGTCCAGTTATTCTCTCGAGAGAGTAATTTTTTCAGCCCCTCAAGAAATTTCTTAACCAGCTGTTCTTCTTCCTCTTTTGTCTCCGGTTTGGGGATCTTCAGTGCCAGAAATCCATCAAGATCGGATTCATAACGCGCCTTTTGATCATCCGTCAGTCTTTTTATTGCAGGCTGGGCCTCAGGCGTATCATAGGGATAGGGCAGGGGCATGAGCTTTTCTGGTTCTATATCCGCCATCTGAATGGAAGGATCACATATATCTTCTAAGAATATTTTATTTTTCTTCATCTTTAACTCCCTTTGATGCAGTTTCGCTCCACGTTCCACCGGCATGCATATGCGGTGCAGACCAGGTCTGTGTATAGTTCAGGACACTTGCCACACGCGACTCGACAGAGCTTCCCTTGAGATTGGGATCGTCTTCAAAAAACACCTTGTCCCACAGAAAAAATTTCATGAAGGCGTGACTCATGTGGGTAAAGGGCAGATAGATGGCAAACAGGGAGAAGAGAACGACATGGAGCGTCATGGCCGGTCCCAGTGGCCCTGCACTCTTGAATGTTATGAGCGATGTGAGATATTCCCTAACCTGCAAAAACCGGGGGTCAGCAACCAGCCACATAGTCAAGCCACTGACAACCACAGCAAGGATAAATACGAGATTACAGTAATCGATGGGCGCCGAAAAGCCCTGCAGCTCTGGTGCGGTTGCACGCCGTATGATCACCCCGACACAACCCACTGCCGCCAGAAGAAATCCAATGACCCCCAGCACGGTGGCAATACCGTGCAGGAAAAGGATAAGGGCATGTTCGGCGGGAAGGCCAAGGGCAGAAAGGACTGCCGCCAGGAACAGAAGACCGAGCCATCCGATAACCAGGTAAAGACCAAAGTGCAACGGAAAGGATACGTACCACATCTTTCTATTATTGTGATACAGCGCTCTGACAAAGAGAATCTCTATAAATAAGAATTTCAAGAAATTGAGAAAATTCTTCTTCCTGGGTTTCTTCCACCAGTCAACTTCTTCAAAATATGATCCGCCATACTTGAAGCCTTTCTCATGGGGGATAGGGTACAGTTCCCATCTGAGATGTATCGGCAACGCATAGGTTTTTATCACCTTTACAGCAATGCCGACACCACAAATCACAACCGTCACATAAGATAAAATTTGGACCCAAGAGATACTGCACATTCTACAATTCCTCCTCACATTAATATCCGCTCATGTATTGTTTAATGGGAAAAGTGACCCAGAATGTTGAACGTTTTACTCGGTCAAACAAAGGCAACCAATGAACCAGGCTCCCCAATACATTTTTTATTACCATGAGCAACAAGTTACATCGAAGTCTTTATAACAACCGATCCTGCTTTTTAAGCAATAATCATACCATCAGTCAATCACTGTCTGCCCCCATAGCTATCCGTTTTATCAGGGGTTTTACAGTATAAAAACGAAACGTGGAACACATATATCGCAGTATTGCAACCCAACAAGCATCCAGCAGTTCCATTACTGCGACCCCTTCACCCCCATGTACCGCATAACGGTCAGAAAAAGCACACCTTTTACAGATATCAATGACTGGTAACGATCTTAAGGCTCAACGGACGGTTTGACGAAACAATATGGGCGCATTACTGTATGGGGAATGTGACCCGAAAAGTGGAACCTTTTTTGGGGTATGAAGAGAACGTGATTGATCCGCCGAGTTCATGAACTAGTTTTCTTGTTACCATAAGACCGAGGCCGGTACCATAGTTGCCTCTGGTTTGAAACACCGCGTCGTTAAACCGGCAATCTTTATACTCTTCCGGGAAACCATGTCCGTTATCTATCACCTCAAATATTGCCAACGGCCCTTTCCTTTTGGTTCTGATCAATACCGCGTGGAGCTGCTTATCGAGATCGAACCTGCAGGCCTCTATGGCATTATTTAACAGATTGTTAATAATGGTATGGAGGCTTTCCTCATTCGATTTCATAGATTCCAGATCCTGATCAAGTTCCATTGCCAGATATATTTCCTTCATAGCGCTGGTCTCACGAAAAAGCGTGTATATCTCTTTAATGACATCATTGGGGTTGATGATCGTCAGATCGTGTTCGCGGTCTCGTGCACAATAGAGAATATCTTTTACAACGGTTTCAATTCGCTCAACGTTCTTCTGAACGATATTCCACCCCTTCACGGTTTTATCCCGGTTTTCCTGGTTCAGCCCCGAATTAACGAGGTAAATACCACCATCAAGCCCGGTCAAAACATTTTTTATCTTGTGAGCCATACTTGTTACCGCGGCACCCATCATTGTCAACCCCGTCTGCAACTGCTTTAACTGGGTTATATTCGTGGACATCTCCATGACAGCAATGATGTCTTCCTGATCGTTTCGCAAGGGACTGGAATAGACAAGCATAAAGGCCTCTTCGCCATGACGGGTTATGACATGTTGTTCCCCCGTGTAGACTTCCCCATCGGCAAAGGTTTTGCTCACGGGGCACTCGAGACATGGTTCGGACCTTCTTTTATATGACTTATAGCAGAGCTTCCCTTCACAGTCTCCAAAATCTTCCCGAAATAACCGGTTGGTTTGTATAATACGGAAACCACGATCTATGACCGAAATGTAACAGGGAACATTTTGAAAAAGCTGGCGGTAATCGGGCTTGCTCAGCTCCCATCCGTTGATATTGCTATTGCTCACAGCTTCTCCTAAGCTCTGTTTACATAACGAGGGCCTTGATCTTTTCCAGTAACTCTTCTGTCGAAAAGGGTTTTTCCATAAATTGCTGTGGTTTGGGAAGGCTTAAATGGCTACGGCCAAAGAAATCCTTGTAGCTGCTGACCCCGGTCAGAATCATTACAGGAATATGTTGATATTCCTCACTCTTCTTCAGTTTTCTATAGAATCCGACTCCCGTTTGGTTTGGCATAATAATGTCGAGAATAATAGCATCCGGTTTAAAATCGATCAGTTTCTTATATCCGTCCTCTCCATCCTCTGCCAGTGCTGTTTCGTACCCATTATCAGACAACAAGGCTTCCAAATAGGATCTTGTGTCTTCTTCATCGTCGACTATCAATACTTTTTTTGACATGATTTCCTCCTGGCCTACCGTTATTTCATATTTTCCATGGAGTTGTCCATCCCTTGCAGAGCCTCTTCGGCCTCCTCTTTCACTTCCGGGGGTTGATTATGATCTCTCGACACCTCGACCAGGATATCCCGTATCTCTGTATCGGAAGACCAGCCTATTTTCCCCAGAGTCTTGACTGCGGCAATACGAACTTCCAATTCATTATCGGAGAGACAGGAAACGAGATTGCCGTATTGTTCCCGCGCCCCAGGTCCGATCTGTCCCAATACCCAAGCTGCGGTTCCGCGCACATACCAAACGGGATCGAGCAACAGATCCGCAAGAAAAGGCGCCGCCGGACTGGCCTTCGGTCCCAGATCGGCAATCGTCAGGGCGGCATATTCTCTAACATCCTCATGGTCATCCTTGAGCAACGGCACAACATGTTCTATAACAACAGCCGGTTTTAGCTTCAGGTCTCTCAGGCTCTGCAGTGCAGACAGCCGAACAAACCATATAGTATCTTTCAGAGTATGAATCAAAGAATCCGTCACGAGGGGAGTATCGCTTCCAATATCACCTAATGTGCGGGCAGCGGCAAATCGTATATGATGATCATTATCCCCTAGGTTTTCAATCAGCCGGGCTATTGCCCTTTTCATCAATGAAGCACCTCGCAATACGAAACTATCTATTCCTCGATAAGGGTCCAGTCTCCCTCATCAATACCTAACTGATCGAGTATATCAACCGCTCGCTTGTTCAGATAATAGGAGTTCGGTTTATTCGGACCAACCATTACTACGGGGGCTTTGAATTTATTAGCAAAGTGTTCTATCTTCTCGCCTCCGAAATCGGTCCCCTGTTCCAGATATCCCATAACCAACATATCGTATTCCCTTTTATGCAGACATCTGGAAAGCTCCGCTCCTTCGTTCCCTTCACAGAGCTTGAATCCGACCTTGACGAAATCTTCCAACCAACTCTCATAGTACTCGCGAAGCTCCAGTTCTTTTTTAACCCGTAATTCCTCGGTTATCCGTACAACATCTTGCTTCTTGTCATCTACGTAGACTATTTCCCGGCGAAAACGGAACGGAGATTCCAACCAGTGAAAAATGTTGAGTTGCAAATCCTTCGCCCTCGCCAGTCTAAAGGCATAATGAAATGCCCAGTCTCCTTGACGTGAGTAGTGTGAACATAGTCCTATACTTATCATTTCGAACGCCTTTCTATTTTATGCCATATTCTTCAAAAATATCGGCATGTTTTCAATTACCGTTTACATCAGTATCACCCAATATTACATGGTTGATGCATAGTTATATTATCTTGTTTTTCAAGTCATCCATAGCACATTGTGCAGAGAGCGCATGCCCATTGACATATCGTACGGTGCGTGTCGGTCCAGGTTGTAGATACTTAGAAAAATTCTACCTATTTAGGAAGTATAAGAAAAACAATTCTATGAGTCAATCGAATAATAACAAGAACAAGCGAATACTCTCTTCTCAATCTCCGATTTGTATTCCATAGTTATTTGAACAATTCTTTCATTCTGTCCCCATTCACTAAGGTCATGGATAGCGATACACTTCGTACGCAGTCGATCCAAGGGATCTCCCGTTAGATCTATTCCTGTGACAGACGGATTTTTTTGTTAACTTTAAAGAAAGGATGCAACCATCCAGAAGGGTGTTTCTGAAAAAAGTATCTACTTTTTCCGCGAGAAAACTTTTTACAATTGACACTTGAATAGAAAATTTCTTTGTTCCTCTCACTTATTTGGCAGATAAGTAAAATTTATTGCCATCCTTTTTGTTAACTTATTGACAACACATAAATTGAGGTATAGGAAGTGATGCAATGGATGTCTTTCAATGGATACATAAAATCATTCCCACATAATAGTCGTTGCTCTCCAAGGATATATAAACGGTGTTGAAAGGGGATTAGAAAGGTTTTCTGTGCATCCAGAGGAGATACTTTGGGGGAATCCAGAATAAGTACATCTTTTATTATATTGTATTTTCAACAAGTAACCTATCAAAGAACTTGCCATTATTGCTTTTAAAATGTTAAAATTCTAAAATGCATAATGGGGGAAATGTACTTATCTTTGTCGTATTATGCTGCCTTGGGTATAACAGGCGATCCAGTATCTGCTGTTTATAGATGATATTATCGTGATGGAGGAAAAATGAGTGAGTTCTTAAGAGTTCTGGAGAACGAAGTACAGATTGTTGCACTGTCGTTCATGGCCATAGTGTATATTGTACGGCTGCTGTGGATGTTTCATTTTACCGCCAGTCAGGAAAACACCACACCCGTGGGCAACTCCAAAGCGGGTATATCATATTCAATGATGAACGTGGTCATGCCCTGGACGATGGAAAGCACACGAACACACTGGCCGTTTTATATCCAGTTTGTCATATTCCATTTGGGAGTCATTCTGGGTATTGCCGCGACATTTATCATTCCCTACGGTCCCGGCTTATTTGAAATTAAATCCGTGGTGATATTGTTCCAGATCGTCCTGACCGCCGCTACCGTTGTGGGAATAATACGGTTGATCCGCCGTATCACGAATCCCGTTATGCGTCTTATCAGCACTCCCGACGATTATTTTTCACTGGTGCTGATGACGCTCTTTTTTGCTTCCGGTGTCTTCGCCGTCCCCAATACATACCAGGTTAGTGAATGGCCGTTGATCCTGTTCTTTATGATGACAACCTTCTTCTTGATCTATGTCCCCTTCTCAAAGATATCGCACTATCTCTACTACCCCTTCACAAGATATTTCTTAGGGAAAACAATGGGTCACCGCGGTGTCTTCCCGCGTAAGACGGGAGGAGAAATGCCGGCGGGATTACAATAATGTATCTATTGCTTATAAGAGGTGAAAATTGTTGATCGAAAAATCTATCCCCATATCAGACGTGCTGAACCTGCCCTTGGACATACATGAGCAGGAAAAGGCTGTTGAAGAAAATATCCCTTCCGTGAAAGAAGGGAGGCTCAAGACATATTCCCCTGATGGCGAAAACGTAAAGAAACTTTTGAGCTTATTGAAGACAAGGCTTACCCGACAGGTGGTAGGATCAATGGTGGGGTGTGTCCATTGCGGAATGTGCACCGATTCGTGTCACTATGCACTGGCACGGCCGGATGATCCGACGATGGCTCCCGCATATAAGGCCGATCAGATACGTCGTATCTTTAAGAAACATTTCGACTGGACGGGGAGAATTGTTCCCTGGTGGGTACATGCAGACGATCCGAAGGATGACGAAGACCTGAACCGGCTCAAAAACATCGTCTTTGGAACCTGTACCGGCTGCAGACGCTGTACCTTCAACTGCCCGATGGGAGTGGACACCGCGACACTGGTTCGCCTTACCCGAGGGCTTCTTTCCGAACTCGGCATTGTTCCCGAAGGCGTTTTTCAAGTAAGCAGGGATCAATGGGAGACGGGAAACCAGATGGCGGTTTCAGAGCAAGACTATATCGATACAATCGAGTGGATGGAAGAAGAATCGCAGGATGAACTGGAAGACCCGTCTTTGAGGATTCCCATCGACAAGGAAGATTGCGATTTCATGTATACCGTCAATCCGCGTGAGATTAAATACGATCCCCGGTCTTTGGGTGCCGCCGCAAAAATATTCCACCTCGCAGGGGAAAGCTGGACCATGCCGAAGTGGGGTTGGGATATGACCAATTTTGGCCTCTTTTCCGGTGATGATAAACTAGGCGGCTTCGTGGCAAGAAATCTCTATGAAGCGGCCAAGCGACTGAGAGCCAAACGGATTGTCATATCCGAGTGTGGTCACGGGTATCGCTCCAGTCGCTGGGAGGGATACAACTGGGGGAAATACAAACAGGATATTCCCAGCGAATCCGTCCTGATTACCCTGATACGGTACATTAATGAGGGACGTATCAAGGTGGATCCGTCAAAAAATTCTCTGCCCATTACCTTCCATGACTCCTGCAACATTGCGCGATCGGGAGATTTAACGGAAGAGCCACGCTGGCTCTTACAGCGCCTCTGCACCGATTTTCGTGAGATGCATCCAAACAGAGCCGACAACTTCTGTTGTACGGGCGGCGGGGGTGCCCTCTCAATGGTAGAGTATAAGCCTCTCCGCATGGAGGTAGCCAAGATCAAAGCGGATCAGTTGGCCGCCACGGGCGCCAAGATTGTATGTACCATCTGTCACAACTGTATTGATGGACTGACAGACGTGATCAAGCACTATCAGCTTGACATGAAGGTTGTACAGATCCTCGAATTGGTTGAAAATGCACTGGTGCTGCCAAAAAAATAAGCAACCATACCATCCGAAACATCCGGAGCAATTTAGTACATAGTTATATTTAAGCGACCCGTTCTATTTCCCTATAAAGACCGGCTCCCGCTTTTCAAGTAAAGCACGGATCCCTTCGCCCGCATCATCCATTTCGAAGGTACGTGACTGGCAGTGAGCTTCCATTTCTGCTGCACCAGCGGGATTCCAGTCTGAGCCTCTGTGGATGGATCGTTTGATCATTCTGACGGCCGCCGGAGCACAGGCGGCTATTTCCCGGGCGAGTTCCCATGCTTTTTCAGAAATTTCCTCTTTATGGACCGCATAATTGGCAAGTCCGACGGCAGCAGCTGTTTTACCATCTATGAGCCGACCGGTAAAGAGGAGTTCATTGGCGACAGGCATACCCACAATTCTGGGCAACATGTATGATATCGCCATTCCGGTATGCAATCCCAGACGCGCGAAATTTGCCCCGTATTTTGAATTCATGTTCGCTATCCTGATATCGCAGATCAACGCCAATCCCAATCCCCCGCCCACGGCATGTCCGTTCATGGCCGCTATCGTGGGGATTTTTATCCCCTGTATTTTCAGAAACGGACCGTAAATCTCCAGGAGGGTTTCATGGGGCAAAGGGCCTCTGTCGTCAACAAGTCCGCTTTTAAAATCGGCGCCAGCACAGAAACTGCTGCCCGTTCCCGTTATGATCAAACAGCGCAGATTGCTATCATTCTCAACCCTGTTGATAGCCTCAAGAAAGGCCGGCATGGTTTCTCTGTCCATACTGTTACGATTTTCAGGTCTGTTGAGTGTAATCTGGGCAATAAGGTCTCTCGTTTCAAAAAGAACTGGTGAATTCGGCATACCGCGATCTCTCTTCCAATATATGTTCTATATGTAATAATTTTCTAAAATGTACCTATCGTATGTCCGTTGTACAATCAATAGAGGTGTGTTTAATTTCCGTAAAGATAACACTCCTTCCTGAAGAAACCGGACATCTCCTGTGGGTCGTAATACCACAGATACTATGGCGGTAGGTACTCTTTTCTATTATGCGTGCCGCCTGCCAGCAGAAGGATCTCTTAACCTTGCAACTGATCGATCTGTTTGTCTTTTTCTTCCCACAACATATTCAACCACGTTTGGATACGCTCACGATATTCCTGGTCGCTCAAATAATCCCCCAAGAGGCCTTTGTCGACGTGATACGACTTTACCCGTACCGTCACTTCGTTCATCCGAGCGCAATGAAACCGCCAGAAACTTTTTGATCCTCCGGGATAGACAATGGTCACATCCAGTATTTGGTGTATCTGTTCTCCCATTGCTTGAAAAACGAAGGCCGTTCCGCCGGCTTTCGGCTTGAGCAGGTGTTTATAGGGCGACCCTTGTTTTTTGTGTTTGTCCACGGTAAATCTCGTTCCTTCAACGAAATTCATGATGGAAATAGGGGTTACCTTAAATTTTTCACAGGCCTTTTTTGTCGTCTCCATATCTTTTCCCTTTAAATGGGGATATTTTTTGAGAAACGCGGCGGAATATCGCTTCATGAAGGGGAAATCCAACGCCCACCACGCAAGACCGAGTAGGGGAACCCATATCAATTCCTTTTTTATAAAAAATTTCAAGAAGGGTATCTTGCGATAAAAAATCTTTTGTAAAACGAGAATGTCAATCCATGCCTGGTGGTTTGACAGCACCAGGTACCATTCGTCCCGCTTCAGACCGTCTGTTCCACATACATCCCACCGAATGTTATTCGTAAACCAGAGGTTGAAATTGTTGACGGCTATCCAGTTCCCGGCGATTCCCGATAGGATCCTATTACAGAAGCCCCGCCATCTCCGAACGGGTATAATGAATTTAAGAAATGCACATACAAAAATCTGAGGTGCCCAAAAAAACGTATTAAGGCCATAAAGACTTACCGCCATAGCCCCCCGAAAAGAACCTGGTAAAAACTGCAACATAAAATGTACTCCCCTCCTTATGGTACACAATGATCCTGTATTTGCTCATAGCATATTCCGACGCATTTTGATATAAGGTAACACGTTGTTCGAACCATGGATTTTGAAGATTTGTCCTCATGGAGAGAACTAAAAACAAAGTTCAGCGGAGACAGGATGTGCCTGTTCGATATGAACAACAGACCTTCCATCCCGATTGAATCATATAACGGAGTTATACATTACATGTTAGATCTTAAGGGATATCAAAAAAAATATCTGCGGGGACTTGCTCATGGCCTGAAACCGTCTGTCCTGGTCGGACACAAGGGTATCACCTCCGCACTCACTCAGGCAATTGCAGAAGAATTTGATCACCATGAACTGATCAAAATTAAATTCATTGATTACAAGGAACCATCTCAGAAGCAGGAATTATCCACCCTCATCGAAGATGCGTCAGATTCTCTTCTCGTCGGAGCGATCGGCCACACGGCAATCTTTTATAAACAGCACCCTGACCCGGAGAAGAGAAAGATAATCATACCAAAACGGCCTTCGGAACAGACCGAATAGCTCCCGCAGCACCCATCGCCTTAGTAGACCCTCCTACTCCCGTGTCGATACCCCAAAACTTCCAGGGTATCGTTGATCACGACAAAGGCCTGAGGATCGATCTCAAAGATCAGATCCTTCATACGCGCAAGTTCCGTCAGAGCAACGATACTGAAGATAATACGCTTGGATTTATGGGTATATGCGCCCTCTCCCTCCAGCAAGGTTACCCCCCTGTTGAGACGTCGCAAGATCTCTTCAGCCAGCAGATCGGTCTTATCTGAAACGATCAGGATCTGTTTGCGCTGGTTGAAGCCGGTCACCACCGAATCGATAACCTTCCCTGTGGTAAAGATAAAGACCAGTGTGTACAGCGCCGTTTCCAGGGAAAAGATTATTGCCCCTCCTATAAGCAGGACGCTGTTAAACATAGAATAGGTCCACCCAAGGCGAATTTCCCATTTCTTGTTGAGATAGACAGCAAGGATATCCAGACCTCCTCCTGAACCGGCCGAACGGAGGATAATCCCTCCGCCCAATCCATAGATGATTCCTCCCAGGATAGCGGCCAGGATCTTATTATCTATATGAAGCAGTGACGTGGAGGGCATTACGCTGGCGGCGATAGAAAACGCCGCGATCCCGAAAACCGTATAGTACATAAATCTCCGGCTGATACTGAACCAGCCGAGAATGGCAAAAGGTATGTTGGCGAGAAGATAGAGAAATCCGACACCGAATTGGGGTAACAGATAGTGGACAATGAGGGTTATCCCCGTAGCACCTCCGGATAAAAACTGCTGTGGTACCAGTATCGCATTCACCCCAAAGGCTGCGATGATGCTACCTACGGTTATCAACCAGAGATTCATCACCACACTTCTGGTAGGAAGAAATCTCTTGATCATCCTCTCGTTATCCCGCTCGGCATGTTCGTCCATATTCGTTTTCATTTAAAGCACCTTCAAGGTTTCCAGAGGTAACTGCCCGCCGGCCGTCGCCTCCCTGATCGCTTTTTCCGAACCAAGAACCTTCACTAATCCTTCCTTTGCCACGGAGTCTATCACATCTGCAAATCGTTTGAAGTCTTCTGTCGTGGTCGAAAAAATTTCATCCCGTGTCTGTTGGATATCCTCTTCGGTATTGCCGGTCAGATACCGAATCATCGAGGCATAGCCCTTGGCATCGGGAAACAGGTATGTATCCATATCTCCTATGGCGCCGATAATCCCCTTCGTCAGTTCATCGCCGCTCAGCTCGACATTACGCAGGAATGCTGCCGTCTTATCAAATGCCTCTATGGTTTTCAGCAGATTGGGATCACGGTACGATAGGAAGGTCAACACTCCGGAAAATTTATCAAAGTTACAGAAAGCTCCATAGGCGCCACCGCGGACCCGTACGCTGTCCCATAGCCAGGAAGTCCTGAGATAGCGGGTAATGACCCTGGAAGAACCATGGTACCGATATCCCGACCGGTACAAATCAGCCCCCTTTCCCACATAGTTGATCTGGGAGGGGATGATCAGTCCTTCGTATTCCGGGATATGCATGTCGGCTAATGTATCATCGGACACCTCGGTCTCCATATCCGTCGGTCCTACGGGTATGTCACCCGCAAAGTCGACAAGATGGGGGTGCACCTGTTCCCATCCTGCTTCATCAACGGTTACATTACACAGCAGGGTCTCACGGTTTACAAGGACACGCCGTATCTCCTCAAGCATCGCATGGACGGAAGGCCAGTCCTTATCTACCCTGTCTGCAAGCTCACGCAGAAAAAACAGGTAGCTCACCCCGTTCAACTGTTCCGATAATCGACCGGCTTCACTGAAATGCGCCCTCAGGCGCAGGTTGACCGCCTGATGTCCCCCGGGAACCAACAGTTCCTCCTGCCGGGCCTTTTCTTCAAGAACCATTTGCCTGAAGCGTTCCCTGTTATCCAGCCTGACATCGTTCAGAATGTCCCTGATAATCGCAAAGACGTCCCCTGTTTGTGGAACCATCGCCTTGCCGCAGAGAAAAAGCCGGGCTTCGGCTTCCCTCTCCTCTTTGACCGACGACACGAACAGGGTCGGATGAAGACCTCCCGTTTTCCGGTCAATTCTCCGAGAAAGCGCAACGTAATCTTCCGTGCTCGTTCCCATTTCAAGAAGCGCCCGGCTGAACAGTGGAACATAGGGTATATATCTTCGGGGAAGCGACCGCAGATGCAGGCCGATATCGACGTACACGATACCGTTGGTGGAGATATCATGGTATAAAACAGTGGTACCCTTTTCATTTAAAACGGCAATCGGGATTGTCCTGTTTTTCTTTTCCAGATCGGCAAGCTTCAGGATCGGTACGGTTGCGAGGGCTTCGGGGGAATCGGGTGTCTCCTGAATTTTCTTGAGTCGATCGGTGTTATTGAGAATACCCTGTAATTCCTGCGCCCTGGCTGATTTTATCACATTATCGAGTTTCTCTTTTTCTTCCGCATCCATCTGATCCTTGAGGTTCATGTCGGGTTTCATAACGACCGTGGTGCGGTGCGGATTATCCAGGAAGTATTTTTGTATCATCCCTTCAAACATTGTCTCTCCCGAAGCGATACGCGACTTAACTACGGACATAAGCGATTCAAAAGAGAGTAATGCAAGAGGGTCTCCATCATACAGCCACGTTGTCATCGCCCGCAGCATCAGGACCAGTCCGCGGGGGTAGCTGCCCGTGTTGTTTTCACGCAGACCGAATTCTATGGTGTTGACGGCCGCCTCTACCGCATCAGGTTCAACACCGTCGGCTGCCAATCTCCCCAAGGTCTCCAATATCAGTTCTTCAACACGGTCCTCCTTTCCCGCCTCGACACCCTTCAATCCAACGGAGAAAAACAGCTGTCGCAATTCACTCTCCAGACCACCACCGGTAATATCCTCTCCCAGACCCGATTCAATAAGCGCCTTGCGCAGAGGTGAGCCGGGTGTCCCGAGAAGGATATATCCCAGGATATGGAGAGCCATATTGGTTACGGCATCTTTCGTTTCACTCAGCACCCAGTTGACTGCCACCATCCCCTTGGATGAATCATCGCCAGCGGCAAAGGAACGTTCCACCCTCCTGGGACTTTCAAATCGAGATTGGATCGTTATCGCCGAGTTTATGTCCATCTTTTTTTGAAAGTCTTTCAGATACTCATTGACAAGCCGCAGCCGTTCTTCCGGGTCGTCATCACCGGAAAAAAAGATGCGAGCATTGGAGGGATGATAGTATTGCTCGTGGAAATGGCTGAACTGTTCATAGCTCAGTTCCGGGATAACGACAGGGTCTCCCCCGGAATCGAGTCCGTACGTCGTATCGGGGAAGAGGGATTGTTGCGAATATTCGGCGAGAAGTCTGTCCGGAGACGAGTTCGCCCCCTTCATCTCATTGAAAACCACGCCCCGGTATTCAAGAGGACCGTCCAACGCCTCCATCTCGTAGTGCCATCCTTCCTGCTGAAAGATCTCGGGTGTTATACGCGGATAAAAGACCGCATCGAGATAGACATCTATCAGATTGTAAAAATCCTGGACATTCTGACTCGCTACCGGATAACAGGTCCTGTCCGGATAGGTAAATGCGTTCAGAAATGTCTGCAGAGAACCCTTCAATATCTCCACAAAAGGTTCCTTTACGGGATATTTGCGGGAACCGCAGAGTACAGAATGCTCAAGAATGTGTGCTACCCCCGTCGAATCCTGAGGCGGTGTACGGAAGGTGATACCGAACACCTTATTCTCATCATCATTGATCATGGATAATAATTCGGCACCTGTCTGGATATGTTTGTATAACCGTGCCTGTGTTTTCAGTTCACCGATATACCGTTCCTGCAACAGTTCAAATCCATACGTAACTTCCGTCATCTATTCCTCCAGTTCGTTTGTATTCATGAGGCTCTCGTTTCCACAAGACAGAAGGGAACAATAAAACATTTCCGTCCCGCTTTTCAGGATGGTGAAGTGTATCAAAATCCCGGCAGATACTATACAGAGTCCTGCTGTACCCTGGTTTTGGACCTCTGGCTTGCTTTGCGCGCTTCTCATTATAGTCTCCTCACCGCCGAGGTGCAACGGACAATATAGATTCCTGTTTCGTTTCAGACAAAAAACTTGCATATGCCTGTTACGTAATATAATTAACTGTTCATCGTTACTCGAAAAACGGTCACTTTCCTGTGGGGACCAATGAGAAACACTGTACTCAAGCAGATACTGCAGGAGTTACAGAATCACGCTCCCTTTACCTTTTTCGGGACCATTACCAGTATGGCCATTATGGTTCTTTGTAGGAAATACCCAAGTATAGTACCGTTTTCATATTTCTGCTTGTTGCCG
>DAISYQ010000037.1:0-32689 GCA_036825195.1 Syntrophales bacterium
ACGGATTTGGAACTGGCCGAAAAAGAAAAAATCCTCAACGACGCAGGATATTGAAAAGTGTAGTTGTCGCTATCAAGAGAAAAATGAAACTCAAAGACGCCAAGATTTATATTGCCGGCCATTATGGTATGGTTGGTTCCGCTATCGTAAGAAAACTTGAAGACAGGGGGTATTCTAATCTTGTCGGCAGATCTCACTCCCAGCTCGATCTCACGAGACAGCAGGATGTTGAAGACTTCTTTGAAGATGAACGACCCGATTATGTCTTTCTCTGCGCCGGAAAAGTGGGAGGCATAGGAGCCAACAGTACATACAAGGCCCAGTTCATCTATGAAAACATGATGATAGCCGCAAATGTGATCCATGCTTCATACCGGTATGGAGTCAAGAAGCTTCTGAATCTCGGTTCTTCCTGTATTTATCCCCGACAGGCCCGACAACCCTTGAAGGAGGAGTATTTCCTGACATCAGAACTGGAACCGACGAACGAGCCCTACGCCATAGCAAAGATAGCGGCGATCAAACTGTGCCGCTATTATAACGAACAGTACGGGGCGAATTTTATATCCGTTATGCCCACAAATCTCTACGGTCCCGATGATAACTACGACCTTGAAACATCGCACGTTCTCCCCGGTGTGATTAGAAAACTGCATCTGGCGAAACTCCTCTCAGGGAAGGCTTTCCCGGCTCTGTATCGTGACCTACAACGGTTCGGGAACAATTTGTCAGCTGGCTCATCCGATAGTCCGGCAGTGATTGCCGGGCACTTATCACGATTCGGTATCCACCCCGACAGGGTTGTTCTGTGGGGCAGTGGAGAGCCGGAAAGGGAATTTCTCTACGTGGATGACCTGTCCACCGCCTGTGTTTTTCTCATGGAAAAGTATGACGCGAAGGATATCGGCGAATTCATCAATATCGGTGCCGGAAAGGGTATATCAATCCGTGAACTGGCTGGAATGATATCGGGGATCGTGGGATATGGTGGATCTATAGAATGGGATAAAACAAATCCGGATGGCACCCCCCGGAAACTGCTCGATGTATCCCGGATGATGGACAGGGGCTGGAGAGCGCATACCCCACTTAAACAAGGCATAGAAATGACATACAAGTGGTATACATCCCATTTATAGTGAAGTAATGAAATGCATGGAAGGAGTTCTCAGGTAACGTTTTGAGAGGAACAGGTCAGAAAAACAATACCCGACGTATCCTGATTACCGGTGGTGCCGGATTTCTCGGCTCCCACCTCTGTGATCGTTTGGTGGACGAAGGTCATGACGTCTTGTGCCTGGACAACTTTTTCACTGGCGAAAAAGAGAACATAAGCCATCTCATGGGAAGATCCAATTTTGAGTTGATTCGTCATGATGTGGTGCAGCCTATCTTCCTCGAAGTGGACGAAATATACAATCTGGCCTGCCCGGCATCACCCGTTCACTACCGGCACAATCCGGTAAAGACAATCAAGACAAGTGTCATGGGTGCCATACATATGCTGGGATTGGCAAAGAGGGTTAAAGCAAAGGTCTTACAGGCTTCCACCAGCGAGATCTACGGAGATCCTACCGTTCATCCTCAGAAGGAGGAGTACCGGGGGAACGTCAATACTATCGGCAGACGGTCCTGTTATGATGAGGGTAAGCGTTGCGCCGAGACCCTTTTCTTCGATTATCACAGGCAGAATAACATTAATATCAGGGTGGTGAGGATCTTTAATACCTATGGACCAAAAATGCGACCGGATGATGGTAGGGTGGTTAGTACCTTTATCGTCCAGGCCCTGAAGGATCAGGATATACCCATTTTCGGGAATGGGTCACAAACCCGTTCCTTTTGCTATGTCGATGACATGATAGAAGGTATGATCCGTATGATGAACGGTACCGATGATTTCGTCGGTCCTGTCAATCTGGGAAACCCCGGTGAATGTACCATCACTGAACTCGCCAGGAAAATAATAGAAATGACCGGCTCGGGTTCAAAAATTGTTTACAGACCTCTTCCCCAGGATGATCCCTTGCAACGCAGGCCCGATATAACGCTGGCCGAGGAAAAACTTGGATGGAAACCGGAAATCGGCCTCGAAGTGGGCCTGAAAAAAACAATACAATATTTTAAGGAAGCTAAGAGGATTACATCGTAAGACAGTGGGTATCAACTACATAAAAATATTATTATGGTGTATAGATACGGTGTGATCCTCCATCACGCAATCAGTTGGATGAAAGGAGTCTGTGTGAACGTACCGTTGCTCGATCTGAGGCCGCAACTAAAGACTATAGAAAATGATGTGAAGCGTGCCGTCAATGAAGTTATCAGTTCCACCCGTTATATCATGGGTTCGAAGGTGGAGGATCTTGAAACTCAAATCGCACACTATGTAGGTGTAAAGTATGCCATTGGAGTCTCATCGGGGACGGATGCACTGTTGGTTTCCCTTATGACCTTGGATGTGGGACCCGGAGATCTTGTCATCACTACACCTTTTTCTTTCTTCGCCACGGCAGGCGTTATTTCGCGGCTCAATGCAACTCCCGTTTTCGTGGATATAGATCCCGGTACCTACAACATGAGTCCGTTCTCCCTCGAAGAATGGCTCGAGTCGGAAACCGCAAAGAGAAACAGGGTTAAGGCGATCATTCCTGTCCATCTCTATGGTCAGTGTGCGGATATGGGGCCGATTCTTGCCGTTGCCGGGAGGTATGGTATACCGGTGATTGAAGATGCGGCACAGGCCATCGGTGCGAGATACCCTTTGGGGTCTGAAATAAAGAAAGCCGGCAGTATGGGTTTGATGGGTTGTTTTTCCTTCTTTCCCAGTAAAAATTTGGGAGCCATGGGCGATGGTGGAATGGTTGTTACAAACGATGCCAACATTCATGAAAAACTGAAGAAGCTCAGAAATCATGGCGCCGAGCCGAAATACTACCATGAGTTGATCGGAGGCAACTTCCGGCTTGATGCAATTCAGGCGGCGATCCTGTCGGTGAAACTGCCGCACCTTGACACATGGCATGCAATGAGGCAGGAGAATGCAGCCTATTATGACGGAAAACTGAATAGCGAAGGTGTGAAAATCCCCACAATTGCCTTTAAAAGAGAATGTCATATTTACAACCAGTATGTTATATCGGTATTGCATCGAAGGGATGATCTGAGAAAATTTCTTACGGAAAACAACATAGGAACCGAAATATACTATCCCGTACCCTTTCACAAACAGGAATGCTTCAAGAACCTCGGTTATAGACCAGGTGATTTCCCCAACAGCGAATACGCCGCCGGCCATACCATTGCGCTGCCTATATATCCGGAACTGACCACTGAAATGCAGGATTATGTCATCCAAAAAATAATGGAAGAGAATCGACTGTAAAAAAACCGTTCAATCCTTGAGAGGGAATGACAGTGTACAACAACGGTCTTGCCGAGCCTTGGTGTATACTGAAAAAAGAGCAAAGTCAGGACTGTATAATCCACTTTTTTACGACCCGCCGCCGGATGTAAGGAGGTGTCGGTATGAAGAACGGTAAAAGAATCCTTGCGTTTCTGGTTGTGTTGATATTACTAATGTCAATGGTCGCTGTCGTGATGTCTGAAGAGGGGAAAAAGATCAACATCAACACAGCTACGGTGGAAGAGTTGGTTACTTTACAAAGAATAGGCCCTAAATATGCCGAAAGGATAGTACAGTACAGGGAAGCAAACGGTCCTTTCGTGGAGGTGGAGGATATCATGAAGGTGCAGGGTATTGGGCCTAAAACAGTGGAAGCAAATAAGGATATGATGACCGTAGAATAGACCAGTTTACATAATACCGGATGGCGGGTTGTAAAAAAGTGGAACATGAAATTACTCTGGATCACATAGACAGAAAAATTCTCAATATAATACAGAAGGGGTTTCCTCTCGATGAGAGGCCCTTTCGAACGTTGGGCGTGCTGGTTGATATCGATGAGAATGACGCCTTGAAGCGTGTCAGAAGGCTTAAAGAAGAAGGCATTATCCGAAGGATAGGAGCTGTGTTTGATACCACCGGCCTCGGTTTCACGAGTACGTTGTGCGCCGCGAAGGTGCCCGCCGACAGACTCGAACAGTTCGTACATGTCGTCAATTCCTACAGAGGCGTCACCCATAATTACCTGAGGGATTATGACTATAATGTATGGTTCACCTTCATAGCGCCTACCGAGCAAGAGATTGAAACGTCGTTGTCGGATATTGCGAAAGAAACGGGCATCAGAGATATTATCAGCATGCCGGTCAAACGCAGAGTGAAGATCGATGCGAGATTCAGACTGTAATACAATAATAGATGAACCAAATCACTCTAGTGATTGACTTCATGAGAACTCTATGATATGGACGGCACGGCGATGGGAAAAGCCGATAAAAAAAAGATGATATTCCAGATGGGGTACGCTGCGAGTCTGGGTCTTGCCATGGTTATCGCAATCTTTGGCTGTCTCATGATCGGAGTGTATCTTGACAAGAAGCTGGGAACGAATACGGTCTTTACCCCTCTGTTTTTGGTGATAGGTATTGCAGCTGGTTTCAGGAACTTCTACCTTTTTATAAAAAGCACCTTTCCCGATAAGGAGAAGGGTTCAGACAAGGCCGTGGACGATGGTCGACATTAAGAAAACCATCACTCAGAGAAATATTGAGATAGGAAACTGGGTGTTGCTCGGGGTATTCCTTATTCTTAGTTTTCTGTTCCTGTCCAAGGGATTCACGCTGGGGGTGTTGCTGGGAGGTCTGATAAGTATAGCGAATTTCCACTGGCTCTACAGGGATCTTCGCGGTAGCTTTATGAAGCATGCGGATCGGGCAAAGCCCTTTATGATGATAAAATATTATATACGGTTTATTGTTACGGGAGTTGTGCTTTTTTTTATCATAACCAGGACTCCAGCCCATGTGTTCGGGCTTCTGCTCGGACTTTCCCTGGTTGTGATAAACATCGTAGTAACGGTTATTGGTTCGAATCTAAAAAATCCACTAAGGAGGTTCAAAAAGAAAAATGCATCCTTTTTTATTTTTAGGTAAACTTCCATTTCCACCTCATGTGACGTATACGTGGGTTATTATGCTGTTACTGGCACTTTTCTCTTTCTTGGCGACGCGGAGACTCAGTTTATATCCCGGAAGGGTTCAGCATATTTTCGAAGTGATTCTGGGAGGGATCAGAGATCTGATGCTTGATGTCATGGGGCCGACCGGTCTCAAATTCTTTCCCCTCATAGCAACAATCGCCATCTTTATTCTGACCGCTAACCTCCTGGGTATTATCCCCGGGTTTGAGTCGCCGACAGCCAATCTCAATACTACCGTCTCTATGGCGCTTGTCGTCTTTGTCTTAACCCATATCGTGGGAGTCTGGGTGCACGGTTTCAAGTATGTTAAGCAGTTTATGGGGCCTGTCTGGTGGATGACCCCCATTATGCTGCCCATCGAACTCGTGAGTCACCTCGCCCGTCCGATTTCTCTTTCAGTGCGTCTGTTCGGAAACATAATGGGTGAGGATCTCGTACTGGCAATCGTCCTGATGCTGGTTCCTTTCCTCGTTCCGCTCCCGGTCTTTGTGCTGATGATCTTTACATCCGCAATCCAGACCCTGGTCTTTATCATGTTGTCGATGATCTATATACAACTGGCGATGGAGGAGGCACATTAGGATAAGAGGTTCTCATTCCTGTTTTTGAAAATAGAGATGGTGTATAGTGAATTTTTAGTGGGGGGTCATCCTGATAACGGTCGGGAAGACCCCCTTTGTTGTTATTCGAAGGTGATGTTGTATTTTTCCAGTTTTCTCTCAAAGGTAGGCCGGGAGATTCCCAGGATTTCGCAGATTTCTCCCTTGTTCTTTTCGTGTTCCCTGATGACCTTCTTGATGTGCATTTCTTCTATTTCGTCGAGAGTCATGGGTCTGTTCTGAACCTCCCCGATGCTGCCTCGGTCGGCTTCACTGCCGGTCCCGTCTTCCATGAGGTCGGGGAAGTCTTCCTTCCCGAGGATCTGTCCCTTCGAAACAACGGCAGCCCTGACCAGCAGGTTCTCCAGTTCTCTGATATTTCCAGGCCATCGGTATTTGAGAAAAATTTTCATCATCGTATCGGAAATGCCGGCAATTCGCTTGTGCAAATCCCTGTTTATCTTGTTGAGCAGGTATGTGACGAGTGGTTCTATATCTTCCCGTCTCTTTCTCAGTGGCGGAAGATTGATGGATACGATGTTCAGACGGTAGAAAAGGTCGTCCCTGAATTTTCCCTCTCTCACCAGTGTCCGGAGGTCTTTGTTGGTTGCGGCTATGATCCTCGCGTTTACCTTGACGCTGTCTTTGCCCCCCACCCGTTCAAACTCCATCTCCTGAAGTACCCTGAGGAGTTTGGCCTGGAGATTTATGGACATCTCGCTTATCTCATCGAGAAATACCGTTCCGTAGCGGGCAAGTTCAAATTTACCCTGCTTTCTGGCTATCGCTCCCGTAAAGGAACCTTTTTCATGGCCGAACAGCTCGGATTCCAGAAGGGTTTCCACTATGGCGGAACAGTTAACTGCTATGTATGGTTCATCTCGTGATGTGTTGTAGTGGATGACCTTGGCGATCAACTCCTTTCCTGTTCCGCTTTCTCCCTGAATCAGTATGGTAGCCCTGTTCTGGGAAGCAACGCCAATGGTCTTGAATATCTCTTTCATCTCCTTTCCTGTGCCAATGATATCCCCTACTTTGAAATCGCGTGATGGTTCCATAATCAGACCGCTGATCTTCTTTTCCAGCTCTATGGTGTGCAGTGCCTTTCTGATGGCTATATCCAGTTCATCAACATTGATGGGTTTGTGGATATAATCGAAGGCCCCTTCCTTCATCGCTTTAATCGTTGTTTCCATATCGTGATGGGCGGTTATCATGATAACCTTGACATTTTCATCGTCTTCCCGCAAGTCCTCGAGGACGGTGAAGCCGCTTATATCTGGAAGTCTGATGTCGAGGATAACCACATCGGGTTGTATTGCTACAAATTTGTTCAAACCGTCTGTGCCGGTGGAGGCGGTGTGTGTTTCATGCCCCTCCTCTGTCAGGTAGAGTTTCAGACTTTCGCGAATGGATCTGTCGTCGTCAATGACAAGAATCTTGGACATGTTCTGTATATCTCCCTCTGTTGAACGTTGAAATGAACTGAACAGCGAGCACCTGTTCCGTTGCGTGTATCAGGATCGGCTATGCTGAGTGAATAATACCATTTTCTGTAATCCCGAAAAAGTGGATAAGTGCGTCAATACTGTCATCTTCTTTCATAAAACAGAAAATAATGTGTAACGTACCAAGAATTTCCCGCAGCGTGTTACGGTATTCTCCTGTCGGGTCATGAAAAATCAGCCGAGGAGCCTTGAGAACCATCCTCCGGTTGTGGTTCTTTTTTGCCTGTTGCTGGAAAGGAAACAGTGGCGGTGGTTCCCTCTCCCTCTTCACTCGCAATTTCTATTACACCCTGGTGCAGGTCCATAATCTTTTTGATCTGTGTGAGACCGAGCCCCGTACCATAGCTTTTCTTGGTGAAGAAAGGGTTAAAGATGTGAGGCATGTCTTCCCTGGAGATTCCACACCCGTCGTCTTTGACCTCAACGTGCACCCATCCGTCTGTCTGCCTGGCGGATATTGTGAGCTTCCCGTTGTCATCCATTGCGTCTATGGCGTTGTGGTAGATGTTAAGAAAGACCTGTTCCAGCATCGCCGGATCTACGTTCAGCAGAGGGATATCCTTCGCAAGAGCCGTCTCCACCCGGATATGTTTGTCTGACACGGATTTTTCGGTCATGGCGAGAGCATGATCGATGATATCTTCTAAAACGGAAGGCTTTATTATGGGTTCCGAGGGTTTCGCGTATGTGAGGATGTCATTAACAAGTTTCTCAAGATGTTCGACTTCCCTCGCGGCGATCTGGAATCTTTTTAGATCATTTCCCTCTGGTTTCATACGTTTTTCAAGGATCTGAAGACTCATTTTTATCGAAGAAAGGGGATTTCTGACCTCGTGGGCTATGCCGGCCGATAGTTGGCCGATAGCGGCAAGCTTTTGGCTCTCATAGAATTTTTTCTCCAGTCCCTTGAATTCCGTAATATCCCTCTGAACGAGGGTGTACCGGTTGGTTCCCTCTACGGGACGGGGTGTGATGAGCAGATTTCTCCGGGAACCATCTCGTGCGGTTACCGTCATTTCATAGGGAGTGAATATGCCCGCCTGTGCATCCTTCCATCGCTCCAGAACAAATTGCCTGTTTTCCTCATCAACAAAATCTGCGAAGTGTTTTCCTCCGAACTTCTCTGAGATAATTCCTCCGTCCTTCTTCACATCCCGACTTACAAAGTTGATGATCCCGTCCTTATTGAGATCTAATATCCTGTCCGGCAGGCTGTCTATGATGGACTGGAGATAGTTGTACAGTTTTTCCACTTCTTTGCGGAGGTTGATGTTTTCGGTCAGTTCGTTCTGAAGATTTTCGGCATATTCCTTCAGTTTGATGTCCATTTCTCTCTGTGACGTCACATCTTGAATGGTTTCAATGGCCGCAATAATTTCCCCTGTCTCATCGTATATCGGGGCAGCCAGAAAATATATGTGTCGGTTTTTTCCCCCAAGATTTACGATGTAATCCCTGGCCTCATATGCTCCTTCCCTGACCGTCTCCGATTTTCGTACATCCTTGGTGTCGTAATATTTTTTGAGGGTATCCATATCGGAATCAACGATAATGTCGGCAATCGTGGGCCGTTTGGTCTTATAAAAGGGGATGGAATGTCGATCGCTCCCTATCATGTCATCGGCATCAACACCCGTCAGTTCGGAACAGGCCCTATTCCAGAGGATGACGTGGTGTTCTCTGTTCAGCACAAAGGTGGGAATCGGTGATCCCTCTATGACCCCCTCCGTTGTTTTGTGTTCTTTTAACAGTCTCTCCTGCCAATCCTCGCGTTCCCTGAGGCGTTTCAGCTCTTCATTGAGACGCAGCTGTTTTGCTCTGGCATTGGCTGCCGAGATGCCGACGATAATAACTACGATGATCAGTCCGAGGGTCCCGAGAATGATGTTTATAAAACCCTTGCGTGCCAAAAGAATAATCTCAGTGTGCAGTGTGGCAACCGATATGAACCAACGTCCCGAGTCCAAGGTAATAGGCGCGTAGGCTACGATGCTCTTTTGGGTTTTGTCCCCGACAGTGGAGAACCGGTACTCTCCATAGCCTTCTTTTCCCTCTATCAGGGTTTCTTTCAGGGGTATCGCTCCATGGGATTGTATGCACTTCAGTGCTCCCAGATCCTTGCCGATAAAAGACCTGTCAGGGTGGGCAATGATTATGCCGCTGTCGTCCATTATCCATGCACAGTATGAGGTTTCGATCCTTGCCGTGAGATAGCGGTCAACGATAGTTGCAAGTGAAAGGACCGCCAGGACTGCTCCGGTGAATTTGTTTTCTGAATCATAGGTGGGAACGGCGATGATTACCGGTCGAGAGGTTTCTTGCCCAGTATGCTGCTTTTCTTTATTCGACGACAGCAAATCGCTTACATATGGCTTGCCTGTTTTCTGGATCTTGCGGAGATAATCGAAAGACTGGAAATACGTGTCCGGGATCTTCTCCAGGACGGAAGAGGGATATGCCTGTGATATGAAGCCGTCGTTGTTTTCGACTGCTATGCATTCCACTTGTCCTCTCAGGGTATCGTATATTCTCCGTATTTCTTGCACGGTGACCTTTGTCGGACCATCCTTGATATGCGGCAGCATGGCAACGATGATCATGCTCTTTTCAACACTGGAAATGAAATCCTCGATCCCGGTAGCTGTTCCTCGGGCAATGGCTAACTGTTGCCGGCCAAACTGTTCAACAATATCCTTTTCACGGGCATAGTTAACGGTAAGAGCCAGAATGAGAATAAATATGATTACCGCTGCTGTGGTTATCCAGATGGAAATCCTCATATTGGGCCGAGCAATCGACGGAACATGGTTTTCGGTATCTGTCTTGTTCATGCTTCCTTGAAATTCCGGATTACAGGATACTATCTGTTATCGTTGTTATTTCTGTCTTCATACCATCTGACGGCGAAGATCACATAAACGGACACGGCGGCTCCAAGCGAGATAAGGAGTGTAACAAGTCCGCTCTGAATACCTACAACCTCTTTACAGATCAACCAGACCACCAGATAGGTGATCACTGTCAGTATCTCCTGCATTGTCAACCTCCATTGCGTTGGCATTCCCATTCAGAAATGAACGTGTTAAAGGAATGGACACAGATACTTGGATACTACAGACCTTGGTGGTAATTTTCAATAGAAATCACGAAAGATACTGCTCATCTCGGTACGGAGGGGAATGGGGATGTCGGCTCGTAACGACAGGGAACGGCCAATACTTGCATCCAAACAGGTTTATCATATCGATTAGCATATATGAAGTGAAGCGGAGCCGTATTCCTTTCCAATGAATTCAGAGCGACCATAATTATCTGGCTCATCAGAGAGCCTTTGGCCTTGATTGTGGCTCCATTCCCATGCACGATCGTTCTACTTTTCGTTCAATTTGTCTCTTCAATTGAATGAAATGTTAAATCTGACATCTTCGAATTGTATCTGGAGCACCACGGATGATATATGATATAAGTAGTAAGTGCAGTATGTTAAACGAAATGATGTTCGTGAGATCATAACTGGCATGTCTGTTGCAAAAGAACGGGCGGTTTCAGGGTAAACCATGTCCATAAATTTTTGTGCAATATGTATGAATAAAAACCACGTATCAAAGAGGAAAGGAGAAAAAAATGTTAAGGAATTCTGTAAAATGGATGTCAACCCTGCTGGTGTCGGCGGCGATCCTGTTGTTATCTTCACCGATGGTATTTGCAGCTGAGACCCTCCCGGATGAAGGGGGATCTTTGATAAAGGTCATCTTCGCCGTCGGCGCTATGATCGGAGCCGGTTTGGCGATCGGCCTCGGGGCGATTGGGGCCGGTGCCGGTATCGGTAATGCCGCGAATGGAGCCTGTAGTGCAGTCGGAAGGAATCCCGGTGTTCAGGGTAAGATTATGATGACCATGCTGGTCGGTATGGCTATGGCGGAATCGATCGCCATTTATGCCCTTGTCGTTTCGCTTGTTCTTCTCTATGCAAACCCTTACACGAGTTTTCTTTGGGGTTAATCGGCGCTGAGCAACTAACTTCAAAATTAACAAACGTTAGGGGGAGATGAATATGTCAGAAACTAAAAAGGGTAAGCAGTTTTTTACGGTATCGAGGGTATTCTTTCTGCTTATCGTAATCCCCTTATTGCTGACGTCTTTTTTGATAGCCAATGGCATCTTCCAATTAGGGGACACATCGAAGAAGGGGGCAGCGGCTGTTCTTGATCAGAAGGCGCAGGAAGAGATTATGATGCGCGCTGTTGCAGTAGCCGAGAATGTTGCTTCTTTTCTGCAGGAATGTGAAAAAGACACATTGGTGGCGACCATTCTTCCAGCAGAAGCCGAAAAATACAAAGAGTTTGTATTGAAAAACAAGCGGGCTCTCTGGATAAAGAAAAACGGTAAGATTGTCAAATCTTCCGAACCCATGTATGTGGAAATGGCCCTGGTGGACAAGGCGGGGAACGAAGTTATCAAGATTGTCGATGGAGAGATCGTGCCGACAACCAAGCTGGTAAATGTGAGTGATCCACAAAATACGACCTATAAATCAGAAGATTACTTTGCCAGGACAAAAAAACTTGACAAGGGAAATGTCTATGTATCCCACGTCACCGGCTGGTATGTAAACCGAGGTGATTTCGAGAAGGGAAAGCGGTTTGAGGGCATCGTTCGTCTGGCGACACCACTCTTTGATAAACAGGGTTTTGCCGGACTTGTTACTCTCGCCCTTGATGTACGTCAGCTTGCAAAATTTACGGACAATATTATACCCACCGAGGCAGACTACGTATTTGAAGCGGATTCATCAACGGGAAACTACGCATATATGGTTGATGACAGGGGATTTGTCATATCGCATCCCGATGATTTCCATATAACGGGTAACTATCAGGATGGAACGCCCGTTCCACCTCTTACGAGTGAGACGCTGGAGGGTATGACGAAGAAGGGTGAAGAGGTGCTCAATCTCTCCTTACTCGGCTTCATGGACCCCGCGCTACCTGAAGTCGCGAAGGATGCGTCCGAAGGTCATTCGGGAAATAAAGTCTACAAGTTTGGTAATCACACCAAATTTGTCGCCTATGCTCCGATACCGTTCTACTCGGCAACCTATCCCAAACCTGCCGGATTTGGGTGGATAGGGATGGGTCTCGATGTCGACAAGTTTAATGAGATGGCACTGGCTACTTCGCAGAAGATCGAAAAAGAGGCGAGTGCATGGATGAAAACGATAATCATGATTATTATTATCGCGATCATTATCCTTTTCCTCATTTCTGCATTGCTTTCGAGGGGTATCAATCGTTCGATCGAAGCGGAAGTTCCGGAGGGGGCGAAGCCTCATTATTACGATGATGAAGATTAGATAAGGCGGATACCGGGGTACTAATTCAGCCGAGTTTTTTATTGCGGATACTTTTTTACTCGAGTAAGATTTTTTACAAAGATTGTAATGCCAAAGGCCGGAAGCATATGCTTCCGGCCTTTTCTATGGTGACGGATTCATGGGGCAAAATCCTTGAAGTGTTCATATAGGTATGATAGTCTGAAAAAGATTAATCTGGCAACCGGGAGGGTGCTGTATGAGTAGATATAGCAGGACGTTGACGGAGAACGATACGATTTACGATCTCGTCGATGTGGTTGAGGAAGATACTAGAAGAGCCGTATCGGTTGATACTCAGGATGATGAGATTGCCGGTATTGTTTCACGGGTTGCGGAGAGGATTGCCAGGGAGATGTTTCCCGCCATTGCCGAAAGGATTATACGGGAAGAGATAGACAAGTTAAAGGAAAAACCGGGTGAATAGGTAGTGAATACCTTCAAGGGGAAACCGATTCTGGTGGGGCGGAGAGATCTCTTGAAAAACTTGTTTTATTGTGCGTTGCCTGCAATTCTATGTTTTCTTGTGTTGTATCCCTTATGTGCGTATTCCAGCCGGGACATTGTCAAAACGGTTGAAGCAGAAGGGTCAGCCCTTGTGTCTGCTGAAGGCAATGAACCGGCCCGAGACAGGGCTATAAACGATTCGATGAAAAAGGCGGTGGAACGGATATTGTACCTGTTCATTGCCGAGGATGTTGCGCAAGAAAATATTGAAGCTATCGATGATACTATTTATTCCAAGTCCCGGAGCTATATACGGGATTACCGGGTTTTGCGTGAAGGTACGGAAAATGATTTTTACCGTGTAAGGGTACGGATCACCCTGTCGGTGAGTGAAATAAAGGATGATCTTGAAAGGTTGGGTCTTCTCACTGATACATGGGGTGTGGAAGAGGATGCTCCGGCAGTTGTTGTAAGGGTTGTGGTTCATGGTATAGAGGAGTACAGTCATTTCAGGATGCTGAAAGAAACATTGGAAACTGATATACAGATGGTGAATGCCGTGCATCTGAGAAAGATGGAATGGGGTGTGGCGGAGATGGACGTCGGCATGAAAGGAAGTGCCGCCGGGCTTGCCAATGCATTGACATGGAGGGAATTCGAAGATTTCTCGCTGTATATAAACGATGTCAGAGCTGATTTTGTCGGTCTCGATATGGTGAAGGAGTAAGTGTTGATCTGTAAAGTCAGGGCAGTCTTTTTGTTGTGGATCATTGCCTGTGTCCTATCAGGTTGTGCGTCCGGTGTTCCCCATACTATTGTCGGGGATTATCATCAAAGAGGTGTACGACTCATTGTTCTGGCGCCTGTTGATAACAGAACGAATGACAAACAGGCCGCGCAGCTTCTGCGGGAAAATATACTTGAAAAGCTGTATGCCAAAGGATATCCTCGGATACCTCTCGACATGATAGACGAAAAATTGGCTTCGGATTGTGGGTGGAATCCGGAAATCAACAATGCATGCGATCTTTCACCGGAGATAATCGGGAAGCTGCTGAATGTTGATGCCGTCATGTACTGTAGTCTGCTCGAGTGGAAAACCTCCTTCATCAGTATCTATGCACCCACAACAGTTTCCGTCTCCCTTCGATTGAGGGACGCAAAAACGGGAACGGAACTATGGAGTTCACAATATCGTGTGGTCGACAGGCACTATGACTTCACGCGGAAAAGACTTGAATTAAAAGCATGTCAATCGTATGAGCCGGCTATCAGGAAGATTATTGATGAGACCCTTTCCAGTCTTCCCGATGGGCCCGATTGTGTGGAGAATCCTCCTCCGGAAAAGAGATTTTGGGAATTGTGGTAAGATAGTGAGATCGTAGATTATGAACGTTCCGAATACGCTCACCCTTATGCGCATCATCCTGGTCCCTGTCTTCGTCATACTCCTGATGCAGGGTTCCTTTTCTTACGCCCTCATCGTATTTATCATTGCCGGTGTAACAGACGGCCTGGATGGGTTTCTGGCACGGATATTAAAACAGCAGACGATCTTAGGCGCATATCTGGATCCGCTGGCAGACAAGGCGTTGATAGTGACGGCTTTCGTTGCTCTTTCGATTCTGGATATTATTCCGGGCTGGCTTACGGTCATCATCATAAGCAGGGATTGTATTATTCTACTTGGCGTGTCCGTACTCTCTCTTATGTCGGTTTCTTTCGAGATACGTCCCGCCTATGTGAGTAAGGCGACTACGTTTTTGCAGCTTATAACCGTTTTTCTTGTACTCGTATCGATGTGGCTGCCCGGATATATCAACCATATGATGATTGTGACCTTATTCTGGATTACCTCATTTTTTACCGTGGTCTCCGGATTTAATTATATTTTCAGAGGCATAAAAATCATAAACAGCTCATAGGTTTTTATAATATTTCTTGACAGAAGGCCTTTTTATTGTTAGGTGATTTTTTCTTTTTTAGGTCACACCATAGGCACGTAGCTCAGGGGGAGAGCATCACCTTGACACGGTGGGGGTCCAGGGTTCAAATCCCTGCGTGCCTACCATTTATTTTATGTATGTAAAAGGGGCATCTGTTTTGTGGTGCCCTTTCTTTAAAGGAGCCGGGAGGTAATTCCTTCTGATCTTGAAATGAAAACCCTTAAGGGTGCTGTTGTGGAAAAGATTACTATTACATTACCGGATGGTTCTGTTGAGATCTGCCAATCCGGAAAAACAGTTGGAGAGATACTTTCTGCCCGATACGGGGATGCCATTTCCTCTATTGTCGCAGCCAGGGTGAATGGCAAGATTGTAGATCTGAGCTACCCTCTGAAAGAAGATGTAGCACTTGATCCTGTTGATATATCCTCCACGGATGGTCTAGGTGTGTTGCGTCATAGCATATCTCACGTCATGGCCCAGGCGGTGCAGGATCTTTTCAAAGGGGTCAAGGTGACCATAGGACCTTCGATAGAAGATGGTTTTTACTATGACTTTGAATATTCCAACACCTTTACGCCGGAGGATCTCGAAAAGATAGAGAAACGGATGGGCGAGATTGCTGCCGCCGATCATCCCTTTGTCCGGACGGAGATGTCTCGACAGGAAGCGGTTTCCTTTTTTGAAAAGAGGGGTGAGCCGTATAAGGTAGAGCTGATCAATGATCTTCCCGATGATGTGACTAGTGTGAGCCTGTACACCCAAGGGGAATTTGTCGATCTCTGTCGGGGTCCCCATGTGCCTTCAACGGGAATGATCAAGGCCTTCAAACTGTTGAATGTTGCGGGGGCATACTGGCGCGGGGATGAAAAAAACAAGATGCTGCAACGCATCTACGGTACGGGATTTGCGACACAGGAGGAGTTGGATACCTATCTCACGCTTATAGAGGAGGCAAAAAAAAGAGACCACCGAAGGCTGGGGAGAGAACTTGACCTCTTTCAGATGAACGATGAAGCAGGACCGGGACTGATCATATTCCACCCTAAGGGTGCCCTCCTGAGGACGATCATCGAGGATTGGGAAAAGAGGGAACATCTGAAGCGCGAGTACGATATCGTCATGGGTCCCCAGATCCTGAAGGTCGATCTGTGGAAGAAATCCGGTCATTTCGATCACTATCGCGAGAATATGTATTTTACTGAGGTGGATGAACAGCTCTACGGCATAAAACCGATGAACTGTCTAAGCCATATGCTGATATACCAGTCGAAGATACGGAGTTACCGGGACCTGCCTCTGAGATATTTTGAACTGGGAACCGTGCATAGACATGAGAAGACGGGTGTCCTGCATGGTCTTATGCGGGCGCGCCAGTTCACGCAGGACGATGCGCACATCCTCTGTACGCCCGATCAGTTGAACTCCGAGATCAGGGCTATTGCCGACTTTGTGGATTATGCGATGAATGTCTTCGGTTTTGCTTACGAGGTGGAATTGAGCACACGGCCGGACGATTCGATCGGTTCGGATGCGGACTGGGATCTGGCGACAGCCGCCTTGAAACTGGCACTCGAAGACAATAAGATATCGTATGACATCAACGAGGGGGACGGAGCGTTCTACGGACCCAAGATTGATTTCAAGCTCAAGGATGCACTGGGAAGAAAGTGGCAGTGTGCCACTATTCAGTGTGATTTTGCCCTTCCCGAACGATTTGATCTGTCATATATCGGAGCGGATGGGGAAAAACACCGGCCCGTTATGCTCCACAGGGTTATTCTTGGTGCAATCGAGCGGTTCATGGGGGTGTTGATCGAACATTACGCAGGGGCTTTCCCTGTATGGCTCTCTCCTGTGCAGGCGAGTATTCTTACCGTTACAGATAGGCATATTCCCCACGGTGAAGCAGTGTACGAACAACTGATTGATGCGGGAATACGCTGTGAAAGAGATTTTAGAAACGAAAAGCTCGGATACAAAATACGAGAGGGGCAGATGAACAAGGTCCCTTATATGCTGGTTATAGGCGACAGAGAAATGGAATCCGGTACGATCTCACCCAGACAGCGGGACGGCAGTAATCTCGGTTCCATGAAGATCGTCGATTTTGTTTCAATTGTGAATGAAAAGTGCAACAAATACGAATAAAGATGTGTTATAATACCTTTTTTGCAACAATTCAGGAGGTGACACATAGCTAAACAATTGAGAACCAATAGTGAGATCAAGGTTGACAAGGTGCGAGTGGTTGGTTCTGATGGGCAACAATTGGGTATACTGTCCCTTGCTGATGCTTTAGCGGAGGCTGAAAAACAGGATCTTGATCTGGTTGAAGTGGCTCCGAATTCAACACCGCCCGTTTGTCGGATCATGGACTACGGAAAACACCTGTATCAGCAAAGTAAGAAGTCTCACGGTGCAAAAAAGAGTCAGAGCACAATACAGCTAAAAGAAATTCGTATACGGCCGAAGACGGAGGAACATGATCTGCAGGTAAAAATTCGTCATATACAACGGTTCCTCGAACAGAACAACAAGGTGAAAGTGACGATGTTATTCAGAGGCCGGGAAATAGTTTACGCTGACAAGGGGAAACAGCTCATGGATGAAATCAAGAACAGACTTGGTGAAACATGTGTTGTTGATCAGTTTCCCAAACGGGAGGGGAGAAATATGATAATGGTACTGTCTCCTCCGAAAAAGTGACAGATCTCTTAATAATAGAATCGGGAGTGATATAATGCCGAAGTTAAAAACACACAGAGGAGCGGCCAAGAGGTTCAGTCTTACCGCTAAGGGGAAAGTAAAAAGGAGTAAGGCATATTCCAGCCATATCCTGACCAAGAAGACGACCAAGCGGAAAAGAAACCTGAGGAAATCGGATCTTCTTAATAAGAGAGATATGAATGGAATCAAGAAATTGATACCGTATGTGTAAGGTAGTGTTGGGGAGATACATATGAGAGTAAAGAGAAGTATACACGCAAGGAAGAAGAGAAGATCTGTGCTGAAGCTCGCAAAAGGGTTTTTCGGTGCGCGGAGTAGATTGTACAGAACCGCTACGGAAGCCGTTGAAAGGGCGATGAAATACTCCTACAGGGATCGGAGAGTACGGAAACGGGATTTCAGAAAGCTCTGGATTGCAAGAATAAATGCCGCAGCCCGTATGAATGGAATCACCTACAGTCGACTCATTAGCGGGATGAAGAATGCGGGAGTTGATCTGGACAGAAAGATGCTTGCAGAACTTGCCGTCAATGATCCCGGAGCCTTTTCGAAGATCGTCGGCATAGCGAAAGGCGAGTAAATGACGTGAAGGATGCTCTCGAAAACCTGAGGAGAAAGGCTGATGATGAGATACACTCAGCGAAGACCAGAGAGGAATTTCTTGAAATAAAAACCAGGTACCTCGGAAGAAAAGGCCTTCTCACCGATCTCCTCCGAGGTCTGAAAGATGTTGCTCCCGAAGAGAAACCTATTCTTGGTAAGCTTTCCAATGATGTAAAAACCTCCCTCCTGGAAGATATAACAAAAGCCCTGGAAGATATCGATTCCGGTGAAAAACAGGAATCACTGGGTAAGGAAAGGATTGATGTAACGCTTCCGGGCAGAGGTGTGCCATATGGGAAGCTCCATCCCGTGACACAAGTGGAGAGCGAGATATGTGATATCTTCGCAACCTTGGGCTTTTCCGTGGTGGAGGGGCCTGAGGTTGAACTGACCTATTATAATTTTGAATCCCTCAATATCCCCGATGATCATCCCGCCCGGGATGAACACGATACATTCTATGTAACCAACAACGTTGTCCTGCGTACCCATACCTCTCCGGTGCAGGTCAGGACGATGGAAAAACAATCTCCCCCCGTAAGAATCCTTTCACCCGGTAAGGTATACCGGCCTGATTCCGATGTCTCGCATACCCCCATGTTTCATCAGGTTGAAGGATTATTGGTCGATGAAAAGATCACATTCGGAGATCTAAAAGGGACACTATCATTCTTTCTCCGACAGATGTTCGGTGGCGAAACAAAGGTACGATTCCGTCCCAGTTTTTTCCCCTTTACGGAACCGAGCGCAGAGGTCGACATACAGTGCGTGATGTGCAAAGGCGCCGGTTGCCGGGTATGCGGTCATAGTGGATGGATTGAGATCCTCGGATCGGGGATGGTTGATCCAGAGGTTTTCAGGGCGGTCCACTATGATACCGAAAGGATTTCAGGATTTGCATTTGGCCTCGGCGTCGAGAGGATTGCAATGCTCAAATACGGTATATCGGATATTCGTATGTTCTTCGAGAATGATCGGAGATTCTTGGAACAGTTTTAGCCTGTTTTAAATCAGTGGTGGTGAATATATATGTTAGTCAGTCTCAAGTGGTTGAGGGATTATATTGACGTGGACCTGACTCCGGAGGAGATTGCCGGAAAATTGACCATGGCCGGACTGGAGGTCGACTCCATAGAGAGAGTACGGCCGGATTTCTCTGGCGTGGTTGTAGCTCAAATACTTTCAGTCAAACCCCATCCCAATGCCGATAAACTTTCTCTATGTGAAGTTTCCACCGGTGAACAGACCTTCCCGGTCGTGTGTGGCGCAAAAAACATCAGCGCCAGTAATATCGTTCCCTTTGCGAAGGTGGGGGCGACTATACCAGGTGGGTACACGATAAAAAGCACCCGGTTGCGCGGAGAGTTGTCCGAGGGGATGCTCTGTTCCGAAGAAGAGCTGGGAATAGGTGACGATGCCACCGGTATCATGATGCTGCCTGATACCCTTATTCTTGGTGAGGATCTTGCCGTAGCTCTCGATCTCGAAGATGTTGCCTTTGAGATATCCGTTACCCCGAACCGTGCCGATTGTCTGAGCATGATAGGCATAGCACGGGAGATCGCGGCCATGACGGGAAGGAAGGTGCACTACCCTGCTGTAGCATTCGAGGAGCAGGGAGCGAAGATCGATGAACTGACCTCAGTGACGATACTCAATCCGGATCTGTGCCCCCGGTATACGGCCAGGCTTATTAAAGATGTCGAGATTCGCCCCTCACCGGCATGGATGCGCATGAGACTCGAAGCAGTGGGTCTGCGCGCGATCAATAATGTCGTTGACGTAACGAATTTTGTCATGCTGGAATACGGTCAGCCGTTGCATGCCTTTAACTTCCGCTCCCTCAAAGAGGGACGGATCGTTGTCCGGGGTGCCGATGAGGGTGAACGGTTCGTTTCTCTCGATGAAAAGACCCGTACACTGAGTGCCGACACCCTGATGATCTGTGACGGGGTTGAGCCGGTTGCGGTTGCCGGGATCATGGGTGGACTCAATTCCGAGGTTGAAGACGATACAAAAGAAGTCCTCCTCGAAAGCGCCTATTTTAACCCTTCTTCCATACGGAAATCATCGCGATCTCTGGGAATGGGTACGGACGCCGCCTTTCGCTTTGAACGCGGAATAGATCCGGACGGTGTGATCAAAGCTCTCAACAGGGCGGCCCAGTTGATTGCCGATCTGTCGGGAGGGTCTATATGCAAGGGGTATATTGACGAGTATCCACGGAAGATCGAAGCCATACGAGATATCCCCCTCAGACCCGAACGGGTGAATAGGATCCTGGGTACGCAGATTGAAGCGGATGAGATGAGAGGCATTCTTGAGGGACTCGAAATGGAAGTGAGTGAAGGGGAACCAGGAGAATATCTGGTAACGCCTCCCACATTCAGGGTAGACATTACTCGAGAGATAGACCTGACAGAGGAGATCGCTCGAGTCCATGGTTACGAGGGGATTCCCACAACACTGCCTCAACTTTCACCTCAGGCGGTGATTGCAAACGATAAGAGGGTTTTGCAGAACAGGATACGAACCATATTGAATGGGGACGGGTATAACGAGGTTATCAATTACAGCTTTATCTCACCGGCGTCTGCTGACATCCTCGGCTTGACTAAAGGGGACGAAGGACGAAGCTTCATACGACTTGCAGCCCCTCTCGGTGAAGACATGTCCGTTATGAGGACAAACCTGGCGTATGGTCTCCTGACGACGATGAAAAGAAACATCAGTACCGGAAATCATGATCTTCGTATATTCGAGATAGGTAAAGTGTTCCATGATATCGGAAAGGAACTGCCTCGAGAAGATGAAAGGATAGGGGTCCTTGTCTGTGGAGCCCGGTATGATCGGTCATGGCACTTTGGTGACGGGCTCTATTCCGATTTCTACGATCTTAAAGGATGTGTAGAGGATCTATTTAACGCCTTAAGAATACGTGATATCCGATTTATATCCGATTGTGACCGACCATTTCTTCATCCCGGAAGGTCTTGTACTGTTATGTCAGGCGATACGATTATCGGATGGTTGGGCGATGTCCACCCCGACGTCCTTGATACGATGGATATCAAGGGAAGGGCCGTGATCTTTGAATGTGACCTCCATGCAATTGAAACCCTTCCACGCGAGACGACGGTGTATGCCACCATTGCGAAGTTTCCGTCTATTACGAGGGACGTTGCATTTGTGCTCAATAGATCAGTTGAGGGGAGGTATATAGTGGATCTTGCTCTTGAAAAAGGGGAGAATTTGCTTGAATATGTGAGTATATTTGATGTATATATCGGTAAAGGGATTCCTGACGGGATGAGAAGTCTGGCCGTGAGATTTACCTATCGCTCGGCTGCGAGAACTCTGACAGACACCGAAGTCAACGAGGTCCACGACAGGATCGTGGAAAGAATTGTAAAACACACAGGCGCAAAGATAAGAGGAGTGGAGATTTAAATAACTTCAGACGAGGGAGGGTGACATGACAAAAGCTGATATCATAAGAAATGTTCATGAGAGAGTGGGTATCTCAAAGAGCGATTCCGCTCGCTTTGTAGAGTCAGTATTTGATATCATCAAGGAAACCCTTGCCAGGGGAGAGGATGTCAAGATTTCCGGGTTCGGCAAATTAAATATCAGAGAAAAGTCTGCCCGGAGGGGAAGAAATCCTCAGACTGGCGAAGAGATCGAAATATCTTCTAGGAAGGTCTTGACCTTTAAATCAAGTCAAGTGTTGAAAAAAGCGTTAAATTTTTGATACGTTACAAGGTTGTCATGAGCCTGATTTTTGCCCTTGATGTGCGGGTTCTCTATTATGGTTATTCCTGATAAGAATTATTTCCGTATCGGTGAGGTAAGCAAAATACTGGGAGTTGAGCCTTACGTTGTCAGATATTGGGAATCGGAATTTAGATCTGTCAGGCCGGTGCGCACAAGATCAGACCAGCGTCTTTACCGGAAAAAGGATGTTGAGCAGCTGATCACGATCAAAAACTTGCTGTATAAGGAAATGTTCACCATAGCCGGAGCCAGAAAGAAATTGACGGATATCAATCGTGGAAAGGAGGTAGCCCCTTTCGACGAGAGCGACAAGCTCATTGATATCAAGAGGAGATTGAGGGAAATAAGAGAGGTAGTCAGCTAACGTGCTACTATATATGAGATGTACCTTAAAAGGGCCGGTCCGAAAAGCAATCACTTCGGACCGGCCCTTTTGATATCTTGTGATAATGTTATACAGCCATATTACAATAGAACAATATTTCTATACAACTTTTCAGGTGAAGAACTATCTTTTCGATCCTCTCTTTGAGGCTTTTAACGGGTTGATCTTCTGGATGGTTTCTTTGGCGGTTCTTTCTATATGCGTTGCCGATGGACACCCTCCGATTGCCCATTTTGCCGCGGGATCAGGGTATATCAGGCAATATTTGACGGAAGAATATTCAATACACTTACCGCATCCTTCACACTTTTCGATGATTGGATGGCAACTGCCTCCATTAAAACCGCATCCTTTTTTGGTCATAAAGGCGCATTCATAACCTTCCTTGATAGTTTTACAAAGCATGGGAATCACCCCCTTCTCATTTTTGGGTCTATCGGACAAAAAAAACGGGCCGTCTATGCCGCGGACGCCCCGATCGTTGCAAACGGTCCGGATAAGCTGACGCTACATACCTGAAAAAAGATATCGTGTCAATAAAAAAATAAACCGACTCGGTTTGTTTTTATTGACAATTGACCGAATGTGTTAAACATGTTACATGCATTTCATCTGAATGGGAAAGAGTATGCCTTAAGAAATTTTAAGGATACAGGTTCCCGCGAGAAAGAATAAAGGAGTACTGTGGAATGAGAAAGATTGACCTGATAGAAATGTTCCTCAGGTCTCTGTTTGTTCAATCTTCATGGAATTTCAAAAGAAAGCAGAATGTCGGTTTTGCCTATTCTTTAATCCCTCTGGCGAAACGGTTTGGAGAGAACACGGTTCGGATTTCAGGATTGCTGACACGACATATACGATCGTTCAATTCCCACCCATATCTGACGGGAACGATCATAGGTTCCATAGCTCGGTTGGAAGAATCTTCTGAAGATGACAATTGTACGGATGCGCTTCGTCTCAAGGAGACCCTGATGGGTCCATACGCGGCAATCGGTGATCCCTTTTTCTGGGGAGGACTCAAGCCCCTTGCTTCTGTCGCCGGAGTTATTCTTGCGGTTGGGGGAATGCTTATAGCACCACTGGTACTTCTGCTGTTGTATAATACTATCCATGTATGGATACGTTTGAAAGGTTTCATTGAAGGTTATCGGGATGGAAAGGGTGGAATCAGATTCCTGAGCGCGATAAATCTACCCGGGAAAACCAGAATATTGAAGTGGATTACAACTTTCTTACTCGCACTTTTGTGTGCAGTTTTTGTACATATCTCGATCCCGCAGATGAATTTCCCCTGGGAGATCATGGCGGGAGGGGCATTCGCTCTCATTCTTATATGTTTTTGGTTGATAGGCAGGGGCATATCTTTTCTGACGATACTGTATGGGGTTGTTGCACTCGCATGTGTGATAACGGAGTAAGATGAAGACAATAAAGACGTTCGTATTAAAAAATAAACTGGGAATGCATGCGAGGGCTGCTGCAAAGATAGTTAACATATCGAGTAGATATCATTCCAGGGTGTTTCTTGAGAGAGATGGGAGCAAGATTAACGGTAAAAGTATTCTGGATATATTGACCCTTGCATGTCCCATGGGAAGTCGCATAACGGTTGAAGTCGACGGAGTGGATGCGGATGATGTCATGAAGGAACTCGAAGAGCTCATAGAAAATAAGTTCGGAGAAGAATAATTGAACGAGCATGAACTAAAGACGACTACTGCCCTAAAGGGCATCGGCGTATCTCCCGGCATAGTGATCGGGAGCGCCTATATCTTGAACCGTAAAGATGTTACGGAGACCCTCTTTAAATTGAGTAGTGACGAGGCTGTCTCCAGAGAAATAAAACGGTTCAAGAAAGCTCTCAAAAATTCGCGGCAGGAGTTGCTGGACATTCAAACAGATCTGAAAGATCGCAAGGGGATAGGATCAATCTTCGTCGATGTCCATATCATGATACTCGATGACAGGGCCTTTACCACGGATATCGTAAAGAACATACGGAAGCATGGTGTAAATGCGGAATGGGCACTGAAGATGACAATTGCCCGGCAGAGGGAGATATTCGATAAGATAGAGGATGAATATCTCCGAGAGCGTATCAGAGATGTAGAGCAAGTTGGACAGAGGATCTTGAGGAATCTGTCCGGGAAGGCGCATGAGAGAGTTTCTGATATTGAAGGAGAAGTGGTCATTATCGCCAAAGACCTCTCGCCCGCCGATACGGTTCAGATGTCGACCCGTAAGATTTTGGGTTTTGCCACGGATATGGGAGGGAAAACTTCTCATACCGCGATCGTAGCAAAATCGATAGGGATCCCCGCGGTTGTAGGACTTGAAAGGATTACCGGAGAGGTGAGCACCGGTGATTCCATCATCGTTGACGGTACTGCCGGTGTTGTCATTATTCATCCTGACCCGGAGGTTATAAAAAGATACGAGGATAAAAAGAGACACTACCTCGCAATGGAAAAAGACATGCTCAAGGGTGCCCACCTTCCTGCGAAGACGATAGACGGTCATGGTGTGGGTGTAGGGGCGAACATTGAGTTTGTCGAAGAGATTCCTTCGGCAGTGTTTCACGGGGCAAACGGAGTGGGGCTGTACCGGACGGAGTTTATCTATATCAACAGGGAGCAGCTTCCTACCGAAGAAGAACATTTCTCCATTTATAAGAAGGTCATTGAGGGTGATGGGATCAAATGGGCAACGATCAGGACCTTTGATTTGGGGGGGGACAAGTTCGTCTCCGATGCCGGACTGGCGGAAGAGATGAATCCGGTGATGGGCTTACGGGCAATACGATTCTGTCTGCAGGAGGTTGAACTCTTCAAGGTGCAGTTGCGGGCCATCCTTCGTGCCAGTATCTACGGCAATACCGGGATCCTGCTTCCCATGATTTCAGGGGTGAAGGAGATTATGGATGCCAGGAGGATCATTGAAGAGGTGAAGGGCGAACTGATATCCGAAGGAATTCCCATCGATGAACATATAAAGATCGGCGTCATGATCGAAGTTCCGTCCGCGGTGATCATGGCGGAGCAGCTGGCCGAGAAGGCGGATTTTTTCAGTATCGGTACCAATGATCTGATACAGTACGCCCTTGCGATCGACAGGGTGAACGAACGGGTTACCTACCTGTATGAGCCACTCCATCCCGCTATCTTGAGAATGCTCAAGCAGGTGGTAGAGGCGGGACACAACGCCGGGATAAAAGTTGCCATGTGCGGCGAGATGGCCGGCGATCCCCTCTGTACGCCAATTCTGCTCGGTCTTGAACTTGACGGGCTCAGTATGACACCTCTGGCGATACCCCGGGTGAAGAAGATTATTCGCAAGTCGACGGTCAGTGAATCGAAGGAACTGTTGAAAAAAGTGATGACCTTTCCCACTGCCCGAGAGATCGAAGAATATGTAAGAGATTACATGGTGCAAAGATTCCCGGAATGTTGCCCGGTTGACTGGCAGACAACATAGACTCTGTTTTTGAATCCGTATGCGGGGGGAATGAAGCGATAGTATGACACTCAAATCGGGATGGGAATCGATCGGCAGGCAGATAGGGGAATATTACAGCGGCTTCTTGTATGAAGAGAAATGGTCCCCGCTGTTTCGATTGCTCAATACAACCCTGTCCAAGGTAAAGGCAGACGAGGAAGGTCTGGAACGCCTGAAGGATCTTTCAAAAGAGGGAGTTGTCGTATATGCCCTGAAAAACAAGAGTCAGTTGAACTGCCTAATACTCAGAAACATACTGACCAGAGGAGGCATTGAAAAGGCTGTGTACTGTCACGGAATCAACATGATCCTCTGGCAGCCCTTCAGATATGCCCTTAAATCGATCACATCGCGGTTTTTCCATAACCCTTTCCGGAATGACTACCTGAAACGAATAACGGAAAACAAAAAGAGTTCCATCGTATATCTCCGTGGTTCGGAGGTCATTGGCGACAAGAATGCAGGAGACCCTCTCGGGCAGTTGATTGATGCACAACGGGATATGGATGTCCCGATCTTTCTTGTTCCGCAGCTTGTCGCGTACGGGCGCAGGAGGGAACGAAAGGACAAGAGCCTTGCAGCCCTGCTGTTCGGTGAGACCGAAAATCCCGGAATGCTGCAGAGATTGGTAACCTTTCTCAGGCACTATTCGAAGGCCTTTGTCGTATCTTCGGAACCCGTGAACCTCTTGGAGTTTCTTGAGCACAACAGCGGGAGTTCCAGAGAAACCATCAGCTATCACTTGAGACGGGAACTCATAGACCGAATCGACGAGGAGAAGAGGGCGATTGTCGGGCCTGTCCTCAAGTCAAGAGAAGAAATCGTCGGCATGACCCTGAGAGATCCGATGCTTGTGAAGTTTATGGAAGAGATGGCCGCGACCGGAAAGGAGGGACACGGTACGGTCGTGGGGAAGGCCAGAAAATATCTGTTTGAGATAGCTGCGGGATACAACGACACGTACGTGGGCTTCATGGATAGAATCCTTACCTGGTTGTGGAATGATATCTACGATGGCGTTGTTATCGACAAAGAAGGTCTTGCGAAGATGAGAGATATCTCGAAGAAGATGCCCTTTGTCGTCATACCGTGTCACCGCAGCCACATAGATTATCTCCTGATTTCTTACGTTTTTTACTATAACAACATACAACTCCCCTTTATTGCCGCGGGAACCAATCTCCTCTTCTGGCCCATGGGGCATATATTCAGAAATCTGGGAGCCTTCTTTATCAGAAGGACTATCGGAGGCAAGGCCCTTTACGGTGAAGTGCTTGCCAAATATGTCAAGACGCTCCTGGAAGAGGGTTTGCCTATAGAGTTCTTTATTGAAGGCGGAAGAAGCCGCACCGGCAAGATGGTTATGCCGAAATATGGATTACTTTCGATGATAATGCAGGCATACCGGGAGGCGAGTTTCGATAACCTGGCACTGGTCCCGATCTTCATAGGGTATGACAAGGTGATAGAAGAGAAATCCTATCTGCGGGAACTTGGGGGTGCCAGCAAAGAGAAAGAAAAGATCCGGGACCTGATAAAGAGCAGAAAGGTTCTCAGAAAACGGTACGGTCGGGTATATATGAATGTGGGGGAACCGATGCTGTTACAGCCATACCTTGCTTCGCTCGATGTCCCTATTGAAGATATGACAACAACGGAGCGGCGGATTCTCTACAGGAGGATGGGGTATGAGATTGTCAATGAAATAAATAAGGTGTCCGTTGTATCCCCCTCCTCCTTGGTAGCAGCCGGGCTTTTATGTCACTACCGGAGAGGAATATCGCACGATGACCTGATGGATATCCTGAGCGAACTTCTGGATTACCTTGTCAGCAGGGAAGCAAGGATATCGTCCACCCTTATTGCCAACAGAGAAAAGGCGTTGAATGATGCCTTGGGGATGTTTGAATCAGCTGGCCTGATATCGAAAATGGGACCGGAAGAGGAAGACGAAGAGGATGAGTTCGAAGAGACGATCTACACGGTGGACGAGGATAAGAGACTGAATCTCGAATATTATAAGAACAATATACTCCATTTCTTTGTTTCACTTTCTTTTATGTCCATCTCGGTTCTCTCCGATGGCAGCAACAGGATCGCTCTTTCCGAGGTGATGGAAGACTACCGTTTTTTCAAAGAGCTGTTCATGGACGAATTTATCTATGACAACAAGATCGATGACCGTGAGGAGATACAGAGGGTTGTATCGTACGCGCATGACAGAGGCATGTTGGTACTCCATGACCATGACGATGGATCGACTTCTATAGAGGTGACCGGTAAGGGGAGGGCATCTCTCCAGTCCTTTGGGGGGCTCATACATAATTATCTCGAGTCGTACTGGGTTGTCTCCAGAGGCTGCGCCTATCTGAAAAACAGGGTGAGGCAGGAGAAGGATCTTATACGAAAGGTGCAGAAGCTTGGCACAAAGATGTATAAGAAGGGGGAAATATCAAAGGCGGAGGCCCTTTCCCAAGAGAATTACAAAAATGCCCTGAAGTATTTTATTGAAAGCGGCGCTATAGCCGTGTCCGGGAACAAGGGAGATAAGGGGGGGGTATTCCTTTCTCTGGAAGATAGAAACCTGCTGGAATCCCTCAGGCGCAGGCTCTTCAAGTTTATGATGTAACAACCGGAGAGACAAATAGACTGAAGGCCCTGTCGGTTTTCCACCTTCAGCCTACCTGTCTCTACCCGCAGTTTATCTACCTATCGTATGCTGTAGAAGGCACCCTTTCCTCTGTACACGGACTGGTCTCCCAGTTCTTCCTCTATCCTGATGAGTTGATTGTACTTTGCGAGCCGCTCACTCCTTGAGACGGAGCCGCTCTTGATCTGTCCGCAGTTCATCGCAACGGCAACATCGGCCATGAAGGTATCTTCCGTCTCTCCTGATCGATGGGATACAACGGTGGTATACCCCGCTTCCTTCGCCCGTTCAATGGTTTCGAAGGTTTCTGTTACCGTTCCTATCTGGTTGAGTTTGATCAGGATGGAGTTGGCCACCCCTAGGGAGATACCTTTCTCGAGCCGTTCCCTGTTTGTGACGAATATATCATCACCGACGATCTGAATACGTGTTCCCAACGTGTCTGTCATGAGCTTCCATCCATCCCAGTCATCTTCTGCCAGGCCGTCTTCGATCGATATGATCGGGTATTGTTCAACCAGGGTGCTGTAAAAGGCAATAAGTTCTTCGGATGTCTTAACGGGGTTTTTCTCTGCCGAGAGCGTATATTTTCCTTCCCGGTAGAATGAACTTGCGGCCGCGTCGATGGCGATGCACATATCGCTCCCCGGTGCATATCCGCTTTTTTCGATGGCCTTCATGATAAGCTGGAGGGCCTCCTCATTTGATTTCAGATTGGGGGCGAATCCGCCTTCATCTCCCACTGCCGTACTATATCCCTTTGATCGGAGAACGGCCTTGAGATGATGAAAGACCTCGCTGCACATTCTGATTCCCTCTCTGAAATCAGGGGCTCCGACGGGCATAATCATAAATTCCTGTATGTCCACGTTATTGTCGGCGTGCTGCCCGCCATTCAGGATGTTGGTCATGGGGACGGGTATGTCTTTGGCTAAAACACCCCCAAGGTAGCGGTACAGAGGGAGTCCGGTTGCCTCCGCGGCCGCTCTGGCACAGGCGAGCGAGACGCCCAGCATGGCGTTGGCTCCGAGAGAACTTCGGTTATCCGTTCCATCCAGTGCGATCATGGTGCGGTCGATCTCTCTCTGCATGAGACAGTCCATGCCGATAATCTCGGGACCTATCTTGTAGGTTACATTTTCAACGGCCTTTTCGACGCCTTTCCCCAGATACCGTTCGCTGTCGTTATCACGAAGCTCAAGCTTCTCGTGTTCACCCGTTGATGCTCCCGATGGAACAGATGCCCTGCCTGTTATATCCGAGCTGAGGGTTACCTCCGCCTCTACGGTGGGATTTCCCCTTGAATCAAGAATCTCTCTTGCGTATACATCGATAATCTCTGTCATGGCTGTTCTCCTCTTTGATAATTTCACGAAAGGCGAGAAGTGTCCCCTTCTGTTCGATCTCTCTTATACTGATGTGAATGGATTTTCAAGACAAGAATGCCGTGGAGTTGTTATATCGATCACCACGGTTGTCCCACGTGTTTTTATGGTGGTTAGCCGTGTCCGGCAATCTCCAGGATGCAGATTGCCGAACACGGATTATCAACGAAGTCCCCGTACGTGATCCGCCATTACATGCGAGAATGCGTCTATCTTTGTGGCAACCTTTGATGTGATTCGTTTGGATGTCTCTCTTGATTTTTCTATCTCTTGTTTTGCTTTTTCCTCGGCCTCGGAGATAATTCTCCCGCGTTCGTTTTCGACTTCATCCATGGATTCCTCGGACGACAGGATCTCCCTGGCCTTTTTGTTGGCATCCTCCAGGATGTCTCGTGCGTCCGCACGGGCTTTCTCTATCAACTGCTCAGCTTCACTTTCTATCTTTTGTATCGTGTCACGTATTTCTGTCGGCATAGCAGCCTCCCTGCTATTTCTCAAATTCACCATACTGTTGGGTCACTATGTAAATTCCGTGGTCGAATATTCGTATGGTTTTGTTAATCGTTTCAACCGCCTGGTGGTGATCGATGGGTGTAAGGAAAGGAGCCTGAAAATCGGCATAGAGCCACATGTGTCTTCTCATCATGATGAGGCCATAGAGGGTTTCGTGCAGAGGGAACCCATTATTGTAACTCACTTCAGCGTACTCCGAAAAATACTCACGCACCTCGGTATAGGGCTTCTCACTATAGTACATCTTGATCAGGTTTTTGTAAAAATGAATGGCCCGCTTGATACAGTCGCTCTGCGGCACGTTTCTGAATGACGGTGTCCGGGGGTTCTGTCGTACGGCCTTGCACCACTGCAGGGCGATTTCCTCCTTGTGATTTTCCAGAACGTTGATCAGTCTGTCAGCAAATACTTTCATGATGCACCTCCTTGTGTCAGTTAAGTTTTGTCATACTGGTTATGTAGTGAAGACGTACTGTGTGGATGTCTTCAATACGTTTCTCAGTACTTGTAACTGCGGCCTGTATATCGGTATCATATCCGATGTGCAGGTCATGGGCATCTCCAGAATTCTTGAAAATATCTTTGCTTCAACCCCCGTTTTTGATCGTACAGCCATACCTCCTTCTGCAGATCCTACCTCTATGATAATCGGTAACAGCAGCATCTGCTTTTCAGTATTGTTTAATATTTCAGACAAGTATTCAAGTTCTTTCTTCTTAAAGAAGTGGGTACTTCCATCACCGCATTCCACATGGGGATGGCCTTCCTCGAGAAGTTCGGTGAGAGTCTTGCGCTTCCGAGGTAAATGGGCATTGAGCGTTTTCAGATCGTTTTTCAGACAGGTTTCAAACATCCTGTCTGGTGCTGGAGTATCAATAGGCATACGCTTCTCTCTTTTCGATCAACATCTTTACGTATTTAAGCCGGGCAATTTCTTCACGATCCCGCTCCTCGAACTTCATAGTCAGGTATTTTATAGTGGTATCGAGCCCGGGTATGACAATATGTTCAAGGGCGTTGTTGATCCTCTTTACTTTGTTAATCTCCGTTCCCAAGAGTTCCAGAGAGTTCTGAAGTTCTGCCAGTCCTATGACGGCCTTCAGACTTTCCCGGGAGAGGGTAGTACTGTTATCTATGAATGAGGATGTGTCGGGCGTGTTTCCCATGACAACATTGAAGGCATCCGTCCCTTCCATTTCAAAGACAGGCAGCCTTACCCCTGCCACATTGCGTGTGGCGGTACATATCTTAGGTGCCATATCGGATGCGAGAAGTTCCCTTTCCAGGAATGCGTACCCGTGGTATCCCGTGGTAATACTGAGAGCCTTATAGGTCTCCCTGAAATTCGCGAGCAGTTTCTCCTTGGCGGAAGCGCATTCCTTGACGGTATCGAGAAACTCCATAATCAGGATAGAGAGCCTGTCCTTGACGATCTTCTGGATCCTCATGGCGAGCTTCAGGCGGCGTTTCAGGCGTGCAAGCTCAATCTTGGTTGGCCGTGTTACCTGTACCTTTGTTGACATGACACTCCTCTCTTGTCTACTGTGCTTCTTCCCCGATACCGGTTTTCAGGACCTTCGGGAGGTATCTCTGTATGTAATCCTCCTGGATGAGCTTGAGATCTTCTGCCGGGAGCATGGAGAAGATGTTCCATGCAAGCCCAAGTGTCTCTTCAACGGTCCTTCTTTCCTTTTCCTTCTGGGATATGAATTCCGCCTCGAACCGGTCCGCGGCTTTCAGATATATCCGGTCCCGATCGCTCAATGCCTCGGAGCCGATGACGGTTGAGATCTCCCGCAGATAGTTCCCCTCCGCGTAGACGGCATACGACTGCATGAATACGTTATTATGGTCCTCCCGCGTGTTCCCCTCGCCGATTCCCTCTTTCATCATCCGTGATAGCGAGAGGAAGACGTCTATGGGGGGATATATCCTTTTTCTCTCAAGGGCCCTCGACAGGACGATCTGACCCTCGGTTATATATCCCGTCAGATCGGCTATCGGATGGGTAATGTCGTCATCGGGCATTGTCAGGATAGGTATAATAGTAACAGAGCCCTGCTTGCCGCTTATCCTGCCCGCCCTCTCATAGAGGGAAGCGAGGTCGGTGTACATGTAGCCCGGATATCCCCTTCTGCTCGGTATTTCACCTCTCATGGCGGCAAGCTCACGGAG
>DAISYQ010000038.1:0-31519 GCA_036825195.1 Syntrophales bacterium
GAGGGTGAGTTTTGCGAAATCGATTATTTCGTCGTCGTTGAATCCTCGTATGGCAACCACGTTGATCTTGACGGGGGCAAATCCCGTGTCATAAGCCTTGCGTACCCCACGGATCACTTTGTTGATATCTCCCCCTCTGGTTATCTCTCTATATTTGTCGGTAGAGAGGGTATCGAGGCTTACATTGATCCTCTTGATGCCGGCGTCAAATATCTCTTCGGCACAGTTTTCCAAGAGTATCCCGTTTGTGGTCAGACTGATGTCCCGCAGTCCTTCGACTCTCTTGAGGGAAGAAAGAAAATCTATGACTCCTCTTCGTACGAGCGGCTCACCACCGGTCACGCGGATCTTGACAATCCCCGCCTTGGCAGCCGCCTCTGCAATCCTCAATATCTCTTCATATCTGAGAATATCTTCGTGACCGATAAAAGATACGCCCTCCTTGGGCATACAATATACGCACCGCAGATTACACCTGTCGGTGATCGATATTCTCAGATAATTGATCTCTCTATTATATTTGTCTATCATATCCCAAATCCAAATATCATATACTATATACAATTCCTCAAAAAGTCAAAGGGGGACGTCTGAAGGTATGCCGGATATACGGGCACTTCCTCATCCTGATAGGTTTTTACAGGCCCGATTGGACCCTGTACCGTATCGTGATTTCGTTGTCTTTCGGGACTTGTACGTCAAATCGTACGGTGGATGCATTAATCTTCGTAAAGGGGTGGGAACTGCTTACCATCTCCCAATTTGACGACATGGGTTCCAGTACGCCTACCGGCATATCCTCTTTTCTGTGGTTTTTCAGGACAATTTCCCATTCGGATTCGTTCAGTCGGGATGTTATCTGTCTGAAATCCATCTGCCTTTTTTCCGCCGTTATATCGAACGCCACCCCTGCCGTAAGTCTGACCTGTTCATCTTTCGGAATATGCTGGATACGGTCCTCGCCTATAAACTGCTGTCCACCGTGGCTGTCTGACTTGTACATTCGTACGGTGCCTTCAGGAAGAGGCATGCCCAATCCATTCTCTGAAGAGTTCATGAATATGATATATACATTCACCGGCAATTTTTTCGCTTCTTCCGTGGTGCTTTGCGGACGACGGTCTATGGTACCATGGACCAGGAATTCTTTTCGCAGTTTAACGTCCGTTGCTTCAAGAAGACTGATCTGTTTTGTCTGTTTGTCTTTTATGGTTGTCCTGCGCTGCAGATCGTATATGTGATATTCGAAGAAGCCTTCTTCTTTAAATTGGGGGATTGCCGATTTTGTCATACGCTCCATTTGATATGCCCCATCAAGGGTCTTTTGCTCTGCCCGGTGAACCTCTCCGGCTATCAGTTTCAGGGAAGTATTCCTGTAAGTCGCACCGCTTTTGTTATCTATGGTAACCCACCCGGACAGATCTGATGACGTATCATCACGGCCGAGTGTCATTATGTAGTCCGCTTCCCATGTAATGCCACCAGTCAGATACGAGACCTCCAGGCGGTGGGATTGTGTTGCTCTGTTTTCACAAAGCCAGGTGAGGGTCGGTTTCGCGATGAGATTCTCCGGTATCTCCGGGAGCACCTTTATGCCCGGATAGCCGAGATATATTTCACCGTTGATACGGTATACCTGCCCCTGATTGTTGCTGAGCAGAGTTGCTTCAACGGTCTCTTTCCTGTCCTGAAACTTGTTTTCGTCTATGAGCTTGATCTGTTTGCCTACATACTTGTCGAGGAGCCTTTTCTCATTTATCAGATCATACTCGTAGTTCTGCTCCAGCACGCTGAATGAGTCCGGGGCATCAAGCGATTTGACATGAACGGTAACGGGCATGATCTGTGATGCCACATCTGTGAATCTCAGTTCGACCTCGCCCTGGGGGATTGGTACCCTTCGTGTGTCCTTAATGAGTCCCAGATTGTTGTTATAGACAGTCACTTCCAGGTTTGTCTGGTCATCCGCCGTTGTTTTAGTCGTAATTCCCCATGCCTCTGTACCGATCAACAGAAACAGGATGCTCAGCCAGATGATTGTGTCTTTGGTCTTCATATGATTCATTTTCCTCCTTTGCAGAGACAAAGCTCTATGGTGGTACATTGACATATACGTAAGAGAATCTTCGATCTCTTTGGCTGTATTCTATCATATTTTTATATGGCTGTGGGAGTTCTTTTGGATGGATATCGTCGCTGAGAGAAGTAACGTGCCGTAGAACCGAAAGCACATCCGTATAAAGAGGTATCCTAACTTATTGGAGAAGCCGGCTGCATTGCCCGAATAGAGGATGACAAATGTGCGTGCACCGCCATATGGGTGCGGTCGAGATATCATGGTGATAGCTCCGGAGTGATTCACGATAAATGCACCGGATGCGGCCCGTGCGCAAGTTCATGTCACATTGATGCCATATTACTGATAGAAAGCTCGATAGGCAGGAGGTTCCTTCAAACGCAAAGGAGTTAAGAATGAAGGGACTTACAGGGCAGTGGAAATTGAAAATATTTCTTGAGGTTATGAGTCGCTGAGCAACGATTTTTAATTCTAAACGGATATCTGATTCATGACGATAACAGGCTGAATTGTTACCATAGCATTGTCGATTCTACCTGTTGCTATAAAATATGTCCGCTTTCACTGACCTTTCATTGTTTCCAGTGGTTGACACCAGTTCGAGTTCTCCCAATAAAAAAGGGCAGCGTTTTAAGGCACTGCCCTTTTAAGATATCAGTATCAATTAGAAACGTTATCTCTCCATTCTTCTCCTGATTCCCGCTATGCCGACCAGGCCGATGCCGAGCAGGATGAGGGTGAAAGGCTCGGGGATACTGGTGGGGCCGTAAAGGGCTACATGAGAGATGGAACCGTTGCCGGCTGAAGTGGTTGTCGGTGCCCAGAAGTCTTCCAGATAGATGGTTTCGGTACCATTCCAGGAGCTCAAATCGAAGATGTACCATATGGGATCATGATTGCCATCTTTGACCAGAAGATACAGCGGATCACCCGTAATAGAAGGCCCCGACATATATGTTATGGTCGCATCCTCAGGATCAGTCGGCGTATTGAAGAATTCGGTGCTGTATGATGAGGCAAACGGTCCTGATTCGCCACCATCTACGTCCTGCTTGTACAGCTCAGTTAGGGTCCCACTGTACCCAACTAAACCGGGAATATCAGCCGCTTGAGGGTTTACCGGAGAGGTTCCGCTCCACTGGGGAGTGGTAGCCGGTGTAATCAAGAGGGCGTCCGCGCTGGACATCATCCCAAACGTTATAAAGGCCACAAATACTATAGCAAGTAGCATTTTTATCTTTTTCATGTGACACCTCCTACGTAAATCTTCTCTTGTAAATATATAAAGCAAGTTGTATGCCCAATACCCTTGATCAATGTGCGATCTGTCATATCTTATTAATATTATTAATTAAATAATAGGTTTTATTTGTCAAATAGAACCCTCATTTTTCCCTATGCCATCACAATATGTCAATTTATCCGACACTAAGAACCGGTGTATAGATGATGATCTCTGTTATCTTTTTGAATTCACGCACATTTTAAAATGTTGCCTTATTTTGAGATTGTAAAGTAATTCGACAGGTGTAATGAAAAAACAGACGTATTCCAATATGGTATAGTGATTGTTGTATGATGCAGTACATTATGATTGTAAAAAAATCCGGGATATAAGCTGAACGTTTCAAGATTCTTTTTTGCAGATGTTACAGGAGATAAAGAAACGCTGTTTAATGGGGGAGATAAGTCAGGTAAGTCGACCACGGCCGCACTTTCTGGGGTGTTATATTTGTGAAAGGGTAAAACGAATGGAAAGATAAGGACTTACAATATAATTCCCAAAATTCCCACAAAAAAAGAGGTCAGCCATAGTAGCTAACCTCTCATAAATGAAATGGTAGGCGATCTGGGATTCGAACCCAGGGCCTTTGGCTTCGGAGGCCAACGCTCTATCCATCTGAGCTAATCGCCCTTATTAGGAAAACCGCACACTATTCCAAAACGGAATTGTTTTCAAACAATTTTTTTGGCAGTTCCTCAATTATGCGTATTACATGTCCGCTCCGGTTCATACTGTAGAAATGCAGACCCGATACGTCGTTTCCCAAGAGGTTTTCACTCTGGATGATGGCATGTTCTATGCCGTATTTCTCCACCTCTTCGTTTTTCTCGCTTACCTTCGATAATTTGTCGGCCAGTTTTTGGGGTATCTTTGCACCGCAGAGTGACGCGATGCGCGTTATCTGTTTGTAGTTGAAGATCGGGAAAAGTGCCGGGATGATGGGAACGCGTATGCCTGTCGATATCGCATGATCCCTGTATCTATAAAAATATTCGTTGTCGAAGAACATCTGGGTTATGATAAAATCAGCCCCCGCATCGACCTTTTTTTTCAGATTGATCAGATCATGTTCCATGTCCGGAGCTTCCGGGTGTACCTCGGGGTAGCCTGCAACACCTATGGAAAAATCACCATGTTGTTTAATGAATTCAACAAGTTCGTTGGCATATCTGAAGCCACCCTCCGTTTTGACAAAATGATCTTCGTCTTTCGGTGGGTCCCCTCGTAAGGCCAGAATGTTTTCTATCCCCTTCTCACTCAATCTGTCGAGTTGCTCCCGTATATCATCTCTTGTTGCCTGAACGCATGTCAGATGGGCAAGGGTTTCTCTTCCGTATTCGTTCTTGATGGTAGAGGCGATCTCCACGGTCTTATCCCTTGTGCTGCCTCCCGCTCCGTAGGTGACAGAGATAAAATCAGGATTCAGTTCGGAAAGGTCCTTGATCGCTCGATACAGTTCCTCAATATTCCCGTCTCTGGAAGGAGGGAAAAACTCGAATGAAAGAGTGGTTTTGTTTTCTTCGAATATACTCTTTATCTTCATCAAACGGTCCCTGTGATTTTTCAAAACATAAATGTCATCTGAGTGAGTCTTTGTCAATATCTTTTCTGGACAGAAAACCACGTGGGGTTGTAGTGTGTTGGAAAAACTGGTAGACTCCCACCCAAAAGGTGGTGAAAGTGAGACATCCGGGGAGTAATGAATAGGATAGTACGGTTTACTTTTTTCTTAACGCTGCTTTGCATGGCTATATCCTGCCCGGGAGCGTTCGGCTCGGTGGATATACTCAATCTGCGACACTGGACGGCTCCGGATCACACGAGAGTCGTTCTGGATGTGGGCGACGAAACATCTTTTGAAGTTGAGAGGGGAGACGACAGAATATGGGTCTACCTGAAAGATGCGGTTTTGCCTGCCGAACTTCCTCATACGTACACCCTCGACAAAGCGGCAGTCAAAGAGATCTTCCTGGGTTCCCTCACTGATGGTGGCTCCAAGGTGGAATTGCGTGTAGCGAATAATGTCGGGCTGAATGTTTTTAAGCTTGGAAAGATACTCGAAAAACCTCATCGTATCGTTATCGATGTCATGCTTCCTGAGATGGAAAAAAAGGAAAGCGAAGAGAGGCAGAAGGTAAAGATACTCGAAAAAAAGGTGGTGGTTATTGATCCCGGACATGGCGGAGAAGACCCGGGTGCCGTCGGCCGGAGAGGAACCCTCGAAAAGGACGTGGTCCTCGGTATATCGAAACAGTTGCAGAAGATCCTGAAGCAAAGAGGTTACGAAGCCTTCCTCACCAGAAAGGGAGATTACTTTATATCGTTACGGGAAAGAGGCAGGATAGCCAGAGAATACGGAGCGGATATTTTTATCAGTATTCACGCCGATGCCCATAGAAAGCGAGGTGCTCGAGGAACGTCGGTGTATTGTCTGTCAACCAAAGGGGCGAGCAGTGAAGCCGCGAAGCTTCTCGCACAGAACGAGAATCTGTCGGATATCATAGGTGGTTCCCAGAATGGATATAGTAATAGCGAGGAATCGGATCCGATCACCCTCAATATGCTGCAGACGGAAACCATAAACCGTTCCAAGCTTTTCGGCAACATTGCCCTGGAAAAAATACAGACGGTAAATCATTTGAAGTATTCAAAAGTACAGGAAGCTCCCTTCAGGGTTCTCAAACTCCCCGATATTACCTCACTCCTGGTAGAAACCGCCTATATAACCAACCCGAGAGAAGAACTTATGCTCCGAAGGTCTTCGTATCAGACTGATATTGCATGGGCAATAGCCTACGCCGTTGACAGCTTTCTCCCCCTTCCCTATGCGGCGGACAGAAGTTGGTGTAAGGAAATTCTTACTCCGACGGCGTCTCCTCCTGCCTCAGAAACTGCATATGTCACCTACAAAGTGAAGAAGGGAGATATACTGGAACGAATTGCCGAACGATACGGCGTTACCGTGGAAACTCTCATAAGCATCAATAAGCTCAAGTCAAAAAACAGAATATATGTTGGGCAAAGGTTGAAAATCCCATCCTCGACCTCGGACCCAGTTCCATCGGTGCATGTCGTGCAGCGGGGAGACCAACTGGAACGGATTGCCGATAGATATGGGACGACGGTAAAGACCCTCATGGAAATCAATAATATCAAATCCAAGGACAAGATATACGTCGGTCAGAAGCTGAAACTGAAGATACCTCTCGAGACGCCTGCCGATCGTCCCGTTCCATCGGTATATGTGGTGCAACGGGGAGACCAACTGGAACGGATCGCCGAGCAATATGGAACGACGGTAAAAATCCTCATGGAAATCAATAATATCAAGTCCAAGAACAGAATCTATGTGGGGCAGAGATTGAAGATAACCGACGTAAGACCTGTGCCGGTGATATATGTGGTGAAGAGGGGAGATAATCTGGAAGATATCTCCGGGAGATACGGCACGACGATTCAGGCTCTGATGAAGGTCAACAATATCAAGTCAAGAAACAGGATTTATGTCGGCCAAAAACTGAAGATACCCTTTGTGTAACGTCGTAACGATTGTTCCGCAACACGGTGCGGAGAATCGCCAATGGGCAAGGGCAATCTTGTTGTTGCTCAAGAGGTGCCCCGCTGAAGGAAGCGGAGAATGTGCTCGACCTTCAGATTGAGAATTCTAAATCATCCTTTCAATATCATCTATCTCTTTTTGAAGTCTCTTTGGTGATATGGGGCGGGCGGTCTTTATCTCCGGCGCGAAGACTGATACCTTGAACTCCTCCACCATCCACATATACTCTTCCACGGACTGCTTTTTCTCTGCCGATAAGGATGGCGTCTCTTTCAACATATCCTCAAGTTTGTCGACAAAGGGCTTGATCCTGTCTGCTTTGGAGGCGTCCTTTTCCAGATGTGTCATCCCTCGTTCGGCTCTGATCGTGATGGCGCTCAGGTACCGCGGTATGTCGGATAACCGTTTCTCGTCATAGATCTCCACGAAATTCTCCGGTATGAGCCGGTCCATATCTCGCCTGAGGGCGGCAATGAAATCTTTCGTGATCCTACTCGTTCGATTGGCGGTCTCGAGTTTACGGAGCACCGCTCCAGCTTCTCCGCATGCCTTCACCACCGATATAACGTTTTCCAGTAGAGCCTGCGCCTTCGGGGGTATAGTGGGTCCCACGGACTTTGCGTATTCGAGAAATTCCTCTCGGGTTCTGATATCCTGTTCAAAAAGGGTGGATACGGTCCTGCGATATATCGCGTCTTCTATCCGCTTGGCCCCTCCACAATATCCCGCGCCCACGCGTATCTCTTGGGGGAGGGAAAGAAGTCTTTTGAGAAATTTCATATCCTTCCTGAAGTGGAGTTCCAAGAGCGCGGCTATGCCCTTTCTGTGTTTCATCACCGCCTGTTCCATGGTGTTAAAGAGGCGTATGGCTGTGCTCCCGTCGTCTTCTCGCACCAGTGCCGGGTATGCCAGACCCGTATCGCCGCCTGTACCGTTCACGGCTATGCTTTCGGGCAGATCTGCAAAGTCCCATGAGGTTATCCCCGCTCTTTCCCATTGTTCCTTTGCCCGCTTTAGCGCAGAAGACTCCCCGCCGGCGGGAATATTATCCCGGAGCAGACGGATATCACGACCGGCACAGATCTCCTCTCCTTTCTCGTTGACGATGGAAAAGCGCATCTTCAAATGATCCGGAATGGTTTCCAGCGGCCACGCCGAGGCCGGGATGCTGATGTCGAATCTTTCGTGTATGAACCGTGCCAGAGAAGTGATGATAGGGCCGCTTTCGTTTTTCAAATCGAGCAGTATGATGTCCACCGTTCGTCCGATGGGCACCAGCCTCTTTCTGTATTCTTTGGGCAATCCTTTTATAAGGGCCATAATCTTCTCCCTGATGAGGGCCGGTATCTGCCAGTCCGCCGATTCCAGAGGGAGGAGCGGGGAGATGGTGGAGGGAATATGCACCGTCACCCCATCGTTCTCTTCACCGGGATTAAAACGGTATGAACAGGGCAGCACTCTGTTGTGTAAAGTGATTTCATCCGGGAACAGAGAGAGTTCCTCCTCCGGGTGGTATTCCATGATATCTTCTCTCTTCATCCGGAGAAAATCGTCGGTACCTTGATTTTTTATCAGTTTCCTTAAGGTCCTGATGTCGTATGCGATACCGATACGCTCCTCATAGAATGCGGTAATGGCGTCCTCGCTTACCAGGATATTTCTCCTGCGTATCTTGTCTTCCATCCCGGCCACTTCTTCGGCCAGATCCAAGTTGTGTTTCAGGAAGGGGAGGGGATCTCTTACATTTCCCTCCACGAGGGCACTTCTGATGAATATCTGTGTGGCCTCCGCGGGATTTATGCGGCCGTATGACACGGGCCTCCCCGGAACTATAATCAGGCCGTGGAGCTTTACCTGTTCGCTCGCCACAACTTCGCCTCGATTCTTTTCCCAGTGCGCCTCCAGATAATCGCGGCGACAGAGGTCACCGCCAACCTCCTCCAGCCATTCGGGCTGTATGACAGCGTTGATCCTGGCGAATAGCCTTGATGTTTCGACTAGCTCCGCCGAAACGATCCAGTCTCCGCCGTGGTTGAAAAGGACAGAACCGGGGAAGATCATGGCCTCTTTCCCTTTTGCCATTTTATAGATGTTCTTTTCCTTCTTCACCCCTATACTTGCGATATAGCCGCCGAGAATGGCCTTGTGTATCCCTTCATAGAGGGTTTCACCATGCAGCGTCTCTTTATGCTTTTTATAACCGGCTTCTTCCAGGATATTCCATATCTGTTCGTACACGTCCCGCCATTCTCTCATTCTGCGGTAGGACAGGAAATTGTCCTTACAGAATCTGCGCATCTGATTTTGCGTCTTCAGCTCTTTTTGAGTATCGTGGTACCTGTTCCAGATATTCAGGAGCGTTATGAAATCGGAAGCGGGGTTTACGAAGGGCCTGTGCATCCTGTCGGCATCCTGCTCCTTTTCAAGAGGCCGTTCCCTGGGGTCCTGAATCGACAGGGCAGAAGCTATAATGATCACCTCTTCCAAACATCCCTGCTTATGGGCATCTATGATCATCCTCGATATCCTGGGATCCAGGGGCAGACGCGCCATGGCCTGTCCCCTGACAGTCAGGAACATTTTGTTGTTCTCCGATCTGATGGCGTCCAGTTCACGGAGCAGGGCGAACCCGTCCCGAATATTTCCGGAAGCAGGAGGGTCTATGAATGGGAATGAAGCGATGTTGCCCATCTCCAGGGCAATCATTCTCAGGATAACCTCCGCCAGGTTGGAGCGGAGTATCTCCGGCAGGGTAAAGAGGGGGCGCATTTCATAGTCTTCTTCCGTATAGAGACGGACACAGACTCCGTTCTGTACCCGTCCGCAGCGTCCCTTTCTCTGTATGGCGCTGCTTTTCGATATGGCCTTGACCGGAAGTCTCCTGGTCCGTGTACCGGGATTGTATTCGGATATCCTCGCAAGTCCGGTGTCGATTACATAGCGAATACCGGGGATGGTGATGGAGGTTTCCGCCACGTTGGTGGCTACAACAATCTTTCTCCTGCCTGTACGGGCGAATACGCGCTGCTGTTCGGAAGAGGAGAGGCGTCCGAAGAGGGGAAGTACGGCGGAATCGCCGTATTTCCGTGCTGTGAGGATGCTACATGTGTCCAGTATATCCTGCTGGGTCGGCATAAAGATAAGAATATCACCGGGACCTTCTCTTCTCAGTTCATCCACCATTCTGGCGGCTGCATCCACATGAGATGTTTCACCGTTCTCTTCCATCTTCGGATCAATCGGCCGATAGCGGACTTCCACAGGATACATGCGTCCCGATACCTCTATGATAGGGGCATTATCGAATGCCTTCGAAAATTTCTCCGGGTCTATGGTCGCCGATGTGATGATAAGTTTGAGATCTCGTCTCCTGCGCAAAAGTCTTTTGAGAATGCCGAGAATGAAGTCTATATTCGCGCTTCTCTCGTGTGCCTCGTCAATAATCAGGGTGTCGTATTTGTTCAGATGACTGTCCGATTGTGTCTCCATGAGAAGGACACCATCGGTCATCAGTTTTATGTGCATATCTCTGTTCGTTTTGTCCTGGAAACGGATCTTGTACCCCACAGATGTTCCCATCTCTTCCTTCAACTCATCGGCGATTCTGCGGGCCACCGTTACCGCGGCAATTCTCCGGGGCTGGGTGCATCCAATGATGCCATCGATTCCGCGTCCCGCTTCTATGCACATCTTCGGAATCTGTGTCGTCTTTCCTGAGCCGGTCTCTCCGGTAATAACGACGACTTGGTGATTTCTTATGGCCTCTATAATCTCATCTTTTTTCTGGGTTATGGGAAGGGATTCGGGGTAGGTGATTCCCGGCAGATGATTCCTGCGGAACACCCTTTTTTTGATGGATGCCCGTAATTTTTTCTCTAACCGACGGAGTTTTATAACGGTTTCTTCGATATTTATATCTTTTTCAGAGTTTCTGCTTATTGATCGCAGTTCTTCGGAGATAAGGTGCCTGTCCGGCTTCAGGGCCCTTTTCACATGTGAGCGTATCCTTCTTTGGAGTGCTTGTATATCGGTCTGTGCCATCTCTGATTCTACTGTTTGAGTTGGGCTATCTTTGATCAGTTGTATTGTGTGACGGAGATTTATGCATGTTTTCGTGATAATAGCAATCTCAATATCGCCCTGTTCAGTTCCGTGGTCCACCGTTAGAAAGTGAAACCTCCTCCGGTGAAGATTGGTTTTTTTCGGATGATTCGGGTGGTGAATGAGAGCACTGATAGCGGTAGCCATTCTCAACCATCTGATTAAATTTGATTTTAAGAGACCCATTGTGCTATAAAAAAACAAATAATTCAGGTATGACGGGGAGGAACAAGATGGCAGATGAAAAGACTTTGGAAGAACACACCGTAGCGGAACTGAAAGAAATTGCACGAAGTACCGGCAAGATAGAGGGCATCAGTGCCATGAAAAAGGCGGATCTCATAAGCGCCATACAGGCCCTGCAGGGTGAGGGCGCAGTATCGGCGGAAGATGTCTCTCCCGAAACAGCGGAACCGGGGCCTGAAAAGGAGGCGCCAAAGAAAACTGTCAAAAAAACGAAAACGGCACCTGTAAAAGGTCCGGTGACGGTATCATCCCTGAAGGAAAAGATGGGGGAACTCAGAGAGAGAAAGTTGGAACTTAAAGAGAAGGACGACAAGGTCGGAGTGGACCGCATCAGAAGAAGGATCAAAAGGCTCAAGAAGAGAACAAGGGGACTGGCGAAATCTGTTTCTTAGATGTGCAAACCCTATGTGCAATGTCGGAGGTTGAGGTATGTTTGTAGGGAAAAAGATGACGAGGGATCTGGTGACGGTAACGGCGGATACGAGTATTCTCAAGGTGAAGAATCTTTTACGGCAACATCAGATCGATCAACTCCCGGTAGTGGAAGGGAAAAAACTGATAGGCATTATTACAGACAGGGATATCAGAGATAATTCGCCGTCTCCGGCGAGTACGCTCTCCGTTCATGAACTGAACTACCTTCTCTCAAATATGAAGGCAGAGGATGCCATGACCAGGAAGGTATTTACCACAACTCCCGGATCTACTATCGAAGAAGCCGCCTTGCTGATCAATGAGAAACATGTCAACAGTCTGCCGGTAGTTGCTGGTGATGAACTGGTGGGCCTGATCACGACCTGTGATCTTCTGAATGTGCTTCTTGAATTTATGGGAGTGAGTAGTACACCGAGCTGTCGTGTGGAACTCCGTCTGTCGAGTAATATAGGTGAAATAGCGAAGGTTGCTAATATCATAAACGATATGGGCCTGAGGATCGTGTCCCTGGTTTCTACCGTTGACAAAGACGATAGCGGCGTTCGTCCGACTCTTGTGAGGGTTGCAACGGATAACATCGATGAGCTTTGCGGAGTACTTAAAGATGCCGGGTACATAGTTGTTAATGAGTACAGAATGGAAAAATAAATAAAGCCAGAAATTTGATCCCACAGAAAGAAACAGAAAACAGTCGTGTTGTAAAAGCGGCGTGGGTTGTCGGACTTGCAACGCTGCTCAGCAGAGTATTTGGCTTTATCAGAGACATGGTAACCGCAGGATTCTTCGGGGCAGGCCCGGCCACCGATGCCTTTTTCGTCGCCTTCAGAATCCCCAATCTTCTCCGCCGCCTCTTCGCGGAAGGATCTCTCACCATAGCCTTTATTCCGGTCTTCACCGGATACCTCAAAAAGTCTAAGGAACAGGCCGTCGAACTGGCGAGTATCGCCTTTACCCTTCTCTCCATTATTCTCGCACTGGTCTCGATTGCAGGCATACTCCTTGCTCCCTGGATCGTCAGGGTTATGGCGCCCGGCTTTGCCGGTGCTCCGGATACCTATGCCCTTACCGTATTCCTCACACGGCTCATGTTTCCCTACATCTTTTTTATATCCCTTGTGGCGCTCTGCATGGGTATCCTCAATTCCTTCCGCCACTTTGCCGCACCGGCCCTCGCTCCGGTTATTCTTAATATCTGCATGATAGCCGCTGCGTTTATCCTGAAAGACTGTTTCAGGGATCCGGTGCTGTCTCTTGCTGTCGGCGTTATGGTGGGAGGAGTGCTGCAACTTGTCATGCAATTCCCGTTTCTACGCAAGGTAGGAGCGAGATTGAGACCGAACTTTCATTTCAACCATCCGGGAATAAAGAAGGTGGGCCTTCTGATGCTTCCGGCGGTGTTCGGCGCAGCCGTCTATCAGGCAAGCATATTCATAAGCACCATACTGGCATCCCTGCTCCCTGAAGGCAGTGTGTCATACCTGTACTATGCCGACAGAGTGGTACAGCTTCCCCTCGGAGTGTTTGCCATTGCGGTCGGCACGGCATCACTTCCCAGTTTTTCGGACCAGGTAGCCGGGGGGGATTACAGGGAATTGAAAAAGACGATAGCGTTCTCCCTGAGATTGATACTCTTTGTCACGATACCGGCGATGGTCGCCCTGATTGTTCTGCGCGTACCCATCATGTCAGTACTGTTCCAGCGCGGGAAGTTTGATACGGCATCAACGCTTCTTACCGCTCAGGCCCTGCTCTATTATACCGTGGGCCTGTGGGCCTTTTCATGCATACGGGTGATCGTATCAGCCTTTTACGCCCTGCAGGACACCAAAACCCCTGTAAAGATCGCGGTTGCAGCGCTCTTTATAAATGTTATAATAAGCATCGCCCTCATGTTTCCTATGAAACATGCCGGACTGGCACTTGCCACATCAATTGCCTCCGCGGTCAATGTCGTTATCCTTGTCGTGATATTGAAAAAGAAGGTGGGTGTGTTTCTTGAGAAGACCTTTTGGACATCGATATTCAAGACCGTCCTGGCATCCGGGGTCATGGGGCTGTCGATATGTGTCGTAAACTGCCTGCTCGGCTGGAACAGTGAGGGAGCCTTCGGAGAACGATTGTTATTCCTGATCGTTGCGGTGATTGTGGGACTTACCGTATTTGCCCTGACTTCATATATCCTGGGAAGCTCAGAAATGAAGGCACTGCTGAGAAGGAAGAAGGGATAGCAAGTATGTTGCTGAAAATAAATGACAAGAATCCCCAGATGCGGCTTATACAAAAAGCGGTTCAGGCATTAAAGAACGGCGGAATCGTGGTGTATCCCACGGATACGTCGTATGGAATGGGGTGCGACCTCTTCAATAAACGAGGCATCGAGAAAATTTATGAGATAAAACAGAGGAGTCAAAAACAACCATTCAGCTTTATCTGTCCCGATCTCAGTGATATAAGCAACTATGCCGTAGTTACGAATTATGCGTACAAAATCATGAAACGTCTGTTGCCCGGTCCCTATACCTTTATATTGGGGGCATCAAGGGTCGTTCCGAAGATCCTCCTGCCGAAGAGAAAAGAGGTGGGGATACGAGTCCCGGACAACGAGATATGCCTCTCTCTTGTAAGAGAATTCGGGAACCCCGTCATCAGCACCACCGTTAAATCGAACAATGGTGAGATACTGACAGATCCGGATCTCATTGAGAAGGAGTTGGGACATTGCATCGATGTCGTAATTGATGGAGGTGTTCTGCCTCCTGAACTGTCGACGGTTATGAGTCTTGTCGATGATATCCCTGAAGTTATTAGAGAAGGGAAGGGCGATGCGGATGTGTTTTAACAGCCGGTCCATGCCATTACAATGTAGATGAAGCCTGCTTCTCGAAAAAGATTATAGAGTAAAAAGAGGGTCAAGATGACTAAGAAAATGCTTATCAATACCATAGATGAAGAAGAAAGCCGGATGGCCGTGATAGAAGACGGAAATCTGGTTGAATACAATATACGGATGTCCGTCCGCGAACCGACAACCGGCAACATATATAATGGGATCGTCCAGAATGTACAACAGGGACTGCGGGCGGCCTTTGTGGACTATGGCGCTGGCAAGAGCGGCTTCCTGCCTCTGCGTGATGTTGCGTCTGAATATTTCGGTGAAAACAGGAAATTGGCAATAGGAACAAAACTGCCTGTTCAGGTCATACGGGAGGAAAAGGGAGCCAAGGGAGCAATGCTTACGTCATATATCTCGCTTCCCGGCCGATACCTTGTTCTCATGCCCAACAGGCAGAGTGGAGGAATCTCCCGTAAGATAGAGAATGAAGCGGACAGAAAGAGACTCAAGTGGGCGATGGAGCAGATAACCGAGAATGAGGAGATGGGATTCATCGTTCGCACCGCCGGCATGAACAGGACGAAACAGGAACTCGTTCGTGATTACCACATGCTGTCAAGGCTGTGGAAGGATATAAAAGAAAAATCCGACAAGACAACAACAGCCGGGCTGATATATCAGGAAACAGACTTTGCTGTTCGGGCGTTCAGGGATTATTACACCTCTGATATCAATGAGATTCTGGTTGATGATCCGGAGACTGCTCGGAAGATGAGGTCCTACTGCAGGGCCGTTTCACCGAGAAACGTAAGAATGATAAAGTTTTATAAGGAAGAGATTCCGCTGTTCGATCGATATAACATTGAAGGACAGATCAGGGAAATATATCAACGGCACGTAAACCTTAAATCGGGCGGTTCCATTGTAATAGAACCGACCGAAGCGGCCATAATCATAGACGTAAACTCGGGTCGTACGAACAAAAAGAATGTTGAAGAAACCGCGTACAAGACAAACATGGAAGCGGCCGAAGAGATAGCGAGACAACTCCGCTTACGGGACCTTGGGGGACTTATCGTAGTCGATTTTATTGATATGATGGACAAAAATCATATCAATCAGGTGGAAAAGACCTTCAGAGATGCATTAAAGGTGGACCGATCCCGGATACAACTCGCGAAGATATCCAGATTCGGGATGCTGGAACTATCCCGCCAGAAGAAGCAATCCACGATACAGGAAATCAGCTACGCCATATGTCCCCATTGCAAGGGAAGCGGTGTCAGACCGTCCATAGAGTATCTGGCGATTAGTGCACTGCGGAAGATAAAATCAGAAGCGGTTAAGGATAAGTCGTCGGAGATTACCATCACGCTTCCACCGGCGGTAACCGAGTATCTCCTCAACCAGAAGAGAAGCAGAATAAGCAAACTGGAAGAACTCCATGACGTTTGCGTATATATCTCGGGTGATCCCGACCTGTTATGGGGTGAATTTGATATCCAGAAGGTGAAGAGAGAGGAACTTGTCCCCGGGCCAATCGGTGAAAACGGCTCGGATGACGAAATGACAACGACCAGACCATCTGCTGGTAAACCGGCCCGGCGGAGACGGCGACCTCGACAGATTAGGCCGGGAAGTGCCCAACATCCCGAAGCCGCGGCAAGCGATATCGAATCCGATGTACAGGATGCGGTGCCAATTGAAACCGTTGTGACAGATAGACCGGATGACCCCTCGAGTTCGATGTTTTCTGAAAAGAGCAAGGATTCCGAAGAGAAGCAAACCTTAGTAAAAAAGATATATGACTTCTTCAGGTGAGCCGGCAGCGATACTTCCGTTACGAATGTAAGTCCGAGTTCAATCTCTCACATGCAAAGGAATATGAAAAGAATTTCAGGAAATATCGTTGATGTAGTACATGCCCAAATTTATCCGGGAACCCTGTTGATTTCGGAGGGCAGGATAGTCGACATCATCCAGGAAGAGACCGGTGATGATACCTACATCATGCCTGGTTTTGTCGATGCCCATATCCATATCGAAAGCTCGATGCTGACCCCTGCCGAATTTTCCCGGATAGCAACCCTGCACGGCACGGTTGCCGTCATATCCGATCCTCATGAAATTGCTAATGTGTTGGGAGTTGATGGTATTACCTATATGATCGATGACGCCGAGACGACCCCCCTGAAGTTTTGCTTCGGAGCGCCCTCCTGTGTTCCGGCAACGCCTTTTGAGACGGCGGGTGCCGTAGTGGGGGTGAAAGAAGTGGAAGAACTGCTTGAACGGGATGAGATCGGGTATCTGGCCGAAGTCATGAATTTCCCCGGAGTGCTCAACGGTGATACTGATACTATGGCTAAACTCCACGCCGCCGCTTCATGCGCTAAACCGGTGGACGGTCATGCACCGGGTCTGCGCGGAAGCGACCTGAAGAGATACATAGATACCGGAATATCTACCAATCATGAGTGCCTTTCCTGTGACGAAGCACGTGAGAATATCGAAAAGGGCGTAAAGGTTCTAATCAGAAAGGGGTCGGCGGCCGATATTTTTGAAGAATGTCTCCCCATCCTTGGCAAACACTACGGTAGCTGTATGTTCTGCAGCGACGACAAACATCCTGATGATCTGCTGAAGGGTCACATCAATGATATGGTAAGAGAGGCGGTCAATTACGGTGTCGACGTCATGAAGGTTCTGAAGATCGCATCGATCAACCCCGTATCGCACTATCGTCTGAATGTGGGGTTGCTCCGCAGGGGTGATCCCGCGGATTTCATCAGGGTCGATAACCTCACCGATTTCAATATCCTGGAAACACATATAGAAGGCAAGATCGTGGCGTCTAGGGGGGCCTCACTGATAACCAGAAGAAATCCAAGAATTATCAACAATTTTCATGCTACTCCCAAAGATCCGTCTTCATTTGAGATTCCATACTCGGAAGGGAAAATACATATCATTACGGCCGCCGACGATACGTTGTTTACAGATACATTTACTGATATTCCAAAGGTGGAAAAGGGTTGCGCAGTGTCGGATACGGAGAGAGACATCATCAAACTGGCGGTCGTAAACCGTTATAGAGGCGCAAAGCCGGCAGTTGGTTTTATCAACGGCTTCGGCATACAAACCGGAGCCATCGCATCCAGCGTGGCACATGATTCCCACAATATCGTAGCCGTCGGGGTTTCCGACGAGGATATATGCAGGGCCGTCAATCTGATTATCGATAACCGTGGCGGCATCGTGGCCGTTTCGAAACACGGGGAGTCGGTACTTCCGCTGCCGATCGCCGGTATCATGAGTGACAAGGATTACGCCATAGTGGCGGAACAATACATACAGCTTAATGAAATGGCCAAGGACATGGGTTCACGCCTGCGTACACCCTTTATGACCCTGTCGTTCATGGCACTCCTCGTTATTCCTAAAATAAAGATGAGCGACGAGGGATTGTTCGACGCGGAGAAATTCAGCTTAATTGATCTCTTGTGCAGGTAGGAATTGACTTCACTCGTCCATCAAAACTCTTTCAACCGTATGTATCCGCAATCGGCTTCGATTTTTTCTTGATTTATAGTTACCGCCTGCGATAGCATAGTACCCAAAGAGATTCAGGGGTGCTCGGGTCATTGTTGTCCCGGGCTGAGATGATACCCTTTGAACCGGATCTGGGTAATGCCAGCGTAGGGAGAGAGCATTGATATCTTTTGAAGGCGTACCCCAATCGGGTACGCCTTTTTGTTTTTTAACGGAGAACGGACGACATGAGTACAACGATCTTTGTCGTATCAGGCGGAGTCATGGACGATATCGGTTTCTTATCCGATGAGATCAGGAGAGCAGAAAATCCGATTATTATCTGTGCCGACGGGGCGGCTCAGAAGTTGAAAGTACTCGATATTGTGCCTGATTATATCGTGGGCGACATGGATTCCGTTGAGGAGGAGACCCTGAGATATTTCGAGACCAGGGGGAGCCAGATCAGCAGGTATTCCAAGGACAAGGACGAAACCGATACGCAACTCGCGCTTGAATTCGCATTCGGGATGAATCCGGACAGGATACGCATATTCGGCGCCCTTGGGGGAAGAGTAGACCATACACTGGCGAATATATCTCTCCTCGTGCTGTGCGCGAAGCGGAAGATTGATGCGAGGATTGTGGACAGGTGGTGCGAGCTTTTCGTTATTGATGGCTCATGCGTGATTGAGGGCAGGCACGGGGAGACGGTTTCCCTCCTTCCTCTGTCTACGAATGTCTCAGGAATACGGCTCGAGGGATTCAGATATCCCCTCACCGATGCGGTGATGGAGATCGGTGTGCCCTACGGCATCAGCAACAGGCTGATGGGGACGCGAGGGACCATATCTATCACGTCAGGCTATCTGCTGGTTATACGGCAGTTTGGGATTTGAGGAGTGGAATATGACGATAAAGAAGGTGTTGACCATAGCAGGCTCGGATTCAGGGGGAGGTGCCGGGATTCAGGCGGACCTGAAGACGATAACGGCGCTCGGCGGCTTCGGCATGAGCGTGATTACCGCCTTGACCGCCCAGAATACGTTGGGTGTACATGGAATCCATGAAATACCCGTAGATTTTGTTAAAAAGCAATTCGACGCGGTGGTAACCGATATCGGTGTCGATGCGGCGAAGACGGGGATGCTCTCCAGTTCTGAAATCATGGGGACCGTTGCTGATAAGATTACGGAGTACGGTATCGAAAAACTGGTGGTTGATCCGGTGATGGTTGCCAAGGGTGGAGCAATGCTGATACGGCAGGAGGCGAAAAAGACATTGGTCGAAAGACTCCTGCCGCTGGCCTATGTGATCACTCCCAATATACCCGAAGCGGAAGAACTGACAGGTATGGAGATTGTAACCGTCGAGGAGATGAAAGAAGCTGCCCAAATCATACACCGGATGGGTGCACGACATGTCTTTGTAAAAGGGGGGCACCTGTCGGGAGATGCCCTGGATATCCTCTATGACGGTAGGCAGCTCCACGAATTCATCTCGAAGAGGATTGACACGAAGAACACCCATGGTACCGGATGCACTACTTCCGCCGCTATCGCTACGGGACTTGCGCAAGGGATGGATGTGCACGGGGCGGTAAAGAGGGCGAAGGAGTACATAACCGCGGCCATACGGGCCTCCCTCGCCATCGGTGGTGGCCACGGCCCGACCAATCACATGGCCTATGTCCTTGACAGGTCCGAAAGATAGTAGGGAAGAAGTTGGCCATGCTCTCGGTTTCAAACCTGACAAAGAAATTTGAAGATCTTACCGTTATGGAGGGGTTTGATCTGACCGTACCTAGGGGAAGTTTTACCACCCTGATAGGGCCGTCCGGGTGCGGCAAGAGCACCTTTTTCGACATCCTCACCGGAGTTTTTCCAAAAGACGGCGGCAGGATATCCTGGCTCGGGGAAGATGTTTCCGATCTGATGGGCAGCGCGGCATACATGCAGCAGAAAGATCTGCTCCTTCCGTGGCTTTCCCTGCTTGACAACGCCCTGCTCCCGGCAAAGATCGCGGGGATCGATGGGAACAGCTCACGGGAGAAGGTGTCGGCCCTGTTCAGCCGTCTGGGGCTGAACGGTTTCGAGACCTATATACCGCAGAAGGTATCGGGCGGTATGCGACAGAGGTGCGCGCTGGTACGAACCCTCATGTTCGAGCACGAACTGGTTCTGCTGGACGAGCCTCTTTCGTCTCTTGACGCCATTACACGGCGGGGCCTCCAGGCCCTGCTCAGGTTGCTTCAAAGCGAATTTAACAAGACCATACTGATGATCACCCACGACATTGAAGAGGCCCTTCTGCTGTCCGATGAGCTGATTGTCCTGACTCCCATGCCTATGCGGATCAGGGAACGGTTTGTCCTGGAGATGCCGAAGACCGGAAGAAGCAGTAGTCCTGAGCTGATGAAGATAAAAGAGCATGTGCTCGAAGAACTGGAGGGAGATTCAAATGGGACGGTCTAACTGGATTCCCCTGCTGATTATTCTGATTTTCATCGTGGTCTGGGAGTTTGCCTGCGGGTGGTTCTCCATCCCCGATTTCATTCTTCCCGCTCCCACTGAGATATTGAAAACGACGATCGTAAAGGCTCCCATCCTCCTTCACCATGCGGGCGTGACCGCGCTGGAGATCATCATGGGAATCATTCTGTCGCTGCTGGTGGCGGTACCGATGGCGACGGCGATGTTCGCCTTCCCTTCCGTAGAGAGAACCCTGTCGCCTTTTCTCGTGGCGTCACAGGCGGTGCCCGTATTCGCCTTGGCCCCCCTCCTGGTAATATGGCTCGGATACGGCCTCGCCAGCAAAGTTCTGATGGCGGCGATCATCATCTTTTTCCCTATAACGGTGAGCCTGCTGGAGGGATATAAAAACTGCGACCGCGAATATGCGGTCTTCTTCGGCCTGATGGGAGCCGGGTTCTGGAAGAAACTGCGTCTCCTCTACTGGCCGTGGGCGCTTCCCTATTTCTTCTCAGGGCTGAAGGTGGGGGTCACCGTTGCCACGATAGGGGCGGTCATCGGAGAGTGGGTGGGGGCGCAGAAAGGCCTAGGGTATCTGATGATACAGGCAAACGCGCGGCTGCAGGTCTCGCTGGTCTTTGCGGCGATACTGTGGCTCTCCGTTATGGGTCTCGTCATGTGGATCTTTGTCGGTTTTCTGGAAAAGAGGATTATTTACTGGAGATAAGGAAAGGAAAATATGGGTATGAAGATTAAATGCAGGATATTCGTTTCAATCGTTCTGGCGTCGTTTATTATGATGACGGCGTCTTTTGTATGCGCAGCTCAGAAGGTGACAGTCATGCTGGACTGGTTCCCCAACATTGACCACCTTCCCATCTATGTGGCGCAGCAGGAAGGTTTTTTCACCGATGAGGGGCTCGATGTCACGATATTGACACCCTCTTCGACGACAGATGCACTGAAACTCGTTGCCTCCGGCAATGCCGATATCGCCGTTTCTTATGAACCGCAGGTGATTATCGGAGCATCGGCCGGCCTTCAGATCAGGGTTGTGGGTCGACTGGTGGAACATCCCCTCAGTGTCCTCCTGTTTTTGGAGGGGAAGGGAATTACCAAACCGTCAGATCTGGAAGGAAGGGTAATCGGCTACACTGTTCCGGGGATGATGGATGTACTGATGGAGGCATTTGCAAAGATCAACGGAGTCAAAAGGTATGAGCCGATCAATGTGGGTTTCACCATTGTGCAGTCTCTGGTGGCCGGAAAGGTGGATGCCATTATGGGTCCCTATAAAAATTACGAAACGGTGGAACTTGAGGAGAAAGGGTACCGGGCTGGATGGTTTGAACTCAATGAGTGGGGCATCCCCGACTATGACGAACTGGTCTTCATCAGCGGAGAGCGGACGGCAACGGAGCGGCCGGATGTCCTCAGAGGCTTCAGTAGCGCCATAGATCGTGCCATCTCCCGGACGAGGAAAGACCCCGACAGGGCCCTTGCGACCTATTTCAGTGCCCTGCCCGAGGCTCCGCGGGAGATGGAATCGAAGGCCTTCGAGATCACCCGTCCCCTCTATGCCCGCAGCCAGACGAGCGATACGGAGGCATGGCAGAAATTTGCTGATTTTGCCTTTCACTACGGTCTTATTGAAAAAAAGGTGGACGTAACGGCCATACTGGGAAAGGAGAAAGGAAGTATCTAATGATGACGGCACAAGACATATATATGGACATTGAAAGGATCAGGGAGACATCCCCGCTGATTCACAACATAACCAATTACGTGGTGATGAACAATACCGCCAACGCACTGCTGGCTTTGGGAGCCTCTCCGGTTATGGCCCATGCCGTGGAGGAGGTGGAGGAGATGACCGGTATCGCCCGCGCGCTGGTTATCAATATCGGCACCCTGAGTGAGACATGGGTGAGGGCGATGATGCTCGCGGTCAGGAAGGCCGGTGACCTCGGGATACCGATTGTCCTGGATCCGGTGGGAGCCGGGGCTACCTCCTATCGAACGAGGATATGTCATGAACTCATTCATGCCGTTCCCCCGGCTATTATTCGCGGTAATGCCTCCGAGATCATGGCGCTCACTACGGCGGAAGCGAAGACAAAGGGAGTGGACAGCTCCGATTCTTCGGGTGCAGCGCTGGAAGCGGCCCGGCAGTTGAACGCAGCGACAGGCAGTGTTGTGTGCATCAGCGGAGAGGTGGATTATATCGTCGGCGAAGGGATGGTGATAACGGTAGAGAACGGGCATGCACTGATGACGAAGGTGACCGGCATGGGGTGCACGGCTACGGCAGTGTGCGGCGCCTTTGCCGCCGTCAACCCATCTTTTTCGGCCGCAGCCGCTGGTGCCATGACGGTCATGGGTATTGCGGGAGAGATGGCCGCTGAGTCATCCCAAGGGCCGGGCAGCCAGCAGGTGGATTTTCTGGATGTCCTTTTCCGTCTGTCGGAAGATGACCTGGCAGGTCGTATCAGAATAGGAGAAGGATAATGGAAGGATTGTATCTGGTTACCGATCGCGATCTGTGTGGTGGCAGATCGCTCGAAGAAGTAGTTTTGCGGTCGATCAGGGGGGGGGCACGGTATGTGCAGATACGGGAAAAGGATCAGTCCACACGGGATTTCATCGAAGAAGCCGTAAGAATCAAACGTATTCTGGAACCCTTTCATGTGCCCTTGATCATCAATGACCGCGTCGATGTGGCGCTTGCGGTGAAATCGGACGGCGTGCATGTAGGACAAGATGACATGCCGTACACGATGGCTCGTTCACTCATGGGTCCCGGTGCGATTATCGGCCTGTCGGTGGAAACGTGGAAGGATGTCGAAGAGGCCGAGGAGCTTGACTGTGATTACATCGGAGTCAGCCCCGTCTTCGAGACACCCACAAAGATCGACACAAAGGGCGCGTGGGGGCTGGATGGCCTGGTCAGGATCAAGGCCTTTTCGCGGCATCCTCTCGTTGCCATCGGGGGACTGAACGCCGCCAACACAGCGGATGTGGTAAAGGCGGGGGCTGACTGCATCGCCGTGGTTTCGGCCGTGTGTGCCGCACCGGATCCCGAGGCCGCGTCGAGGGAGCTGTCTGAAATCATAGCAGATGCTCGGAAAGCGGACCCTGCATGATACCCGAAAAACTGGTCATATTTGACTATTCGGGCACCCTCAGCCTGAATGCCGTCAGCTTCGGAGAAGATGATACCCTGAGAGGGGAACTGGAGCGGAGCGGCCTTGCGGGTCTGGGGATAGCCGACCCGGAGACGTTCTGGCGAGAGATCGTCAATCCCACCTGGCAGGAGGGGAGTACCACCTCCATCGGATACCGGCGACTCATCTGCCGGAGGATCAGGGAAAAACAACCTCTCACCGTTCCGGATAGCACCATACGTCTGAGTGCTGAGCGTTTTGTCGACAGTTACCTTGGACATTCCACTATCGATGTTCAATGGCGTTCCATCCTTCAGAAATTACACAGTGAGGCTTCTGCCGTTATCCTTATCGCCACGGATCACTACGCCGAGGCTACCGGCTATATCGTTCGATACCTCGGCGAGATAGGCATCAGGGCGGTACCGCTGAAGGATGCCGCTGACGTTTTTCCGTCTTCATTCATCGTCGTCAATTCCGCCGATCTTGGTGTGCACAAGGCCGATCGGAGGTTCTGGGAGATAGTCAGGAACATTCCTGGCTTAACCACAATCCGGAGTGCATTGATAATCGACGACTTCGGATATAATGAGGAAGAAGGTGACAGCTACGCGGATCGTCACAAGGTGGAGAGCAGAAAGAATGCGACCATCGACCTGCTTGAAGGGGTATTCCGGGTTCAGATCCATGCGATTCCTTTTTTTCTTACCGGAAAGGATGAGAAGACACGTGGCGATTTCATACGGGAGGCATCTCTGGAGATACAGCGGTGGCTTTCCTGACGGTAGCTGGTAGCGGCCTGTCGTCACACCGGAAGGGGTCTGACCAGTTCACGGATTTTTCCACTCTCGACAGCGTCGAGAAATTCCTCGCTCAGGCGTCTGCTCGCCTCTATGGCCTTGTTCCAGTAATCCATACGCTCGTCATCCCGGCCTTTGAAGAGGTCAAAATCCTTTCTGTCCGGAATTTTTCCGTAGGGGAGCTTTTGTATGAACGTATCGGTGGGATGAAGGAGGAGCAGGTTTTCCACATGCGATCGATCCGGTTTTCTCCATGAAAGATGCTTGTCGAACCACCCCGGTACGATGCGGTTCGTGTAGTGGGAAAAGAGGACGATCCCATTGCCATCGTGTGTAAAAGGCACATCCATGTGGTAATCGATGATACCCCCGTCCCGATAGGAGCCCTGACGGGCGCCCGGTATATCGGTGACACGTGACATGATGACGGGTATGGATCCCGATGCCAGGAGGGCCGCCCTGAAATTCTCTGCGGTGAGAGGGACCTTTCTGATGGGAAAATCGTCCATGTCGAAGAAGGGCGGGGTATTCCGCGAATCGTATAATAATGTCCTCTCGAAGAAGAGTCCCAGAGACCTCCTGCTGACGATATTGAGAAGGGCGGCGATAACGAGCCCCGGCAGGAGCACTCCCTTCCGGTCGCTTGCCGTCAGTCCCCGGCACCTGGTCGACATGACGTTCAGTCTGAGATAGGGGTGGCTGAGTATCTCTTTCTCACCTCTGTCGCCGAGAAAGATATTCAGAAATGCGATGCTTTCATTGGTGATCTCTTCTGTGGATGGTTTTTCCGAGTAGTGCTGGTGTACGTAGGTGGTCTGAAAGCGTTCGATGGCCTCAAGGGGCTTTTCCTGTGATACGGATGCAAATCTCCAGGCAGCTGCGGACGAACCCAGCAGAAACAGAGGCTCTCTCCTGTCGGCTAACCAGTTCGAAAAGATGGTGCCATCGAGATGACCCAGTATCAGACACTTGGGACCGCCGGCTGCCCCGGCGACAACCCTTATCTGATCGGGACCCAGACCTCCTTCCCTGATTATCTTGAGTGCCTTTTCACCGGCCGAGAATGAAAGATGTTCAGACATTGCCGCTCCCTACACGTTGTTGTGCTATGCATGATCAAGACTACGATACGAAGAAATAATATGATTCGTCAAAGATAGCAAACCATTTTTCTGATCTGGATATCGTGAGCGGCATTAAGTGTGATAATCCGGCATAGTAATAACGCTTGACACTGCATGCTTTTTCAACTATTTCGATACTATTATAGTTACTCTATTATAAGAAGTGAAAGGAGGCTCCAATGAATAACAATCAGGAGAATGGTGGCTATGGAATCTCGGTCTTTAAACCTGGGACTCCATCGAAAGAGAAAACAAGAGGAATCATAGCTTTCATTGTGTTATGTGTAATCATTTTTGTCCAGGCGTTTTATTGGTTGTTTGCTAATTCTGTTGAACCGATTATATGGGGAATGCCTTTCGGCATGTTCTTTGTCGTACTGTTTATTATACTCGAATTTGTAGCACTCCTGATCATCTACCTTGCTGAGGGAGATGATTCCACGAAGGGAGGTACCGTCTGATGTCATGGATCACCGTTGTCGTAATCATTTTCATCTATCTGTTTTTTGTTATGTTTCTGGGAGCCTGGGCAGGTCGTGGCAGAGAAAGTTCAGTCGTTGAATATATTGCGGCCAGCAGAAGCCTTGGTTTTTTTGTAATGTACTTCCTTATGGGCGGAGCTATTTTTAGTGCCTTTGCCTATCTCGGCGGACCCGGCTGGGCCTATTCCAAGGGTGCGGCATCATTTTATATCCTGGGGTATTGTGCTCTGGGTTTGGTGCCCTGGTGGTTGTGGGGTCCCCGGGCGTTGCGGGCAGGACGAAAATATAGTTACGTTACCCAGGCACAGCTCTTTACGGATCGGTTTCAATCCAAGGCATTGTCGGTGATTATTGCGATCGTTTCCATACTGGCATTCATTCAGTATATCACCCTGCAGATGAAGGGCAGCGCCTATGTTTTTGAAGTCGCGTCAGGAGGTCGTATACCGTTTTGGGCCGGAGCGCTTATTGCCTATGTGGTAGTTCTCATCTACGTCTTTTACGGAGGCGTGAGAGGTGTTGCATGGACCAATGTCTTCCAGGGAGCCTTTATGATTATCATCGCCTGGATCCTCGGACTTTACTTTGCTTTCAAACTGTACGGGGGACCTTCGGAGATGTTTCACCAGATTGCGACGGCCAACCCAATGCATCTCCTCGTCGGTCCCGGGACCAAGATGAGCTTTGCGGCATACAGCAGTGCGTTGCTGGTGTCGGTGCTGGGCTTTGCCATGTGGCCTCATCTGTTTATGAAGGCTTACACGGCAAAGAGTGAACGGGTTATCAAACAAACCATCGTTCTGTATCCAACCTTTGCTATCTTTGTCGTACCGGTTCTCTTTATCGGATTTGCCGGCGTTATGCAGGTTGCCCCCGACGTATTGGGTGCTCCGGATCGAATTCTACCGTGGATGTTCATTCATATGAAGTTTCCCTCTGTCGTAGTAGGTTTGGTTCTGGCTGCTGCACTTGCCGCCGCCATGTCTACGCAGGATACCATCACCCATGCGGCAGGGGCCATCTTTGCTCAAGACCTTGTTGAGCCTCTGAAAAAGGAAAAACACACGGATAAAGAGGCTACTATGTGGATCCGGATTTCCGTAGTGGGGTTCGGAGCGGTTTCGTATCTGGTGGCGGTCTTCGGTGGACAAACACTGGTTTCGCTGCTCTTGGGAGCCTATGGATCTATCGTTCAGCTCCTTCCACTGGCTGTGGCAACATTCTTCTGGCCGAGAGCGACAAAGGCCGGAGCAATCTGCGGGCTCCTTGTGGGTGTGCTGTACAACTACGGGATTGTGCTTAAGTTCATACCGCAGTTTTGGGGTATCCATGCCGGCATCCAAGGCCTGATTATTAATTTTATAGTATTGATTGTTGTCTCCTTACTCACCAAACCGATGGATAAGGAACACGTCCGTAAGTTTGTAAACCTGTAACCTAATAACCGTACCGGCGGGATGAAGAAATTCTTCATCCCGCCAGTCTATTGCATTATGTCGTACCCTCAGATGTGGTTCCATCCTGTCTGTGTCGAGACATCCACGAATATTCGGAGGTATTTCCATGACGAATTTCACACAACTCCTGCGTGATCATAAAGACCGTATCATTCAAATGCGCCGGGACCTGCATCGGATACCGGAACCGGCATACACGGAAAAGAAGACTTCCGCGTATGTGGCGGATTACCTGAAAAAGCTGGGACTCGAAGTTCAGACGGGCATCGCTCAGACCGGTGTCGTGGGACTGATGAGACTGGATAAGCCGGGGAAGACGTTGATGATACGATCCGACATCGATGCCCTCTCTGTTGTCGAAGCTACCGGTCTTCCTTTTTCTTCAACGCACGAAGGGGCGATGCACGCATGTGGTCATGACGGTCACATGTCGATGGCGCTGGGGGCTGCAACAGTCTTGAACAAGGTTAAGGATAAGCTCAGTGGAAATATCAAGTTTCTCTTTCAGCCGGCTGAGGAAGGACCGGGGGGAGCCAAGCCGATGATTGAAGCGGGGGTGATGGAGAATCCCCATGTGGACTTCTCCGTAGGGAGCCATCTGTGGCCTCTCATACCTGAGAATACCATAGGGGTAAAGGCCGGCTCCCTCATGGCTGCTATGGATCGCTTTGACCTTACGATTATCGGCAAAGGGGGCCATGGCGCCATGCCCCACCTGTGTGTGGATGCGCTTGAGGTGGGCACCCAGGTGGTTAACGCGCTCCAGCGCATAACCAGTCGGCATATGAATCCCTTAAATCCGACGGTGGTTACGGTCGGCCGTTTTCAGGCCGGCACCAGCTTTAACATTATTCCGGGAGTAGCCGAGATGTGCGGCACGACGAGAACGTTCGATCGGGATGTCTGGGTCTCCTGGCCCGACCGCATCGAAAAGATTGTTCGCGGCGTTTGCGAATCGATGGGTACGGAGTACGAACTGAAGTATGAGCAGGGGTATCCGCCGTTGTTTAATGACGAATCGATGACCGAAATTGTTCGCAAGTGCGCGACGGATGCCTTTGGTGAGGAGCGGGTCATTGAACCTGAGCGGACCATGGGTGGCGAGGATATGGCATTCTTCCTGGAAAAATCAAAGGGATGTTTTTTCTTTCTCGGTGTGGGGCGTGAAGGGTGTGCCCCTCTTCATAATCCGGGTTTTGACTTTAATGAAGATGTCCTGTTGACGGGCGTTGAGATGTATTGCCGCGTCGCCTTTGAACTGTTGAAATAGCGGTATCGCGTAGGCTCGAACGCAGTTGGTAATCCGGTGCTGTTCTTCCCTTAGCGAAGGTAACCTTGATACAAAGAGCAGTTGTTGCAAAACGCGCAACAACTGCTCCGGGTGAAAAGTACAAAGGTAAAAAGATCCGTAGTACCCATCGATGGTATCGCTACCCGCAAATGATTCCGCGGTGGTCCCCCGCAAGTGACCTATCTAATAAAAACAACGAATTCAATATGCATTAACTGTCTGTATTAGTTGCATTCGCTATAACCGCAGAGGCGACAGACGGCGCATCCTCCTTCATGTTCTATAATGCCGCCGCAGTCCGGGCAGGCTCCCTTGAAGAAAGAGACCTGTTCGGTGACGGTACCGAATCCGTTCGCCGACATATGGGATTTAATGGCCTTGGCGACGGCGTCTGCACAGGAAAGCACCTTGTTTTCTCCGAATCCGGAGGGGAATTGACAGGAAATTCCCTGAAGCTGCTTGATGACCTGTTGTGCCTGAATACCACTTCGCCAGCAAAGCGACACCAGACGCCCGATGGCCTCATTCTGAGAGGCGGCGCATCCTCCCGCCTTTCCCATCGTGGTAAAGAGTTCAAAGAGACCCGTTGAATCCTGATTAACGGTCACGTAGAGCGGCCCACAACCTGTCTGCATCTGGTAGGTCCACCCTTTCAGGACCTTCGGTCTTTCACGTTTGGTGGTCGATTGCACGGAGACGGTGGCAATATCGTCCGGCATATTCTCATCGTCCTTCTTTCCCGTTGAAAGAACCTGCTTGTCTCGAGTTCCGTCGCGGTAGATGGTAACGCCTTTGCAGTTCAACTCGTATGCCAGTTCGTAAACTTCCGCCACATCATCGACAGTCGCTCCGTTCGAGAAGTTGACCGTTTTGCTCACCGCGTTGTCGGTATATTTCTGAAAAGCGGCCTGCATCCTGATATGGACTTGGGGTGAAATGTCATGGGCCGTGACAAAGAGTTTGCGAATATCTTCCGGCACATCACTTATATCCCTGACGGAACCCCGTTCGGCAATACGCTGCATCAGATCGGACGAGTAGAAACCCCGTTCCTTGGCGATCTGTTCAAAGAGGGGGTGAACCTCAACGAGGATATCATCGTCCATCACCTGTCTCACGTAGGAGACAGCGAATATCGGTTCTATTCCGGATGAGGCGTTCGCAATGATAGAGATGGTTCCGGTCGGCGCAATGGTGGTGACGGTGGCATTTCTGATGGGCGGTTCATTATCTGTGTCGAAACGGGAACCGACGAAGTTCGGAAAAGCTCCCCGGCTCTCTGCGAGCTTTTGTGATGCCGCATGCCCTTCGTCTCTGATAAACCTCATTACTTTTTCGGCTAATCCGATGGCCTCTTCCTTGTCGTAGGGGATTCCCATCTGTACAAGCATATCGGCCCAACCCATGACACCAAGACCGATCTTTCGATTCTGCCGGGTTATACTCGCAATTTCCTCTAAGGGGTAGCGGTTTATTTCTACCACATTGTCAAGGAAATGGACGGCCAGATGGACAACCTTCTTCAGCTTATCCCATGATACCTTTCTCTTCGTTACCACTCTGGACAGATTTATGGAACCGAGATTACAGGACTCGAAGGGAAGCAGCGGCTGTTCTCCGCAGGGGTTTGTCGATTCAATGGTGCCTATGTGAGGGATGGTATTGTCCCGGTTCAGTCTGTCCAGAAAGACGATGCCCGGTTCCCCGTTTTTCCATGCCTGTGTCACGATACGCCTGAACACCTTCCGCGCATTGAGGGTGCCTGCAAATTTGCCGTCTCGCGGATTGACAAGGTTATAATCTTCATCCTTCTTTACAGCCGTCATGAATGCCTCGGTAATGCCAACGGATATGTTGAAATTGTTAAGTTTTTTCTTGTCGTCCTTGCACATGATGAAATCCATGATATCGGGGTGATCCACACGGAGTATCCCCATATTTGCGCCGCGGCGTGTCCCTCCCTGTTTTATCGTTTCCGTGGCAATATCGAAGACCCTCATAAAGGAGATGGGGCCGCTGGAAACGCCGGTCGTACTCTTGACGACATCATTGGCAGGTCTGAGTCTGGAAAAGGAAAAGCCCGTTCCGCCGCCCGATTTGTGGATCAGGGCCGTATATTTGACCGCATCGAAGATCTCTTCCATGGAGTCGCCTACAGGGAGTACGAAACAGGCTGAAAGCTGTCCCAGTTCCCGTCCCGCATTCATCAGTGTCGGCGAGTTCGGAATGAATTCCAGGTTTGTCATCATGGAATAAAAATCTTCTGCCAGCGAATTCGTGTCAGCTTTTTCGTCAAACTCTCGATCAGCATTGGCGATGGTTTCTGCTACACGCCTGAACATATCTGTTGGAGTTTCCAAGGGTTTTCCTTCGTTGTCCCGTTTCAGATATCGCCTTTGCAGCACGGTAATGGCATTGGATGTTAAAAGCGGCTCAATCCTGGAAGTCATTATACTCATTAAATCTTTTCTCCTTTATGATGGGTACGGTTTATAAAAATGAATACTATATATACGGTGTGTCCAATATTCGACCACAACATGTAGTGTGTGTCAAGCTACTAAAGGGGTGAGAATGCATTTTTTGTGCGTTCATTGTTTTTTATTAACTCAGATGTGAGCTAACCTAGCGTTATTTACATTTTCGGGATTTCCTGTCAGAAGGTA
>DAISYQ010000039.1:0-30702 GCA_036825195.1 Syntrophales bacterium
TTGCCTCCATATGTTTTCTGGATGCTATTTCCGGGACGACCCCACCGTATTTGCTGTGTACATCTATCTGCGAAGCTATGACATTTGACAAGGCTTTCGTACCGTCTAAAACCACCGATGCCGCAGTCTCGTCACATGAGGATTCTATACCTAATACAAGCATCCTGCCTCCGTAAAAACCATGTCTCTTATTTAATGTGGACATGTCTTGATTTTGAACTTGAAACTTGCTATCGAAGGGATATATAGGAAAGCATGTTATTTGTAAATATAAATCAGGATTATAGAAAATGGAGAAAGAGTACGATTTTCTTGTACTGGGAAGCGGCATAGCCGGTCTGTCTTTTGCCATAAAGGCGGCAAACTTGGGGTCCGTTGCCGTTGTTACAAAGAAGAGTAAGGTCGAATCAAATACAAACTATGCGCAGGGAGGCATCGCCGCCGTAACGGATGATGATGACAGCTTTGAATCTCATATAACCGATACCTTGAAAAGTGGGGCAGGATTGTGCCGGGAAGATGTGGTGCAATTTGTTGTAACGGAAGGCCCCGAAAGGATAAAGGAGCTTATTGAATGGGGTGTCAACTTCACGAGGGAGGAAGACAATGCATCCGGCGCCTTTGACCTTGGAAGAGAGGGCGGCCATAGCCGCAGACGGGTCCTTCACGCTGAAGATCTGACAGGTAGGGAGATAGAGCGAGCCCTTATCGAGAAGGTTGCCTCAAAGAAAAATATTAAAATCTACGAGAACTTCTTTTCGATTGATCTCATCTGCAGGTCAAAACTTACCGGCCATAACGAAAAAGAAGACAGGTGTCTCGGAGCGTATGTCCTTGATGTGGACAAAAATGTCGTCCATACCTTCAGAGCAAAATTCGTCATACTCGCAACCGGAGGGTCAGGAAAGGTGTACCTGATTACCACAAATCCCGATATCGCCACGGGGGACGGCGTTGCCATGGCATACAGGGCCGGTGCAGAGACGGCAAATATGGAATTCATGCAGTTTCATCCCACCTGCCTGTATCACCCCGATGCGAAATCCTTTCTCATAAGCGAAGCTGTGAGGGGTGAAGGGGCGATCCTGAGGCTCAAAGACGGTACTCCATTTATGGAGAAGTATCATCCCATGGGCGCGCTGGCTCCTCGTGATGTGGTTGCCAAGGCGATAGACACCGAATTGAAAAAATCGGGGGATGAATACGTCCTCCTTGATATCTCGCACAAAGACAGGGATTTTCTCATGAAGAGGTTCCCTTATATTTACAGCTGCTGTCTCGAATTCAATATCGATATGGCCGTCGATCCCATACCGGTTGTTCCCGCGGCTCATTATCAGTGTGGGGGTGTGCTGGTCAATCCTTCCGGTCAAACCAGCATTGATCGTCTCTTCGCCTTGGGGGAAGTTGCCTGTACCGGTCTCCATGGTGCGAATCGACTTGCAAGCAATTCCCTTCTGGAGGCCGTCGTGTTTGCCGACAGGGCTTTCATGAAGATCAAGGAGCTTCTGTCGGGGGTGGAGAAAGAGTCTCTTCAGATCCCTCCGTGGGACCCGAAAGGTGCGACCGAGAGTGACGAATCGATTGTCGTCTCTCACAACTGGGATGAAATCAGGATGTGCATGTGGAACTACGTAGGTATCGTACGGTCTGACAAGAGGCTGGACCGTGCGAAAAGACGGATTGATATGATAGCCAAAGAGATAGATGAGTACTACCATAATTTCACCATTACAACCAATCTGCTCGAACTGCGCAACATAGCCACGGTAGCAGGTGCCATTATAAAGTGTGCACGCCTCAGGAAAGAGAGCAGAGGTCTCCACTACAATCTCGATTATCCTGAGAGGGATGATGCCAACTGTTTGAGAGATACCGTCGTAACAAAGACTTTTGAAATGGGTGGTTGAATTATGAATGAAGCAACCATAAAACAGACTCCTCTACACGACTGGCATCTTGAACATGGCGCAAATATGGCAGTATTCGGCGGATACGAGATGCCCATGTGGTATACATCCGGGACGAAGCGAGAACATCTTGCGGTCCTCACGGGCGCCGGAATGTTTGATACAAGCCATATGGCCGTAGTTATGGTTGAAGGTCCGAGCGCTCTAACCCTCCTCCAGACCTGTTTCACCAAGGATCTGGATGCATGTCTGGGGAGGGATAAGACACCTCTTGTGCCGGGAAGGTGTGCCTATGGTGTCTTTCTAAACGATCTGGGTCATGTCAGAGACGATGCCATTGTTTCGCACGTGTCGCCGGAGATGTACATGATCGTCGTGAATTCCGGTATGGGCGGACAGATTACCCGACATTTGAAAGATAAAGCTGGAATGTCGGATGTTTCGATCCGCGATCTTACCGACGGTATCGGAAAGATGGACATCCAGGGACCCATGTCCGCAAAGGTGTTGACGAAGATGCTGAAAGACCCCGAAACGGTATTTGACGGGATGGTCTGTTTCAGCTTTAAGGGATTCTTCGATAACGATTCTCCACTTGCTGATACCGTGCGGCTTTTGGACGGTACACCCGTCATGCTGTCACGCACCGGCTACACCGGCGAGTTCGGCTTTGAGCTGTACACGAATCCCGGTGATCTCGAGCATGTATGGGAGATGGCTCTGGAAGCGGGAAAGGATTTCGGTCTTGAGATATGCGGTCTCGCTGCACGCGATTCGCTAAGAACCGGAGCGGTACTTCCCCTGTCCCACCAAGATATCGGATCTTGGCCATTCATCAATAATCCCTGGATCTTTGCCCTCCCCTTTAATGACGATCGAACGGATTTTACCAAAAGATTTATCGGCGACGAGGCACTGAAGAACATTAAAGCACCTGAATATACGTATCCCTTTGCGGGTTTCGACCTGCGAAAGGTTTCTCATGGAGACTCTACGGTTGTGATAGACACCGACGGAGCGGAAATCGGCGTTGTCCTGACCTGTGTAACCGACATGGCCATAGACCGGGTTGAGGGGAGGGTATACAGTATAGCCAGCCCGGACAAACCGGATGGATTCAACCCGAGAGGACTATCCTGCGGATTTGTCAGGGTAATGAAAAAGCTGTCCAACGGGGACACCGTGGGACTCAAAGACGGCAGGCGTACCATACAAGCGGTAATCATGGATGACATACGACCCGCCCGTACAGCACGCAGGGCAATAAAGAACATGCTGTAGACCAGTCCTAAGAAAGATTCGGACAGAACAAAGAACAACGTAATATAGAAGATTTTGTTTATGGTACATATTTATACTTTTCTGAATTCATGCAAAATATTTTGAAGGAGGGACCAAGACTATGAAGGATATTGAAGAATTATTTCTACCGGATGATGTGCGCTATACTGAAACGCATGAATGGGTCAGGGATGATGACGGCAGCGTGCTGATAGGAATCAATGATTACGCACAGGATCAACTGGGTGATATAGTATTTGTGGAGCTTCCAGAGGTTGGTGCCATCTTTGAGAAGGGGGAAGAATTCGGCACGCTGGAATCGGTGAAGGCCGTTTCGGAGATCAATATGCCGGTATCGGGAGAAGTCATAGCGGTCAACGAAGCTCTCGAGCAGACTCCTGAGCTGATAAACCAGGAACCGTATAATGACGGCTGGATAATAGAGGTAAGGCTTGACGATCCGGATGAGATGCAGACTCTCATGTCCAGCAGCGAATATCTTGAAATGCTGAAGGGAGAGGGATAAGATGCGCTACCTGCCTCACACCGAAGATGATATAAACTCGATGTTGGATGCGGTGGGTGCGGAGCATATGGATGATCTCTTTTCCATGATCCCCGCCGGCTGCAAGATGGAAGGCAGCTTGGACCTCCCGGAGGCAATGACGGAATGGGAACTCAATACCTTCATGGACGGTCTTTCGGTGAAGATGGCAACCTCTCCGTCATACAAAATATTCGTCGGTGCGGGGAGCTACAATCACTATATCCCCGAATCGATATCGTATCTTCTCGGCCGATCAGAATTCTCGACGGCCTACACGCCGTATCAGCCTGAGATAAGTCAGGGAACCCTTCAGGCGATCTATGAATACCAGACACTGGTAACCCGCTTGCTCGGCATGGAGGTGGCGAACGCCTCTATGTATGATGGGGCATCCGCCTTGGCAGAAGCACTCCTGATGGCCATCCGCATAACAAAGCGGAGAAGGGTTGCCATATCGCGCCTTATTCATCCCTACTTTCGTGATGCCATCCGAACCTATTTGACTCCCGGTAATTATGAGATTGTAGAGCTACCCTATCTCGAAAACGGGAGAACAGATATCACCGGTGTGGCAGACATGGAGAATCTCGCGGCTGTGGCTATCCAGTCTCCCAACTTTTTGGGGTGCATGGAAGATCTTTCTTCGGTTGAAAAACCTGTCCACGAAACGGGAGCCCTTTTTGTTCTTTCTTTCACAGAGCCTCTGGCCTACGGACTCTTTAAGAATCCTGGCTGTCAGGGAGCGGATATCGCTTGTGGAGAAGCACAGAGTTTCGGTATCCCTCAATCTTTCGGTGGACCATGTCTGGGGATGTTCTCCTGCCGGATGAAGCATGTACGCAATATGCCGGGCCGTCTTGTAGGAAAAACCACGGATGTGGATGGCCGCCCCGGCTTTGTACTGACACTGGCAACGAGAGAACAGCATATACGCCGTGAAAAGGCGACTTCCAATATCTGCACGAACAACAGCCTGTGTGCATTGGCATCCGCCATGTACATGGCCTCAGTAGGTGGAACCGGTATCCGTGAGTTGGCCTCGCTTAACCGCGATAAGGCGGAATATCTCAAACGGGGATTAAGGGATGCGGGATTGAAGATCCCCTTTGCCAGCCCAACATTCAATGAATTTGTAGTGGAATTCGGAAAGGGTTTTAAAGACACCTATGCTGCGTTGTTCAAAAAAAGGATCGTGGCGGGGATTCCGCTCGCCGGCTGGTATCCGGAACTTTCCGGCCATTACCTATTATGTGTAACTGAGACCACGGGCAGGGAAGATATGGACGCTTTGATAGAGGAGGTACAATCATGAAAGAGTCGCAGGGGGCCTCCGGTCTGATACTCAATGAACCGCTGCTGTTGGAGAGGGGGAAAAAGGGAAGGTGCGGATTCTCCATGCCCCGAAGGGATGTTGTCCCCTCCCCTCTCGACGAAGAACTTGCCGGTGATGGACCGGATTTTCCCGATCTCTCCGAGGTGGACGTTGTACGCCATTACACACGGCTGTCACAATGGAATTTCGGTGTCGATACCGGTATGTATCCGCTCGGTTCGTGTACCATGAAGTATAATCCCAAGATCAATGAGAGAGAGGCATCGGTTCCGGGATTTTCCGGCGCCCATCCCCTGCTCCCAATGGAACTTTCTCAGGGCGTTCTTGAACTGATGTACCGTCTTGAACTGTATCTCGCCGAGATAACGGGGATGGATGCCGTTACGCTTCAACCAGCAGCGGGAGCGCAGGGAGAATTGACCGGCATGTTGCTCATGGACGCCTATCATAAAAGCAGAGGTCAGCAACGTTCAAAGATTATCGTTCCAGATACAGCCCATGGAACCAATCCCGCAAGCGCCGCCCTCTGCGGTTTCCGTCCAATAGCGGTACCATCGGACAAAAACGGGATCATCGCAGTAGAAACCATAGCCGCTGTCATGGATGAAGACACGGCCGGTATCATGATTACCAATCCGAACACGCTGGGGCTTTTTGAAGAGAATATCACGGAAATCGCGGAAATTGTCCATGCAAAAGGAGGGCTGGTCTATGGTGATGGCGCAAACATGAACGCTCTCATGGGAATAGTACAGATGGGAAAGATAGGATTCGATGTCATTCATCTGAACCTCCACAAGACCTTTTCAGCGCCCCATGGAGGGGGAGGACCCGGTTCGGGGCCGGTGTGTGTAAAAAACATTCTGGAACCATTCCTTCCCGTTCCTCGAATTATACAAACGGGAGATGAATACCGGCTGTCGGGGGATTTCCCTAAATCCATAGGAAAGGTACAGGCATTTTACGGAAACATTGGTGTCATGATCAAGGCCTGCAGTTATATTCTGAGTATGGGGGGTAAGGGTCTGAAGAAGGCAAGTCAGCTTGCCGTCCTTAACGCCAATTACATAAAGGAACACCTTAAGGGATCGCTGCATCTGGCCTATGAAAGGCCCTGTATGCACGAATGCGTTTTCTCCGACAAACTGCAGGAAACCGAAAAGATTACCACACTGGATATGGCCAAGCGTCTTATGGATTATGGTTTTCATCCGCCAACCATCTATTTCCCTCTCGTGGTGCACGGCGCCATGATGATTGAACCTACGGAAACGGAATCAAAGGAGGATATAGACCGATTCATAGATGCACTCAAGACTATCGTGGATGAAGCAAGAAAAACCCCGGACCTTCTGAGAAGGGCGCCAACCAGGCCGAAATTACGCAGGCTGGACGAGACGGCTGCGGCAAGAAATCCCCGCCTCACGGGATAACCGCATGAACAATAAAACGCAGACTCGTTCACAAAAGCCTTCGTGGCTCAAGAGAAGTCTTCCAAAGGAACCGTATTATCAGGCTGTCAGGACACTCCTCAAAGAAAGCCGGCTCCATACCGTCTGTGAGGAGGCACTGTGTCCGAATATATGGGAATGCTTTTCTCATGGCACCGCAACCTTTCTTATTATGGGGTCGTTGTGCACACGAGGATGCCGTTTTTGCGCCATGTCCCGTGGGAATCCTTACCCGCCCGATCCTGAAGAACCAGCCCGGGTTGCCAAGACAGCCAAGCGGATGGGGCTCAGGCATATCGTCGTAACGTCTGTGACGAGAGATGATCTCCCCGATGGCGGGGCCTCGTTCTTTTCCGATACAATAATACTCATTCGCAGAGATGTCCCTAATGCACGCGTAGAAGTATTGATACCCGACTTTCGGGGGGATGCACGGGCGCTTGCTTCAGTCGTCAGGAGCCGTCCCGATGTTTTAAACCACAATATAGAGACGGTTCCCCGTCTCTATCCTGCGGTAAGACCCGATTCATCGTACCGATGTTCGCTTTCGCTCATGGAGCGGGTAAAGAAAGATGTCCCGTCCATGCCGGTGAAATCGGGAATTATGTTAGGGCTCGGGGAAACATCGGAGGAGATCAGGCAGACACTGCGTGACCTTGCCGATGCCGGGTGCGATATCCTAACAATAGGGCAATACCTGCAACCGTCGGAGGCAAATATGCCGGTGGAACGGTTCGTACCTCCTGATGAATTTGATGCATGGCAGGTGGAGGCTCTCGATATGGGCTTTTCAGGTGTTGTCAGCGGACCCCTCGTACGGAGTTCATATCACGCCGGTGAACTCTACGGAACAGTAGTAACTGTCGGAGATAACGATGGAATGTAGAAAAGAAAAGAATCTGGAGTGGTGCAATTGCACCTATGAACCGTGTAGTCGTAAAGGAACGTGTTGTGACTGCGTGCAGTTTCATCTAAAGATGCGAGAACTTCCCGCCTGCTGTTTCGACAAGGCGGCAGAGCGTACCTACGACCGGTCTTTTGAACACTTTGCACGGCTGGTCATGGAAAAGAGGGTCTGATGGTCGCGGGAGACGTAAAGGAGACCTTCCTTCTTCCCCGTTCTTTCATTGAGAATTACCCTGCATCAATCCACTGAGCGCATCTGCTCCATTATGGCTTCTGATAGGGTCGGATGGGCGTGGATCATTTCCGCAATATCCTTTGGCAACAACCCGTTGGTCTTGGCCAACAGGATCTCATGGATCAGTTCCGTAGCGTTATGCCCCACAATATGAGAGCCTAAAATCTCAAAGGTATCAGGATCATAGAGGGTTTTAATCATTCCGTCGGTTTTTCCGATCGCAACGGCCTTTCCCACTCCCCTGTACGGATAGATGGCCTTTTTATAGGGTATGTTCTGTTCTTTTGCTTGGTCTTCTCTCAGACCGAAACTTGCCAGTTGCGGTTCACAGTAGATAGCCGATGGTATCTCATTCGGATCGATTCGAAGCGGAGGTGTGCGCCCGGAAATATACTCAACGGCAATTTCACCTTCCCTCGAAGCAACATGAGCAAGAAGCGGTGTCCGTACCACATCGCCGATGGCATATACCCCTTCGACCTTTGTCTGGTAGTAGTCGGCTACTGGGATATACCCTTTTTCGGTTTTCAGTCCTATATTTCCGAGACCGATTGCATCGGTGTTCGGAGTTCGTCCGAAGACGCATAGAACCTTGTCGGCTTCTATTTGCCTTGAACTCCCGTCTTTTAATGAAAGGGTTACCGTTACATTTCCTGCTGTTTTCTCCAGGGAATTCGCCCGTGCTCCGGTAATGATATCGATGCCGTAATCCTTAAATGAACCGGTGAGAACGGCAGTCGCCCGTGCGTCTTCAACGGGGAGAATGTGTTTTTCCATCTCTATGAGGTGTACCTTGACACCGAATCGGTTCATGATATAGGCAAACTCGCACCCAATGGCACCGGCGCCAAGTATGATCAAGCTCTCGGGAAGTTTTTTGAGAGAAAGGATTCCGGTGGAGGAAAGGACCTGTTTTTCATCAAACTCAAATCCCTTCATCTCCAAAGGACGGGAGCCGGTGGCAATGATAATGTTTTTTCCCGTAATCTCGGTGTGATCTTCAAGGACTACCCTGTGTTTCGAAAGAATCCGCGCGGTTCCCCGAATAACCTCGACCTTTTGTCTTTTCAATAAAAACTCTACACCGGTTACTAAGGATCGGACAGCTTCCCTTGATTGGTTATGTACATATCCGTAATCAAAAGCTCTTGCGTCAACGGACACTCCCATCTTTTCCAAGTGAAACCGGGAATGGAAGATGCCCGCCTGATGTATGAGATTTTTCGTCGGTATGCATCCCCGGTTCAGACAGACACCGCCGAGGGTGTCCTTCTCAATGATACACGCCTTCAGACCTAACCGAGCGGCTTTGATGCCGGCCGTATAACCGCCGGGACCGGCCCCGATTATTATCACATCATATTCAGTCGTTGCTGTCATTTTTAGAAGCCTGGTTTTATGTTGTTCTCAATTATAATTCATGGAAGATCGGGAGGAACGCAGGCCGGATTATATCTTGAGAGTTCCGATCAGATCATGAATGTCGTCAATGCCCCTTTTCGACAGGTACGCCTCCATATCATCGATAATATCAACAGTAACTCCCGGGTTTATGAAGTTTGCCGTTCCCACCTGTATCGCTTGGGCACCTACAATGAAAAATTCAAGGGCATCACGGGCATTCATTATTCCACCTACACCAATCACCGGTATGGAAACGGCATTGACCACCTCCCATACCATCCTGAGCGCGACCGGTTTAATCGCCGGTCCGGACAGCCCACCGGTGACGTTCTTGAGACGGGGCATCCTCTTCTCTATATCTACCGACATCCCTGTAATCGTATTGATGACGGACAGGGCATCGGCACCTGCGGCTTCGACTTTCCGCGCGATCTTTGTTATATCCGTTACGTTCGGGGTAAGTTTCACGATAACGGGAAGACGGGAGACGCCCTTTACGGCGCTCGTAACCTCTCCCGCGATAACCGGGTCGGAACCGAAGCTGACCCCTCCTTTCTTGACATTGGGGCAGGATATATTAACCTCGATTGCCGCCACTCCCGCGGCATCGTTGAGAATTTCTGAAACCTTTACGTAGTCCTCGATAGTTTCTCCAAAAATATTCGCAATTATTGGAGAATTAATGCAACGAAGTCCGGGCAGTTTATCGTCGATAAAGGCCCGTACACCCACATTCTGAAGACCAACGGCATTGAGCATCCCCGAAGCCGTTTCTACGATCCTCGGCGGCATATTTCCGGTTCTCGGATTGAGTGACAACCCCTTTACTATGATAGCGCCCAGGCGATCGAGATCAAGATAATCGGAATATTCCTCACCATAACCGAATGTTCCCGATGCGGTCATGACGGGGTTTTTTAGCGTCAAACCCCCTATATCGACGGTCATATTAACGTTCATGTCACTGTCCGTTGCCTGCACTAAAGTGGATACGATGGATATCAAATACCGGCCCTTCTTTGCAAACCCTCATAAACCCCTCGCCCGTTTCGTCGGAGGTTATCTTCACGACACAGCCAAGACAGGCCCCGATACCGCATGCCATACGTTCTTCAAGGGAAACTTGGCAGGCATAAGTTCTGTTCAGTAGCAGTTTCTGCAGACTCTTGAGCATTGGATTTGGCCCACAGGAGTATATTCGAGTTCTATCGTCGAGATAGCGGTCCATATCTTCTTTGAAGGGTTCCGTGACGGGTCCGTGATACCCTCTGCTTCCATCGTCCGTGCTTATCTTCACCGTGGAGCAAAGATCTTCAATCTTTTCGAGTCCTGCCAGAGACTCCGAACTTCCCGCTCCAAGATAACATATCACATCAGTCCCACTACTGTTTTTACGGTAGTATTCGGCGAGGAATGAGAGGGGTGCGATACCGACCCCTCCGGCGATGAGCACTGCCGTCTTACCCGTCGGTGGAATATCGAATCCCTTCCCAAGCGGCCCCAGTATCTTCAGGGTATCGCCCTCTCGAAGTTCGGAAAAGGCTTCCGTCCCCTTCCCCACGACCTTGTACAGAATCTCAATGTACGTATTGCTTCCATGAGAGTATGCAGAGTAAATACTAAAGGGTCTGGAGAGGAACGGATCGCCACCCTTTTCCATCCTTACCATGACGAACTGTCCCGGGTGTGATGCCATGAAGGAGGCCGGTACCTGTAAAACCATCAGAAAATGCCCCGGAATGGTTTCTCTTTGTGAGTATACTGTTACGGAGTTATAGGGGTTCATAATTCTCTCATTTCCAGATTCGCCCACATGACAAGGGCGTCTTCACCTGTCTCGGCGTAGTAACGTGGTCGTATTCCTTCTACCACAAAGCCGAATCCTTTGTACAATGCTAAGGCAGCCTCATTCGATTTTCTTACCTCAAGAGTACAATGAATGGCATCTTTACCGGAAGATATAACCATCATTTCCGCGAGGAGTGTCGAAGCCACACCGTGCCGTTTCCAGTTTTTATGTACGGCGATATTCCTGAGGTGAACCTCATCACTGACGATTGCAAAACTGATATACCCGACTATATGTCCATTCACAACGGCTACGAGATCATGACAGAAAGGGTATTGCATTTCATCCAGAAACATGGCTTTTGACCAAGGTGCGGGAAAGGAGGTCCGTTCAATCGACAGGACATCATCCATATCCTCCGCAATCATGTCGCGTATTTCTATGTCGATCGCTTTCTTCACCATTCGTATAAAAACCGTCTAACAGATTTTCATAATCAGGGTTATAAGAAGAAAAAATCCCGCAAATACCGGCACTGTACCGCGCAATTTTATTGTGCTCAGGGCTACCGCGATACCGAGGAGGGGGATAAAAAAGTAGATATACGAGAGGGCATGTAAAAATCTCTCCGGAAGGATGGGAAACAACCATTTGAGAATCGCCACACCCGGTACCAGGCTAACAAAAATAACAACAAACGCACCCACAAACGTCTTTATAAGTCCCTGCATATGTTCCCGTGCAAGCCGTTGTATATCGCCCACCCGGGCAAACTCAATGGCTCGTTGGGAGAGTATTTCGTTTGTTTTTATAATCCATACATCATACCGCTGGACAAGGATGCCCAAAGGGAGGAAGAGGAGAATGGACAGCGTCATCAGCTCATGGGGAGGAGGTCCCGATTCCTTTCCTGCCAGTATGGCTCCGGCCGTTGCTAGGACAGCGACGACCGAATCATTGGGTGGGACGTACAGCCCCATCGGTGACCTGTCGATCCACAGCAACTCTATAAAAGCACCTATTATCAGACCGGTGAGCGGTTCGGAAAGTAAAATTCCTATGAGTGGTCCGATTACAACGGGCCTCGATATCATGGCCTGAAGAAACACTTTGTCCAAACATAAAACACCACCTACTATGGCCACTTCAAAGAAATTAAACCACATGATATGCCCTTAAGGTCTGTGATGAATGTTATATTGAGAATTGCGGTATTTCTTTACCACTTCCAGAAAATCAACCGGTCTGTCCCTCGGAACACACCGTATCTCTATCTTAATTCCTGAATTGGCAAGCAGCATTAGATCTTCCATGTTGCTTTTATTCAACGATATGGACATCGTCGGCTGGCATATACAATCATCGTTATGGATATTGCCTATATTTAACCTGTCGAACCTGAATCCCAGTTTATAGGCCCTGAGAAGATCTTCTATGGTACTGAATAAGATAATACTTCTCTTTTCTGTATAGTTTTTGTAAGCAAGTCCTGTGGAAAACTTTTCGATACTATAGACGCGCGTCTCTATTTCTCGAGGCACAGCCATTTTTATTACAGATTCGCGAAACAGGTCATTCGCTACATCGTCATTCACCACTACAATGTGCGATGCACCGATAAAGGGAACCCACGCCTCCAATATCTGACCATGGACAAGCCTGTTGTCAATTCTTATCAGAGAAGGATCCATCTGTGGAAGAGGTTGCGGATTAATCATCGGCCTTTCTGTTCAATATCTCACTGGCGAGATAGATATTTTTTTTACCATAAGCCTTTATAAGATTAGCAAATTCAGCAAGCTTTGTCTCATCCCGTATATCCGATATCTTGAGCAGCATAGGGAGATTTACACCGGTCACCACCTCTACCTTTTCTTTTTGCAGGAACGAAAGGGATATATTTGAAGGGGTTCCTCCAAACAGATCAGTCATGATGAGCACTCCCTGCCCTGAATCGGCCTTCTTTATGGCAGAGGTAATCTCTCGTTTAATATCTTCTACACCCTTTGTTGCATCAAGTGAGACAGAAGCTATCCCTTTTATATCACCCTTGATCATCTCGGCGGCTTTTATCAGCTCATATCCGAGGTTGCCATGAGTTATAATCAGTACACCAATCATCGCGACCCCCCAAACTATCTCTTTTTGCATGGACAGTAAATAAATAACCCATGCATGTCAAGAAAATCCGTCCTTGACATGCAGATATCCGTCCATTTATATTTCCGAGATCAAATATGGCGGGTATTTCGATGAGCATAAAGATCAAGAATTTCTGTCCAAACTGCGGTGCTGAACTAGAGGGATATAAAAACCCAACACCCACGGTCGATATTATTATCAAGATTGAAGGAAGGGGTATCATCCTGATAAAAAGAAAAAACGAACCAATTGGCTGGGCTATTCCCGGCGGTTTTGTTGATTATGGAGAATCGCTTGAGGATGCAGCCGTAAGAGAAGCCTGGGAAGAAACATCGCTGGATGTGGAACTTGAAGGCCAGCTACGGACATACTCGAGACCCGATAGAGATCCGCGGCAACACACCATATCCACAGTTTTTACTGCTACCGGAAAGGGTGTTCCTCGTGCCGCGGATGATGCCGCTGAGATTGGGATCTTTACGGAAGACACCCTGCCGGATCCCATTATGTTTGATCACCGGGAGATACTCGCCGATTACTTCAGCATGGTCAGAGACGAAGAGAGACGTACGTAAATCACCTTATTCTTCCCATATACGTTTCCATACGCCAAGCATATATTCATAGGTCAGGCTTTTCATATCACCGGTTCCGATCTCGACCGGATTTTCAAGGAAACAAGTACAAGGGTCTATCTGTGCGTAGGAAAGCACAAACTGATCATAATCATTGTAATCATTCTTAGAAAAAATCTTTTCATAATCAATGGGATTGTCGGCCTCGATTGAAAACGTACAATAATCGATCCCGGTATCTATACAGCCAAATATCTTTTCTCCAAGCTTCTCAATACTCACCACCAGCATCTGTGTCCTCTCCTCTCCATCTCGTGAGTCGTGTAAAACCTTTCATTCCCACTCTCTATCTATCATCGGTGTTTTTGAAGTCAAGTGTTGTCGTTACCGGCAAATACGTGTATAGCGCTAATCTGCCAGAGTTGAAAATGAACAATATCTGTTGGATATGCTCGTAAGGTGTGGTAGAATACAATAATTACACATACAGGTTGTATAGTATTTGAAAACAAAAACCTATCAAGACGTTTTTACCAGAAAGATAACCTTCCCTGACAACGACAAACTGAGAATACTGTTGGGAGAATATGATTGCAACCGTAAAGTTGTCGAGAAGTTGGGAAAAGTGAAGCTCCACTCCAGGGGAGGCACGGTCACCATATCCGGGGACGCGCGCGACTGTGATCTCGTCAAAAACCTTCTATCACAGCTGTATGCCATCATTGAAAAAGGGTACCCTCTGTATCCTACCGATATAGACTACGCCCACAGAATACTTTCAAAGAACGGCTCTACTGATCTTGAGTCTATATTCCTAGATACCGTCTTCATCTCGTCAAAAAAGCGGGTGATCACCCCCAAAAGCATGGCGCAGAAGTCGTACATTGATTCCATAAGAAATTACGATATGGTTTTCGGCATCGGTCCGGCGGGAACAGGCAAGACGTATCTTGCCATGGCCATGGCAGTCGGGGCGCTCCTCGAAAAGAGCGTGAACAGGATCATACTAACAAGACCCGCCGTAGAGGCCGGCGAACGGCTTGGATTCCTGCCGGGTGATCTTTCGGAAAAGGTGAATCCGTACCTGAGGCCCGTATACGACGCCCTCTATGATATGATGAATTTTGAGAGGGCATCCGCATTGATCAGCAAGGGAATAATCGAAGTAGCGCCTCTCGCGTTCATGAGGGGAAGAACGCTGAATGATTCTTTTATTATCCTTGATGAAGCTCAGAATACATCTTCCGAACAGATGAAGATGTTTCTCACGAGACTCGGTTTCGGATCAAAGGCTGTCATAACCGGTGATGTGACACAGACAGATCTGCCTCCCAATAAGGTGTCGGGGTTGATAGAGGTGATGGATCTCTTGAAGGATGTTGAAGGTATTCGCTTTGTTTACTTTTCTGAAATAGATGTGGTAAGACACCACCTGGTTCAGGAGATTGTACGGGCATATAACCATATGGACAGGAAGAAATCGACGGCAGACAGCCATTGATCGCATACAGATAAATCCATGGCCCAAAAAAAATCCCTTAAAAATGGAAAGAATAACGGGAATGCAGGGATAAAACCCGTGTATAAGCATACCCAAGAACTTTTTTCCTTGAAGACCGCCATAGCGATTGCTATGAGTCTTATCCTTACCCTTATTCTGTATCCGAAGATCCTCAAGATCGCCCCTCCCGAATATAACGTAGGATCTATTATTACAAAGGATGTCCAAGCCGACCGTAATTTCCTCGTAGTGGACAGGGTGGCTACGGAACAAAAAAAGGCTGAAGCCGTTGGAATGACTGTCCCTGTCTACGACTATGATAGGGATATGCCCGCAAAGATCGGCATAGCAATGTCGAAGGCATTCCTTGCCATGGCTGAATATGCGAAAGCGGGTTCGGAACAGACCGATAAGGAACAATCCATAGGGAAGGTAAAGACAGTATTCGAGGATCTGTCGGGAATATCCCTTACATCCGGAGAATTCAAGACTCTCGAAAAGGCAGGATTTCCCATTGAAATATGTAATACTATCGTACGACTTGTCTATTATACCTACAACAACGGGTTGATTGGCGACGAAAACATCTTTAATCTTCAAAAAGACAAGGGAATAATAATCCGGGACATAAAAACCCAAGAAGAAAAAGAATTTAATGATCTTTCGTCGATACTGGATGCCAGAAAGATGAACAATTTCGTTCGTGAAAATGCAAAGGCGATATTTGAAAACAAAAAAACCAATGACGTTGTTGTATCGATTGCCCAGAAGGCCGTGAGGCCAAACCTGACGTTCGCCAAGAATGCGACGGAACAAAGAAAACAGGCAACCTTGAATAATGTAAAACCGGTACTGTATGAAATCCAGAAAAATGAAATGATCATTCGGGAAGGAGAAAAGATAACCCCGACGGACATGGACAAGCTTGATGCTTTTTATAAGGGAAAAGAAGGAACCAGGTTTGTAAATGTCTCTATATTCTTAGGTATATTTCTTAGCATAATTCTTTTGTCTATCATCTTCTACCGCATGTTCAGCAAGCGTTTCAGGCTGTCAAAAACCCTGATTACCGATCTCTTGTTTATGGGTATTGTGATGATCCTCCAGGTGATTCTGGTAAAAGTAGGGATATTCATGTGCGACGCTGTCGGACTTACCTATAAACTGGTTACCGCATCTATCTGTTGTTACGCTATACCGTTCACCATCAGCGCCATGCTCGTTGCAATCCTTATTGGTCGAAATGAAGGCTTGATATTTTCCGTTTTCGCTTCCCTTATCATAACCTTTCTCTTCGTGGATAAGATGCCAATATTTATGCTTTCTCTCGTTGGAAGTGCCGTTGCTGCACACTATATAATCCATTACGAACAGCGTTCGGCTTTTTTTAAGACCGGCCTACTGGTAGGTATCGTTAATGTGGGAATCATAGCGTGTCTTTCCCTGCTTTCTGGAAACCTCTTGACAGTTGAAACAATCTTAAAGCTGATTATGGGAATCGCCGGAGGAGTTCTGTCGGGGTTTATTGTGTTTGGGCTTGTGCCTATCTTTGAATCACTCTTTGGATATACTACCGATATAAGGCTCATGGAACTGGGTAATCTGAACCAACCGATATTCCAGGAATTGCTCATGGTGGCACCGGGGACGTATCATCATAGTGTTGTCGTGGCATCTCTGGCGGAAGCAGCGGCAGAAGAGATCGGAGCAAACTCCCTGTTGGCCAAGGTTAGCGCCTATTATCATGATATTGGAAAGATGAAAAAGCCTCTATATTTCATCGAGAATCAACCCAATTGGAAAAACAGACACGATGATCTCTCACCCCAAATGAGTAGCCTCGTAATTATTTCACATGTCAAGGATGGATGTGAATTAGCCAAAGAACACAATCTCGGAAAGGCGATAACGGATATTATCAGGCAGCATCACGGAACGGGACTGGTAAGCTATTTCTACGAGAAAGCGAAAAAGGAGACTGTGGCTTCAGGGAAGTCGATACTGGAAGGTGATTTTCGATATCCGGGTCCGAAACCTCAAAAGAAGGAGGCCGCACTTGTTATTCTCGGGGATATTGTGGAGGCATCGTCAAGGACGTTGACTAATCCAACACCAGCTCGGATACAAAATCTCGTCAATAGCCGGATACAACAGGTGGTGAAAGAGGGGCAACTCGACGAATGCGACCTTACCTTCCGCGACTTGAAAAAAATCTCTGAGACGTTCACCCGGGTGCTCACGGGCATATTCCATCGCAGGATAGACTATAAACAACCTTCGGAATAACAAGTGAATCGATATGCTATAACGATAAAGAAACATAGCGGAGTTAACAAATAAAATATGACGACAATTCTTGCAAACAACGAACAGACCGTAATTGATGTAGATCTTCCTCAAATAAAATCCTCATTAGCAGAAATATTAAAAATCCTTGGTGTTGAAGACAAGGAAATAAGTCTGACCATTGTGGATGATGCCGGTATTACACAGATCAATAGACAGTATTTGAACAGGGATTATCCAACAAATGTCATAGCATTTTCTTTAAACGAAGGAGAATTTGGAGATGTAAATCCGGATATCCTCGGAGATATCATCATATCCGTAGAGACAGCCGTCAGGGATGCGAAAACTGGAGAACTCTCAATGGGGGATGAGATTGATTATCTGATGATACATGGTGTTTTGCATCTTTTGGGATACGATCATGAACTGCCCGGAGAAGCCGAAGAGATGAAGGAAAAAGAAAAGGAAATCTTCTTCACACTGAAAGACTATCACATAGAATAGAGAGGATCTTCCTAGAATGAGAAGATAGATAAAAGATCCATGGCGTAAAATGTTTCTCTATCATGCCGATCTTTTTTCTGTTACCTCACTATGACCTGCTGCCCGGGGTGGATAACGGTATCTCTGTCGAAACTGTTCAGTTTTAATAGCGTGTCGAGATCGATCCCATTTTTGTGTGCTATTGCAGAAAGGGTATCCCCCTTTTCTACGACGCAGGTTTTTGACGATGCAGCATTGTCTCCCGCGGAACTGCTCCTTATTTTGATAATCTGACCGATGGTAAGATCATTGCGCCATAGGCCGTTCAGTTTTTTTATCTCTGAGACGGTAGTGTCAAAGCGCCGTGCAATGAGCCAGAGAGAATCCCCTTTCTTTACTCTGTACCCCGCAACACCTCCCTCTTTTGGTGTTGGTATCTGTGATTCTTCTGAATAGACATAACCGCGGGACGGTATCTTAAGCCAATTGCCTTCTCTGATACTGTGCTTGCTTGAAAGGTGATTTGCGGCCATTATGGCGTTTATTGAACTTTTGTATCTGCTTGCAAGGCCGGAAAGAGTATCACCTTTTTTTACCTTGTATCGAATATACTCGGGACCACCGGGTCTTTTTGCTGTTACGATCTTATCTATAACCGAGGTAAATTGTTGTCCCATTCCTTTCGGTATTTTCAGATCATATCGATTAGGGGTCGTTTTGTATCTGAGTTCAGAGTTGAGAAAATGTAATGTCTGTTCAGATATTTGAAGCTCCTGTGCTACATCTTTGAGCCTGACGCTTTTTTCTGTCGTGACCGTAACGAAGGGAACAGGTTGTTCCTGTTCCTGATTCAGATCTATGCCAAACTTGCCGGGATCTTTCAGAATATGAAGCGTTGCGAGATACCTGGGTACGTAACTCGATGTTTCAGGAGGAAGCTGACGGTAAAGATCCCAGAAATTATCTAGATAATTCATCTGTTGCCTTGATATTGCCTTCAGGACCCTCCCCTCTCCGCAGTTGTAGGCGGCCAGAACCGTCAGCCAGTCTCCGAATATTCCGTGAAGTTCCTTCAGATAGGCTATGGCTGCCTCAGTGGATTTTTCCGGATCCATCCGTTCGTCGATCCAGTGGTCACGCTTGAGTCCGTACCTATAACCGGTCGAGGGTATTATCTGCCAAAGACCGAGAGCCCGTGCTTTTGAGAGGGCCTGTATCTTGAACCCACTTTCAACAAGTGGTAGCCATGAGAGTTCTTCAGGCAACCCCGCCTCTTTCAACTGTTTCAATATCATCGGACGATACCTACCGGATCGCTTGTATGAGGAGATAAAAAAATTACGTTCTAAGCGCTGAAAACGCTGTATTGCTTTATTTACATCGTCATTCATGACAAGCGGGATTTCACTTTGATAGCCGGAGGCAACATTACTTCTTGATGCGTAGATCTCCACGACCTTCTTCGCAATCATGACGCGCAGGTCATCCTTCTGCCAGGTAATTTCGGGATCACCATTTACATCCAGCAGCAGGGAATAGGCTTCGTCAAGCAGCTTCAGAGCCTTGTCAAGCTCTCCTTTTTCCCAGAAAAGCTGAGCCTGTCCCAAGAAATCAATGGCCTCATCCATGATCGCCTGTTTATTGTTCTGGCTGAGGTCTTTACCATTCGATTCGACTTCCTGTTGAGGGGCGTTTTCTTCCGTTGATATTTCGGTTGTGTTTTCGGTATCATCCACGGAAGATATCTCTGTTTCGGCTACGATAGGTTCTTCCGAAATATCTTTCTCGGCAGGTTCAACGGTTTTGATCTCCTGAGGCTGAGGTTCAGGGGGGGGCGTAGCTATGTGTTCTACAGAGACTCCCTGTTTCTCTGGAGCGGCAACAGGTGAAAGGGTGTACCTGGGCGGCAGGTAACATGAAGACAGGAATGCAACAAGAAAGGCCGTTATGATCAGCCGCTTTACTATGCCCATAAGTTCAAACTCCCCGGGGAACCACTTAGAATGTGCGTTCTTCCCGTTTTGTGTCAATATGCAAATCGTTCAATTGTACAACGCAAATAATCAGTACGGAAAGATTCGTTAGAATCCGGTTTTTCTCTTACGGTTAACTTATAAGATATGTTTCAATGAAATCATCTATATCACCATCCAGTACCCTATCCACATTACCCACTTCCATATTTGTCCTGTGATCTTTTATCATCTTGTAAGGGTGAAGGATATAGGACCGTATCTGACTTCCCCAAGCTATGTTCTTTTTTGTCTTGTTGACTTCGTCAAGTTTTTCGGCTTTTTTACGAAGTTCCAGTTCGTAGAGCCTTGACTTTAAGACCTTCATGGCCATAGCCCTGTTCTTGTGCTGAGACCTCTCGTTCTGACACTGCACCACAATACCGGTCGGTATATGGGTGATCCTGACAGCGGAATCGGTTTTGTTGACATGCTGTCCCCCTGCCCCACTTGATCGGTAAGTGTCTGTTCGCAAGTCATTCTCGTTGATTTCAATGTCTATGTCTTCGGATACTTCCGGATATACAAAGACAGATGCAAATGATGTGTGCCTTCTCCCCCCGGCGTCAAAGGGTGATATGCGAACAAGTCTGTGTATGCCGACCTCGGCTTTGGCGTATCCGTAGGCATATTCTCCCTCCATCGTCATTGTCGCGCTTTTTATGCCCGCTTCGTCACCAGGCTGAAGGTCGACAATCTTCGTTTGATACCCCTTTCTCTCCGACCATCTCAGGTACATGCGCATGAGCATCTGGGCCCAGTCTTGTGCCTCCGTGCCGCCGGCTCCTGCATGTATCGTCATGATGGCATTGCCGGGGTCTTCCTCGTTACCCAGCATCATTCTGAATTCACTGTTTCTGACCGAAGATTCAAGATCGACAATATCGTTCTCTATCTCTTCGAGTGCGCTTTCATCATCTTCATCTTGTGCCATTTCAAAGAGCATTTCCAGGTCCAGAAGTGAGTCATTCAGTTTTCTCCAACCGTGGATCGTATCTTCCGCCCTGCTCTTTTCCCTTAATATATTCCTGGCTGATTCGGCATCGTTCCAGAAATCCTCTTTGAGGATCTGCTTCTCGAACTTGTCGATTTGTTCTTCGTTTGCATCTATGTCAAAGACAACCTCGGAGGTTGTCTATCCTCTTTTTCAACTCCTGCATCTTTTCATGGATATCGGCAATCATCTATTTGTCCTCCTCAGCGAAATAAAAAAGCCAATTAACAGAAACATGATACAAGAACAAGCAAATACGTCGCCATATCGTGAATAAACCGTATCATACTGCGTAAATTGTATCGACCCGCGTAGCGTCGTTCTTTCGAACAAACCCGTTTTTGATAGGATTTTCCCGGTTGGATCAACTATGGCGCTTATCCCTGTATTTGCGGACCGTATCATGTAGATACGATTTTCGATAGCCCTGAATGCCGCCATGGTCAAATGTTGATAAGGGGCTGATGTATCTCCGTACCATGCATCATTAGTTATATTGACGAGAAGATCTGCTCCTCTCTGGCGATATTCGCGACTGATTTCAGGGAATATTCCCTCGTAACAGATCAGAACACCTACGTTCCCGTCGTCCATCGAAAGAGGCGTAATTTCATTTCCCGCTGTAAAGTCACCGGCACCTTCAACCAGTTTGTCGATAAAAAAGAGTATATCATGGAGGGGAACATATTCGCCGAACGGGACCAAATGTACCTTATCATATCTTCCGGAAACGGTTCCTTCGGGAGACAGCAGGTATGCACTGTTGTAAAATGAGATTTTTCCCCCATCCCTCTTGTATCCGGGAGATCCGAACAGAAGCCAGGAATTTGTTTTTATGGCGGTTTTTATCAAGCTTCTGGATTTGTCATTATAGTTCTGAAAAAAAAATGGCACAGCCGTTTCCGGCCACACAATCAACGAAACACCGGATTCTGAAGCATCCGTGGACATATTGTTATATGTAGTTATCGTCTCTGTCTGATATTCGGGACTCCACTTCACGGATTGATCAATATTCCCCTGAACGATTAGAATATCATTTGATTCAATATTTTCTGTGTTATTGCTAAAGTATTTTATACGATGCATACCGTAACCGAAAACTAACAATAACAAAACCAGGCCGACAGTAATCTTCGACAGAATTCTTTTCTTTTCACCTCCCGGAAGAAAGAGAGCACGGATACAATCATATATAATACAGTTCACAAGAACTATCAGAAAGGTTATTCCATAGATTCCCGTAATGTCCGAAACCTGAATCATTGAAAGATAGGCGTGTTGTGAATAGGCAAGCTCTTCCCACGGAAATCCTGAAAAAAGATGGGCCTTGAGGTAGTCGAGAGAGGTCCAGAGAACGGGTGCTACCAGTATAGCGCCGATCCCTCTTCTTCTGAAATAGGTAATCCCTGTGCAGAACAGCGCAGGATAGAGACTCAGGTATATGACGAGAAGAAGCATGACCGAAACACCGGCATAGAAAGGGAGGCAACCGTACCGGACGACAACGAATACGATCCAGTACATCAGGCCTATGTTATACACAAGACCCATGACAAATCCCGTCCGGAATGCACCCGGAAGGTCTGAATCTTTTAAGGTATATAAGAGTGGCACAAGGGCGATCCAGGAAAGAAACCCCAGGTCGGTTTTAGGAAAGGATAAAAAGAGAAGCAGTCCGGAAATCAAAGAGAGTAGCAGGGTCTTCTTATTCATTTTCTTTGTGCTTTTTTTCTTTCTTGTAACCAACCGGCGGAATACTCTCTCCGATCTGACGTATCCGTACTTTCTTTATGCTCCTTTCATCCGCTGTTTCTATGGTGATTTGAAGATGGGCATACGTAATGGTCTCTCCTGCAACGGGAATCTTTTTGATAAGGTAGAATATAAATCCTCCCAGTGTTTCAAATTGCCCTTCCGGTACTTCCATGTTGAAGTATTCTTCAAATTCCTCGATTTCTACTCTGCTGTCTACAAGAACTTCGCCTCCGGGAAGAGTTGTAAAGGGATTCTCTTCATTGTCATGCTCATCGTGAATCTCTCCGACAATCTCTTCTATTAAATCTTCCAGGGTTACGAGACCGGAAGTTCCGCCATACTCATCAATGACAATGGCCATATGCGATTTTTTTTCTTTGAGTTCATGCAGGAGCAGGTGGGTATTCTTTGTTTCAGGGATGTAATAGGTCTTTCTGAGAATCGAGATAATGTCACTCTTACGAAAGGGTTGGGACCAGAATCGTAACAGGTCTTTTACGTTCAATATCCCTTGGATATTGTCGATGTTATCACTATAAAAAGGCATCCTGGTATGTCCGTGTTTCAGGATCAAGGCAAGTATATCTTCTATGGTGGAATTGTCATTAACGGCGACAATTTCTGTCCGCGGTACCATTACTTCACGGGCAACCGTTTCACGTAATTCGAGAATACTCTGAATCATCTCGCCGGACTGTTTGTCAATGAGGCCGTCCTCCTCCCCTGCATTGACAATAGATTGTATTTTCTCTTCCAGCAGATTAAGGCTTTTTCTTCCGACTGCCCATGGAAAGAGTGCGCCGATCATTCTTTTGATTTTTTCCGGAAAAATATGTCATCCTCCTATTCCGTTGATATGCAGATACAACAAAGACTACACGTCTATAATCCTCTGAGATATTCTGGTCTCAGCATCTTTTTGTTTGAAGACTCGATAACATGTTGTATCAATTGTATTGTTTCATTCTTCTCCTGTGGCAACCTGGCCCGTATGGGCAGATAGTTCGAAGCGTGGTTGGAAGTGAAAAAACAATCGGTAAAGTCGGAATTTGCCACCATAACACCAAGCTCTTTGAGAAATCCGAACTTGTCTGGCAATCGGAACGTACCCGACATCTGTTCGTCATATAGTGCCGTTCCGGGAACCACCATGACTGTGAGTGCCCCCACATAGTCGGGATCTATTTCCGTCAGTATCCGGGCAGTATCCAAGGCATGGTCCATGCTTTTTTCCGTTCCTCCGATACCGAGGAGTACGGTTACTGAAAGCGTTATGCCTGCCTCCTTGATCTTTCGACCCGCTTCAATCATCTGGCGGGCATTAGCCCCCTTATGTATTGCTTGGAGGATATCGTCATTTCCGGTCTCCACTCCGAGATAGGCTATCCCCACACCCATATCTCGTAGTTGCAAAAGCTCTTCGGGTGACTTGCGCAGGATGCTCTTCGCATTAGCGTAGAGTCCTATTCTTTTTACGCCTTTGATATGTTTGTTAATGGATTCAAGGATTGGCATCAGCCTTCTCATTGGAAGAATCAGTGCATCACCATCACAAAGAAATACCTTTTCTATATAACCGTACCCGGAAGCTTCAATGATATCTTCCTCAATCTCTTCAAAGGTTTTGATCCTGAATTTTTCTCCCTTATAGGCTGCACAAAATGTGCACTTGTTGTGTGAACAGCCAACACTGATCTGTAGCAGAAGGCTCCAAGCCTCACTCGGGGGTCGTATTACCCTTCCCTCATATTTCATTCGTACCTTGTATTCCTCCTCAGGCAAATATGGCAAGCGCACATGATCGGCCCTTACAAATATCTTCACGGAATGGTCAGACCGGCTTTGAGCATCCCGCACTATCTAAGAGATCTTTTTATAATATGACTGCCATTAAAAGGCAAGTTACAAAAGTTTTAGTGGGTGAATGACATATACATAAAGTAAAATTATACGATTTTGAAAAAATTATAGCACTTTTTCCTTGACGAGTAGGGTAACACAATATAAATAGCAATAACGGGTGTTTGCGAAAAAGGAGCGGCGCCTATAAATATCAAGAAGGAGGGTTGTAATTTTGGCAACGGGAATCGTAAAGTGGTTTAATGAAAAGAAGGGGTTTGGTTTTATTCAGCAGGCAGATGGTCAGGACTTATTTGTGCATTATTCTTCAATCAATATGGAAGGTTTTAAAACGATTGCCGAAGGCGACGAGGTCGTTTTTGAAGTGGAAAAGACCGATCGCGGATTACAGGCAAAAAATGTTATGCGAACGTAAACAAGTCTTAACCTGATACTGAAAAATTATAAATAATTATATTTTCGCAAACGCCCGCCGACTGTGGTGTAACGGATTAATATGTCCCAAAAAGGGGACAGGCTGCTTTGAGTGGTACCGTACTTGATGCTCCTGTCCCCTGACTGTTTCATGGAAGGAAAACTGTAGAGCTGTGATTAAATCTTTGAATGAACTGAATCCTGAAGAAAGCGGTATTGTATACGAAATCAGGGGCGGACATGAATTGAGCGACCGTCTTAATTCCTTGGGAATCAGAACCGGTAAAAAGATAACAAAGGTTAGTTCGATGCTGTTGCACGGACCCGTGACCATCCAGATAGACAGAACGAAAGTGGCTATAGGATTTGGTATGGCTGCAAAGATATTGATTGAGGTGGATAAGCAGAAGTGAAGAAGATCTTACTTATGGGCAATCCGAATGTTGGCAAGAGTGTCATCTTTTCGAGGCTCACAGGGGTACGTGTGATCTCTTCAAATTATCCCGGAACTACTGTCAGCTATACAAGTGGATTCATGAAGATAGATGATAGACGGGTCGAGATCATTGATGTGCCCGGCACATATACCCTTGAACCAACATGTGAAGCTGAGAAGATTGCACTAGAGATGCTTAAGATGGGCGATATTGTGATTAATATCGTTGATGCGACAAATCTCGAAAGAAACCTCTACCTGACCTTGCAGTTGCTTGAGATGAACATACCCATGATAATCGCCCTTAATATGTGGGACGATACAAAACATCGCGGGATCACCATCAACCTTGAAAAATTAAGAGAAGTACTCGGTATCCCGATTATTCCAACATCAGGTTTAACCGGTCAGGGGATAAAAGAACTCGTGACAAGTATTTCCGGAGCCGTATCGCCTCCCTCTCCGATAAGAACCCGTGACGAACGGTGGTCCACCGTAGGCAGTATTATAGATCAGGTACAACAGATATCGCACAGGCACCACCGCTGGTTTGAACGTCTTGAGGATGCGAGCGTAAAGCCTAAAACGGGCATAATGATGGCCATAGCGATCCTGGTAGGTTCCTTTATTGTGATACGTTTCATTGGCGAATTCTTGATAACCTACCTCCTTGATCCGATCTTTCATTACCTGTGGTTACCGATATTGATGAAACTCAGTATATTTATGGGCAAAAGCGGTCTGCTTCATGATGTCATAGTAGGGAAACTGTTCGATGGACAGATCAATTTCATAGAATCTTTTGGGCTGTTGAGTAGCGGCCTTTACGTGCCCTTTGCCATGGTACTTCCCTATATCATATCTTTTTATCTGATCCTCGGTATCCTGGAAGATACTGGATATCTTCCCCGTCTTGCGGTACTTTTAGATACCGGGATGCATAAAGTAGGACTGCATGGATTCGCCATTATACCTTCACTGCTCGGATTCGGGTGCAACGTACCAGCCGTAATGGCAACGCGTGTACTTGAAAGCAAGCGGGAGCGGTTCATTGCGGCAACGCTCATATCGATAGCAGTCCCCTGCGCTTCGGCTCAGGCAATGATTTTCGGTCTAGTTGGGAAACATGGGGGCCAGTATGTGGCCATTGTCTATCTGACACTGTTTCTGGTGTGGATAGCCCTAGGAATACTTCTTAACCGTTTATTAAAAGGATACAGCCCAGAACTCCTTATTGAAATTCCCCCCTATCGAATCCCACCATGGGATACGATTATACAGAAACTATGGAGGAGAACCTACGGTTTTCTTATAGAGGCCGTCCCCATAATTTTGGCAGCGGTTCTGGTTATTAATGTACTTGTTGTTTCTGGAGTATTCGACTATGTGGCCGATTTTACAGCACCTGTGATAAAAAATATTCTGGGTCTTCCCGAAGAATCGGTGACAGCGATCGTTATAGGATTACTCCGCAAGGATGCCGCCCTCGGAATGCTTGCATTATCTACGATGACAGCCAAGCAGATGGTCATCGGGAGTGTTGTGCTAACCATGTTCTTCCCCTGCATTGCCACAGTAGTAGTCCTGCTTAGAGAGTTGGGTTTAAAGGATTTTCTGAAATCGGCCAGTATTATGATACTATCATCGGTGTCAGTCGGAGGAATATTGAATCTGATTCTCTAATGACTTTTAATTGTTTGCCCTTTCAAACGTGTACCATTATCATTATATGCAGGCTTAAATGATCCACTATGTGTCTAATTGTAACCAAAGTTGTAGAAGTCAAGAGTACAAAACAGATCAACTCGACAATTATGTCGATTTATTTGCACGTCCTGGGTGCATGAACTTATTGATTTTACGTTCTTTTCACCAGAGATCCTGTTTATTTCGACATTTTATTCCTCTTTTCAATGGGATCAATATACCGGTCAAGATGATTTCGATATACGGTATGCCCATATTTCAGTCAGTTAGAGATCTTATTGGAGGAATGGCACATATATTGCAAGTAAAATAGCAACGAGAATCGAATTGAACTTCCTCCGATTCAAGCTTAAACCCTCTAGAGCCGGTTGGATCACACCCGATCCTAACCGGCACGTATATCCTACCCGGGAAGATAAACGGCTTCCCGGGTTTTTTTTGTGCATCGTTTTCAATAGGGCTGATTTCAGAGAAAAATTGGCAAACAGCTCGACATCTTGATCGCTGTTGTTCTTGATGCTATTCAAGAACGTATGATAGATATCTACCTATAACCACATAACAAGCAAAATGAAAAGGCGGCGGTACAGAATGAAACAGGAGCAACAAATAGGTAAAGGCATCTATATCATAGGAGGTCCCGGAATCACCCACTCAGAAGATGCAACCTCATTTATTATTGATTGTAACGATACGCTGATTATGATTGATTCAGGTGCAGGAAGGACTGCTCATCTGCTCGTGGAAAATATAAAAGATCTTGGCCTAGATCCTGGCAATATATCGACGCTTATTTTAACACATTGTCATATAGACCACATTGGTTCGGCGCCCTATTTTAAGGAAAAATATGGATGCGCCATAATGATTCACGACCTTGACGCAGACGCCGTGGAAAGCGGAAATCCCGTATCAACTGCCGCCAACCTGTATGGCACTACATTTTCGCCGACACATATAGATACAAGGCTTACCGGCAACAGTGGAACGTTATTCCTTGGAACCGAACGAATCCACTGGATGCATACCCCCGGCCATACACCCGGGTCTCTGAGCCTTTACTGCGATATAGAGAATCAACGTATCCTTTTCGGACAGGACATACATGGCCCGTTTCTCAACAGTTTCGGTTCGGATATTGATTTATGGAAAAAATCAATGATGAAGTTGATTGATCTGGAAGCTGATGTCCTCTGTGAAGGACATTTTGGCATTTTCCGATCGAAGGAAAGGGTCAAAGCCTATATTATGGATTATCTGATGCGCTATTGAACGTTCCTCCCCAAAAATCCACCACATTGTAATACCTTGAGAAAAACAAACTCGCGTTTTTCCCCTCTATCTGTTAGAACATGTCACGAAAGGACGGCTCTGTATGGAGATACCCACACGGCAGGAATGCTATCACATGATGTACAAGATGAAGATGAGGGATAATATCGTGGCACATTCTCTTCAGGTCTGTCGAGTAGCCTTGTTTCTCGCGCACTCCCTTGAGATAGATATAAATCCGGACGTTGTTCAGGCTGCCGCACTTCTGCACGATATCACAAAAACGAGAAGCCTCGAGACACATGAAGATCACGCACAGACAGGGAAACAGTTGCTTATAAGCCTGGGATATCCTGAGGTGGGAAACATCGTCGTACAGCACGTTCTCCTTGATGAGTATTTTGTATCAGATAGTCCAACAGAGGCGGATGTAGTTAATTATTCGGATAAACGAGTGGTACACGACAAAGTGGTAACTCTCGCACAACGGATGAATTACATTATGGAACGATACGGAATTGAGCCAGAACGCAGGCAATATATCCAGATGCTTTGGGAAAAAACAAAAGTTCTGGAGGAACGACTGTTTCGTTTCTGTCCCTTTTCTCCTGCAGAGATGGAATCCCTTCTCGGACCGGATAACGGTTACGAGGAATTTTTGGCGTATAGCAGAGTAAATGGAGCAGTTGCGGTATGCACCGGATAATTATTTAATTTTTATGGGACTATTGCGCTTAAAATCCTTGACAAAACCAAAACTGGAGAATAGATAACAACGCTTATACAATCAGCTTATACGTACCTTGTAAATAAATACGTTACAACAGCATGTACTCTGAGCACGTCTTATGACCGGTCAAACGAAAAAAGGAAGGATAGTTATTGATAACACGCTGTGCAAGGGATGCTATCTCTGCGTCTCGGTGTGCCCTAACGATTGTATAACTATCGCCACCGAACCAAACGAAAAAGGATATTACCCCGCCAAGGTTGTTGATATGCAGGATAACAACGGCGGAAAATGCATTGGTTGTACCTTATGCGCAATCATCTGCCCCGATATCGCAATAGAGGTCTATCGTGGATAAAAAGCTCTTAATGAGGGGAAGTCAGGTAATCGGTGAAACAGCGATACGCGCAGGATGCAGATTTTATGCGGGTTACCCCATAACGCCGCAGAATGAACTCCCGGAATTCATGTCCGGCGCTATGGCCAATCTGAAGGATGGCACCTTTATTCAGGCCGAAAGTGAACTTGCTGCTATCAATATGGTTCTCGGGGCATCGATGGCGGGTGCGAGAGCAATGACCAGTTCATCCAGTCCAGGCATAAGCCTCAAACAGGAGGGCATATCATTTCTGGCGGCATCGGAACTGCCGGCTGTAATTGTCAATACCATGCGTGGTGGTCCGGGTCTCGGCAATATAGCGCCTTCCCAAGGTGATTACTTTCAGGCGACCAGGGGTGGAGGACACGGTGACTATCGCTCTATAGTGCTGGCCCCGGCTTATGGACAGGAACTGGCCGACCTCACAGTAAAGGCTTTCGAGTATGCGGACAAGTATCGAACACCTGTTATGATACTGGTTGACGGCATGATGGGTCAAATGATGGAACCAGTAGTACTCCCTGAACCCATTAACCTCAACGAACTGCCTCCCAAACCATGGATTCTGGACGGGGCAGATGGAAGACCGAGTCGGATAATAAAATCCCTCATCCTGGACACGATGGAGATGGAAGAACATAATTGGAAGCTTGCGAGAAAGTACCAAATCATCTCCAGGGAAATTGTATCTGCTGAATCCTATATGACCAAAGATGCTAAACTGGTGGTTGTCGCTTATGGAACCGCCGCACGAGTAGCCAAAGGAGGTATAAAAAGGGCACGTGAAATGGGACTCAAGGTCGGTCTTTTGCGGCCTATCACCCTTATGCCCTACCCTGAACGTATCATCAGGGAGATGAGCAGATCAGTAAAAGATTTCCTTGTTCTCGAGATGAATACGGGGCAGATGCTCGATGATGTGAAACTATCTCTTGAGGGAAGAAGTAACGTTCATTTTTATGGGCGACCGGGGGGAATTGTTTCAACCCCCGATGAAATAGCAAAGGTAATAACCAGCCTCTATTACCGCCAGCATCTGGAAGAGGATTAATTGATGGAAAAGGTTGTCTTTAAACGACCGAAATACATGAAAAAGGCACCGTTTCACTATTGCCCCGGCTGTGGACACAGTATCATTCATAGATTAGTGGCTGAAATCATAGAAGAACTCGACATCGGTAATAAAACCATCTGTGTTCCCCCGGCCGGTTGCGCCGTGCTGGCCTATAATTATCTTGATATAGACATGGGAGAGGCTCCCCACGGGAGAGGCGCTGCACTGGCAACCGGGATA
>DAISYQ010000040.1:0-30453 GCA_036825195.1 Syntrophales bacterium
AAATGCGGGAAGAGTTTATACAAGGAATCAGCTGTTGGACCACGTATGAGGAGACGAAACTTGTGTGGAACCGAAGACCGTCATTGTCCACATCAAGCGGCTCAAAGCACAGATAGAAGAAAGAATTGCATAACCGCAATACCTTCTCATAGTCCGGGGATTTGGATACAAATTTACCGATATCAATCCGGTGTATTCAGAAGATCCTCTCCTCTCAAGTTTCAACTGATAACAGACACATGTCACTATTCACACAGAAAAGCTCTATCCTGATCACCTGTGCAAAGGGAATCACTCCTTTTTTGAAAGAGGAGATCCTCGCCCTGGGATTCCCCGTGCAATCAGAACACATCGCCGGCGTTGAGACGGAAGGCACCCTTGAGGACACCATACGGTTGAACCTCTCCATTCGTACAGGACAAAGGGTTCTTTATCTGATCAAACGGTTCATCGCTCGAAGTCCCGACGATCTCTACAAAAAGATGGTGGCTATTCCATGGGAAGACTACTTTCTCAAAAACGGATACATCTGTATAACCTCATCCGTCGACAATGCCTCGGTCAAGGACACCCGATTCGCCAATCTGAAGGGGAAGGATGCCATCGTCGACAGGTTCTATCAGAAGTTTAATTCACGGCCCTCTTCCGGCCCCAAGAGAGACAAGTCGGTCGTATTCATCTACTGGAAAAAGGACCGGGGCAGCATCTATATCGATACCTCCGGCGAATCGCTTTCCCGCCGGGGATACAGGAAGATTCCCCTTGCCGCACCGATGCAGGAGACTCTCGCCGCTGCCGTGGTTCTCGCATCACGATGGAAGGGCGAAGAGCATTTCATAAATCCCATGTGCGGGAGCGGAACCCTCGCTATAGAGGCCGCCCTCATCGCCATGGGAAAAGACCCGGGGAGCATGCGGAACAACTATGGATTCATGCATATCAACGGATTCAGTAAACCGCACTGGAGAAAGATAAAGGGGCTCGCTGAGGCGACACAAAGGAAACCACCGGGAAAGATAATTGCAACGGACATCGATCCAAAGGCAATCGAAGCGGCTCGAAGAAACGCCGCCGCCGCCGGCGTGGATCACCTCATAGAATTTGGGGTGTGTGACTTCTCCGATACGCCGATCCCGGAAGGAGCGGGAGTAGTAATGCTGAACCCGGAATATGGGGAACGGATGGGGAAGATCAAAGAATTGGAAGAGGTGTACAAAAAGATAGGAGACTTTTTCAAACAGAGGTGCACCGGATACCGCGGATACATATTTACGGGTAACCTGGAACTGGCAAAACAGGTAGGGTTGAGAGCGAAAACAAGAATCCCCTTTTACAACAGTAACATCGAATGCCGTCTCTTCGGGTACGATCTGTACAGCGGTTCCAAGAAATTCAAGGCATAAGGAGCGATAGCCGTCATGACGTATAAGATTTTTCCACGGTGGGAGGATAAAATCGTATCGCCTGAGAGGATACTGAGTGAGATAAAACCCGGCATGAACATCTTTCTGGGAACCGGTGTGACAGAACCGCGGACACTGGTTAAACACCTCATGGCATCCACCGAACACAATCTCCGCGACCTGGAACTCATCCAGTTATTGAGTTTCGGAGATGCCCTCCCCGTCGACGAGCGATATACAAGGAAATATCGGCTCAAGACATTCTTCTCCGGCTGGGTGGCCAGCGAGGCAATCACCGCCGGAAGAGTGGACTTCATTCCCAGTCGTACGTCCCGAATACCCTGGCTGTTTAAATCGGGGATTATTGACGTCGACGCTGCTTTCGTCCAGATATCTCCCCCCGATGAGGCTGGCTTCTCCAGTTTCGGCGTATCGGTAGACGCCGCACGATACGCCATGGACCGCGCGTCACTCGTTGTCGGTGAGATTAACGAGCACATACCCTGTACGCACGGTGACACCGTCGTGCATACGGATGACTTCGACTATCTTGTCCGATCCACCGAACCACCTATCTATTTCCCCCGATGGCCCATCGACCCGGTCTTTGACAAGGTAGCGGCCAACGTAGCCTCCATAGTAGAGGACGGGAGCTGCATCGCATTCTTCATAGGCCCCTTATTCGAATCCCTTGCCAAGCATCTCGCGCGCAAACGGAATCTGGGAGTCCACTCCCTCCTGATCACGGACGCCCTCATGGATCTCATAAAATCCGGAGCGGTCACGAACAGGCATAAAAATCTGTTCCGCCACAAGAGCGTGGCCGCATACGCCATGGGAACACCGGAATTGATGAAGTGGCTGGATCACAACCCCCTCGTGGAGTTTCAGGGGATAGACATAGCCACCGATCCGGGCAGTATGGGTCAGAACGACCAGTTTATCACGGTCCTTCCGGCGCGGAAAATCGATCTGACCGGCAACATCTCCCTCCATGTCGGCAAGGGCAACGTAAGCCCCGGTTCTGGCGAGGCGCATGAGGCATTCACCGGAGCCGCACTCTCAAAGGGAGGAAGGGCCATCTTTGCCCTGCCCAGCCGCAACCTCGAAGGAAAACCCAATATACTCCTTTCGGTGGAAGATTTCCCCGACCAATTCACGAACAGGGAGTCCCTGGATCTCATCATAACGGAATATGGTGTGGCCTCAATGAGAGGAAGGAGCACGCGTGAACGCGCCCTTGCATTGATCGATATAGCGCATCCGGATGACCGCGGCGAACTGGTACGTCAGGCAAAAGAGGCAAATATTCTCTATCCGGATCAGAAGTATCTTGCCGAATCAGGCCACCGGTACCCGGTGGACATATCGTGCACACAGGTCTTCAAGGGGAATACTTCCGTTCATTTCCGCGTTATCCGACCGTCGGACGAAGAAGACATGCGGAAGCTCTTCTACCGGTTCTCAGATCAGGCGGTCTATTACCGCTACTTCAACCCCATCAAGACCATGCCGCACATTACCATGCAGGAATACGTTAATGTCGATTACCGGCATATCCTGTCAATCGTCGGTCTCATTGAAGAATCGGGGGTCGAACGCATCATTGCGGAGGGACGATACGCGCTCTCAAAGGATCGCCCCTACGGAGATGTGGCCTTTGTTGTCGATGAAAAGTATCAAAACCTGGGAATCGGATCTTTTCTGCTGGAACTGCTCATCAAGATCGCACGGAAGCGCGGCATCAAGGGATTTACGGCAGATGTTCTCACTGAAAACAAGCCCATGCTGAAGGTGTTTGAGAAAGTGCCCTTCTCCATGCACGCGGTCGTCAGATCGGGAACGTACGAACTGACCATTCCGTTCTCAGAAGAAACGGAAACCAAAAAAGAATCATAGCACTTTGTTACTGGGATGGAGGTATGACAAAAAAAACCTTTTGGGAAAATCCCTATTTGACTGAAATCGAAACGACCGTAACAGATGTGAACGATACCGAAGTTATGGTGGATCAAACGATTTTCTATGCCTTCTCCGGCGGTCAGGAGAGTGATTACGGTACAATCGATGCTTATCCGGTGATCCAGGCCCGTAAAGACGGTACGGAGATTATTTACACGATTGAAGATGGTCACTGCCTGCAGCCCGGGGATCGCGTCAGGATGACGATCGACTGGGAAAGACGCTACCGGTTGATGCGGCTGCATTTTGCCGCGGAAGTGATACTGGAGCTTGCATATCATAACCTGGAAGGGATTGAAAAGATCGGCGCTCACATCGCCCAGGACAAGGCCCGGCTGGATTTTACATGGGTGGAGAATATTTCCAAGTCTTTTCCAAAACTGGAGGAGGCGGCCCGCAGAATTATTCAGGCAAACCAGGAGATAGAAAGCGCCTTCAGTGACGAAGAAGCAGAGCGGAGGTACTGGAAAGTCGAAGGATTCGGGTGCGTTTCCTGCGGAGGGACCCACCTGAGAAGAACCGGTGAGATCGGAGAAATTACCTTAAAACGCAACAACATAGGCAAGGGGAAAGAAAGAATCGAAATCTATCTCAACGACAACGGCGGCAAGGAGATCGGGTGACGATGGGTGATGAGGGGGGGAAAAGGGGCGCAGGAGAACATCTCCGTCCGTTTCATGCCGTCGATCTTGCTTCGCTCCACAGCATGATCTGCCATACCATCGATGTCTCCTATTCGGATGTCTATCCCGTCAGAGCGGTTCAGTTCTTCAAAGAGTATCATTCCGAAAAGAGAATCATGGAACGGAATGAGACCGGTGAAGTATTGATTATGGAAAATGACGGCACCATAGTGGCGACGGGCGCCCTGGTCGGAAACGAGATACAGGGGGTTTTCGTCAGGCCTGACTGCCAGGGTAGGGGCTACGGGAAGATATTAATGGCCGAGCTGGAAAAGAGGGCAAAGGCTCGGGAGATACGGAAAATTGAACTGAGTATCTCCCTTCCGTCAAGGAAATTTTACGAAACCCTCGGATATGAAGTACTTGCAGAGCGTTCGGAGGATGTCGGCGAGGGTCAGTATCTGAATTACTGGCCTGGAGAAAAGGCATTACTTTGACTGACCGGGAACGGACCACATTTTTCCTTTCAAAAAGTATTGATAGAGGACGTCCACTGCACTATCGGCTCATAACCGAATATATGGATTCACAGCTCGGTTACCCAGTCTGCGGTGGCGGGATGAATCCTGAGTCCGGTTGCATATGCCAATCTGACCCCCCATAATCCGGGCAAACAAATCATCCGGGAGCAAGCCTCTGACTCGGGGCATCATCCTTTCGAGAAAATACAATGAAAGAAAGAGACACAAATTTAGATTTAATGAGATTTCTCGGCGTCATGATCATTATGATCGCTCACGCGGAGGCTCCGGAATGGGTGAATCAGCTTAGAAATTTTGGAACACCCCTCCTGATAGTCGCATCAGCACTGAGCTATGCCGTCGTCTATAAAAACAGGGAGCTATCTATACTACCTTTTTTACGAAAGCGACTCAGCAGATTGACACTCCCCGTCTGGATATTTTTGACCGGGTTCTTTCTGTTGTGCTACCTGTTTTCCCTGATAGTCGGAATGAACTATCCCTTTGATGTGAGGACAATCATATCGTCCTATATGTTTTATAATGGCATTGGATTTGTTTGGATTTTTAAGGTCTACATAATCCTGGCCCTGATTACTCCCCTTGCACTTCACTACAAAAGGAATGTTCCGTCAGATTCGATATATTTTATATCTATCGTCATTTGCTACGGTATACATGAACTGATTATACGCGTATCCGCACCATGTATTCCCGTTCATCTTGAAGGATTTATGAACTCTGTTATTTTTATCATCATCCCCTATTCCCTCCTGTACCTGTACGGTCTGAAGCTCGGAGCATTATCGGATAGGCAGGTTATGTTTATCTCCGCATCTTTTCTCATTGTTTTTGCCTCTATTGCGGCATACATGAAAGCCCATAACGGTTCATTCGTACCGACCGAACAGTACAAATTCCCACCAACAATTTACTATCTGTCATACGCTCTGTTCGCTTTGCATGCAGTGTATCTGTTCTGTCGTCATGCTGTCGGTTACATGAATCCTAAGGTAATTATATGGCTGTCTTCTCACTCGTTATGGATCTATCTTTGGCATATATTTGCTGTTTCTTTATGGGGATATTGGGTAAAGACACTTGGGCTCATGCATGGCAATCCATTGACAAGCCTGTTTAAATTTCTTTTTATTCTTGGATTCGGTATATTATGTACGTACCTACAGACGACAGCAGTAAAAAGATATCTGGCCCAGGACAGGTGCCTGGTATTCCGTAGAATAGCGCTGCTGCTTACATAAAGAATCAAACACAATCGTTACATCTGACCGCTAGTGCGTCGACCCTCCACGGTGCAGGTGACCTTAGCCGTTATGCGTAACAGAAAGCAAAAAATGATTACCCGGATAGAAACTGTTAACGAAATAATACCGATCTTTAAAGAGTATCTGGCCCATATGAGCCAGTTTCTCCCCATTAAGGATTATGGCCCATGGAGTGAAGGCGCTTTGAAACATTTACGGCTTTATGAAATCAACAGCGGTCGACACATGTATGTTATCAGGGAACCGGAATCCATCATCGGTTTTGCCCTTATCAATAAACACCTTCGATTCAATGCCGACGGCTTTGCGGTTGCGGAGTTTTACATTCAAAAAGATCGTGAGAGAAAGGGACATGGCCGCAGGCTGGCCGAGTATGTATTTGCGCAGTTCCCCGGCAACTGGGAAGTCGCCGTCGCATCAACAAACACCGCGGCACGGATGTTCTGGAGACAGGTACTGTCATCGTACACCCATGACACATTCACAGAATCAAGGAACACCTCCTTCGACGGATACGGCTTCCTATTCAGCAATGCATAATATATCGATCACAACGCCTGCTTCCGCTGAACTCTACTGCGATACTTTTTCTTCCGTCTTTGCGAAACAGGTTAATTATTAACGATTACTTGAAAACTCTCTGTCTATCGGGTAAGGTCGAGACACTTGCGATCGAAGTACATATTCCTTTTTAACAAAGTTATAACAAGGTTATAACTTTCTTAAAAAGGGACATCACATCAAAGGGAGGCAATGCCGATGAAAACAAGGCGCCTTGGCGCGAACGGACCGGAAGTATCAGCCATAGGGCTGGGTTGCATGGGAATGAGTCAATTTTATGGAAAATCGGACGACGAGACTTCGAAAAAACTCATACTGGAAGCTCTTGCAAAGGGGATTACCCTGCTCGACACGGCCGATACCTACGGATATGGACATAACGAACAGCTCATCGCCGCCGCCTTGAAGCAGTGGACGGGAGATGTATTTATTGCGACAAAGTTTGGCATGTGTCGTAAGAGAGGGGCATACGAACGGACGATCAACGGACGCCCCGAATACGTTAGGCAGGCGGCCGAAAACAGCCTGAAGCGACTGAACCGGGACGTCATTGATCTCTACTACATTCACCGCGTCGATATTACCGTTCCCATTGAGGATACGGTCGGAGCAATGTCTGATCTAGTAAGACAGGGGAAGGTCCGATACCTCGGCATTTCAGAAGCATCTCCGGCAACAATTCGCAAAGCCCATTCTGTCCACCCCCTTACGGCGGTGCAGTCGGAATATTCACTGTGGACGCGGCGAGTGGAAAAGGAAATTCTGCCCACAGCCAGAGAACTGGGAATCGGATTTGTCCCATACAGCCCGTTGGGGCGTGGGTTTCTCTCGGGAACGATTAATAATATGGAAACACTCGAAGAAGGTGATTTCCGGAAACACAATCCCCGTTTTCAGAAGGACAATTTCGACCGGAACAGAAACCTGGTGAAAGAACTGGAGAGTATTGCGAAACGCAAAGGTATCACACCGGCCCAATTGGCACTTTCCTGGCTCCTTGCACAGGGAGATGATATCATACCGATTCCGGGCACGAGGAGAACAAAGTATCTCATGGAAAATATCGGTGCCGTAGCCGTATCCTTGAGTAAAGCGGAAACACAAGCGATCGAAGCGGCTATACCCCCCGACATGGTCAGCGGAGACCGCTACCCGGAAGCGGGACTGGTCGGCATTGACGGATAGACTATCGTCTAAGGTAACGTATAACCGGATGCATGCGCGCTGGTTCCCACCACCCGTGATCCGCAATGTTTTGTGATATGTAACGCTTTCTTTATATTTACAGGAGGAATAGATGCAAAATAAGACCTTCGCACCGGAGGGGCGTGTGATACATAAGGGTTCCCGGCTGGAGTTGCGCCTTGTGACGCTGCCGGCCGAGCGCGGTTCCGTCGAGAAGGAAGTCGTTGTCCATCACGGCGCGGTCGTCATTCTCCCCTTTGTGACCGATACCGATATCATTCTCATTCGAAATGCGCGTTTCGCCATAGGACAGGAGCTTTGGGAACTTCCCGCAGGGACGTTGGCACCGGATGAGCTTCCGGAGGATTGCGCTTCCCGCGAACTCAAGGAAGAAACCGGCTACGAGGCGACTTCCATCGAACCGCTCGGTTCTTTCTTCAATGCCCCCGGCTGGTCGACCTTCCGGCTCTACTCCTTTGTCGCGCGCGGACTCACCGCCGGGCTGCAGCAGTTGGAGAAGGATGAGAAGATCGACGTTCACGTTATCTCAGTGACCGACGTATGTTCCATGATCGCCAAAGGACAGATCGCCGACGGCAAGACGCTGGCGTCGCTGGCAATCTACGCTGCCCAAAGAGGGCTCATACGTTTCTGATATTTTGAAAAGAGGGGACCGGATTCGGACACACTGAACCGCACGTGGTACCATCAGGCCGAAGAAATGAATGAAACACGGGAACTGAAGAAAACCGAGCTGGATGATCTGCTTGAACTGTATCCTCACATGCACACCGTAGATGATCCGCTTCCTGAAAAAGGCGTGATCGAAGATATCTGGCAGGATATCCATGAAAGTCCGAATTTCATATATTTCGGAACGTTTGTCGATGGAAGGCTGGTGTCGTCATGTACCCTGAGCGTTATTCCGAATCTTACGAGAGGTGGCCGGCCCTATGGCGTGATTGAAAATGTTGTTACCCACGCCGACTATAGGCGCAAAGGGTATGCCGGCGGTATTTTGAAGCACGCGCTGAATCTTGCATGGCAAAAGGGATGCTATAAGGTCATGCTGCTTACCGGAAGAAAGAGCGAAAGCGTTTATAAATTCTACGAATCTGCCGGTTTTGACAGGCATGCAAAGCAGGCGTTCCTGGCAAGACCGCAGAAGACAGAATAGATGGATATGACATTCATCATTCTCCCGGCATTGGACGGAAGGAACGGTATCGTATGAAAGAACTGATCGTAGCCATGTCCGCATTCGGTGTACTGTTCTTGTTCATGCATGAGCTTGACGCCTGTTACAAGGGCGAATGGAGGATGTTTGCATTTCTGCGAAGATTCAAAGAGGAAACGCAATATCTGATTTTTCTATACGCCCATATTCCGCTGACTCTTTTCCTGTTCTACTATCTGTGGACGGTCGTATCCTTCAGCAACATTATTCTGTGGGTATTAGTCAATATCTTCTGTGTACTGCATTTCGCGCTTCATATCATCGCGAGAACATGGAAATCGAATGTCTTTCAGTCAATACATTCCTTTATCTTTATCGGAGGGGCGGCATTGACGGGACTTGTAAACCTGCTTCTGGTAACATGGTATTGAAGAGTATGGGAACCATAAGATCGAACATAAAACCGGGTCTTGCTGTCAGGATCGTACTGAAACAGGACCAGAAGAGCGGTATATTAACCGAAGGGGTTGTCAAGGATATCCTGACAAAATCCCCCTCCCATCCTCACGGCATAAAAGTCAGATTGACCAGCGGGGATGTGGGCCGGGTCAAAGAGATCTGCGGATGACACTGTACATCGACGGAGATGCCTTTCCGAATCAGCTCAAGCCTGTCGTATTCCGTGCCATTAAGCGCCTCTCCATTCCGACGTTCGTCATATCAAACAAGCCCGTAACTATCGGTAAATCGAAACATATTGCTTACATTATCGTCGGCCCCGGAACCGACGAAACGGACGACCGCATCGTAGAGATGGTTGAAGCAGGAGATCTGATTATCACGGCAGATATTCCCCTGGCCGACCGGGTCATAACGAAAAAAGCGTATGCCATCGATCACCGCGGCAAACTGTTCAGCGTTGACAACATCAAACACCATCTGGCCATGCGTAATCTCATGCAGGAGATCCGTGACAGCGGTGAAAATACCAAAGGGGCGGCACCGTTCAACCGGAAAGATGTGTACGAATTTGCCAATCAGTTGAATCGATTCTTGACAAAACAGGAACTACATTAAAGAATGGACTGGCACGAACATAACATACATTACGAGCACCGGAAAAGCCGTAACATCATACTCAATATAGGGGAAAAACAACATGTCGGACTTAACAATAGAGAAAATAGAGCAGAGTATCAAAGACAGAAGATCTCTTCATCTTCAGTTTCTTGAGAATGTAAAAACGTACAAACCTTTTCTGAAGGTGGAGGAAAAGGCCTTTTCGGAAGGTGCTCTGACCAAGAAAACGAAAGAGTTGATGGCTCTTTCCATATCGATCGTCACGAAGTGTGAACCATGCATGGAATGGCACCTTGATCAGGCCCTATTGGCGGGCGCAACAGACAACGAGATTTATGAGACCATTGATGTGGCGATCGAGATGGGCGGTGGGCAGGCCGGGGCCTACGCGCGTTTTGTTCTCAGGGCCATGCAATACTTTAAAGAGAAACATGATTTGTAGATTAAGAAATGTATACTATGACAAATAGTGAATCCAACCGGAACATGAGAGTGAGATATTACACATGACCGCTAAAATTTTTCTGACCATATTTATGACCGTCCTGCTTGCCGAGTTAGGAGACAAAACGCAACTGGCCACACTCCTCTTCGCTACCAACAAAGAAAATCCCAAGCTCATGGTTTTCCTTGCCGCAGCGGCCGCACTTATCGTTTCTTCCGGAATCGCCGTGTTGGTCGGAGATGCCCTGGGGAGATACGTCAATCCGAAGTACCTTTCATGGGTGGCCGGAGCCGGATTTATCCTTATAGGAGCATGGACGATTATCAAGGCATGATCCGACCCCGGAAACGAATTGACCAGTTTCACCGGAACCCCGTTGGATCGGTTTTCCAAATATCCCGATCAGCAGACACTTGTCTACACACTATTATCCTATACCAAGCACCCTTTTGGGATTTTCCGTGATCAGAAGGTCCTTTACCCCGTCTTTCAGAGGCAACGCATCCAGCTCCTTCATAATGCGTACCCGTGAGATCAAGGGATAATCACTGCCGAAAAGGGCCTTTCCGGCAAGAGGACCGTTCATCTGCTGAATCACATGGTCCGGTATCCTCCTCGGTGCCCATCCGGCGATGTTGAAGTACACATTGGGATTGCGAAGGACTATCGACATGCCCTCGTAAAACCATGGATACCCGAAGTGAGCCATGATGATCTTCATGCGGGGGAAATCAACCGCCACTTCATCCAGATAGAGGGGCATACAATACTTGATCTTTGTTCCGGCGTGGAACTGCGTACCCGTGTGGAACAGGACCGGGATACCTGCATCCTGTGCGATCTCGTAGAGCGGATACATGATAGGGTCATTGGGATTGCATTTGATCAGATGAGGAAGAACCTTGAGTCCCTTCAGTCCGAGCTGGTTGATAGACCGTTCCAACTCTTCTCCGGCCATTACCCCCTTGTGAGGGTCAACGCTTGCAAAACCGATCAGCTTATCCGGGTACCGGTTTACCGTTTTCGCTATCAGATCGTTCGATACCTTATACTTGAAGGTCGTCTCGGCATCTACCGCCACGATCACCGATACATCGACCCCCGCATCCTCCATGTCCTTCAGGGTATCTTCGATATCGGGATATTGCATGTCCCTGAACATCAGTTCATAGCTCCGGGCCATCTCTTCGGGAAGGCTCTCTATCGCCTCTTTCGTAAACAGCTGTGCATGGGTGTCGATAATCATCGTTCTTCTCCTGATCTGTAACAGGGCGAACGTCCGAAAGGTCAAACGGGCCGTAGCGAACGATCCGCCCTGTCAGCGTGTCTTGTTAAATAAGGGGCCGAGCATACATTGTACCTGCTCTTTTTTCCCACGTTAATCCGTCATCATCTTCTTTAACTCACGTTTGAGTACCTTTCCCACTCCGCTTGTGGGAAGTTCATCCATAAACTCGATCGTCTTGGGGACCTTGTAGGGAGCCACCTTCTCACGGAGATACGCCCTGATTTTCTCCTTTTGGGTCTCACTCTTCTCGATCCCCGGGTTGAGCACGACGGCAACGGCGACCCGCTCGGACCCCGGTCTCTGCGGGTCGGGTATTCCGATTGCGGCCGCCATATCGATATCGGGATGATTGGAGAGCAGGTCATCGAGTTCACGGGTGAAGACCTTGAAGCCCGAAACAATAACCATATCCTTCACACGATCCACGATATAGAAATAGCCGTCCTCATCCATCCGGGCCACGTCTCCCGTGAACATCCAGCCGTCCCGAACGGCATTGGCCGTCTCCTCCGGTTTCCTGTAATACTCTCTCATGAGCTGCGGTCCCCGTACCGCGATCTCACCGGGCTCTCCCAGTTTTGCGGGCTCACCCGTATCGGGGTCAATGAGCTTGAACTCCGTATCGGACAGGGGCATGCCGATGGATGTCGGTTTTTTCTTCCCGTAGCGGGGATTGCAGCATGACACAGGCGAGGTCTCTGTCATCCCGTAAAGTTCGATAAAATTATTCTCACCGATAACACTCTCGAGTTCGCTGATATACTCGGCTGGGAATGGCGCCGCTGCGCTCAGGCACCACTTGAGATTGCTCAAATCCAGTTCTTTAAGTTCCGGCCTCTTTATCAGTTCGAAGAAGACCGTGGGCACGTTCACGATGATGGTCGGCTTATGGGATTTGATACACTTGATAAGAAATTCGGAATCTCTCGGGTTGGGTACGCAGATCTGGGTTGCGCCGTAGGTCATACAGAATCCGCCGAGTGCGAGACCGGCGATATGAAAGAGGGGAAAGGCGGAAAGGGCCATCTCTTCGGGCACCATGTCGAGCCACGTGAGGGTCTGGTGCCGGTTGCACATATAGCCCCGCTGGGTGAGCACCGCCCCCTTCGAGGGCCCCGTGGTACCTCCCGTATACATCATGAAGATGGTATCATCCATCGTCCGTTTTATCCCGACCGGCTCTGACGGCATTCCCCCGATGGCATCCAAGAAACGGGTCACCGTCTTGCCGGCGAGCGGCCTGATTTCGGCCGTCGGTATCTTCTTGAGGAGCTTTCCGAGAAATCTCTTTACTCCCGGGAGAAAGTCGGCGATCTCGGTGACGATCACGGTGGAACACGAGGCCGTATCGGCAACTTCGGCAATCTTCTCAAACAGCAGATCCACCGTTATAATCGCCTTTGCCCCGGAGTCGTTGATCTGGTGCTCCATCTCGCTGGGTGACAGCAAAGGGCTCAGTCCGGTGGAAATGCATCCTGCCTTCTGTATGCCGATAATCCCGATGTAATGGGCCGGCACGTTCGGCATATGAAGCCCAACCACATCATCGGGCCTGAGTCCTATGGTGACAAGGTAATGGGCAAGGCGGTTGGACAGTACATCGAGTTCGGTATACGTGATCTCTTTTCCCATGTAGATGAGAGCCGTTTTGTCAGGGTATTTCCGTACTGTCTCCCCGAATTTTTCGGCAAAGGTCTTCTCTTCATACTCCAGCGACGGTGAGACATTTTTGTCGTAACTCTTTAGCCATGGTTTTTCGGTGTAGATATCGCTCATACCAATTCCTCCTTTTTGTGAACTCATATAAAGCGTGTTCTAACCTTCTCAAGGGAAAAGAGTCGCTGATTCATCCAAAACGAATCGATACGCGAAGGCGAAAACAACCCCCAGAAGAGCACCCATCAGTGCCCATACACCACTTAAAGAGACACCTGTCATCTATCAGAAAGAGCAACTATGCGGCCGAATCACAGTTCAACTTCGGCGGAGGCCTTCAAGAGCACCTCCGCACCGTCCTGGTTGGTAACCGTCAGATCGATTGTCGCCCGGTTCTCCTTTATGGCAGCCACCCTGCCCCGGGTGGTAACCGTGTCGTCAATATGTACCGGCCTTACAAACCTGCACTGTATGCGCTTAAGTGCACCAGGATCTCCCGTCCAGTCCGTAACCGCCTTGGTCATAAAACCAAAGGCACACATACCGTGGAGTATGACACCTCCGAGTCCAACGGCCTTTCCAAACTCCGGATCTATGTGAATGGGATTAAAATCTCCCGACGCCCCCGCGTAGTATGTGGCCCGGTACTGGTCGACCGTTTCGGAGGCGATAAAAGAATCTCCAACCTTTATGTCCAGTATCCCCTTTTTTGTCATACCGCCCCCTATTTCCGTATCACGAAGGTAAATACGGCCTTACACACCATGGTGCCGGCCTGGTTTACGCTCTCTCCCAGAAGGGTTACCACATCGAGTGTTTCTTTGTTCTCAATATGGATAATTTCCCCTCTGGAGGTAATAACATCACCGGCCCTCACCACGTCACAAAACTCAAACGCCTGCTCGCCGTGCACAAGCATGAAGAGATTCAGGTTCAGTTCCTTGTCGTGAAAAAAGGGCTCCGCCAGCATGCCGGCGTAAACCACCGCGAATGTGGGTGGAGCGATAATACCGCCGTACCTGGTATTTTTCGCAAAGTCCTCATCCAGATAATGGGGGTCTTCATTCTTTATGGCCCGTGCGTACTCCTTTATCTTCTCTTTGCCCACTTCATAGGTGAGGGGGCCATACTTCCTTCCAAGATATCTGGCGTCCAATCCCATGGAATTCCCCCTCCTTTCCTACAGGAATTTATCGAGTTCGTTCTTCGCGATAATGGTTCGCTGAATCTCCGACGGCCCTTCACAGATCTCCCCGAACTTTGCATCCCGGTACAGACGTTCTATATCCGTCCCTTTTGTATACCCGTGTCCGGCAAAGATCTGCATGGCCATATTCGCAATCTTCGTTGCCGCCTCGCTGGAGAAGAGTTTGGCGCAGGCTCCCAGAATGTGCGCCTCATGTTCGTCATTGTTCATTGCCCATGCGGCCCTGATGCCGAGCATCCGACCCAGATCATTATAGGTGTACATATCCGCAAGCTTAAAACCCACCTCTTGATAGCTGCCGATATTCCTTCCGAAGGCCTTCCTGCTCTTTGCATGCTGTGTGGCCTTCTCCATGCAGGACAGGCCGATGCCCACACTCAGCGATGTGATGCCCACCGTTCCCATGCTCAGGATGCGTTGAATCTGACTAAACCCCTCGCCGGGCTTCTGGCCGAGAATCTCTTGTGCCTCACAATCATCAAGGTTCACAGCGCTCAGCGGCATACCACGAAGCCCCATGGTCTCTATGGGGTCCCCGATCCCTAACCCCTTGGCATCCTTTTCGACTATGAAGACGGACATCCCTTTCTCGGAACCCCCTTCTCCGTCCGTGTAGGCAAGGATAAGAAACAGATCTCCAATCGGGGCGTTCCCGACTATATCCTTGACACCATTGAGAATCCATCTGCCTCCATCCTGATGAGCCGTCGTTGCGATCGATGCGATATCGGTGCCCGCTTCCCTCTCCGTATAGGCAACGGCACCTACCCTATCTCCCTTTAACAGAGATGGCAGGTATCTGCTTTGCTGTTCTTTCGTCCCGAAGAGTTTCAGGAGCCCTCCGCACATGAAGACGCTTGCCCTGGCACTCACATAGGTCGATGCACAGGCCTTGGTGATCTCCTCACCCGCAACGAAACAGTCAATGAGATCGATGGCGTCGCCATCGAAACCGGCACTGAGAAAGCCCGCTTCACCGAGTTTCTTCAGATTTCCCCTCATAAGCGCGAAGGTTTCCTCACTCGGTCCTTCATCCAGTTTCTGTGCCCCGGGCAGTATCTCCTTTATGCAAAACGCAGCGATATTCTGCTGTAGCTTTTTCTGTCCCTCTGTCAGTTCATAATCCATGTTGTATACCCCCATACCCCTTCTACATTAGCATAATCCTGGATACTATCATCCGCATGATGTCGGATGTCCCTCCCCCGATCGCCGCCAGCCGCGAGTCGCGGAAACTCCGTTCCACGGGATACTCCTGCATGAAGCCGTACCCTCCGAATATCTGTACCGCCTCTGATGCCATGGCGAATCCCATATCCCCGGCATACACCTTATTGACCGCCGCCTGGAGGGGGTTGAGCATCTGACCGTTATCCTTCGACGATGCGACACGGTAGATGGCAAGCTTCGCCGCTTCGATGAAGACCTTCATATCGGCAATCCTGCGCTGAATGGCCTGAAATTCCCTGATGGGGCGATTGAACTGATACCGTTCGTTCGCGTACCGAGCGCACAGATCCAGTCCGTACATGGATGACCCGAGGAAGGGCGAAATCAACGTAGAGCGGTCCCATTCGACACCTGAAAGAGCAATCAGCCATCCAGCTCCGACACCGCCCAGAATATTCTCTTCCGGGACTTCACAGTCTTCAAAAAACACCTCCGATGTGGAAGAGCATTTGCAGCCCATCTTGTGGAACGGTTTCCCCGTGGAAAACCCGGGAGTTCCCTTCTCCACGATAAAGGCCGTAATCCCTTCATGTTTCTTCTCTCTGTCTATGGTGGCAAATACAACAATCACGTCGGCCACCGGTGCGTTGGTAATGAATGTCTTCGAACCGTTCAGGATATACCGGTCTCCCTTCTTCACCGCCGTCGTCCTCATCGATGCGGCATCCGATCCGGCCCCCGGTTCCGTTAGCCCCATACATCCTATCCACTCGTTGGAGGCGAGTTTCGGAACATACTTCCTCTTCTGTTCATCGGTCCCGAAATTATAAATATTACTGGCACAGAGATAGGTATGCGCCCCCCATGCGAGGAGGCTTCCACCATCGACACCCGCGTGGCCCAGTGCCTCTCCGGCAAGGCAGCAGGTAACGACATCGGCGCCAGACCCACCCAGTTCCTCGGGAAAGGGAAGCCCCAGAAGACCCATGTCGGCAAGCTTTCCCCATATCTCAAAGCTGAATTCACCCCTGAGATCGGCTTCTTCGCAGAGCGGTGCTATCTCTTCCTTCCCATACCGGTACACGGTATCCCTGAACATCTTCTGCTCATCGGTGAGCGTGAAATCCATAATGACCTCCCCAAACCGTTATACCGGTTCAAAATATCTGATATCCATAATGTGACCCGTCTTCTCCTCTTTCCACACCGCCTTTACCTTCATGCCGTTCTTTACCGTCTTCCTCACCGTATCGAAGTCACGCAGATCGAATCCTCCGATCAGATGCAGAAAGCTGGTGTCGGTATTGTCCAGTTTGATAAGGGCTCCGATAAACGGCGGCTTTGTGGGCATACCGAAATACTCGTAGTCGGTAAGGGCCCAGGAGACAATGGCCCCCTCCTGCGATACCTCTAGCCAATTGTCCGTTTCCACAAAGCATCGCGGACAGAAGGAGCGGGCCGGCACCAGTACCCTGTTGCACTTGGAGCATCTGGTCCCGTAAATCTTTTCCTCTTTCATGCCTTCAAAAAACCGGGTCCACGTCGGCCCATAGGCATTCTCATAGGGTATTGCAACCTCGTCCTCCAGTATTAAATACTCATGTTTCTTTTCCATGCTTACCTCTCCTCTTCTGCTCTATGCGACAGGTTCAAAACATTTGATATCGAGCATATGACCTCTTCTCTCATCGTTCCACGCAGCCCGTACCCGTGTGCCTCTCTTGATCGACTCCTTCACCGTATCGGGACTGTCCATATCGATCCCCCCTATGAGGTGCAGCAATTCACAATCCGTGCCGTCAAGCCTGATGAGGGCGATGACAACGGGAGGCTTCCCCGGCATGCCAAAGAACTCCTTGTTGGAATAGGCCCAGGATACGACCTCTCCCTCCTGGGCGACTTCAATCCATTCTTCGAGATTAGTAAGACATCCAGGGCAGAAACTCCTGGCTGGAACAAAGACCTTCTTGCATGCGGGACAGCTCGTGCCGTATATCTTGGCTTCCTTCAGGCCATTATAAAATTTGGTAAACGTGGGACCCGCCGCATATTTATGTGGAAGCCTGATCACATTATCTATGGTATTGTAATCTTTTTTCATGACCACCCCCTACTTATCTGATCCGAGAATCATAACGCCGTTAAACTGATCGACACCGCCCATGGCATGGGCCAACGACAATTTCGCACCGGGAATCTGGTGGGCTCCAGCCTGTCCCGTTACCTGGAGGGCCGCCTCCGCCACCCTGTTGAGTCCCGTGGCCCCAATCGGATTCGTACACAGCGTTCCTCCGGAGGGATCACAGGGAAGCTCTCCTTCACGTGAAAATGTCCCCTTCAGCGTGAGATCGCAGGCCTCACCGAAATTACAGAACCCGAAGCACTCATAATAGAGAAGTTCCTGAAAGGTGAAAGGGTTATAGACCTCCGCCACATCCAGATCCTTTCTCGGATTCTTGATTCCCGCCATATCATACGCCTGCCTAGAGGCATCGATGGCGCATTGCCATATGGCCTTTTCGCTGTCACCGAACCAGTACTCCTCTCCACTGTATCCGACACCCTTGACCCAGGCGACCTTCTTACCGAGCTTCTGCGCCATCTTCTCCGATGCGAAAATCATGGCGCAGGCGCCATCCGAATTCGGGCACACATCCCACAACCTCACCGGATAGGTGATTATCCGCGCCGTATTCACCTCCTCTTCGGTCAGCCGTTTCTTGATATGGGCATGGGGATTATCGAAGGCGTCGTTGTGGTGGTCTATCGAAAGCCGTGTCGCCGCGGCCCGGACCTTCTCCTCCGGGATCCCGATCTTCACGGACCATTCCTGGCACTGCATGGAAAAAACCCCCGGGGCGCCGGAGATAAAGTACCTCTGGTAGAAGGGATCGACGACCGTCGTCATGGTTGCCTGCGAGTCCCCCTCATTCATCTTTTCGGACCCCACCACCAGCACCAAGTCAGCCATTCCCGACGCGATCCAGTAATAGCCCGTAAAGGCCAGAGATATGCCCGTTGAACCACACGTCTCCGTCTTCAGTATGGGTTTGCCCACCGACCGCAACACATCGGCGAAGTAAAAATGCGTGAGGGCAACCCCCTCCATCATGGAAGGCATGGTACCCGAGACAACCCCTTCGATATCATCAGGAGATATGCCCGTATTCTCAAAGACGGCATCGACGGCCTCCTTTACGAGTTCTGGGTAGGTAACGTCGAACCTCCGCCCATGGTTGGTCTGTGCAGAACCTATAATTGCAACTGGTCTTCCCATAATTCCCTCCTAACTGCCTATGATCGCCACGGCATGGCATTGTCCTGCGAATCCATGTGTCGAATGGGCCAGAGCCGTATGTACCTTCCTGTCGAGCTGCCGCTCACCGGCCTGTCCCCTGATCTGTAAAAACCCCTCTGCGAGACGGTAGAGTCCCCGTGTCACATAGGGATTTGAGGCGAGTACACCGCCCGATGGATTGACCGGGATTTCGCCATCTCGTGCCGTGGCACCGCTGTCCAGCAGCCTCCCACCCTCTCCCCGGTCGCAGAAACCGAGATCCTCACACCAGAGTAATTCCTGAAACGCATAGGGTTCGCACAGCTCGGCAACGTCGATCTCCTTTTTCGGGTCCTTGATCCCCGCCGTATCGTAGGCCTTTTGAGCCGCATTACCGAGCTGACCATCGAGAAGATCCCTGTCGCCAAGATAGAACTTATCCATTGAAGAGCCGTACCCTTTGAACCAGACCGGCTTGTCCGTCAGCTTCTTTGCCAGATCTTCCTTTGCCAGAAGCATGGCGATCATACCTTCCGACTTTGGTGCACACTCCATTGCCTTGAGCGGGTCCATGACCACGTCAGAGGTAAGGACATCATCAACACTGACCTTCTTTTTCACATGGGCGTATGGATTCCTCAGGGCGTTTTCGAGGTTTTTCACCACCACCCCGGCACACTGTTCATCGGTTATGCCATAGCGATCCATGTATTCCCTCTTCTGCAGCGCAGCCGCCACCGTCTCGTTCAGTCCCACCTGCCGCTGGTAGAATGGATCGGTGAAAAAATGCGTCAGCATATCATCATCGGGGTTTTCCGATCCCTTGCATACCCCGATAACGAGGGCCGTGTCATGATGGCCGGTCAGTATGCGCATCACCGCATAGATAAAAGCAAAGAGCGATTCTCCGTCCTGCCTGGAACCGTTCTTCAGAAAGGCAGCTCCGGCATCCCAGTAATATGAATTCGCGCATGACACACCACCATGAAACACATCCGACGAGGCACTGACGATGGTGCTGACATCTTCCCGTCTTAATCCGGCCTTATCGAGCACTTCTTTCGAAACCCGAAACACCTGATCGAGAAAGTAGTCCTTGGTTTCAACACCGGGCGTCATGGCAACGTCGACTATCCCGACTCGATTCATCATAATCTTCCTCCTTTTCGTATCAACTCATCTGCCGATAATATACCGGTAGGGATCGACCTCTTCCCTCAGTATCCTCAATTCCTTGTCAGTGGGAGGCGTGGTCTCCACGATCTTGGCCGCACGGAGAAGCTCGAAACCGCAATTCTCCTGGATATCATTGAAGGAATATCCGGGGTTGACGGATATAACCCTCATACGTTTGCTTTCGGGTTCAAAATCCATGACGCCCATATTCGTGATGATCTTGTAGGGCCCCGCATCGAGAGGAAGCCCGGCTTTCGCTCGTGAATCTCCCCCTTCGATCCACCCCGGTGTCGTCACAAAATCAACCTTTTCAACGAAACGCCTGGCATCCTGAACCGTCAGAACCATCATCCTCCAGCAGAAGGATGCAAAGTCGTTTGCCCCGCCGCTTCCGGGAAGCCTCACCTTCGGATGGATATAATCGTCACCGATTATGGTGGAGTTCAGGTTCCCGTACATATCCATCTGTGCGCCGCCGAGAAAGGTATAATCGACAAAACCACGGCAACAGGTCTCCATGATTTCGCACATCCCCGATGCCATCACCGCTTTGTAAAAGGTCCTGGAATCCCCCACGGAGATGGGCATCTCCGGCAATATCGGATTTACGCCACCCGCCTCAAACATGATCACCAGATTGGGGGCATCCGTCTTCTGCGCGAGCATGGCTGCCGCACAGGGGGCGCCCGTCCCGACCCCGACCGTGGCGCCGTCCTCAAGCTCCCGCGCCGCCACGCATATCATTATCTCCATTGTATTATAGTCCGCCATTGTCCGCCTCCTTGTGGAGTAAAAATTCTTTCATGCGCAGTTCATTCATCTTGGCCAGCCCGCCGTTTCGTTCGATGTATTCGAAATTGTCCGGACAGTCGTAAATATTACGATTCAGAAATTCCTTGAAATCTTCGGGGTTCTTTTCGGCCTTCAGCCACTCCTGCAGGTGTACCTCATCGGAAAAATACTCGTACGGCATGGTTCCCGGATAGGCCCCGAAGGGAACCTCGCACACGGCATCGACAAGATAATAGGGAATGACCGTATTGGTCGGATCGCGGCGGATCTCCTCATTCGGGATCAACCGTTCCGTGGTAATAATCAGATGTTTCGAGGCCCTGGCAAGATCATCATCGGAGATCATGATCCCCCGTATTCGACAGTTGCCGAACACATCGGCCTCATGGACATGAATCACCGATATGTCGGGATAGAGTGCGGGTTGGAGGGTCATCTTCTTCCCCGTAAAGGGACATGCAACGACCTTCGCACCGCTGTGTTTTAGGGTATCGGTACCGAGCATGTTACGGGTCGGCACAAACGGCACTCCCATGGCCGCCGCCTTCAGTCTTGCCGCGAGGCTGTAATTGGTCCACTCCGAGATTTCGACTTCCCCGCTCTGCATGTACTTTCGAGCGCACTGTGAGAGTCCCCGTGCCTCAAGACCGATGATATATGCGATATCAAGTCTGTTAAACACCTTACCAGCCGAAAGAATCTGAAAATCATGAGTCGACGTGTGGCCTGCAAATGCCATGTTCTTTCTTCCCTGACGTACAATCTCATGACATGCGGCAATGGGTGTCCGGTTTGCTCCGAAACCACCTATTGCCAGATAATCACCGTCATGGACAAATTTTTCAACGGCCTCCTTCAGCATCATCAGTTTGTTTTCCATCTTCCGCGACTTTTTGCGGAAGAACGCCCGTGCCTTATCCGGATCCGGATCCGTGAAAAGACCTCCTTTCCCCTCCTCAATTACATCCATCTATACATCCCTCCTTCTATGATATTCAGTTCCATACAATATCCTCTCTGCCGCCTGCTCCATCAGACCCTTTGATTAACGGGCCATCCAGAGTTGTTGTGTCTTTGGGAATACAGATCTTCGATTCTGAATGACAGGTACCGTATCCGATTTCATGGACGGGAAGATTATATGCAATCCATGCACACCCGTTCCGATCAAGAGGTAACGGTCCGTCATCCTTTCCGAAATCCGGACTGCACAGACCGAGACCGACGGCATGGGACGGCGGATCGCATTCCCTGGCGTGAATACGGTGCGGGTCTCCCTTGAATTGCACCCCCCCGGCATGTCTGCCCCTACATCTCAGGATCTGATCCCGAGGTAGTGCGGACAGATTGGCTTTCATGATGGTCCCCCCCTTTTTTTAACACGCACGCCTCTTCCCGATGAAGAGGCGCCCCCCACGTGTTTACTTCTGTTTGATCCCCATTATCTTTCTTGCCTCATCGGGTGTGGCGGGTTCTCTTCCGAAGATGGAAGCTACCTTTACGGCCCACTCGACCTGCTCGTAGCTCCCCTTCGCCAGATCACCATTCGGCACACGGATGCTGTCCTCAAGGCCGACCCTCATATGTCCTCCCATCATGCACGAAAACGTGATGGCGGGGAACTGTTCGGTGCCAACGCCACAGGTGGTGAAGTTTGCATTTTCCGGAAGAGCATGCATCATCGCAATAAAGGCCTCCGGCCTGAAGCGCTGCCCCCCCGCAACGCCCCAAACGAAATTGAAGTTCATGGGATCGGAAAACATGCCCTGTTTCCCTATTAGCAGGGCGTTGTCAAGTCCGCCCATATCGTAACATTCGATCTCAGGTTTTACCCCATTCTCCTCCATGGCCTTACCGAAGTCCTGGAGCATCGTGAAGGTGTTCTCGAAGACATAATCGATCATAATCTGTCCCGAGCTTCTGTCAACGATACCGAAATTCATGGTGTTGGTATTCAGTGACGCCATGGCCGGCTTGACCGCCACAATCTGAGCGATCCTCTGCTCCGCCGTTGCACCGATTCCCACGGCGGAACTGAGATTCACAATCAGCTCGGGGGTCTTTTCCTTGATGGCGTCATGGGTCGCCCGTATTCTGTCGATATCGGACGTCGTCATACCGGTGTCGTCCCTGGCATGAACGTGGACCATGGCGGCTCCCGCCTTGTAGCATCGCGCCGACTCTTCAGCGAATTCCTCGGGGGTATGAGGCACGGCGGGATTTTGATTCCTGAACGTTCCAGCACCGGCCAATGCGGCGCAAATAATGACCTTCTTTTCTGACATAACAATCTCTCCTCTTTTCTAAAAAATTTTCGTATCCTGTGGATCTTATACGGGTTCGAAGTGATCGAGATCCCGTATGGTGTTTGTTGTTTCTCCCGCAAAAACGGCCTTGACCCTCATCCCCACCTTTACGTCTTCAACATCAATACCTTCCACGATGTGGGGGAAAGGGGTGTCGGCGCCGTCAACCTGTATCATGGCGAGGATATAGGGTGCCCTCCTCGGCAGATGTCGGTCATTGTAATTGACTATGGTATAATTTGTAATAGTCCCTTCATTGGAGAGTTCAATCCAGCTTTCGTCCAGCTTTGATAGGCATTTTTCGCAATACTCACGGGGCGGCACCAAAACCTTGTCACAGTTTTCGCACCTGACACCGAGGATCTTATGTTCGTCCCGGAGTGCAATGATGAATTTCGATCCGACCCTCCCGGCGAAATACTGATTCGGAAGGGCCATCTTGCCCGTTATGACCTTGCAATCTTTTGTATCTTCATAGGATATTTTCATTGACTCTGTCCCTCCATCAGTCGGCGATCTCGAAATACAGAAGATCCTTGTAATTTCCCTTCCTGTCATCAGCCCATACGGGTCTCACTTTCATCCCCGATTTGATCCGGTCGATATCCTTCGGGTTCAGATCGTGGGCGAAGCTTTCGTCATTGGAGGCCCCGTCCAGGATCATGAAGAGGGCCGTGTAAGGTGTCTCCCTGATCTTTCCCGTCAACGGATCCGGGCTTGCATAATAGACGACATCGACAATCGTTACCGTTCCCTCGGGACCAACCTCGACGAGTTCGTTGCAGCGCACCCTGCACTGTGCACAGATTTCACGGGGTGGCACCAGGGTCCTGCCGCACTCGGGACACTTGGCGGCATAGAATTTCTTCTCCTTGAGACCGTCGAACCACTTGCCCATCATCGGTCCGGTCGCATACCGCTGATTGATTGAAGGCAAACACTTAAGAGATATGAGTTCCTCACCCTTTTCTTCTGCGGCACCTTCTGACACATACTTTCTGAAGAGTGACGTCGTCTGTCCGGCGGCACCGATATCTCCGTCAACCTTCACCTGTCCGGAGGTAAAGGCCGTTGCCCCGTCCAGTTTTCCCTGGTTCAGGTCAACGAACACCTGTGCCTCCATGCGCATCACGACGGTACAATCGTCATCCAGAACGTCCTTCAGTGTACAGGTCTGGTCTTTCACCACCACCGTCCACTGTCCGCCGCCTTCGCCTGAAAGATCGTAGCCGATTTTAACATCGACCCCTTCGGCCTTCTCCGGGCGAAAACGCTCTTCAACCGATTCGACGATAGTGCTGGCTTTGACAACGGGTTTAAAGGGTCGAAATGCCTTCGGGAGAATGGCGATGAGTACCGTAAGATCGCCGTCAACCTTGATATTTCCCGATGAAAAGGCCTCTCCGGCATCTATCCTGCCAAGGGTCACACCCACAAATGTTTCCGCGTTCGCATGGAGAACCGCCGTGCAGTCGGCAACCTCGCCATCCATGGTCTCGACCTTCAGAGTCCCTTCCTGGATGGTAACTTTCCAATGACCGCCACCATCTCCGGAGATATTATACCCGATCGTCACATTTACATCCTGCGCACCCTCGGGAAGAAAGCGCTCTCCCATGGTATTGAATATATCTTCTACTGCCGTTCCGAAGTATTGGGCCATTTCATACCTCCTGCCAGTCTAAGTCTTTCTCAAGCATTATCAGGACAGTCCATAAGGTGCCGCCGAATCCGGAGGCAAGGGCATGCCTCACCTCTTTCTTGATCTGCTGCGGCCCGGCATCTCCGCGAATCTGCATCGCCGCTTCGGCAGGCCTCAGCATGGCCGTCGCACCGATCGGATTGCTGGCCGTGACGCCACCCGACGGATTGATCGGAAGTTTTCCGTCCAGATCGAATTCGCCATCCTCAAGCAGCCTGATGTGTTCATCACCCTTCAAAAGGAGAAATTCGCGGGCCCAATCGAGGCCCCACCATGCGGAGGGATCATACATTTCGAAGACGTCGAAATACTCAACGGGATTTGTGACTCCGTTGCGTTCGAAGAGCTTCCTCGCCGCGTAATGGTGCGTCATCTCCGGCATCTCAATACCGAAATTGTTAAACGTCTCTTCACGGTGTACCGTGATATGATCACGGATCCACACCGGATTCTTACACAGCTTCTTTGCCTTTTCCTCGGAGGCGAATATCATGACGCAGGCCCCGTCGCTCTGCGAACACATATGAATCAACCGCAATTCCCCGACGAGCTGGGGAGACGTATTCATCAGATCGTCGATCTGATCGTAGTCGAGTCCGAACCGTCTGTGGGCCCTGGGATTGAGGCAGGCATGTTTGTCCATCATAATCCTATACTTCATGGCCGCCCTCTTGGCTCGTTCCTCTCCGAACTCCTCCATCATCATCGTGGCCGTTGTCGCCGTGAGCGCCCCCGTCTGCAGGTGACGGAACCAGAGGGGATCCGCCATATTGGTGATTCCCCCGGTTGTATGACCTTCCTGGAGTTTCTCCAGACCGATGGCCATGACCACATCGTACATGCCAGATGCCACCAGATTGTCCGCAGCGCAGACAAGGCTCGCACCGGTTGTGCCCCCTGTGGTGATTCTCAGCTGTTCCTTGCCGTACGCGCCTGAGCCCAGTGAATGCCACAGGTCGGGCTGATGGACCATTTCGAAGAGCTCCATGTTTCCATGTATTACACAATCTATATCATCAAGGGTGATACCGGCATCTTCGAGTGCGTACCGCACCCCTTCGTTCACCATTTCCACCTGATTCTGGTGCTCCTTGTGGCTGGAATACTCGGTCTGGCCGATACCGATTATCCCAACGTTTCTGTTTCGTTTCCCCATGATCTCCACTCCTTATCTTTCAAGCACGACAACCGTGTGAAATTGACCCGCTCCGCCGGTGGTGCTCTGGGCAACGGCGCGACTTACACCGGAGGCCTGATGTTCACCGGCCTCTCCCTTGAGTTGGATCACCGCCTCAGCCGCCCGGTAGAGACCGCTGGTCATGATCGGATTGCCGGCAAGCATGCCCCCGGACAGATTCACGTGATATTTTTCGAGTCCTCCTTCATCGATAAACTGCGCCCCCTCACCGTCGCCGCAGAAACCGAGACCCTCCAGCCACATGGGCTGTTGATATGCGAAACAATCCATGACTTCCGCGAGATCGATCTCCTCCGCCGCATCCTTGACTCCTGCCATGTTGTAAGCTCGTCCGGCAGCCTTCTTGAGAGCGAAGTTGCTTGCCAGATCCCTGTCCCCCAGGAAGTAGCTGTCCATGCAACTGCCGAAACCGGTCAGCCACACCGGATTGTCCGTATATTCATGGGCCTTCTCCTCCGACGCAAGGAGGAATGCAACGGCGCCATCCGATACAGGGTAGGCATGGAGCGTTCTGATCGGATCACAGAGCATGGGAGAGTACATGACCTCGCCCAGTTCCACCTGTTCGGTGGCATTCGCGTAAGGATTCTTTGCCGCCCACTGCCGTGCCCTGACGACAATCTTCGCCATCTGTTCTTCCGTAAGGCCCGACTTTGCCATATAGACCCGTGCCTGGAGGGCGGCAACATTGGTATAGTCGAGGCCTAATGAACGGCAGTAAAAGGGATCATATGAAAGGTTCGTGCACATATTCCGGCTCTCTCCCTGCGATTCCTTACAGTGACCCGCGACATACACGACATCTTCGTGCCCCGAGCGGATAATGGACATGGCATACCCAAGCGCGTTCAGACTCTCCTGGGCCATTTTTTCTTCTTCTCGGTAATGGGCACCCAAGACATCCGTCATGCCATTGTCTGATATGGTCCTGGCATCAAAGACATCATCCGACGACGAAACGATGCTCCGTACTCCTCCATCTTCTGAAAAGTGCATACCCGTCTGTTTCTGAATATCTTCAAGCACATCCAGAAGCATGCCCTGAAAGCGCTTGTGCCAGATATTCGAATCACACTTGTGCTGAGCCACAGCACATACAGCAACTCTCTTCATTTCGATACCTACCCTCCTTTGTATGTATTCCCCCCATCATGCCAGAACCATTGCCGCCGCCTTTGCCTGACCTCTTGTGTAACAGTTTGTATACGTGCCCGCTTTTATTGCACGCAGAATGGAATCCCTGTTTCTCGCGCAGTCCAGTTCTATCCATGCCCTTCCGCAACCCAGACGCGTATGCGAATCGTCCGAAGCCACTTTTGGGTAGGCTATATCTTCTATATCGTACTCCGATGTATAGAATCCGTGATGGGTGATTTCGACGGCATCGATTTGCACATCCCGAGCTACATCATCGATGCACTGTATGGTCTGTTTGATAGTAAAACCGTAATCACCCGGATGGTTGAAGGTATGCAGCACTTCTCGATCACCTTCAATCCTGCTCACATGTATATATCCGAGTTTTGTGCTGATGGTGAGTTCGACACCAAAAAAAACGAGAAGATCGGTTCGTATCTCCTCGATGGCCTTTCTGTAACCGGTTTTAATGAGATGGTCATGCTCTGTGAATGCGATAAAGTCAAATCCCATAGCGGCATACACATCCGCCGCCTGTTGCGGGGTAAGCCTCCCGTCCGAATGTGTGGTATGAATATGAAGCTGTCCCTTCAAATGCATCTGCCACCACCGATACGACATGCAAACAGAGTCGCCTATACTGATATGTTATATTGTTAAAGTTCGAAAATAGTATTGATTTGTCGATGCTGCTATCATACTGCTATCAAGATTCCAAAGACCTGAATGCAGCATTACTCGGCCATAGCACCGTCTAGAAATACTTCAATAATCCCCTTGATGGTCCGGTCTCTCCTCTCCCGTGTTACCTTTTCCTTACCGAGGACCACCACGGAGATAAACGCCTCTATCGCACCGAGGAATATATAGGTCAGGTAGTGCGGTCCTATGTCCCTGCGGAGAAATCCTTTTGTCTGTCCCTCCACCATGATTTCTTCTGTGAGGCTGAAAAATGACCTGAATCTAGCCAACCCTTTTGCCGTATGATAGACGGAACTTCGTGAAACTTCCGTAATAAATATTGACACGAGATTCGGCTTTTCGGCGTACATATCAAGGAAAAACCGTATGATATGTTCAAGCTTTTCCCGGTGTCCCGTTTCCGATGCCTTCTCGTCTCGCAGCATCTGGTAGAGCCTCCCCCACCATCCTTCCACAATTACATCGAAGAGCACCTCTTTGCTCGAGAAGTAGTGATACACCAGACCGTAGGACACCCCTGCCCTTCTCGCAATATCGGCCATACGGGTGTTGGCATACCCCTTGTCACGGAATACCTCGAGAGCCGCATCTATGATTATTTCCTGTTTATTGTTTTTCATCGTGAAATCATTAAAACATACTGATTGATATGTCAATCTATTTTTTCCGTCATCTCACAATTTAAAATTAAATAAATAATATCAAGACTATAAAAAGATATTCCGTAAAAGGCAATTACAGACTCACACCGTAACTATGCAATAAAGGGAAGACCAAATTTCTATTTGATGCAATACCCACCCTGTGTTAGAAGTTTGCCATGATAAACATCGGACTGACAGGCGGGATCGGCAGCGGGAAATCAACCGTCGCACGATTATTCCAGAAAAGAGGTGCGTATATTATCGACCTTGACGTTCTTGCACACCAGGTGCAGGAGCCGGGTGGCCCGGTCTGGAAGAAAATTGTCGAATACTTCGGACGTGAAATCCTGGACAAAGACGACAGAATAAACAGGGACGTGCTGGGCAACATCGTTTTTCAGAACAGTGAAAAACTGAAAAAACTGAACAGCATCGTACATCCAGCCGTATTCGAAGAATGGCGACGCAGGGTTGACGATATCATGAAGAATGATCCAGAGGCCGTTATACTGTCAGATATTCCCCTCCTCATAGAGGTGGGCCGACACAAAACGATGGATATCGTAATCCTCGTCTATGCATCACCCAACGTTCAGACAGAACGGATTATGAAAAGAAACGGCTACAGTTACGACGAAGCCAGAGACCGCATCAGATCGCAGATGCCCATGGACGAAAAGATTCCCTTTGCCGACTTTATCATACATAACGAGAGCACCCTGGAAGAGACGGAAGCAATCGTCGACGGGGTATGGAAAGAACTCCTTGCAAAGGTAAAAGACGCAAGAAACAGGGAGATATAAAGATGATAGAAAGCAATGTTCTCACAGATTTCAACTCAACAGTCTCTCAACCCGACATAGATCCCTCAACCTATGTCCATCCCTTGGCCTCCGTCATTGGCAGTGTTATTATCGGCAAACACATACTGGTTTCACCGATGGCATCCATTCGGGGTGATGAAGGACAGCCTCTCTTTATCGATGATGATTCAAACGTTCAGGATGGTGTCGTTATACATGCCCTTGAAACGGAGTCACAGGGGAAAGCGGTTCCGGGAAACCTGTGCACCGTCAAGGGGAAGGAATACGCCGTCTATGTCGGGAAAAGAGTTTCGCTCGCACACCAGGTTCAGATACACGGCCCGGCTGTGGTATATGATGATACCTTCGTCGGTATGAAGACCCTGATCTTCAAATCCCTGGTTGGGGAGGGATGTGTTATTGAACCCGGCTGCATCCTTATGGGAGTTACGGTTCCAGATCACCGGTATGTACCCGCCGGTTCTATCATAACTTCACAGGAGGACGCAGACTCCCTTCCGAAAATCACACAGGACTACCCAATGAAAGACATGAACAAGGGGGTTGTTCATGTGAACACCTCCCTGGCAAGAGGATACGTTGCGACTTCTCTGAAATGAGATTTTCAACAGATAGAGTGCTACAGGCGCCCCGCCCGCTTCAGGGCATCCTTGAAGGCGTGGTAAAAGGCATCATTATCTGCGATGCCGCGTTCTATGACAACACCCGCTTCATCGATATTTTCCAGGTTCATGACGAGATTAACGCTCTTCTCGAAGGCCGCCATGTTGTCCATTGTGCGAATTTCCGAGCTCATCAATGCTACAAAGATATTTCTCCGGACATTCATGGGGAGCTGTCTGATATACCCGAGAACGCCACCGTCACTCACATCTCCGGCATCGAATTCTTCCCCGACCACAATCAGTTGGTATACATGAAACCTCATGCTGCGCAGGGAATCGGACTCGGTTGCAGACTCTTTAACGTAATACCCCATTTCTTTCAGTATATCCCTGAGCTTCACGCGAATAGCGGAATCGGGCACACAAATAAGGGCCGTTTTTCCTCCCTCCTCGATAAAATCGAAGGGTTTGTGAGATGCATTATATGACTCAGACTCTATCGCATCAAAGAGTTTTTCTTCCCTGT
>DAISYQ010000041.1:0-28357 GCA_036825195.1 Syntrophales bacterium
AAACATCGCCAATGTCGTTACCGGAAACAAATGCGCCGCCGGTACGGGCGAATTCTTTCTGCAGCAGATCAAACGCATGGATGTTTCCCTGAACGATGCCTATTCGGTGACCGAAGAAAATCCGTACCATGTCTCCAGCAGATGTGCCGTGTTCTGCAAATCCGACTGCACCCACGCCACCAATATTGGAGTTCCCAGGGAGCAGGTCACCGCCGGAATATGCCGGATGATGGCGGACAAGATATTGCAATTGTTGAAGAGGGTCAAAAAAGACCGTGTCATGCTCATCGGCGGCACGGTAAGCAACCGGCAGATGGTGCGATATCTACAGGAGGAAATCGATCACCTCATCATCCCCGCCGAGGCAATCTGTTTTGAAGCGCTGGGAGCAGCCCTGTATGCATCCGACCATCCGACACGACCCTACACCGGATACGAAACACTCTTTCTTTCGGAAGAGAGGAGGTTTGATTCACTTCCCACCCTCTGTTCATCCGAAGATCTGGTCCAATTCAAGACCCTCCTCAAGGAGGAAATCACGGCCGGTGACACCTGTATCCTGGGCCTGGATGTGGGGTCTACCACAACGAAGGCCGTTCTCATCAGGAGTAGTGACAACGCGATCCTCGAATCCGTGTATCTTCGAACGAACGGCGATCCGGTGGGAGCTTCGAGGAAGTGCTATTCGGAACTGCTGAAGATGATAGCTAAAAAGATCGATCCCGGCACCATACGGATAACCGGCCTCGGCGTTTGCGGGTCAGGCAGACGCATCGCCGGACTCCACGCAGACACGCAGGGAGTGATAAACGAGATCACGGCCCATGCAACCGCTGCGATCCATTTCGACCCCCAGGTGGATACCATCCTTGAAATCGGGGGGCAGGATGCTAAATACACGTTTATACATAACGGAGTGCCGTCGGATTATGCCATGAATGAGGCCTGTTCTGCAGGCACCGGTTCGTTTCTTGAGGAATCGGCAGGCGAGACCCTCGGTGTACGGATGAAAGATATCGCCGGTCTGGCCCTGCAGGGAAAGAGGCCGCCGAATTTCAATGACCAGTGTGCCGCTTTTATCGGTTCCGACATAAAGAGCGCCGTTCAGGAAGGGATGTCCCAGGAGGATATCCTCGCGGGTCTCGTCTATTCGGTCTGCCAGAACTATCTGAACCGCGTGAAGGGGAACCGTCCCGTGGGCCGAAAGGTGTTCATGCAGGGGGGAGTCTGTTATAACAGGGCGGTGCCGCTCGCCATGGCCGCTCTCCTGGAATCTCCCATCATCGTCCCGCCGGAACCCGGATTGATGGGCGCCTTTGGCGTAGCCCTCGCGGTAAAGGAACGGATCGGCAAGGGGCTTCTGCCGCCCGGTGATTTTGACCTGGCGAGCCTTGTCAAAAGAGAGGTGGAATACCATAAGCCCTTTATCTGCAACGGCCATTCCCAGATGTGCGACAGGGGCTGTGAAATTTCCGTGATCGGTATCGAAGGAAAGAAGATCCCCTTCGGCGGCGCCTGCGATCGATATTATAACAAACTGATTCCAGGCCGGCAGTCCGCCGACGCCCCGGACCTGGTCATGGCACGGCAGCGGGTGATTTTTACGAATCCGGTCAATACCTCCCCTATAAACGGCAGATCAGAAGATCGGAAAACAGTGGGCATGAACCGGAGCTTCATGGTTCATACCTATTTTCCTCTTTTTTCTACCTTTTTCACGGAGGCAGGTTTTAAGATAGCGATCCCCGATTCACCGGATCCTCGGGGAATCGAAAAGATGGAAGCCGCCTTCTGCTTTCCCGGAGAACTGAGCCATGGATTCTTTTCTTCACTGCTCGATGCTCCGACGCCTGTGGACTTTCTCTTTCTTCCTCATTTTAAGGCGGTCCCCGATTCGGGGGGTGAGTTCCATTCCCAACTCTGCCCCATCGCCCAGGCCGAACCCTATTATCTGAAAACGACCTTTGCCGATGAACTGGAAGCGATACAGAAAAGAGGAACCCGGATTGTATCACCGGTCCTCGATATGACGCGGGGGATGCATCATGTGGAGGATGCGCTGTATAAAACCGCTGTAATCATGGGAGTCCCGAAGGCAAAGATAAAAACCGCCATAACGAAGGCCCTCCTGGCCCAGATGGACGCCTTTGAAACATTAAAGTACATGGGACGGCAGTTTGTCGATGACCTTGAGGCTGATCCCCGTAAGATCGGCATTGTCATTTTCGGCCGGCCCTACAACAGCTTTGCCAAGGAGGCCAACAAGGGCATCCCCGCCAAGTTTGCCTCACGGGGGTATCCGGTTGCTCCTTTTGACTGCCTGTCCTTCGAAGGGGAACGGGGCAAAGCCGGTCTCTTCTGGGGGATCGCCCAGAAGATCTACAAGGGCGCCGAAATGGTCAAGAAACACCCCCGGCTCTTCCCGGTGTTCATCACCAATTTCTCGTGCGGCCCCGATTCATTTCTCGTTAGTTATTTCAGGGACCTGATGGGCAGGAAACCCTCCCTGACCCTGGAGCTGGACAGCCATACCGCCGATGCCGGTCTCGAAACCAGAATCGAGGCCTATCTGGATATCGTTTCCATGTATCAACACACAGTGGATACGGATCGGAAACAGGAGGGGCATCCCTTTGTCCCTGCCCGGATTTCCCGCAAGGCGGATCACTTTACCTTTGTTTCATCAGCGGGGGAAGAGATTCCGCTGACAAATCGGGATGTGAAGATCGTGATTCCTTCCATGGGAAAGTACGCATCAGAGGCATTCGCCGCCGTTTTCCGAAATCTTGGTTTCAATGCGCAGGCGCATCCGGCAGCCGATGAAGATATCTTGAAGTCGGGGAAGACACAGACCCTCGGCAAAGAATGCCTGCCCATGATTCTGACAACGGGGATGCTCTTGAATACCATAGGGGCAAAAAAAGAGGATGAAAAAGTGGCTTTCTTCATGCCCACGGCTCATGGACCGTGCCGTCTGGGGCAGTATGAAATCTACATGAATGATCTCATTACAAAGCTTGCCATCCCCGATGTGGCTATCCTGCCTCTCTCATCCGGCGCCGGATACGCGGGGATGGGAGGGAACGCGCAAAAGGGATTGTGGTCGTCCATTGTGGTTTCGGACGCCATTGAAGATGTCCGTTCCGTAATCCTGGCCAACGCACGGGATGTTGACAGGGGTCTTGAAATTCTGGAGGAAGAGTGGAGTGTCATCATAGCCGCCATGGAATCAGACGGATTCGACTCTTTTAAGCGTGCCATCGCGTCCTGCTCGGAACGGTTGAGCACCATCCCCATGAAGATCCCCCTTGAAGAGTTGCCGGTGATCTCTCTGGTTGGCGAAATATTTGTTCGGCGAGACTCCCTTTCCAGAAGGTTCATCACCGAACGCCTCGCAGCATCGGGTTTTGCCGTGTCATGCGCCCCTGTTGCAGAGTGGGTGCACTATATTGATCTCCTGTTCAAAAAGGGATTGTTAAACACAAAGATGTCGGCATTCGAGTACCTTGAGACAAAGATCAGAAGACAGTTGATGGGCCATATTGAAAACAGGATTCAATCGACGTTCAAGGGATCGGGTTTGTACCATGGAGAAACAATCTCCGTAGACTCCATCGTGGCAAAGGCATCCCCCTTCATTTCCCTGGACCTGGCGGGGGAGGGCATCCTGACGGTGGGGAACGCGCTGAGAAGCATCGCCCACTGTGCATGCGGCGTCATCTCCATCGGACCCTTCGGCTGCATGCAGAACCGGATTGCCGAATCCATCCTCAACAAGACTATGACCCGTGAGGTCAAGATTGCCGCCTGTCCGGAGTCGCCGGAGCTCAAGACCATGCTCGCCGGACTGGAATATCTGCCCTTCCTTGCCATCGAAAGTGACGGCATGCCCTTCCCCCAGATCATCGAAGCAAAACTGGAAACCTTTTTGTTGCAGGCCAGACGGTTGCACCATAGGATGCTGGAATCGGTGAACGGTGCGGATCTGAAAAGGTGCGAGGGATCGGGCGCTTTGTAGGGAAGAATCCGGTTGTTACACACCCGCCTCTGCTTTAGTCGTGCTGTCCGTACGTCAGCATGGACAGCACGTTGAATGGAGAATCTTCCCCTATCTGTTCAGAAACCGGTAATATTCGCACATCTTGGACAGGACCTTTACCGCCCGTTCCGGGTTCTGATAGAAGACGCTCTTGTAGGTACAGTCTTCGACCGTATACACGGTGTGGTGCATTTCGTCTTCGAGGAGGCTTACGCCCAGTATGGGTTTGTTGTATTTCTCCATCATGTGAGCCACTTTGGAGATATAATCAACTTCGAGCATATCGGCGAGCTTCGCCCCGTCATTCAGGAATTGATCCGAGTAGTTGGGGTCGGCCTTGCGAACCGATTCGATCATGCGCTTCGCGAATATCTTCATCCCCAGAATGCCGAGATTGATGACGGCGTCGCAGCCGTCCCACTTCATGAATTCCTCCATCACCGCCAGTGGTATGGAGGTGTCATTTTCACCCACAATATCCGCGGGATTGGATCTGCTCCAGAAGGGGGGGAGGATCGTATCCACGCGCTTCAGCATTTCATCAGGCAGGGTTGGTACTTCGAGCCCTTCCCGTGCGCACATGTCTGCGGTAATAACTCCCCATCCGCCGCCGAGGGTGACAATGGCGATGCGGTTTCCCTTCGGCAGAGGCAGTGATGAAAAGGCGGCGGCAAGATCGAGAAGCTCCATGGACCGCTCCACCTTGATGATCCCCGCCTGCTTGCACGCGGCATCGAATACGCGGGAGTTGGACGACAGCGCCCCGGTATGGCTCGACGCTGCGCGATTTCCGGCCCCGCTCTGTCCGCCCTTCAGCATGACGATGGGCTTCTGTTTCCCTGTCCGTTTGGAAACCTCGATAAACCGGCGACCGTTTTTCACGCTTTCGACATAGAGGATAATGATATTCGTGGAGGGGTCGACCTCAAGACCTTCTATGAGGTCTTCGATCGTAATCATGGCCTCGTTCCCCGATCCGCAGAACCCCCTGATTCCGATGGCCTGTTCCTCGGCAAAGGCGAGGAGCTGGACTCCCAGGTTTCCGGACTGGGAAATGATGGAGGTAGAGCCTTCCGGTGGTTTCACGGAGGCGCTTACGCAGAAGAGTTCGCACAAGGGGTTGCAGATACCCATGGTATTGGGACCGAGGATCTGTATTCCCGCCTTCCGCGCCTCAACGACGAGTTTCTCTTCAAGGGCCTTTCCCTCGTCGTCCGACTCTCTGAAGCCGGAGGTGATGAGGAGCATGTTCCTGATCGATTTTTCCTTAAACTGGGGGATCAGATCCAGCACCATCCGTGCCGGTACGGTAACGACTCCCAGATCAACATCGCCCGGGATGTCCGCAAGCGATTGATAGACGTGATGATTGGCTATGGTTCCCCCCTTCGGGTTCACGAGGTATATGTCACCCTTGTAGCCGCCGGTTATCGTGTTGACGACAAGCATATGGCCCCATTTCCCTATGCCCCCTGAGGCTCCGATAAAGGCGATGGATTTCGGATGGAACAGATCACGGATAACCGATGATTCCACGGGCGGGCGGTACTTCTTTTCAGTCTGTTTTTCCCCCGGCACAATCAGCGCATCAACGGCCACAACAGAACCGTCGGATGTAATCAGAAGCGGATTGATATCTATCTCCGCGATTTCGGGAATCTCCATTCCTAGGCGCGACAGTCCCATCAGTGCCCGTATCAGCTCGTCACGGTTAGCTGCCTTCTCTCCCCTGAAATCTCCCAGGAGCGATTTTGCCTTGATTTCATCGAGCATTTCCGCGGCGTCGCTTTCGGTCAGCGGGGCAATGCGGAAGGTAACGTCGGAGAGCGCTTCGGTGAAGACACCGCCCACGCCGAACATGATGACCGGTCCGAACTGGTCATCACGAAACAGTCCGGTGACAAATTCTCTTTTGCCCCGAACCAGCGGTTGGACCAGGAATCCTTCGAGTTCATCTTTCGCCTCGCGGGCGATCAGGGATGCCGCATTCCTGACGGACTCTTCGTCGGCGAGATTCAGATGCACGAGACCCCTCTCGGTCTTGTGCAGCAGCGTGGCTCCGAGCCCCTTCAGTACCACGGGAAATCCCGTCTTCCGCGCGACTTCTACGGCCTCGTCTTCGGTCGATGCAACCGTTTCACTGATAACCGGCACGCCGTAAGCCTTGAGGATCTCCTTCGATTCACTCTCGGTCAGGGCCTTATTCCCCCGTGTTCTGACTTTTTCGATCAACTCCTCTTTATTCACCCATTCACTCCTTTTTTCTTTCTCATCCGAATTGCGAAAATATGCCCCGCGTTTTTATACTATTAGACTTGGAAAGTGAAGAAATTTATTGCTTACCATCAGAAATCTTTAGGTATCATTAACTTTTTTCCCCTTTTGAATCTATCACTTTAACGTTTGCCATCGGGCTTTGCACCCCCGCAATCGGAGCGCCGTGGCCCGGATAGATCGTCTCTATGTCGAGGGAAGAAAGTTTCTCGAATGAATGTACTATATCCGTGACGCTGCAGCAGAATCGGTTTACCTCGCCCGTACCCTCCATATTGAGAATCGTATCGCCCGAAATAAGGGTCCTCTGCTTGCTGTTGTAGAAACAGACGCTGTCCGGCGTGTGGCCCGGTGTCTCGATCAGCCTCCAGTCCGGGAGGAAGGGAATGTCAAGCGATTCTTCGAGTTCGCATTTCGGCTCGTATCCGATACGGGTGAAGGTGCGGAGAAAGGGGAGGGGGATGCCTGCCTTTACGCTGGCAAAACTCTGGCGGTAATTGCGGTACTGGTTCGGAATCCGGGAAACAACCGGTACGAGTCCCATGACCCACCGGGAGAAAGGGGGGATCGCGAGTCGTTCCTCTCCCGAGATGTATCGTGCCACCATGGAGAAGAAGTTGATCTCCGTCTCCGGGAATAGATCTTTCAGTTTGGCTATTCCGCCGAGGTGGTCGATATGGAAGTGAGTGGCGGTTATGAGCTTGAGCGCCCCTTTTCCCCCGCCGTACTGTTCATTGATGATCTCTTGAATTATCTCTGCGGCCAGGTTGGAACCCACGTCAACGGCCGCCAGGCCGTACCTTCCTTCAATGAGGTACGTGTTTGCGTAGCCTCCTTCGATATGATGGATCATGGTGCACCTCCCTCGTACATGGCAGTTTCCGCTGTAAGAAACCGGTGTGCCCTCTCCAGCAGCATCTTCTGGCTTTCAAAGGACAGGAGTGTTCTCGCTTCCCGAAACGGAAACCACCTGAATGCCGAAATCTCTCCACCGTCAACGGTTACCCGATGTTCATCGGTCTCGCAGAGAAAGTAGATGGAGTGCTTGATGATTTCTTTGCCGCGGGACTCAGCTCGTGTGCTGACTGCAGGGTATGTCTCCACCTCCCTGAACTTATCGATGAATCGAAGGCCCGTGAGTCCCGTCTCTTCACTGATCTCCCTCGGGGCTGCGTCTTTTTCCGTCTCGGCGCGTTTGATGTGCCCCTTGGGAAAGCCCCATATGTCGTTCCTTTTACTGTAGATGAGAAGAAACTCCCGCCCTCTGTCGGCCTTCCTGAAGATTATCGCTCCCGCCGAAAATTCCTCGTCCATAGGGCCTCTTCACATGTATTTTTCTTGAAAAATTATACCATGTGCGAAACGCATTGAAAAGCAGGCTATCCTCCGAGCGTCGTTTCAGAGGATCTCAACGGTTAATACATGCCATTAATAATGTGTCGGAACAATATGATAAATAAGGTTAATTAGAGTATCAATAAAAAGACTGCCGAAGGTCAGGACCGGTACCAGTGCTTTACCCATACAGCTCTTCACGGACGTTTTTCGGCAGTCCCCCTGCAACCAGATCGTATGAGTCGTCGATCATCTCAAGGACAAAATCTTCGGGTAGCGTCCCGTCGAGTATGACCGTATTCCAGTGTTTCTTGTTCATATGGTAACCGGGCCTGATAGCGGGGTATACGTCGCGGAAGGCGACGGCATCTGCGGGGTCGCATTTCAGATTTATCCTCAGGGGATCCGACTCGATCGCCACGATGGCGAACACCTTTCCCATTACCTTAAAGACCGGCGTCTCCGGTCCGAAGGGATATTCTTCGGTGACGCCTTTTTTTGCGTGGCAGTATGCGAATATGTCTTCAAGCGTCATACTACCTTTCCTTCATAATCTCTCAATTTTACTAATCTTGTCAGAACGCCTCCGAGAAGGATACTGGCGCCGAGAAGGATAAAGGCGAGTTTAAACTGATCCGCGTCTCCCAGGAAGCCGATAATCGTCGGGGTGATCCCCGCTCCCACCATAAAGGCGATAGGTACGGCAAATGATACGGCCAGACCCCTGCTCTGGGGCGGCACGATCACCGAGAGCATGGCAAATCCCGCGGGGAAGAAGCAGACGGCGAAAACGGGCTGCAGAAGGATAACCGGTTTGATCCATGACGTGTTCGCGATCCCGAGGAGAACGGTCATGACTCCGGTAACAATGAAGACGACGTTGATGATCTTTGTCGCACCGAATCGGTCGGAGGCCCATCCGGCGAAAAAAACGATGACCACGGTTGAAACCCTCGACATGGCGACAAGGGTATTGGCTTCGACTCTTGCTATACCGTGGTCCGCGACAAGATAGAGGGGGAGCATGGAAAAGGTGCCGAGGGTGCTGCTGATGCCCAGACTGAAGAGTATTGCCATGACCCAGAAGGATGGCGTTGCCAGAAGATTTCTTATGGAATCGAAATTCGGTTTCACACCCTTAAACTCTCCGCCCCGCCCAAAAAAGATAAAACAGATACCGCTCAGAGCTGATACAAGACCGATCGACACCATGACCCCCCGCCATGAAACCCAGATCATCAGCATCTCCGCTACAAGCGGAGCCATCACAAAACCCAGATTGGGGGCCAGCTCATGAATGGCGAGTGCCTTCCCCCACTGGTGTTGATCGACCAGATTCGTTACGGTCGCGATCCCGGAGGGGAGATACAGCCCTGTTGCGAGCCCCAGGAGAAACATGCAAACGACCATACTCCATGCGGTCTCGACGAAACAGACACCCACAAGGACAACGCCGATTACAATGGAAGAGACCGTAATGGTCATCCGGTGGGAGATGCGGGAAGAAACAAAACCGGAGCAGACCAGCGATATGAAATAGCCGATTGTGGTAAACAGGAAAAACGACCCCGCCTCGCCGTGACTGAGGGACAGGTCCTTTTCGATGGTCGGGATCAGGGGAGAAAGGACGATCCTGGCGATAAAATTAAGGAAGAAGATCGTGGTCAGGAAAATAATGGGACCAAGATGTCTCCGCAGTGACGACCCGCTATCAACCTGTTCTTTTTGTGTATCCGTGTGTACTGAAGGTTCAACCATCTATGCTGCTCTCCGACTATGGTAATTGACCGGAATGGGGCGAGTTTCTACCGATCTCTCTGCCGGTCATTACATCATTCCCATTCCGCCGGTGTCTGTAACGAAAAAACCACCACATTATACATTTTTTTAAAAACGGATCATGTATATCTTTCGAGTCAAAATGGCAAAGAAAATTTTTCAAGGACCCCGGAGACGATTTATATGTTGCCACCGGGCAAATCGTGATTATAATAAGTGGCAGTGGAAGGAACTCGGCACACTTCCGGATTCTGGTGATGTTTCGCCGGCCCTGTTTACCAGTTTACCGATTCAGACCGTGAAGGTCAATGCAACGATATGGAATTAGCGGATTATTACCGGATACTCGAACTAAGTCCGGGTGCGTCGATGAGACAGATAAAGAAGGCCTACCGCAGATTGGCCCTGAAATATCACCCCGACAGGAATTCCAGGGATGCCGCGGCTGCCGAGAAGATGAAGTCGATCAACGAGGCTTACGCGACCCTCTCAAATCCCGAAAAGAGGCATGACTACGACCTGATGAACGACGGCTCCGGTTCTGCATATTACGATCGATTCGGACAATACGACACCGTTCAGGACATATTATGGATTATTACCAACTACTCGAAATAGAATCGGATGCGACGGCCGAACAGATAAAAGAAGCCTACCGCAAACAGGCCCTGAAATATCATCCCGACAGAAATAACGGAGACGCGGCAGCGGCCGAAAAGATGAAATCGGTCAACGAGGCCTATGCGGTCCTCTCGAATCCCGACAAGAGGCGGGATTACGACCTGATGAAAGACCGTTACGGATCTTCGGCCTACAGTCAATTCAGACAGAATTACTCCGATCAGGACATATTCAGGGGCTCCGATATCAACGGGATCTTCGAGGAACTCGCCCGCACCTTCGGCCTTCGCGGTTTTCAAGATATCTTCAAGGAGACTTACGGCAACGGGTACCGGACCTTTCAGTTCAGGACCAACGGCATGAATGGACGAGGGTACGTCTTTACCGGCAATCCCGGCGGCGGCGGGCAGCAGCCCATCCAGTTTCCCCATCTGGAGGGTGGCCTGGGAAAAATAGCCCGGTTTGCCTTCAAGAAGATCAGCGGCATGGAACTGCCCGAAAGGGGCAGGGATACCTTCGATACCGTCCGCCTGAGCCCCGAGAAGGCCCATGCGGGCGGGCAACACGACTATACCCACTGGGGGAGAGGCAAGAAGATCAAGATCAGGATACCCGCCGGTGTTGCCGAGGGCCAGAAGATCCGACTTGCCGGAATGGGAGAAGAGGGCAGGGGCGGCGCCGAGGCAGGCGACCTCTACCTGAAAGTCCACATCAAAAAGCCGATCGTGCAGGAAATCAAAGGATTTATACAAAACCTGATAAACCGGTAACCCGGTCCGTTCCGATCACAAAATCGAACGTCCGATCATATGTCAAAAATGGAAGCGCTGAAGTGCGTTTTCTCACGCTATCACTCGGTTTCCGGCCATCTCTTTCGTTGACAATATCACCCGCCTTGATATAAAAAGAAACCATACAGATATTACCTTTGAGGGTAGAAAGGGGAGGATTACAGGCGGTGGCGAAGATTTCTTATGACGGCAGGTCGGGGCGTGTACGGACGAGCGTCAAAAAAGACGAGCCGAAAGAGCAGAGACCGGTCGGCGATGTTGTTCGGGAACTGAAAGAGGGTATGAAAAAACCGGCGGGGGAAGATTACCGGGAGCGCTCGCTCGCGATGCACGGCCTGGTATGCGCGCGATGCGGCAGGGAATTCGATCATACAAACCGGCATCTGCTGACCGTCCATCACAGAGACGGCAACCACTACAACAACCCCCCGGACGGCAGCAACTGGGAGAACCTGTGCGCCTACTGCCACGAAGACGTGCACAGCCGCGAAGTCCTGGGCGACTATTTTAAAGGCGCCCCGAGCGCCAAGGAAGTGGCGGTGGTCTATAGTGATGACGACCCACCCAAGGGACTCGGCTCACTGGGAGCCAAACTCCAGGAAGCCATGATGCGGAAAAAGAAATAAACCACTTATCTGAATATTAATAGTGAAATCTAAGCGTTAGGAAGTTATGTGAGGCTTTCCGATTTGCCATATATAAGTTCTGTGTTCAGGCCTCTGCTTGAATTCTCAAAGAATCTGTCAATCTCGTTGACAGTCTCATAGGGCAGGTATCTAACGTTTTGATCAAAATCCATCTTTTTAAATGTCGGGCGTTTAACCTGCTCTTTTATTTTATTTCGCTGTGAGAGCGGTGCAACAATGTATAAAGGATAGACACTATTAGGTGCAACGATCTTTAGATCAGAGAATCTCAACAGGCCGGAGTAAATGCTCGTTGAGTGTTCAATTTCAAAGGCAGCATCAACCCTGAATTCTTGTTTCCATACGACATCAATATTTTCAACATACTTCGCCTGTAAATCAATCCCTGCGGCAAACTCATGTTCAAACTCGCTATAACCGTATGCGTCGACAATTTTTTTCTGGTCATTCTTGGGCACCCACACTTCTGATCCTGCCTTTCTTCCAAGGTTGATCAGTTTCCATTGCATCTTCACATGCTCAGATGTCTCGTTCTCATCAAGCGGCTGCAAATCTTCGGTCACTATAGGAAGTTCTTCGGGTAAAATCTTGTCATAACGGTTCATTACCTGTTCACCAAGTTTAATGCGCTGGAGAATTGAGTATAGATCATCAAACTGGGTATAGAATAGTTTAAGCTTGTCTTGACTGACGAGTGAGAACCCCCGAGGCTTATATAGAAGTTGATATCCTAATAGCTCGTTGACCTCTATGAAAGGTAGGTCTATCTCAAGGGGATTTGAGATAAAGTAAATAAGATCCCATCCTTCTGTGGATTTTCCGCTGATATTTTTCCATAGTTCTCCCGATAAGTTTTGATTGACAGTTTTTGCAGCAATGAAGCCCAGCAACTTGACTGTGTCCCCTTCAACAATAAGGATGTTGTCGCCGATTCCCATTTTCTCGAATTTTGCCCTATTGGCAGGTGTATCACGTGATCCCCATACTGCAATCCGTTTATCCTGAAAAATCCTTCTTAAATAAGTCTTCAAATTCTGATCGATAAATTTGAATATACAATCTTGGGAAACTTTATTGATGATTGTATCTTGGTAATGGATTATTGCTTCGGTATTATTCGGGGGAATGTATAAGAAGAATATGTTTTTCATCTAAGTCCGATCAGTTATTCAATATGCCTATAATCTGAAATAGTTCTATCAAGCCCGTCATTGAATCAACCGGATATGTCTAAAAGGTGGACCGTTTATTAATCATCATTTAATATCGCCACTCATTACTTTTCATGTAATATTTTTCAGTTGTAAACGCAAGCCATTTTCCCCTTCTGAAACAGCGGTATGAATGGTATATTTTTTCTTTCTATCAACTTTATGAATAAATCAAATCTCCACAAAACCCCTTGACAAAATACCATAGCAGAGTTAATCACTTGGTGCGTTCTATAAGATTTGAAACTTCTACCAATATTCCCATCCGGAGAAATGCCAAACATGGATAATCGATTTTTCGAACATCCCGTCATTAATTCTCCATACGAGTATCCCATGCAGCATTGGGAACTCGATGACCAGGGTCAGCCAACACAACAAATCGTCCAACATCGCCGCCGTGCAGAATATATTACTCCGATTCCCAAGCCCAGAAAACACAAGGGATCGAGTGACCAGCAACAAATTATCTTCGACGAAGGCAAAGGACTTTCGACTCAGGAACAGGAATATGATCCGACGCCAATTATTAATAGGCTTCGCCAACACGTAGATCGGTGGAGGGTCATTCCGAATCCAAATGATTGGGGTGTTACGCCCGAAACGGCCCATCTGCTTCAGCACTGGCGCCACCACCAATTCAGCAGTTTCCGCCCGTTCTTTTGTCAGATTGAGGCCGTTGAAACGCTGATATGGCTGACTGAGGTAGCACAAAAACACGATAAGAAAGGCAAGGAATTTCTGAAATATCTGGATGCCGCGAATACAAAAGCCAATCCCGAGTTGGCGCGTCTTGCCCTCAAACTGGCCACCGGCGCGGGAAAGACAACCGTTATGGCCATGATCATAGCATGGCAGACGATCAACGCGGTACGTCATCCCAACAGCAAACAATTCACCCGCGGATTTCTGGTTGTTACTCCCGGAATAACAATCAAAGACCGGCTTCGTGTCCTACAACCGAATGATCCGGACAGCTACTACCAATCTCGTGAATTGGTCCCCGGTGATATGCTTGGCGAACTGGAACGGGCGAAGATAGTCATCACCAACTTTCACTCATTCAAGAGACGTGAGCGAGTAGATGTTTCGAAAGGAACCCGTGGAGCCTTGGAAGGCTGGCGCGGTGAGAAACTTGAAACACTGGAAACTGAAGGCCAGATGATTCAGCGGGCAATGGGCGATTTGATGGGCATGAAAAATATTCTGGTCATTAATGATGAGGCCCATCATTGTTATCGCGAAAAGCCCAACGGAGACGGTGAGGGTGCCCTCAAAGGAGACGACAAGAAAGAAGCTGAAAAGAACAATGAAGCTGCACGACTATGGATATCGGGCCTTGAAATAGTCAAAAGAAAGCTTGGAGTTGCCCATGTTATAGACCTGTCGGCAACACCCTTTTTCCTCCGCGGTTCCGGCTATGCCGAAGGCACCCTGTTCCCGTGGACAATGAGCGATTTTTCCCTCATGGACGCCATTGAGTGCGGTATCGTCAAACTGCCCCGTGTTCCAGTAGCCGATAACATCCCCGGCAACGACATGCCAAAATTCAGAAACCTTTGGGAATATATCGGAAAGCGAATGCCCAAGAAACGCCGCAACAAGGCAACGGCACTCGATCCGCTCAGTATTCCTGTGGAACTTCAGACAGCCATGGAAGCGCTCTATGGCCATTACAAGAAAACGTACGACCTGTGGGAGGAAGGCGGTATTCACGTGCCGCCCTGCTTTATTGTTGTCTGTCAAAACACTTCGATCTCCAAGCTCGTCTACGATTACATTTCAGGCTTTTACCAGGAAAATGAAGATGGATCGACCACGCTTGTAAATGGTCGCCTTGAACTTTTCCGTAATTATGACGAGCATGGGAATCAGCTTGCCAGGCCCCACACCATCCTGATCGACAGCGAACAACTGGAATCGGGCGAGGTGCTCGACAAGAACTTCCGTGAAATGGCTTCAGACGAGATCGAACGCTTCCGTCGAGAGATTATCGAACGAACCGGCGACCGGAAACAGGCCGAAAACATTACCGATCAGGATTTACTGCGCGAGGTCATGAACACCGTAGGCAAAGAAGGTCGACTTGGTGAGGCAATCAGATGCGTCGTATCGGTTTCCATGCTGACCGAGGGCTGGGATGCGAATACCGTGACTCATGTCCTTGGTGTGCGGGCATTCGGCACTCAGCTTTTGTGTGAACAAGTAATCGGACGCGCATTGCGTCGCCAGTCGTATGATCTCAATGAAGAGGGCCTGTTCGGTGTTGAATACGCCGATGTTCTGGGGGTGCCGTTCGATTTTACGGCAAAACCTGTCGTTGCACCACCGCAACCGCCACGGGACACCATCCAGGTAAAGGCAATGCGTCCGGAGCGGGATCACCTTGAAATTAGATTCCCCCGTGTGAACGGTTATCGGGTCGAGTTGCCCCAGGAGCGGCTCACTGCAGAATTCAATGAAGATTCCATTCTGGAACTGACCCCCGATGTTGTCGGTCCCTCGATTACAAAAAATGCGGGAATCATCGGAGAGGATGTCGATCTAAGTCTGGAGCATCTGGAAGATATGCGGCGATCAACACTGCTCTTCCATGTAACCAAGCGTCTTCTGTATACCAAGTGGCGGGACCCGGGCGAAGAAGCCAAGCTCCACCTGTTCGGGCAGCTCAAGAGAATCACAAAACAGTGGCTCGATAATTGTCTGGTCTGCAAAGGAGGCACCTACCCGGCACAGCTCATGTATCAGGAACTGGCAGACATGGCATGCGAGCGGATTACCGCCGGCATCACCCGGTCTCTGGTGGGTGAACGTCCGATCAAGGCAATGCTTGACCCTTATAATCCTACCGGATCCACCATGTATGTAAGGTTTAATACATCGCGGAGGAACCGCTGGCAGACGGACGCCCGCAAATGTCACATCAACTGGGTTATCCTCGACAGTGACTGGGAAGCCGAGTTCTGCCGTGTCGCCGAATCGCATCCAAAAGTCAGGGCCTACGTCAAGAACCACAACCTGGGTCTGGAGGTGCCCTACCGCTATGGCTCCGAGACGCGCAGGTACATTCCTGACTTTATCGTGCTGGTGGATGACGGACACGGAAATGATGATCCGTTGCACCTGATCGTCGAGATCAAAGGGTATCGGCGCGAGGACGCAAAAGACAAAAAGATGACCATGGACACCTACTGGACCCCCGGCGTGAATAACAACGGCACCTACGGCCGCTGGGCCTTTGCGGAGTTTACCGAAATCTATCAAATAGAGACAGATTTTGAAGCCAAGGTTGAGGCCGAATTCAACAAAATGATCGAGCAGGCTCTACAGGAGAATGGCTGACAACCATGAAAACAAGGGGATACAAAATCTTCGTCAGCAGCGTTCAGAAAGAGCTTACCTCCGAGCGGCGAGCGATCAAGGACTTCATCACTCGTGACGCCCTCTTGAGTCGTTTCATCTCGGAGGTGTTCCTCTTCGAAGACATCCCTGCCTTAGACCGAAGACCCGATAATATCTACCTGGACGAGGTGGAGCAATGCGACATCTACCTTGCCATTCTCGGTAACGAGTACGGATGGAAGAACGAGGAAGAAAAGTCGCCCACCGAACTGGAATTCGATCACGCAACCAGGACCCATCGCGAACGTTTGGTCTTCGTAAAAGGGACAGACGACAAGGACCGGAACCCTGACATGGCAAAACTGGTGAATCGGGTGGGACACCAGCTCACCCGTCGCCGTTTTTCGGATACACCCGGCCTGATTGGCGAGGTCTATGCCAGTCTTGTTGCATCCCTTGAAAGTCGGGGCGACCTTAGATCTACTCCCTTTGACGACACGGCATGTGAAGGGGCGACGCTGAGGGATATCGATAATGCCAAGGTGAAGGCCTTTGTCGATACGGCGGAGGCCACGGGGCGGTTGAGCCTCAAAGGATCACATGCGCCAAAAGCGGTCCTGCAGAATTTCAATCTTCTGAAGGACAACTTACCGACAAATGCCGCCATGCTTCTCTTCGGGAAGGACCCGCGCAGGTTTTTCAACAACGCCCAGGTCCATTGTTTTCATTTTCTCGGAACGGAAAAGCGCAAGCCCATCGCATCACAGCAGCCCTATGAGGGAAGCTTGATCGAAGTAATCGATCAAGCGGTGGAATTCGTCTTGGGCAAGATCGACCGACGAGTGGGAACCCGTGTGACAAGCACTCAGGCCCCCGTTGCCTTCGAGATCCCCAGATCCGTTATAACCGAGGCAATTGTCAACGCCGTAACGCACCGAAACTATCGCCACAACGGATATGATCGACGATTGCCGGAAAGCGGGCCTTCCCGAGCCGGATTTCGAGCAAAGGGGACCTCATTTTGTGGTGACGCTCTGGCGGGACTGGCTGACGGAAAATATTGTCAATTTACTCAAGCTCAATGACCGGCAAATCTCTGGACTAAATTTATTCAAGATGGGGAGAAAATTGACAACAATGGAATATCAGGACGCAGTTGAATGCTCCCGCAGAACCGCGATCCGTGATCTCGATGATCTTCTTGAAAAAGGTGTGATAACGCGTAAAGGAGCTGGCCGTGGCGCTCACTATGTTCTAGATCGGAAACGCGCCATAAACGTGCCAATCGCGCCATGACCGGTCATGATGGAAGTTTTTCAAACTTGTTTTCTAAGCGTGCCGTAAACATGCCAATCGTGCCATGTGCCACGCGTTATGGTTAACTGGACATAAACTGGACAAACGGGACATTGAGCGATAGTAACATTTTCACAAATAGGACATTTATGGGACATATGGGACATTTCTCACCAGGAAATTGGACAAACAGGACATCCGAGGTGTCAAATCATCCTGAGGCCATAAACTTCGAGGCACCTCAAACCCCTCATAAACCCGTCAAACCCGTCATCAGGGAATAAACGATGGCTTGCAAGGGATTTTAAGAGGGCAAGACAAAAGGACTTGAACAGCGAAAAAGATTCACAAAGGAAGTATTCGGCGTATCCTGAATCAGTATATAGCGTGAAAAAAAAGGTAAAAATATGGCCAAAAGAAAAAAGACACCGCGGAATGTCGAGACCCTAAAACACGATGAGGCGCGACGTACGTACATCCCCACCGTCGAATACCAGTCGGTGATGCAGAAGGACGACCAGGACCCCATTCGGGTCGCTTACGAACGGCGCAACCGCGACCTCGATCCGCAGCTCGTCTGGCGCGGCAAGGACGAGCAGAACTGGTCGGATCTGGTGGTGCAGGCGCCGCCGCTCTACATCCAGGAGAAGGTCCACCCCAAGATCCTGATCGACGACCTCCTGAAAGAGACAAAAGAAAAGGAACAGGACGGCATCCCGCAGCAGATCGACCTCTTCGCCGACTTCAACGGCCTGCCGAGCGAGGGCGCCAAGACCGAATTCTACCAGCACGACGCCAACTGGTCGAACCGCATGATTCTCGGCGACTCCCTGCAGGTCATGGCGTCTCTGGCCGAGAGAGAAGGCCTGCGAGGCAAGGTCCAGTGCATCTATATCGACCCGCCCTACGGGATCAAGTTCAACTCCAACTTCCAGTGGTCCACGACGAGCCGGGACGTAAAGGATGGGAATATCGGGCATATCACCCGCGAGCCCGAGCAGGTGAAGGCTTTCCGCGATACTTGGCGCGACGGCATCCACTCCTACCTGACCTACTTGCGGGATCGCCTCAGCGTGGCGAGGGACCTGCTGACGGACAGCGGATCGGTCTTTGTCCAGATCGGTGACGAGAATGTACACCGGGTACGGGCGCTGATGGATGAGGTGTTTGGTGAAGAGAATTGCATTGCGACAATTACTTTTAAAAAAACCCCTGCACTTGGCGGCAGACATTTAGACGTGATTTACGATTCAATATTATTCTATGCGAAAAGTAAGGAAAGCTTAAAATATCGGCAGCTCTATTCGGAAACAGAAGATGATACTTATGCATTTCCAATGGTACAGGAATCATCAGGAATAAGGCGCAGATTGGGATCAAAAGAAAAAGTCACTTTCATCCCAGAAATGGGTGATTTGTTTCGAACTGCTGCTCTTACATCCCAGAGTGGTGGAGAAAAATCTAGCTATGCCGTTACGTTCGAAGGATACACTCTCCTACCTTCAAGAGGATCCTTTTGGAAAACTAATGAAACTGGCATGAGAAGACTTGAGCGCGCACGACGCCTTTCCTCTAGTGGAAAAACACTTGCATATGTCCGTTTTCAAAAAGATTTTCGAGCAAGATCTCACACAGCGTGGTGGGATGATACGATCCAATCAACATTTGCTGCTCAAAATATTTATATTGTGCAAACATATAGCAAAGTTATTCAACGCTGTCTCCTTATGGCCACCGACCCCGGCGATCTTGTCCTCGATCCCACCTGCGGCTCCGGGACCACCGCCTACGTTGCTGAACAGTGGGGTCGGCGGTGGATCACCATCGACACCTCTCGCGTCGCCCTGGCACTGGCACGCGCCCGGATCATGGGCGCCCGCTATCCCTATTATCTCCTCGCCGACAGCCGTGACGGTCAAGACAAGGAGGCCGAGGTCACTCAGACGATACCGTCGAATCAGCCCACCCGAGGCAACATCCGCCAGGGATTCGTCTACGAACGCGTCCCTCACATCACACTCAAATCCATCGCCAACAACGCCGAAATCGATGTCATCTGGGAAAAATCTCAGGAGACATTGGAACCCCTGCGCGAAATGCTCAACAAGGAATTGAAAAAATCTTGGGAGGAATGGGAGATCCCCCGCGACGCAGAAGATGACTGGTCAGATGAGGCAAAGGATCTGCACGCCCGGTGGTGGAAGGAGCGCATTGCCAGGCAGAAAGAGATCGACGCATCCATCGCCGCCAAGGCCGAGTTTGAATACCTCTATGACAAACCCTATCAGAACAACAAAAAGGTCCGCGTTGCCGGTCCCTTCACCGTGGAGAGTCTCTCGCCGCACAGGGTTCTAACCGTTGATGAAAACGACGAACTAATCGACGATATCGCGGAGTCGCCCGATGGATATGGAAAGGGACAAGACTTCGCCGGCATGATCCTGGAGAACCTCAAGACCGCCGGCGTCCAGCAGGCCCACAAAGAGGACAAGATAACCTTTACCTCTCTCCTCCCATGGCCGGGACACTACATCTGCGCCGAAGGGAGGTACGTGGAGGGAGACGAGGAAACGGGCATTGAAAAACGGGCCGCCGTATTCATCGGCCCGGAGTTCGGTACGGTATCACGCCCCGATCTGGTGGCCGCCGCACGAGAGGCGGGTGACGCAGATTTCGACGTCCTCATCGCCTGTGCCTTCAACTATGACGCACCTTCTTCCGAATTCGACAGACTGGGCCGTATCCCGGTTCTCAAGGCGCGGATGAACGCCGACCTGCACATGGCAGATGATCTCAAGAATACGGGCAAAGGAAACCTCTTCGTAATCTTCGGCGAGCCGGATATCGATATCATCGATGCCGAAGACGGCAAGTTCATGGTGAAGATCAACGGCGTGGATGTATTCCATCCCAGCACCGGTGAGGTCCGCAGCGACGGGGCTGAAGGGATCGCCTGCTGGTTCATCGACACCGACTACAACGAGGAGAGCTTCTTCGTCCGTCACGCCTATTTCCTCGGCGCCAATGATCCTTACAAATCGCTCAAGACCACCCTTAAGGCCGAGATCGACGAAGAGGCCTGGGCGACCCTCAACAGCGACATCTCCCGTCCCTTCGATAAACCGCAATCCGGCCGTATCGCCGTAAAGGTGATCAATCATCTGGGGGATGAGGTGATGAAGGTATTTCGGGTGTCCTGATGGAGTTTCGCATCGCCGATACCTTCACCGACAGTCTCGCAAAACTTACCGGTGACGAGCAGAAGGCCGTCAAGACCACGGCCTTCGACCTACAGTTGAACCCGGCCCATCCCAGTCTGCAGTTTCATAGGCTTGAGAACGCAAAAGACCGCAACTTCTGGTCTGTCCGTGTGAATCAGGATATTCGCATAATCGTGCACAGGACAGAGGCGAGTCTGTTGCTCTGCTATGTCGATCACCACGACGCTGCCTATCAGTGGGCCGCGAGACGCAAGCTGGAGGTGCATCCGACGACCGGCGCCGCTCAGTTGGTCGAAATCCGGGAGACAATCAAGGAAATACCTATCCCCAAGTACGTCGAGGTAGAGCAACCGGCCCCACCCAAACCGCTCCTGTTCGCTGATATCCCTGAAGACGATCTACTGAGATATGGCGTGCCTCCCGAGTGGATAGACGACGTGCGAAGGGCCGATGAGGACAGCATTCTCGATCTGGCCGATCATCTGCCCGGTGAGGCCGCCGAGGCGCTCCTGAATCTGGCCACCGGTGTAACACCACAGGTCGCTCCGCCGGTTACCGCCGGTGAAGATTCATTCAAGCATCCTGATGCACAGCGGCGCTTCCGGGTGATGAATAATGTTGAGGAACTTGAACGGGCTCTCGAATATCCCTGGGAGAAATGGCTCGTCTTCCTTCACCCCGCCCAACGCAGCCTGGTCGAACGGGAATACAACGGCCCTGCGCGTATTTCGGGATCGGCGGGAACGGGGAAGACGATTGTTGCACTCCACCGGGCCGTCTTTCTCGCCCGTACCAATCCCAATGCGAGGGTTTTGCTCACCACTTTTTCCGAAACACTGGCGAATGCGCTGAGGACGAAGCTCAGGCGGCTGATCAGCAACGAACCGCGCCTCGGCGAGCGCCTTGAGGTGTATGCCATGGAAGGAATCGGCCTGCGGCTCTATGAACTGTACTTCGGCCGCCCCACCATCGCATCGCGGGATATGGTACAAGGGATTATCGAAGAGGTTGCCGGAAAAGTAGACGAACACAGGTTCAGCCGGCATTTTCTGACAACGGAGTGGGAACAGGTCGTTGACGCGTGGCAGTTGGACACCTGGGAGGCATACCGCGATGTCATGCGTCTGGGCCGCAAAACACGTCTCCCCGAGAAGCAACGTGCCGTGCTCTGGTCGATTTTTGATTCCGTGCGATCAGAACTCAGTAAGCGGGAACTGGTGACATATCCCTATTTGTACAGTCGGTTGGCAGCTCAGCTTGCGAAAAACAATCATCCGCCTTTCGAATTTACCGTTGTGGACGAGGCCCAGGATATCTCGGTTCCCCAGTTACGCTTTCTTGCCGCGCTTGGTGACGGGCGACCTAATAGTCTCTTCTTTGCCGGCGACCTGGGTCAGCGGATCTTCCAGCAGCCGTTCTCGTGGAAAGCGCTCGGTGTGAATATAAGGGGACGATCCCATACGTTACAGATCAATTACCGAACGTCTCATCAGATCAGGATGCAAGCCGATCGCCTTCTGGGACCCGAATTATCTGACGTCGATGGCAATACCGAAGATCGCCGCGGCACCATCTCTGTATTCAACGGGCCGAACCCAACAATCACGATTTTCGAATCTCAGAAAGAAGAAATTGAAGCGGTCGGCACATGGCTCGTGGAACGAACAAGCGAAGGGTTGATGCCGCACGAGATCGGTGTTTTTGTTCGCTCTCAATCAGAACTGGACAGAAGCCGTGCCGCAGTTGAAGCTGCCGGGCTTCCTTTCAAGGTACTTGACGAGAATGTTGAAACGGTCAGTGGATATGTGTCGATCAGTACAATGCACCTTGCCAAGGGACTGGAGTTTCGTGCCGTTGTCGTCATGGCCTGTGACGACGAGGTTATACCCCTCCAGGAACGCATTGAAACAGTCTCAGACGATACGGATCTGGAAGAAGTGTATAATACGGAGCGTCATCTCCTCTACGTTGCTTGCACCCGAGCCCGGGATCGCCTGCTGGTGACAAGCGTCGATCCGGCATCGGAGTTTCTGGATGATATGAAAATGTGAACTCTCCGATCAAAAGCAACCTCAGCATTCACGAGATGAAAGGTTATCGGCATGGAGATCTCCACTGCATGGGTAAAACCACCAAGCCAGATCGGCGGATTAGATCATCTCGCTGTCCAAGCCCCCTGTATTAATATTTATGGCAGATTGTTACCCGGTATCACAAACGTAACGGATCGCGCCCGTTATTACAGCTTTTACCCATGGATTGTATGGGCACTGGAACAACGCGGTTATAAATTCAATGAAATTTTCATTGACCGGTTTCGCAAGGCCGACTGCCTGTTCACTCTTATCGCGGAGCGACATGCCCATGTTACCGGGACAGACAGAGACAACCACTCAGCTGCTACAGTTGGTAGCTTAAACCTTTCAAAACAAATTTCAGACGTCCGTGAAGGTAAACCGGTCAGATTGTCAGATTACGCCCATCGCGAGGAGGGCAAACACCAGTATTTTCAAAATAAACTCGGGGGACTCGGGCAGTACTATCTTGGGGTACTCAGCGCACTCAATATCATGGATGGTACGATGAGATCAGGAGTCAAATACACCAATCAGATTGGCCAAGTTCTCGCGAAGGCCATGGATAACCATGTGTTGTCGGATTTATTCATCCAGACTATTGAGAACGATGTGGTTTTTTCAGATCGATTAGATCAGCTGAGCTGTTTTTGCCCATGCCAACTGACCAGCAGTGAAGAAGAACATGCCCTCTTGTGTGATCTGTTTTTTGTGAAAGGACTATTTATCGATCTTAACATGCTTCCGCGCCGAAGAAGCCTGCAAACTATCCTCTATTTGGCCAATGATTTGGCAAAGCAAGAGATCTCCATTGATCTCACTCAGTTCAGGGGCTGCGTATACAGTAATGCTTTGCCAAATGGACAAAGCTGGAAATTGCCGGATGATTTAGAGCCAAATCGCAAAAGATGGTCAATCTATCAGCGTAATGAATTGCTCTCAATTTCGGTACAGGGTTTGTTCTACGTTCTTTTAGATACTTATGAAAATTCTGGTCAACGGTTTGATTCTGTGAATGATCTTTGCCGTTGGTTTGTCAGTACGCCCGAAGTGGAAGGGATAGAAGATGTTTTCAATCTGGAAACAACTATTGGTGCAGTAGAAAGGGAGTGCAGGGACTGGCTTCCAGAATTTCCTGACTGGACCCACCCTGATCATGAAATACAGCAGGCAAACAAAACTATTGAGTTGTGTAAGCAAGAGACAACAGCCAGCAATCGCTCCGATATTGTAAAGACCTGCCTCAAGATATTGTTGTCTCTTAAAATCAGATCAGAAACCACAGAGGGATATGGTGATTTTCTTTTCCCGGGCGACTACTTTCAGGTTTATCCGATAAACCTGAACTCGTTTCTTAATTTCAGTGAGCATGAATGGAAAGATTTGTCCGTAAGAGAATGCATCGTGTGGCTGTGTTCCAATTGGGGGGTGAATGCTCATTTGCAGGTAGCACTTCGAAAGCTGCGGGGGCAGTCTCAATCAACGTTCCGCATTCGTCCATCTGATTTCGGATTGGAAGTAATCGATGTCCCCAAAGCAGTTTTTACATCACCCCGTTTTAATCAAGCACTGCGAATCATCAAAGACATAGGTGCCCTTGTAAAGGAGGGTGATATTTGGAAGCTCTCAGCGTTAGGAATGATGCTAAGGGAATATACTGATGCTTGAAAGAATTTCTTTGCTGAGTGAAATCAAGAAAGGCGGTTATGATGCCTCATTGATTACCACCTTTAACGCCTACCTCCCTTTTTATGAAGACGTGGTGTTGCGCAAATTGGTAGCATCGGGAGTAAGACACAACGTTCTGCTGATGGATGCCGGACAATGTACTGAGTCTCTTAACAACCATCCACCCCGCTTTGCGGGCCGACATTATTCTCTGGTTCCAATGTATTCGAAAGGTGCTTTTCATCCAAAAATTATATTACTCGTTGGGAAAAAGAAAGGTGCCCTTCTTATTGGAAGCCATAATATGACACTTGCCGGATTCGGGTTTAACCGCGAAATCACAAATCTGATTCTCCTAGAAAGCCTCGAAGACAATGAATCTATCCGTCTCATTGGTAGTGCATGGCATCAGATTCAAGGATGGGTAGCGGAACAGCCCATTCAATTACCGAAACAACTTTCAGAAATGGTTAATAAAATTGAAGCATTTGCCCCTTGGTTAAAAAACAAAATGACTTCTGAGGTTAAAGATTGCTCAGTGATAAGTTCGCAACCTGGAAGCCCAAGCCTTTGGCAGCAATTAAATGTAATGATTAACGAAAACACCAGAAGGATAATTGTTTCCGGGGCATTTTTTGATAACAAATTTGAATTTATGCATCGCGTTCTTGAAGATATGGCGCCCCGCGAATTATATGTTGGGATTGATCCTGACACTGTACAGATACCCAGAGACGCAGGGAACCTTAAGGAAGTTCGATTTGTCAATTGTGGAAAAATGGCCTCATCAGAAAACAACCAAAGCAAATACATGGGCTATCTTCACGCTAAATCGATTGTAATCGAAACTGTAAGCGGAACAACGTATCTTGTCAGTGGCAGCGCAAATCCAAGCAGCCCAGCATGGTTATCTGAAGGGATCTCCGGCAACATAGAGATGGTGGTAGTGAGAAAAGGGCAAGAGGCGGAATCAGATGCTCGGGAAAATGGGTTGCTTGATATTCCATCCATGCCAACCCTGACAGAAAAGGATTGGGAAATTGCTCAGAGTAATTGGAACCTTCGAAAAGATAACGGAAAGCATCGACCGGTACGGACCGGAGTTGCCGTTGCAGATGATCAAGGTATTACATTTTGTGTTGATTTGCCCGAATTGCACAGCACATTGGAATGTGAAGTATTGGATCACAATAAAGAGACATTGGAAAATGTCACGGCAAAGCTGATAAATGGCCACTACTACATTTCGATCACACCCTTAGTAAAAAGCTCTACATATTATGTAAGATGTCCGTCTGATGAAAAATCATTTTTATATATTGTTCATCACGAAGAGATTGTTAAGGCACAATCTCGAACAGATGAACAGCGTCACTTTCGTGAAGCACTGAATAGTCTCAATTCTGATTCGCCTGATTTAGTAACGGCTATCGATTGCATTGATAAAATCATTTTTTCAAAAGCAAAGGACACAGATATCGGTACTGTAAAAGCCATAGCAGGTAAAAAGACAGTTAATGAAGATAATACCGAAGATCCTTCTTTGTCTATTGATGTCAGCGAAACAAGAAAAACCAAGAAAAAATTTCGTTTGCGGGCATCAAATGACTTGGCGTATCTTCTGGATGTTTTAATCTATCATCTTAAGGATGGAAGCGACATAGAGAGACCTCTAGAAACTCAGGACCATAAAGGAAGAACTGAAGAAGAGCAGATTGGAGTCGAAGACGACGAAGAAAAACATGATGAGGAAGATAATACTGTAAAGACGTTAGAACTATGTCACCGAAAAATTCACACGCTTGTTAAGCGCATGGGAGATCGACTTGAAGATCTGAAGAAAGGTGCCATATCAATCGAAGATATCATTGTACGTTTGACCGGTGTGCTTGCTTTTTTGAGATATCTCAGGGAATGCGATGGGAAAGTTTCGTGGATAAAACAAGGCCAGACTTCATTTCCCGTAAAAGAACGCTTCCAATTGCTCTGCGCTACGGCCAGCAGCCTTTTTGAGCGTAAACATTCAATACTCTGTCTTGACGATGAATTTGATGGCTTAGCGGATTCCGAAGACCTCACCCGGCTTAAAGGTCTTTTACTATGGTTGGCTTGGGATTGTGATTTGAGATTAAAGCTGGACAAACCATTTTTTGAAAAACCAGAAGAAGAATACCAAAGATTTTTCAACAATGGATTGGTGTTTGCGGTAGCACAATTAGGGCAAAATGATGATGCAGTCATCAGTGAAGCAAAAAAAAGCATAGCACCAATGTGTTCTGGCGATATGGATTGGTTAAACTGGATCGTATCTATTGGGGAAAAACTTTTTGAGTTTTCTTCAAACCCTGAGAGATTTATAAACGCAAAGGAAACCAAGTACGGATATTTGGCCTTTCATCCCAAAGTGCCAACTTGGGGTATAAGACTTGTAATTAATAGTAATAGAAAATTTACGAATTTGCTATGTTTTGATCGGGAGAAAGGGCATAGCTCATGCATGTCTGAAGCTATTATAATTATACCGCTTAATAATGTATTGGAGTAATGTTTTCCGATGATAATAAAATAAGGAGGAAAAGGAAAAGTAGGTGAAAAAGTCTATTAAGTTCTATAAAAACATTCAACATAGAGTTTGATGCCAGGAACATCCCGTTTAGATATACATGAAACCTCACACCTGTACAGTTAAGAGATTGATCTCTATTTCTCCGACTACCAACTGTCGATTGATGCTATAATCGGATTATGCTAACGTGTATCCGCGCACAACGTGAAGGATGCGCTATTACATGCCCCTGACATGGCCTATCGATCTTGCGGGTTTTTATCTGCGGCGAAAATTCGGACGACACAACATTCCCCTGCTGGCGAGCTTCAAGGTAACGTACCGCTGCAATCTGGCGTGCCGGGCCTGTCCCTTTCATAGGTTGGACCAGCCGGAACAGATGACGTGGGCGATGGCCTGCAAGGCGATGGATGCCCTCAGGCGTTTGGGGACTCGCATCGTGGTCTTTGAGGGCGGTGAACCGCTACTCTGGCGCGATGGTTTGTTTCGTATTCATGACCTGGTCTGCGAGGCCCGGAAGCGGTTTCTCCGCGTGGCGGTGACAACCAACGGGACACTGCCGCTGGACGTTCCAGCTCACATCCTCTGGGTCAGTGTCGACGGACTTAAGAATACCCACGACGATCTGCGGAGCGGCTCCTTCGACCTGATCATGGAAAACCTGGAACGGGCGGATCACGAACGGATATTTGTCCACTGCACGCTGAACCGGAAGAACCTTGACGATATCGAAAGGCTGGCGCATTGGGTTCGCGGACTGCCCGCGGTGAAGGGGATGACGTTTCAGTTTTTCTACCCCTACAATCAGGGAGAAGATGACCTTTCTCTCTCCATTGATCAGAAGCGGCGGGCGGTGGAAACCCTCCTCGATCTCAAGAAACGGGGATTCCCCGTCCTGAATTCCTACGGCAGGTTGGCGGCCATGGTGAACGGCGGATGGACCTGCCATGACGATATTCTGGTTAACGTCGATCCCGACGGTTCCGTCACCCGCGGTTGTTATGTCAAGAGCCGCGGCAAGATCGACTGCGCCGCCTGCGGTTTCACGCCCGTGGCTGAGGCATCCGGCGCGCTCGATCTCGTTCCGGGGTCGATCTACGCGGGCTGGAGGCTGTTCCTGCGATAGACGAAGCCGTTATTTTTTCTTGGACATTCTCCGGGGCGGCAGATAGGATGCGGCCCGAATGACTCTCTATGGAAGCGGACGGCCATACGTCAGATTTTTATCGGTATTACATATTGGCTTATCTTGATTCCGAACATTGAATCCGGGAAACAATGTCATGAAAGAACTGGGTCGACCATACGTCGAGCTTTTCAGGAAATCTGACGAATGGTTCAACTTCCCGCCGGGCCTGTTCTATGTCGAGCCCGTCGATTACGTTGTGACTGATGCGGAGGAAAGCGGCGGGTGTCAGAGAGTCCGTTCCCTTCCAGTCTCCGGTTTGTCGCATTCGTGCTTCCAGGTGTGAAAGATGTAAGGCAGGGTGGT
>DAISYQ010000042.1:0-27840 GCA_036825195.1 Syntrophales bacterium
GAACAGATTATAAAATCAGGTGGTTTGCAAATCCGATGTTGAGTGTTTCATTGCGGTTTTTCTCCTGTATGATCCTATATTTCCCGGATGCAACCAGACATGCTATTCATCGTCCGGTTTCCGGTGAGTTACTGAGAAGCTGTGGAGTGACCACCCGATAACAACACCTACGGTCAGGACAAAAAACATCAACAGAGCCCGTGACATGGACAACGTCCAGAAGAGAAATCGTATCTCGACAACCGTAACGTTCTGTATGATGAAAAGCACGACCAGACCGGCCAGTACAAGGGCGAGTATCAGTTTTACATTCATCAAGTATCCTCCTTTTCTATGACTTTCTATGCCCTGAACATTGTTGCGTTTCGTTTTGAATGAGTCAGGCTGCCTGGCCCTTGCGTACCTTTCTCAAACGTACCGGTTCGGCCTGTTTTTTGATGATTTTCAGGTTCAGCATTTCGACACAGACAGAGAACGTCACGGCAAAATAGATGTATCCCTTTGGTATGTGAAAGCCCATCCCTTCAGCCACGAGGGTCACGCCTATGAGAATGAGAAAACTCAGGGCGAGCATCTTGATGGTCGGGTGCATATCGACAAACGTACCTATCGGTCCCGCGGCGAACATCATCACCACGACTGCGATGATAATCGCGAGGATCATGATATGGACATGTTGGGCAAGACCCACGGCGGTAATAACCGAATCGAGGGAAAAGACGATGTCGAGCACCATGATCTCCATGAGAACACCAAAAAAGCTCCTTGCCGTATATCCTCCGACGGACACGTCTTCCGTGCTCTCGAGACTGTTGTGAATCTCGAAGGTACTCTTGATGAAGAGAAAGATGCCGCCGCCTAACAGTATGAAATCACGTCCCGAGAATTCGTGGCCGAAGAGGGTGAACAGTGTCACTGTAAGGGTCATAATCCATACGAGAGAAAGGAGGAGAACGATCCTGCTTATCATTGCCAGTGCAAGACCGATGATTCGAGCCTTCTGCCGCCGCCGCTCCGGCAAACGGCTTACCAGAACGGAGATAAAGATAATGTTGTCGATACCCAGTACGATCTCGAGGGCTGTCAGGGTAGCGAGTGCAATCCACGCCTGAGGATCAAATAACCATGCCATGATGTGCTCCTGTTGAGAGTTCTATTCCAGTATTCCTTTGTTCTTGAGGGCGTGAACAACGAGAAAGGTATTCCATTCGCGATTTGCAAGACCCCAGGTTCCATCGACATGCTGTGTTTCGGTAAGGTACCTGAAGGCCCGGTTCACCTGCGCCGCAGCCGCCTCAGAATTAAGATGGGCCAGAGCGTTCACCGTTTGATATAAGGGGACGGTTCTCGTCCACTGTCCCGATCCCTTCTGAAAACGGGAGACCCGTGCGACAAGCGTTGCCGTGGCCGCATGGCGTGCATAGACGGGGTGAACGACAAGGGCTCGAAGGATATTGTTTGCCGACGACCAGCCGGGGAACCGGCTCTCTTTCGCCAGGACACGGCGGGACAGCCACTCGTACATGCCGAGAACATCCGGGTCATGTGCCCGACCGAAGGCATTGGACAGAAAGAGTGCAGCGCCTATCACAAACAGGTCGAAACGGCCCGGGGTGAAGGGGAGTGAATGAAGCAGTTGGTCGCTCAGATTCTCGTCCGGTAAGGGCCGATCTCTTGACACCCCCAGGGCCCTTTCCGATAGCCAGTCCAGGGCCGCCTCTATGGACCGGTTCGTCTCCCGGATTGTCAGATGGAGATCAAAGAGGCGTCGTGTTGTCTCCACGGTGGAACCCTGCCAGGAGCCGTCCGGGGACTGTTGTGCGAGAAGTGTCTCAGCGGCTATCTGAAAATCTACCTTCCACTGAGGCGTCTGTTCCTGATTCAACCATTTCTTTCGAGCATAGATCCCAAGAGGCGAGGGGTTGGATGCAAATACTGCATAAGGATTATAACGGATCTTGATCATGTCCGTACCTCCTTCCCTGCCATTTTGTTATCACCATGTTCATTCTTTGGGGCCAAGTCGCTTTGGCCGAGAGGTTTTTCGAAGTATCTCATATCTTCGAAAGGTGCCCTCTATCCGTTCTCAGTTGTCCTTCAGCCCCGATATGTCGTTTCTCCCGCGGCCCGCACGATTTCCCCGTAGTAGATACGGTGATAATCCTTCTGCGGGTAGTTTTCTTTTATTGCATCGTTCAGAAAATTTTCGGGATTCATATCCTGCCAGTACATCTTCCGACACTCCAGAATCAGTTCCGCCTCCTTGTAGGCCGGAGCCTCTACAATTTTCGACTTCACGACGGTCAGTCCCGACTCGGTGATCTTGTCGGAATCTCTCCCCGATTTAGTTCCCAGAATCGTCAGGGCCCCTTTGCGGTTTTCGGGAAAGGCACAGAGGGTGAAGGTGGGATATTTCTCCATATATTGAAAGGTATGGCGGCCGGGCCTGACAACCACCTGGACAAAGGGTCGTTTCCACATCCCTCCCATGGCACCCCAGCCCACCGTCATGGAATTAAAATCCTCAAAGGTCCCGGATGTCAGCACACACCATTGTTGCAACCATATCCCCGCGCTTTTCACCTGCAATGTCTCTACGGTAATATCTTCCATGTATGTCCCTTCTCTTGTCGTTAATTACGGCTCTGCCCTTGTGCCGATTATGTTTATTATACGATATGATACACAAGTATCGATATCGAATCAAGGGCAGTGTCCGCAGACAGCTAAACCGGTGTCGAATCAGGATCTTTAGAAAGGGGATCGGATATCAGTCCTTGGTCTCCATCGTGACTCAAAAGTGTTGACCCATCATCCTTCGCAGTTCCCGTTTCAGTACCTTGCCAACGGCGCTGGTGGGGAGTTCGTCCATCAGATCGATTCTCTTTGGGATCTTGTAGGGGGCTACCTTTTTCTTTAAGTATTCGAGTATAATTTCCTTTGTTGCATCGCTCTTTTCTACGCCCGGTTTCAGCACTATGGCCGTGGCTACTATTTCCGATCCCGGTCTCTCGGGATTGGGGAGACCGACCGTTGCGGCCATATCGATATCGGGGTGTTCCATCAACTCATCATCCAACTGACGGGTAAAGACCTTGAATCCCGATACGTTGACCATATCTTTCAACCTGTCCACGATGTAGAAGTATCCGTCCTCATCCATCTCGCAGATGTCGCCCGTATAAATCCATCCGTCTCTCAGGGTATTGGCCGTCTCTTCGGGTTTGTTATGGTACCCCAACGTAAATACCTGCGGTCCTCTGGCCACGAACTCTCCGGCTTCTCCAAGCGGGACAGTTTTGCCGGTCTCGGGATCAACGAGTTTCAGTTCGGTGTCGGGATAGGGGATGCCTACGGAGCCGACCTTCTTTTTCCCGTACCGGGGCAGACTCGTCAGGACTGGACTCGTCTCGGTCATACCCAGGACCTCGATGAGTTTTCCCTTGCCTATCACGTCCTCGAATTCGTTGATATACTCAGGAGGAAACGGAGCGGCACCACTGAGACACCACTCGAGACAGGAAAAATCGAGGGATCTGAAATCCGGACGTTTCAGCAGTTCGATATAGATTGTGGGGACATTCACCATTGCCGAGGGACGGTACTTCTTCAATGAAGATATGATGAAATCGAGGTCCCGGGGATTTGGTATGGCTACCTGTGTCATTCCCAGTGCCATGGTGGTAATTCCCAGAAAGAGACCTGCCTGATGAAAGAGCGGAAAGGCCGAAAGCATGGCCCCGTCATTTCCCTTTTTAAGGTCCATCCAGACATTGACCTGGGTGGAGTGTGACACGATGTTCCTGTGGGTGAGAACGGCGCCCTTCGGGGGTCCTGTGGTTCCCCCCGTATACTGCATCAGCATCGGATCTTCGGGGGAAATCTCTTCCGCAACTCTGTGGGCAGGCATTTCGCTAAGGATGTGTGAAACCAGGGCGACGGTGATCCCGGGTATGGGATTGACCGCCCCTGTGGGGATCTTTTTGAGCAGTTTGCCGAGAACCCTTTTGACAGGGGGAAGAAAATCGGCAATCCCGGCGACGGCAATCGCCTTCACATCCGTTTTGGGGATCGCCTCCCGGGCTTTATCGAAAAGGATGTCCAGCGTGACCAGTGCCTTGGCGCCGGAGTCATTCAATTGGTATTCCAGCTCAGAAGCCTGGAGGAGCGGACTGACCCCCGTGAGCACGCACCCTGTTTTCTGTATCCCTATGATGGCTATATAATAGGCGGGAATATTCGGAAGATTGACTCCAACCACGTCCCCCTTTTGAAGACCGTTTTTTTTCAGGAAGTGGGCAAAACGATTGGATAGAAGGTCGAGTTCCCGAAAGGTGATACCGCTTCCCATATAATATACGGCAACCTTGTCGGGAACAAGTTCGACAGCTTCTTGAAAGACTTCCGCGTAGCTCTTCTCCGGATATTCCAGGCTCTGGGGTACGTGACTGTCGTAAAACTGTAACCACGGTTTTTGGGAATAGATGTCCGTCATGTGTGTTCTCCTCCTTTTATTTTTCGGCAGACAGGATCAAAAACAACAGGGCATCGTTCTCATCAGGGTATGTGTCAGCAGGGTGGTGCCCACATTGTACGAATTACGGTACCATCAGACACAATATCTGTTCTCAAAGAACACTGGGTATCCGATCATATACGTGTACCAAGAATAGGTGTGGTCACAGAAGAATGACGCATTCAACAGCGAAGGTTTCCCTCCGGTTTGTCATGGGGTATTATGGTCTAGTTTGATGAAGATATCGTATATCTCATTTGTGTGGGGTCGATATTGTGTATCATATATCTTCCTATCAGCCTGGGTGGTCTGAGTTTCCCCACTTCTTTCCCCGGTACGAAGACTGCTTTAACATAGAGCGGTTCTGTCTGTCCCCGATCTGAGAGTGAAAACAGGCCGGACAAGATCCCCACCTGCCAACCGTTAAAGTTGAGATATCTGGTGGTCTGCTTATATCCGTAGATGCCGGTTTCCTGGGTGGACACTTTAACCTGCAGTGCTGCAGAGGGTGAAATACGATCCAGGAGAAATACAAAGATTGTATATTCGGCGTTTTCTTCAATCATATTCACTCTTGATGAGGGTGTCACGGCCTTCTCGCTGACGAAGGTTAAAAGATCCGTGTAGGAATCAGGATAGAGAGACGCATTGTTCGGAAGTGATGATGTCGGTACGATAAACAACATCGGTTCGGGATTGGTTGAGTATAAGGGTTCTACTCTCGCTTCCGTGATGACTATCTCATTGTTCGTGGAACTGAATCGACTTACATGGAGAGCCGACGTCCGGCGACCCAGCGGTCCTTCAAAATCGATCTTTCCTGCAATGGTCTTGTCAGATGGATTGTTTATGTTTGTTTTGTAGTGGTACAGTTCGGCTCCCGAAAATGTCAATTCCTTGTCGATTAAGAAAGACCCGGCATCGATGGCTTTTCCAAACCTGACATGTTTCGATGTCCCTTGAGAGATCCTGACAATCTTGTCATGTATGGCAGTAGTAACCTGGGCGGCATCTTTCGGCATTGTATCTAGGGAAACCGCAATAGGGTCCGGAAGAGTAATCTGTCCCAGTTGATCCATCTTCTGCTTAAATTTCTGGATTTGTCCCTCCAGACCGGCACAGCCGCAGAAAAGGAAGATCGTAAGAGTCGGTATGACATAACGATATTTACATAAAGAAGAAAACATAGTGTCCCTCCGGATAACAGGGTGACGTATTTATAAAATAAAATTCTCGGCAGCACATTGCATTGCTATGGTTTCATTCGCATCCCGTTCACCGTTCAGGTCAGGGAATCGCTACCTCATTCGGCCACATCTTTGACGTAATCATGGTTTTCAGTCGTTGTTGTTTGGGTGATGGTGCGGACACGGTAAGGGTCCTGCTTTCTCCCTGCTGCACGACCTGGCTTTTACCTTTCTTTGCATGCTGGACCGTTGAAGTTCTTTGAGGCTTTGAGGCAGTCAGTTTCTTCAACAGCGATGCGCTGATCTTTCCATCAGCGGGCATTGCGTTGTCGTGTTGATACTGCATGATGGCCCTGCGGGTTTTCCCTCCCATAATCCCGTCCGGTGTGCCCGGTTTATATCCTTTTTCGACAAGGGCGGCCTGTACCATTTTGATTTGATCCCGTGTCGGTTCTGCGGCAGCTTTTTGCTTTGAATCCCGTTGAAACTGGTCGATAGCCTGATGTGTTTTGTTTCCCATAAATCCATCGGCAGGACCGGGATCATATCCCGCACGTATCAATGCGAGTTGTGTCTTTTTAACGAGGGGATCGGGAACCTGTCTTGCCAGGCGTGTGGGGAAAACTCCCGCAAGATAGGGTTCTCCCAGTTTAATCTCTTTGTTCTGTTTCGTTCCCGGCTGAAATATTGCCTTCAGATACAGCTTTTCACCGGTAAGAGAAATACGGCATCGGGCGATATCGACCCGCCATCCTGAGTGATCAAAGTGCAACAGATTATGTCCGGTCTGAGCGATCCCGTCTGACGCCCGAAAGGCAAGTTTCTCGCCCTGCAAGCCGTTCGATATCCTGCCGAGTCTCAGTTCGGTTTGATCGTCGGGGCTGAGACGGTCGAGATAACAGGCGAAAACATAATAATCTCTGATTCCCTTTGGTATTTCATCGGGTTTCCCTGCAGAGACACAGTTGTTCAGAAGAAAGCCCATCGTGAGTGCATTGTTGGAAAAGATGTCAAAGTCATTTTTTGTCACTCTTTCCGCGGGCACAATAAAAAGTTTCAATTCCGGTCTGAGGGGGAATAGGGGACGAATTTCGGCTTTCTTGATAATAATTTTATCTGAGACAAATTCGTATTTGATCTCCAGAGATACGAGGGTTCTCCTTTTGGCGGCATCAAAGAAGTGGAGATGCCCTTTGAGCTTTGTCACACCGTTGTTCATTTCCGGGGGCAGGTACTCGTCTACCATAGTCTGGAGCAGTCTGAAGCCTGCATATCTGAATTGCGGTTCGAGCAGACCTTTGGTTATTCCGCCGGTAAAAACGATTTCGGGCCACTTCCCTTTCGGTTGGGCCTGACCGCGCATTTCGAGGACAATCGCAGATATGACCATCACGAGATCAGGCGGGGCGTTGCCGGGATCGATGCTGATAAGTTTTTCGGGAGGCTCTGTTGCCACGGCGGAAGTTGCCGTTCCGGTAACTGCACAGAATGACATAATCAGGATAAAAATACTACAAATGGTAATCCTTTGTAATCTCATGGTGTGAACCTCATGGTCATTATCTTGGTCATGTAAGAGAAACATTCCCTAGTACTTGGCTGCTCGTACCATTTATTAGCGTATGAGGCGGGTTTTTTTGTTAAAAAAGTCCCGGACCATATCCGGGGTTTGTCCCGGTAGCCGCTTCCGTCAGACCTGCGGCCTCAACGTTGGCAAGCTGATTAATCGCGGACTCAGCCACGGCATGCCCCACATCTCCGGTAACCTCTCCCACGGCATCTTTGTAAGGATCGGCCAGGAATTTGCCTGTGGCAGTGGTAACGGCGGCATTGACCACCGTCTGTTGTACGCCTGACAGTGCGGCTTCGCTCTGTGATGCTCCTTTTTCGATTTCGGTTCCATACACGTCCGCCCCGGCACGTACGGCCTGGATGCCAACGGTCGCCCCCCATGTGGCTTGCGTCGCCTTGATCCCTGCTCCGGCCAAAAAGCCGGTCGGCGTTACCGTGAGCACCCATCCTGCAACGGTTCCGGCTGCTGCGGCTGTTTCTAACGCCGCGATCGTCCAATCAAGAAGAGGATTGACCGAGCCTCCGGAGTGGATGAATTCTTGTCCCGGGCGAATCATGGTTCCCGACTCAAGGTGCACCACAACTTCCGTAGTGCCGTCGGGTCTGACCGTCGTGTGCACCCAGGTATCGTTCGAGTATTCGGCCCATGAGGATACGGAACCGTCCTCGTTTATTTCCGTTTCTATGGCTTCAAGCGTGGCACTTCTGGTTCCCGGCAGTGTTCCCTGGGTGCCGATTAGACTCGGACCGGGTTTTGACGGTTGTCCGGTCGTTCCGCCTGCCTGGTCGTTACCGTGAGGATCTATATCGCCGATTGCCGTTTCGGTCTCTTCATCCGTACTGTCTCCCTGGTTATCGTCGGTAGAATCCTCATTGGACGCCGTCTCTTCGTCAGAGCCGGAATCATCTTCACCACCGTCATCATCTTCCCCGGACTCGGTTTCATCGGATGCTGCTTCTTCGTCGGAATCAGAATCCTCTTCTTCGGCGTCAGAGGTCTCTCCCATGGAATTTACCTCATCGACCAGTTCAGCCACCTCTTCCTCGTTACCGGGATCGGTTTCGGAAGAAGTTGTAATATCGGAACCGGCGCTTTCCGAAGTAGCGGGTGTGAACCCGGTAGGGGGGATCCCGGTATCGGAGGTGGTGCTTTCCGCGTCACCACCACCCCCGGAACCGTCGGAACTGCCCCCGCCGCCCCCGCCTCCTCCGCCGTCACCGTATGCATAAGCGGACCCCGTGGGTATGGTCAGGGTTAAAACAAGAAAGAGAAGTATGTAAAGACAATTTCTCATGATACCTCCTCGATTGAAGGGTTAGCGGTATATCATGTTTTGATCTTCTGTCTGTTCATAGATAATGAAGTAACATATATTCGGAAAAGCTGACTACGCTCAGTCTGCTAGTATGCTGTACCAACGGAGGCCCAACCCTCACTATGGATTCAATTTTTACACTATAACAAAACATGCTGTCAAATATTTTTCCCTTAACCGTCTCTGCAATCTATTCTTCTGTTATTTGAACAAATGGTTAAATGCCGTTGATGTTTTTTATCTCATCTGGTACAGGTGGAACGTACTACAATGGAATAGATAAGTTAATGCCTATGCATATGAGAACGATGCTAATCTGTTTGGCTATAGTATTCTTTGTGGGTTGTGCAGTGCCGACGCCGGAGAGGGAAGAGGTTACATTCCTGGTACCGGTTCATCCGAGCGAACTGCGCAACCTGGAGGATGACCTTGATCAACCGTCTCTCGAACTCGCGATCTGTAAAAGCATGCAGTATTATAACCGCCTGCCGGAGACACGAGAATTTCAATTCGGTGAACGTCTATGCACGGCAGGCGAATTGAAGGGCTCACTCCGGGAGTTTCTAAGAATTATCAGGATGCCGGTTTCAAACAGTGACAGAACGAAGATGATCAAACAGACCTTCGATATATATAAAAGCATAGGAAAGGATAACGGTAAGGTCCTGTTTACCGGCTATTACGAACCGATTATTGCCGGATCCTTTGAAAAGACCTCAGAGTATCAGTATCCGATCTATCGGACGCCGGACGACCACGTGGTGATCGATCTTGGAGAGTTCAGGGAAAAGTTTAAGGGAGAACGCATCGTTGCCCGGATTGATGGAGGCAGAGTCGTTCCCTACTACACGCGCGGAGAAATAGACATACAGGGTTCCCTTGAAGGAAGGGGACTCGAGATCCTCTGGCTTTCCGATCCCGTTGATCTCTTTTTCCTTCAGATTCAAGGGTCCGGGGTCGTGAGCCTTCCCGACGGCGATCTTGTCCAAGTCAGTTATGATCAGTGTAACGGGCATCCGTACCGGAGTGTGGGGAGATTGCTTGTGGAGCAGGGGAAGATGTCTATTGAAGAGGTGTCTCTCAAGGGGATCAAGAAGTATTTGAGAGAACACCCTGAAGAGATGTTCGACATATTAAGCTGTAACGAGAGTTATGTCTTTTTCCGTATCGTTGAAGAGGGGCCGGTAGGGAGTCTTAATGTACCGGTGACACCGGGTAGAACAATAGCCACGGATGCTGATATATTTCCCAAGGGCGCTCTTGCTTTTGTCAGAGTAAAAAAACCTGTCATAGACGAGGGAGGCACTATTGTATCGTGGGAACCTTTCTCCCGCTTTGTCCTCAATCAGGATACGGGGGGGGCGATTAAGGGACCGGCGAGGGTCGATCTATTCTGCGGAAGGGGAACGAATGCCGAGATCATGGCCGGCCACCTAAAAGAGGAAGGGGAACTGTATTTCTTTATTAAGAAGAAACAGTAACTGATTGTCCGGACAGGAACAATACGGTCGAACCAAATTGTATTCAACCGGTAACTTATTACCTGTATATAGAAAAGGGACATAACCTTCTACATGCCAATCATTGCAATGGGCCCAAACTTTTCCCAGCGACAATATCTTTATCGGTTCTTATAGTTTTTTACTTGATTGTTGATTTTCATTATGTTAGAGCTACCATCAGTGATTTCGTTGTTGTACAGCCTCTGTTTGCAATCATTCTGCTCATAATCCTTCTGAAGGATTCACCGTCATTGTCGATGAGTGGGGTCTGGATGCATTGCCGAAAAGGATGTCTCAGACACCGAATTTATAGAAATAAAATAATTATGGAGAGGGGGAGACGAGATATGACGAAAGCTGAATTGATAGCAGCTATTGCAGGGGATGCGGGGATAACAAAGGCGCAGGCCGCCAGAGCCTTGGATTCATACATTGACAACGTAACTGCAGAGCTTAAGAAAAACGGAAAATTAGGACTCGTTGGTTTCGGTACCTTTTCGGTAGCGAAGAGGCAGGCACGGACGGGTCGCAATCCCCAGACGGGCGAGGCGATTCAGATCAAGGCAAAAAATGTTATTAAGTTCAAAGCGGGTAAAGCCCTTTCTGAAAAGGTTTAATAGCGATTAGAGATCATGCTGGCCCTTGATCTTGGATCAGGGGCCATTTTTTTATCCATTCCTCCCGCCTTCAAACGTCTCTCCTGATTCCATTACCCAGTATCGTATGCATGCACTGTCAACGAATATTGCCGACTTACTAAACCAGCGGCTTCCAGCGCATATCCTGTGTTTGTTAAGGAATATGGGAACCAGTGCACATGCAATGGGTGTCAGGGCATATGTCGTGGGTGGGCTTGTCCGTGACCTCTTTCTGTACCGAAACAATCTTGATGTCGACGTGGTTATTGAGGGAGACGGTATCGCCTTCGCATCTGGATTTTCTGATGAGCATGGTGCCCGTCTTCTCACATACGAAAAGTTCGGAACGGCAAACATTATACTCCCCGATAACTTTAAGATTGATGTGGCGACGGCAAGAACAGAGACATATCAACGTCCTGCTGCGCTTCCCACGGTGACCCCCGGTACCATTAAAGAAGACATGTTCAGACGGGATTTTTCCATTAACACACTTGTGGTTTCCCTGGACCCTGAACGATTTGGAGATTTACTTGACTTCTATCAGGGCAGGGATGATATAAGAAGAAAATTGATACGGGTCCTGCACAACGATAGTTTTATCGATGATCCCACAAGAATCTTCCGGGCCGTCAGGTTTGAGAAGAGGTTTGATTTCAGAATCGATGATGTCACGGAAAGACTTATGAGAGATGCAATCTCTGCCGGCTGTATCGAAAGACTGTCCGGGTTCAGGATTGCATCGGAGCTGGAGATTATCTCAAGAGAAAAAGCCCCGGTACTTCCCATAAGGCGCCTCGAAGAACTCGGCGTGCTTCCCGCTCTGATCAAAAGGGGTGAGAATCACAAAGGGTTGCAAGAGGTGTTGTCCAGGATAAACGAAATAAAGTTAATGGTTTGACACAGGGCATTCTTTCTGATAATTACGCACGCACGCTGTTCATGGATTCACGGTTTCACGGCTTTCGAAACTACACGCAAAACCTAAAATCTGATACTTTTTGAGGGACTGTTATGAAGAAACGAATATTGAGTGGTATGCGTCCGACCGGGAAGTTACATCTGGGACATCTTCACGGGGCGCTACAAAACTGGGTCGATCTCCAGAATACGGACACCTATGACTGTTTTTACTTTGTCGCCGACTGGCATGCCCTGACGAGCGACTATAAAGACACCAACCTCATCAAAGCTTACTCCCTGGATATGGTGGTCGACTGGCTGAGTGTGGGACTGGATCCGATAATGAGCACCCTTTTCGTCCAGTCGGAGGTCAAAGAGCACGCCGAACTCTTTTTGATTCTCTCCATGATAACCCCCCTCTCGTGGCTGGAGAGGAATCCGACGTACAAGGAGATGCAGGAAGAGCTGTCCAACAAGGACCTCTCGACCTTCGGCTTTCTCGGATACCCTGTCCTACAGGCGGCGGACATCATTATGTACAAGGCTTACGGAGTTCCCGTCGGCGTAGATCAGCTTCCCCATGTGGAACTCACGCGTGAGATCGCCCGGCGGTTCAACTTCTTGTACCGGGACATCTTCCCCGTGCCCGAACCTCTGCTGACGGAGGTCCCCAAACTGATGGGTTTGGATGGACGTAAGATGAGTAAATCATTCGATAACTCCATATGTCTCCGGGACCGAGGGGATGTGCTCCGACAGAAGGTCAGCTCTATGTTCACCGATCCCCAGCGGATGAGGAGAAAGGACCCCGGGCGACCGGATGTGTGCAACGCCTTCCCGTTCCATACGATCTATTCACCTTCTTCAGAGGCGGATGAGATTGCGGATGCCTGCAAGAAAGCGGGTATCGGCTGTGTCGAGTGCAAAAAGCGTCTCGCCCAACGGATAGAAGAAGGGATGACACCCATACACGAACGGCAGGATTATTACCTGAATCACCTGGATGATGTACGGGAGATCATAAATGACGGTGTTCGAAGAGCAACGGAAATAGCGCGTCTTACCATGGAGCAGGTAAGGGAAGCCGTGAAAATATGACGTCCGAGGCTTATGAGATCAAGCTGGATATATTTGAAGGTCCTCTGGACCTGCTGCTCTATCTGATAAAAAAGAACGAAGTCGATATATACGACATTCCGATTGCCCTCATAACCAGACAGTACATACAGTATATCGATGCGATGCAATCGCTCAATCTGGACCTTGCCGGTGAGTATCTTGTACTCGCAGCTACCCTGACTCACATCAAATCGAGAATGCTCCTTCCTGTCAGTGACGAGGATGAAGCGGAAGAGGAGGATCCACGGGAAGAACTCGTCAAACAGCTTCTGGAGTATAAGACATTCAAGGAAGCTGCACTCGGTCTCGACAGAATGAAGATCCTCGGACGTGATGTATTCGGACGGGATTATGCCGAGGATGATCTTGGAGCGGATGAACAGATTATCAGGGAGATCGGAATATTTGAACTGGTCGAGGCCTTCCGGAGAATGAGTCGTGATACCGGCCGGAGTGATTTAATGGAGATAGATATCGAAAAGATATCACTTTCCGACAGGATAAATGAAATAGTGGATGAACTGGAGAAAATGGGAGAACGCACCTTTACCGATCTCTTGGGAGAATCGAGTAATCGCAGAAGATTGATATATACCTTCCTGGCCATTCTGGAACTCATGAAACTGAGAATAATAAAAGCATACCAATCGGTTCCGTATGGAACCATACGGGTATGCCTTGCGGGGTGAGCGTATGGATAATCTGAAATCTGTGATTGAGACCCTTATCTTTGTTTCGGAAACACCTTTAGCGGAAGCAAAAATTAAGGAGGTTCTGCAGGATATCCACGAGGGGGAAATATCTTCAGCGATTCATGCTCTTGTACAGGAATATGAGCAAAGAAATGGCGGTATATTTCTGAGAAAGATCGCCGGTGGATACCAGTTCAGGACCAGCGAAGACACGGCCCTGTGGGTACAGAAGCTGAGAGGGCAGAAGCCGGCGGTTTTAAGTGCGGCTGCCATGGAAACGCTGGCCGTGATTGCCTACAGGCAGCCGGTTATGAAAGCAGATATAGAAAAGGTGCGGGGCGTCGATGTAAGCGGCAGCCTGAGAGGATTACTGGAAAAGAATCTTGTACGAATAATGGGGAGAAAAAACGTGCCGGGCAGACCTATAATATATGGAACTACCAGAATATTCCTTGAGACATTCGGTCTCAACTCCCTTTCAGATCTGCCTACGCTGAGTGAGTTCAAAGAACTGGAAGAGTGATACCGTGGAAGAGCGTCTTCAAAAGATAATAGCCCGGTGCGGCATAGCGTCACGACGTGCGGCGGAACAGATGATACAAAATGGCCGGGTTAGTGTAAATGGCCGAGTCGTAACACAACAAGGGGTAAAGGCCGATGCTGCGCGTGATGAGATACGGGTAGACGGGGGGCTTATATCAAAGGATGCGGTAAGCCCGCTGTATCTGATATTGAATAAACCACAGGGGTATGTCGTCACATTGAACGATCCGCAGAACAGACCGATAGTTTCCGACCTGCTGCGGGATGTTTCTGATAGAGTGTTCCCTGTCGGGAGGCTTGATTTCGATTCCGAGGGATTGCTTTTGATGACTAACGACGGTGAGTTTTCATACAGGGTGCAGCACCCGCTGTTCAAGGTTCCCAAAACCTATATGGTAAAGGTGCGGGGCAATCTTACGAACAGTGATGTTGAGGCCATAAAAAAGGGAGCCATGCTGGAAGACGGCAGCTTTAAGCCGATCAGTGCAACTCTGGAGAAGATCAACAAAAAAAGCTGCTGGGTAGAGTTGACCATCGTGGAGGGGAGAAACAGGATTATACGGAGATTTTTTGATTCGATAGGGCATCCTGTCGCACGGCTGATAAGAACCTCCATTGGTGATCTCGGATTGGGTGAACTGGAAACCGGAGAATACCGATACTTGCAAAAAAATGAAATAAAGAGCCTCATTGATCTTGCCGGGATGCGGAGGAACAGAAATCGATCCGAAAAACAATGAAAACAATGAAAATTATCTTGACTTTAAGGATAAAATACATAATATCTGAAAGAAATCCTCTACCAAGGGTGTAGAGTGGGTTCAATCTTATCTTGATAAGTCGATAGGGGGTCTTATGAATAAATCGGAATTAATAGATGCCTTGAGTAAAAAAGAAGGCCTGACGGAAAAGCAGGCTGCAGATGTTGTCAATCTGATCTTTAAGGGATTCAGCAATCAGCTCAAGAACGGTGGTAGAATCGAGATCAGAGGATTCGGAAGTTTTGTCGTAAGGGATTATGAAGCATACACAGGAAGAAATCCCAAGACAGGTGAAACGATACATGTGGACCCCAAGAAGCTTCCCTTCTTCAAGGTAGGTAAAGAGCTCAAGGAAAGGGTAAATTCCGGGAAGTAATTAGGGCGATATCTTTATCTTTCATACACAAATCCGGGAAATCAAGCCGTAGGCTTATATTCCAACAAAGAGAGGGGTGTAATGCCCCTCTCTTTGATTTTGAGGCCCGGAGATACTGTTATTAAGGTGTCGGTATCTACATCTCTCCAGATCCTTCCTTCCAGCATAACTACTGGCTAGTGCACGCGGGTATCTTGTATGTCCACAGGAAAATTCTATATTCATACCTTTGGCTGTCAGATGAATGTTCACGATTCCCAGCAGATGGCGCAACTCCTCAGCGATGCCGGATATACAGCGACAGATGATGCCGGCAGGGCTGATATCATTATCATCAACACCTGCAGCGTTAGGGAAAAGGCGGCCCAGAAGGTATACAGCCAGCTTGGAAGGTTGAAAAAGTTAAAACGGATGCGCCCCGGGCTCATCATGGGCGTTGCGGGTTGTCTCGCACAGGAACATGGCACGGAATTCTTCAGGAGGTTCGGATATCTCGATCTTGTCCTTGGCACGCACAATATCCATCGCCTTCCGGAAATGATAAAAGAGATAACCAACACCCAATCACGGATCGTTGAAACCGCTTTCCATGAGTCGGTACGATCGCTTGGTATCAGAACCCTTCCTCCCGGAGGGGATGTGAGCGCCTATGTAACAATTATGCAGGGATGCAACAATTTCTGTTCTTACTGCATTGTGCCCTATGTCAGGGGGAGAGAGGAAAGCAGGGATAGCGTCGACATAATCGACGAGATCAAACTTCTTGCAGATTCCGGTATCCGGGAGGTAACGCTCCTTGGACAAAATGTCAATTCATACGGCAAGACCTGTGACGGAGAGATCGATTTCCCGACATTGTTGAGAAGAATTAATGACATAGAAGGGATAGAACGGATTCGATTCACCACGTCACATCCGAAAGATCTTTCGGATGACCTCGTCCGGTGTTTTGCGGATCTCGATAAGCTGTGCGAACATATTCACCTGCCGGTGCAGTCCGGTTCCGATTATGTGCTGAAGGAGATGAAAAGAGGGTACACAGCGGAAGATTACCTGGTAAAGATCGGCATGCTGAAAGATGTCTGTCCCGATATATCGATAACATCGGATATTATCGTCGGATTCCCGGGAGAAGGAGACGACGACTTTGAGAAAACTATTGACCTTATGAAAGAAGTAAGGTTTGATAATACATTTTCTTTCAAGTATTGTGACAGACGGGGTACGGCCTCGGAACTATATGAGGGAAAGGTCGAAGAAAAGATTAAGGGGGACAGATTGTCGACCCTTCAGGCGCTCCAGGAACAACACAGCCTGGAAAGCAACAGATCTCTTAAAGGAAAAGTGGAAGATGTACTGATTGAAGGCGTCAGCACGAATAATGAAGCTGATATTACGGGCAGGACCAGAGGAAATAAGATTGTAAATCTGCCCGGTGGCGCCGATCTGATCGGACGTACTGTTCGTGTAAGGATTGTGAGGGCATATACGCATTCCCTGAGGGGAGAGATGGTGGAGGGGGAGAGAAATGTTTATTGAAGTAAAGGTGTTCGGACTTGCCATGGATCCCATGACGGGTACTCCCATAGTCATACTGAAAGATCTGCAGGAGAAGAAGGCAATTCCCATATGGATAGGCCTGTTCGAGGCAAGTGCCATAGCCACACAGATGGAGGGTATAGATCTGGCAAGGCCGATGACGCATGACCTCATGAACGGAATATTGAAGATCCTTGATGTGAAAGTATTAAAGATCATCATTAACGATCTGAAGAATAATACGTTTTTTGCCACGATCCACATCCTGAAAGACGACGTTCCCATCGAGGTTGATGCGCGGCCGAGCGACGCGATCGCTCTTGCCTTAAGGGCCGGCGCACCTATCTTTGTGGATGAAAAAATTATCGAAAAATCAACGAGTGTTGATTTTGGCAAGAAAACGTCTGACTTGCATAAATACACCAAGGAAGAATTGGAGGATTTTCTGGAAAACCTTTCCTCCGAGGACTTTGGAAAATATAAGATGTAGGAACTATCTCGTGCGGATCAAGTGATAGCTCGCCTCTTCCTTGGGGCAAAGCGATGCTCAGAACGGTTGCTTCCCGGGATATGGGAGGATGTGCTATGAAAGAAGAAACGAGACGCCTGTATCTCAAGGCCGGTGATCAGGTATTCCACTCCCGGTTCCCCGAATGGGGTTTCGGGGTCGTGGTGGAAGAAAGAAACTCCGCAGTGCTGGGAGGCATGTCTTACGTGAGAGTGGTCTTCAGTGATGGGCATACGAGGGTCTTTGATAACAACTTCGCGAACTCATGCTGCTGTTACTATGCCGGCATACGAAAATATTCCGGAAAGCCGGTTTAAGAGGTGACCGATACGGATATTCGAATGAGCGATGCCGTCAGAGATTTCGGCATACACATTGAGGTAGAGAGAAACCTGTCGTACCATACGCGTAGAAACTATCTGTCGGATCTGGAGCAGTTCAGAGAATTTCTCCTGGAAAGCGGAATGGATAGACCTTCCGATGTTGATCAGATGGTCATACGGGCCTTTCTTGCATCTCTCTATCGAAAAAAGATAAAAAAGGTAACGGTATCAAGGAAAGTGGCGAGTCTCAGGGCGTTCTTTAAGTTTCTTCTACGTGAAGGAAAGATCAGATATAATCCCGCTCAGATGGTACAGGCGCCGAAAGCGGATAAATATTTGCCGTCCTTTTTGAGTATAGATGAAGTGTTTTCCCTTCTCGGAGTAGCGTTCGATCCGGATGTATCCGGATTGCGGGACCGGGCCATAATAGAATTCATCTATTCAGTCGGTGTTCGTGTCGGCGAACTTACAGATCTTAATGTGGCCGATATCGATTTTTCTAACAATCTGGTCAAGGTCAGAGGGAAGGGCCGAAAAGAGCGGATCGTGCCGATCGGTGGTCCCGCATTGTCCGCCCTGAAGGAGTATGTTGACAGCAGATCCGTGGGGAAGGGGAGTAAAAACGATGATTATACCGGATCACCCCTTTTTTTGAACAGATCCGGTTCACGTTTGAGCTCGAGGAGTGTACGAAGGATTATAGACAAGTATATAGCCATGAGTGGTATCGGCAGGAAGATCAGTCCCCACGCACTTCGACACACCTTTGCAACGCATCTCATGGATGCCGGGGCCGATCTGAGAGTCATACAGGAACTGCTGGGACACGAAAGTCTTTCTACCACACAGAAATACACGTCCGTCAGCGTGACGCGGTTGATGGACGTATACGACAAAAGTCACCCGAGGGCCGGAGGAGAAAAAAAAAGATGAACAAGATGCGAGGAACAACTATCGTAGCAGTGAAGCACAAGGGAAAAGTGGCCATCGCGGGAGACGGTCAAGTCACCCTCGATACGATAGCCCTGAAACACACTGCGCGGAAGGTGCGAAGACTGTATCATGACAAGGTAATTGTCGGTTTTGCGGGTGCTACGGCGGACGCGTTCACTCTTTTCGACAGATTTGACCAGAAACTGGAGCAGTATGGAGGGAACCTCTTGCGGGCGGCGGTTGAACTGACAAAGGACTGGAGAACGGACAGGGTTTTGAGACACCTTGAAGCCCTGATGATAGCCGTAAGCGATGTGGATTTTCTTATCATATCGGGTAACGGAGATGTCATAGAATCGGATGACGGGGTGCTGGCAATAGGTTCAGGCGGTCCCTATGCCCAGGCGGCGGCACGGGCACTGATGAAACACTCTACATTGACCGCACGTGAGATAGTGGAAGAGGCCATGCGCATAGCCGCCGATATATGTATATTCACGAATGACCGGATACGAATAGAGGAGCTGGATGTAGTTGAGGAAGCTCAGGATTAATCATTGAAAATCAAGGAGTGGAAACTGTATGTCATCGACAAATTTGACGCCACGGGAAACGGTGTCACAGCTAGATAAATATATTATAGGCCAGCATGATGCCAAAAGGGCGGTTGCCGTGGCCCTCCGGAACAGGTGGAGACGCCAGAATGTTCCGGAAGAACTGAGAGAAGAGATATTACCCAAAAATATCATAATGATAGGACCTACGGGGGTCGGGAAGACGGAGATTGCCCGCCGGCTTGCAAAACTTGATGGGTCTCCCTTTTTGAAGATAGAGGCATCCAAATTTACAGAGGTCGGGTATGTGGGCCGGGATGTCGAATCCATGATCAGAGACCTTGTAGAGTTGGCGGTAAACATGGTCAGGGCGGAGGAACAGGAGAGTGTGAAAACCAAGGCAATGGAGATTGCCGAGGAGAGAATTCTTGATATCCTTCTTCCCCTTAAGCGCAGAGAGAGGGAGCAGAACCAACCGGAAGGAACCCTTCCGGATATAGCGGAGAATGGCACGTTGCTTCAGGACGATACCCATTCCAATGAAACGCGCGAGAAACTGCGTCGTCTGTTCCGTGAAGGGAAACTGGACGAAAGGACCGTAGAGATTGAAGTTGCGGATAATCCTACCGGTCCCATGATAGAGATCTTCTCCACCTCCGGTGTTGAGGATATGGGAATGAATATCAAGGAGATGTTTGGAAATATATTTCCTCAGAAGAAGAAGAAACGGAAGGTCAAGGTCTCCGAAGCCGTCAATATGCTGGCCGATGAAGAGGCACAGAGACTCGTCGACATGGAGAAGGTTACCAAAACGGCCGTTGAAAAGGTTGAACAGTCGGGCATCATATTCCTCGATGAAATAGACAAGATCGTGGGCGGAGATACCTCTCATGGACCTGATGTCTCCAGGGAGGGTGTTCAGAGGGACCTCCTCCCGATCGTGGAGGGGTCAAATGTGAATACCAAGTATGGCATGGTAAAGACGGATCACATACTCTTTATCGCCGCCGGGGCGTTCAGTTTCTCCAAACCGTCCGATCTGATCCCCGAATTGCAGGGAAGATTCCCCATACGCGTGGAGCTTGATTCACTTGAAAAGGAGGATTTTATACGAATCCTGACGGAACCCCACAATGCCCTGGTAAAACAGTATGTGGAGATGATGGCCACAGAAGATATACATCTTACGTTCCAGGAAGATGCCATAGAGGAGATAGCGGAGGTTGCCGCCCTCGTGAACGGAAAGATGGAGAATATCGGTGCCAGAAGGCTGTACACGGTGATGGAGATACTGCTGGAGGAAATATCTTTTGACGCACCGGATATTGCGGTTGCGAAGAAAAAAATAAGTATCGATGCCGATTATGTCAGGGAGAAACTGAAGGACGTAGTCGAAGACGAAGATCTCAGCAGGTATATCTTGTAGGAGACGGAGAAGTATGCAGGCAAAAAACCTAAAAAAACCGATGGAAAAAGCTGATATATTGCTTGAGGTATTACCCTATATACGTCGGTTTTACGATAAAATCATCGTTTTGAAGTACGGCGGTCACGCCATGGTGGACGACAATCTGAAAAAGATGTTTGCCATGAACGTGGTCATGATGAAATATATCGGAATCAACCCGGTGATAGTGCATGGGGGTGGTCCCCAGATCGGCTCGTATCTCAAAAAGCTGGGTAAGGATTCGAAATTCATCCAGGGGATGAGAGTGACGGACGAAGAAACCATGGATATAGTCGAGATGGTCCTTGCCGGCAAGGTGAACAAGGAGATCGTGGGGTTGATCAATAACCATGGCGGTCGTGCCGTCGGTTTGAGCGGTAAAGACGGAAATATCATAGAGGCCGAGAAGTATTATCTGAGCGAGGAAAAGGCCAAGGACACCCCACCGGAGATCATAGATATCGGATTGGTGGGTCGGGTCAGAAAGGTTAACGCAGGGCTTATCAAGGCATTGATCGAGGACGGGTTTATTCCCGTTATAGCCCCCACCGGCGCAGGAGATGGCGGTGAGACGTATAATATAAACGCGGATATTGTTGCGGGTGAAGTGGCGGCCGCCCTCGGGGCAGAGAAACTTGTTCTCCTGACCGATGTGGAAGGGATCATGGACAAAAAAGGGCGGCTGATCAACTCTATCAATACTGTAAAAACCGATGAACTGATCGCGAACGGCACCATAAGCGGAGGTATGTATCCCAAGGTGAAATGCTGTCTCAAGGCCCTCAGGAATGGCGTGGGAAAGACGCATATCATTGATGGACGTCTGGATCATTCGATTCTCCTTGAGATATTCACGGATAGAGGCATCGGAACGGAAGTGGTGAAAAGCTGAATAACTAAAGACAGGGGCAGAGTGGTACGTGAATAAAAGCCCAAAGCACGGAGACGATATGACGACACACGAACTTATCAATAATTCAGAAAGATATATCATGGGAACCTATTCGCGACTGCCGGTTGTCCTGGTAAAGGGAGAAGGAGCCTATGTTTGGGATTCCGACGGTAAGAGGTACCTCGATTTTCTGGCGGGTATCGCCGTTTGCGCCCTTGGCCATTCCAACCCCCTCGTATCAGAGGCAATCAGCAAACAGGCCGGAACACTGATGCATGTGTCCAATATATATCACATTGAACCGCAGATCCGGCTCGCCGGCCTTTTGGTGGAAAATTCTTTTGCGGATAAGGTGTTTTTCTGCAACAGCGGGGCGGAGGCGAACGAGGCAGCAATCAAACTGGCACGCAAGTATGCCCATGAACATATGGACAAAGGCAGGTGTCGCATAGTAAGTATGAAGAATTCATTCCATGGGCGAACCCTCGCTACCGTCACGGCGACGGGACAGGAACGGTTTCAGAAGGGATTCGATCCCCTCCCTGACGGTTTCGGATATGTACCCTTCGACGATCTCATCTCGCTTGAAAAGGCCGTTACGGACGATGTCTGTGCGGTCATGCTGGAGGCTATTCAGGGTGAAGGCGGTGTCAAGGTTCCGTCGGAAGGATATCTTGAAGGCGTAAGAAAGATATGTGACGATAAGGGCGTCCTCCTGATACTGGATGAGGTACAGACGGGGATGGGGCGTACGGGTGATCTGTTCGCGTATGAATCGAGCGGCGTGGCACCCGATATCATGACCCTGGCAAAGGCGCTGGGTAATGGCTTCCCCGTGGGGGCCATGCTGGCAACCGATAGGGTGGCGGCATCATTTACACCAGGAAGTCATGCGTCCACCTTCGGAGGGAATCCACTGGCCATGTCGGCAGGGCTTGCGGTCATGGATGCACTGCTGAATAGGGGAGTGCTGGATAACGGCAGGGCAATGGGGATATACTTTCAGGAGAAGCTCGAGAACCTGAAGAAAGAGTTTTCCTTTGTCAGAGAAGTAAGAGGAAAGGGTCTCATGATCGGTGTGGAGCTATCCATAGAAGGAGCTGATATCGTAAAAGGGTGTATGGAACGGGGTCTACTCCTGAACTGCACCTGCGGAAATGTGTTGCGATTTGTTCCTCCTCTGATTATTACAAAGGGGGATATAGACCATGCGGTCGATATCCTTGAAGAGGTGATGAGAAACCTGTGAAAAAAGATATGTTGACGATCCATGATTTCGATGTAGATGGATTAAATGAAATATTTGACCGCGCGAAGAGGCTGAAAGATCTGCTCTACAGGGGTGAGGCCCATGAATCCCTGAGGGGGAAGACACTCGGTATGTTGTTCGACAAATCGTCAACGAGAACGAGACTGTCCTTCGAAGCGGGTATCCATCAACTTGGCGGGGCGGGTATATTCCTCAACAGGCGGGACATACAGCTAGGAAGAGGAGAAACAATTGCCGATACGGCGCGGGTCATGTCCAGATACATTGATGGCATCATGATCCGGACCTTTGAACAGGGACTGATCGAAGAATTTGCGAAATATGCCACAATACCCGTTATCAACGGATTGACCGATCTGTTGCACCCGTGCCAGGTGTTGACCGACATATTTACCATCATGGAAAAGAAGGGTGGATATGAAGGACTGAAAATTGCCTATATCGGCGATGGAAACAACATGACGAATTCCTGGATTAATGCCGCGGCAAAACTCCCCTTTCATCTGGCGATCGCCTGCCCCGAAGGGTATGATCCCGATGAGTCCATACTGGAGAGAGGGATCAGAGAGTCGAAGGCGGGAATAGAGCTTGTGCGTGTCCCTGAAGAGGCGGCATCCGACGCCGACGTGCTCTATACGGATGTCTGGGCCAGCATGGGTCAGGAAGACGAACATGAAGTAAGAACGTCGGTATTCCGGGAGTATCAGGTTGATGAGCGACTGGTCGCCTGTGCGAATGATGATGCCATCATTATGCACTGTCTTCCCGCTCACCGCGGGGAAGAGATAACGGCGGGCGTTATAGATGGACCGCAGTCTGTGGTCTTTGATCAGGCGGAAAACCGTCTGCATGTACAGAAAGCGATAATGGAAATACTTATGGTTGGAGGAAATAGGTGATGAGCAGTAAAGTAAAAAAAGTGGTACTGGCGTATTCCGGAGGACTCGATTCCTCCGTGATTGTGCGGTGGTTGATCGAAACGTACGGATGTGAAGTTATTACCCTTACCGGGGATGTGGGGCAGAAACAGGAACTCGACGGCCTGGAGCAAAAGGCCCTTGCCACGGGAGCGGTCAAGGCATACGTTGAAGATCTGAAAGAGGTATTCGTAAAAGATTTTGTCTTCCCGGCACTGAGGGCCAATGCGATATATGAAGGGACGTATCTCCTTGGTACCTCTCTCGCGCGGCCCATAGTGGCTAAAAGGCAGATTGAGATCGCCCATAAAGAGGGTGCGGATGCCGTCTGCCATGGCGCTACCGGGAAGGGAAACGACCAGGTACGGTTCGAAATGACCTACATGGCCCTCGATCCGAACATAACAATCATTTCGGCTTGGAAGGATGAACACTGGACCCTCAATTCGAGGGAAGCTATGATAGATTATGCGGCGAAATACAACATCCCCGTAAAATCAACGAAAAAAAGCCCCTACAGTGAGGACAGAAATCTCCTGCATATCTCTCACGAAGGTGGAGTCCTCGAAGATCTCTGGAAGGAACCACCCGAAGATATGTATGTGATGACCGTTTCTCCGGAAAATGCGCCCGATCGGCCAACGTACGTGGAAATTTCCTTTGAGCAGGGAAACCCGGTGGCGGTTGACGGACAACCGATGAGCCCAGCTCAGCTTCTGGACTGCATGAATACCCTTGCGGGAGACAACGGCATCGGCAGGATGGATATGGTTGAAAACCGCTTTGTGGGTATGAAATCACGAGGGATCTATGAAACACCCGGCGGTACCGCGCTCTGGGCCGCTCACCGTGTCATGGAAACGATCACCATGGACAGGGAGGTCATGCTCCTCAGAGATTCCATTATGCCGAAGTACGCGCAGATCATATACAACGGCTTCTGGTATTCTCCCGAGAGAGAAATGATCCAGAAGATGATAGATGAATCACAGAAAGATGTTACCGGAACGGTACGGCTCAAATTCTATAAGGGGAACTGTACGCCGGTGGGCGTCAAGGCACCGGTATCACTCTACAGTGAGGATCTGGCTACCTTTGAAAAGGATGAGGTCTATAATCAGAAAGATGCTACCGGCTTCATCAGACTCAACGCATTGAGGCTAAAGATGCAGGCGCTGCTGAAAAAATAACTTCAGATTGGCAGGAACAACGCATGTCGGGTCAGAAGAAACCATGGGGAGGACGATTTTCTCAACCCACCAATAAAAGGGTGGAGGAATTCACATCCTCTCTCCATTTCGATAAGAGACTCTATCGGTACGATATCGAGGGGAGCAGTGCGCACTGCCGCATGCTTTCCAAGCAGGGTATTATCTCCACCGAAGATGCAGAGAAGATACTCTCCGGTCTTCAAGATATCCTGCATAGTATAGAGAATGGTGAATTTTCATATTCTTCCGATCTGGAAGATATCCATATGGCCATAGAGAAATCTCTGATAGATCGTATCGGTGATGTGGGTGGAAAACTTCACACGGCACGGAGTAGAAACGATCAGATATCCCTCGATATGAGGCTCTATCTTCGTGCTGAGGTGGACACCATCCTTGACCTTGTGACGGATCTCCAGGCCTCTCTTGTTACGGTGGCGAAGAGTGAGATTGATACCGTACTCCCCGGTTACACCCACATGCAAAAGGCACAGCCGGTGCTTCTGGCCCACTACCTTCTTGCCTACTGGGAAATGCTGGACAGGGATGCGGATCGTCTGAGGGAGTGCAAGGATAGACTCAATGTCATGCCTCTGGGGTCAGCGGCCCTGGCGGGCACAGGATTCCCTATAAGTCGGGAATTCGTTGCCGAGTTGCTTGCTTTCCCGAAGGTCTCAAGAAACAGCATGGACGCGGTTTCGGACAGGGACTTTGTCGCCGAATTTATCTTCGATGCAGGCATGATTATGATGCATATGAGCCGTTTCTGCGAGGATCTTGTGATCTGGTCGGGCGATGAGTTCGGGTTTGTTGAGATATCCGATGCCTTTACCACAGGCAGCAGTATCATGCCTCAGAAAAAGAATCCCGATGTGGCTGAATTGATAAGGGGGAAGACCGGACGAGTGTACGGGGACCTGACAGCAATCCTGACCATCTTGAAGGGACTCCCCATGACATATGACAGGGATCTTCAGGAAGACAAGGAACCCCTGTTCGATGCGGTTGACACGGTGAAGGCCTGCCTCGCTGTTCTGTCGGATATGACGATGAATCTGAAATTCAAAAAAGACAGGATGCTTACCAGCGCCGCGGGAGGTTTTTCCACGGCTACTGATGTGGCCGATTATCTCGTCATGAAGGGAATTCCCTTTAGAGAGGCTCACAGCATAGTGGGGCGTCTTGTGGGGTACTGCGTTGAAAGACGGAAGAATATGCAGGACCTTGATATAGAAGAGATTCGCCTGTTCTGGAAGGATGCCGGTAAGGAAATTTACGCGTGCATGAGCGTGGACGGTTCGGTCAACGCGAGAAATAGTATCGGCGGAACGGCGAAGGAAACGGTATTAGGGAGAATAGAAGCGATTGAGACGGGGAGGAGCGACTAGATCCTCCCCTAAGGTGCATATCATGAATAGAGGTCTCCAGTGGACAATATTGATGCTGGCGGTGTTTTACTTTTCTGTGTTCTCCGTTGGTTGCGGAAAGAAGGCCGATCCTCGGTATCCCGATATGTACTATCCCGGAGAGGTTTCAGATCTAACCGTATCTATCGATACGGAAGACAGGGCCGTTCTTAAATGGAGTGCTTCTCAAGAACATGGAGATGGATGGAACGTCAAGATCCTGAAGAGTGCGTTGAAAACAGAAAGCGATGATTGTCCGGGTTGCCCTCGTATCTTTGTTATTGCTGCATACCTCCCATTGGATGATTTGAATAAAGATGAAAAAGGACGGTTTGTATATCTGGATCGCAATATCAGAAGGGGTTTCCTCTATTCATACAGAATCGTACTGTGCAATTCTTCCGGGATGTGTGGAGGAGAATCAAATACGGCGAATGTAGGGTATTATTTTTAAAGCAGAGGTAACTGCCTCAAAACGTAAGGTCTTGCAGATATGAACTATTTCAACTATGTAGATAATACGCTCTGGTGTGAGGAGGTACCGGTTCTTGAAGTGGCACAGGCCGTAGGGACCCCTTTTTATCTTTACAGTTACCGGACGCTTAAAAGACATTTCGAGGTTTTCGACTCGTCATTTGGAGATATTCCGCATATCATCTGTTTTTCCGCAAAGGCAAATTCAAATGTGGCTATTCTGAAGACCTTCATAAAAGAGGGGGGCGGCATCGATATCGTTTCGGGAGGAGAACTCTACCGGGCCCTCGCGGCAGGTGCCGATCCACGGAAGATCGTCTATTCAGGTGTGGGGAAGAAGGATGAGGAGATACGGTACGCACTGGAGAACGATATTCTCATGTTCAATGTCGAATCACCTCAGGAGCTTGAGGTAATCAATGAATGGGCCGGGAAAATGAATACTGTCGCACGAATAGCCCTGCGGGTCAATCCCGATGTGGATCCCATGACGCATCCTCATATATCGACCGGGATGAAAGAAAACAAATTCGGTATCGATATAGAAAAATCGCTGGAAGAGTACCGGCGTGCCGCCAAACTGGATCATATAGAAGTTATAGGGGTCGATTGCCATATCGGGTCGCAGATAACACAGATTACTCCCTTTATAGACGCCCTTGATCGCTTGAAGGTGTTGATCTCATCTCTGCGGAAGGAAGGGATCGCCATCAGATATCTGGATCTGGGAGGTGGTTTGGGGATCACCTATGACCAGGAGACGCCGCCTCATCCGGAGGCATACGCGAAGGCTATTATGGAAAGCGCGCGGGATATTGATTGTACCTTCATCTTTGAACCGGGTAGGGTAATCGTCGGAAATGCCGGTATTTTGATTTGTGAGGTACTGTATACCAAGAGCAACGCGGATAAGAGATTTGTCATAACAGACGCTGGAATGAATGATTTGATGAGGCCCTGTCTGTATAACTCGTACCATGAGATCCGGCCCGTTGAACTCAGGAAGCGGGAAGATCTCCGTTCCGATGTGGTCGGCCCGATCTGCGAATCGAGTGACTTCCTCGCCCGGGGGCGCTCCATCCCCGCCCTGGAACGCGGCGAACTGATGGCCGTCATGAGTGCGGGAGCATATGGTTTCTCCATGTCCTCAAACTACAACTCACGGCCGAGGGTTCCGGAAGTGCTCGTCAAGGATGACGCATTTTACGTGATCCGGTCGAGAGAAACCCGTGAAGACCTGA